>NZ_JAJUWT010000001.1 GCF_021390395.1 Saccharothrix sp. S26
CCTGTTCCTAGATGAGGTATCCCACCCTTTGTGGGTTAAGGCCCCCAAGAGACTATTGGGTTGATAGGCCGGAGATGGAAGGTCGGTAACGGCTGGAGTTGACCGGTACTAATAGGCCGAGGACTTGTCATGAAAATGCTACGCATCCACTGTGCGGTTCTGAAAGAACCGAACCGGACCACCTGGTCGGGCACGAGAGTGTCTGGGGCGGGTGCCTACGGGTTGGTAATTTCATAGTGTTTCGGTGGTCATAGCGGTTGGGGAACACCCGGTCCCATTCCGAACCCGGTAGTTAAGCCTTCCAGCGCCGATGGTACTGCACTCGTGAGGGTGTGGGAGAGTAGGACGCCGCCGAACATATTTTCGCCTTCAGGGGCACTCGACATGTCGGGTGCCCCTGAAGGCTTTTTTGCGTTACGGTCCGCTCATGGCCGAGGTGACGAGACACGACGACCTGGCGGAGTTCTGGGCGCTGACGGGCGACTTCTTCAACGCCGACCCGGTGGTCCACACGGTCCCGATCGCGGCGATCGACCGCAGGCTCAACCACGCCGACCCGGACGACGAGCCGCCGCTGCTGGTCAGCGTCACGCACGACGGCGTGCTGGTGGCCGCGGCCCTGCGCACGCCGCCGTGGCCGTTGACGTTGAGCGGTGTGGCACCGGAGTGGGCGGAGGTCGTCGCGGAAGCCCTGGCCGGTGACGTGGAACTCCCCGGCGCGAACGGCCCCCGCGAGTCGGTGGAAGCGTTCGTCGTCGCCTGGGCCGCCCGCACCGGGTGCAGTGCCCGCGAGCACATGGCACAGCGCCTGTACGAGCTGGGCGACCTCGTCACACCGGACGTGCCCGGCTCCGCACGCCTGGCGACCCCGGACGACCTCGACCTGCTCAGCCGGTGGCGCACCGACTTCGCCGACGAGGCGGGCGTCCACGCGGACGAGGAGAACAGCGTGGAGCGGTCCCGGCACATGCTGGAGGTCGGCATGGCAGCCGGGCAGGGGCACGTGATCTGGTGCCAGGGCGACACGCCCGTGGCGTGGGCGGGGGTGGGCGCGCCCGTGTCCGGCATGTCCCGCATCGGCCCGGTCTACACCCCGCCCGAGCACCGCCGGCACGGCTACGGCGCGGCCGTCACGGCGGCCTGCGCCTCTTGGGCACGGGAGAAGGGCGCGGAGCACATCGTCCTCTACACCGACCTGGCGAACCCGACGTCGAACTCGATCTACCAGCGGATCGGGTTCCAACCGGTGGTCGACTCGGCGTCGTTCGTGTTCACCCCGGCCGGTGGCTGAGCAGGTCGCCCGGCTGGCAGTCCAACACGTCGCACAGGGCGGTCAAGGTGCTGAACCGGATCGCCCTGGCCCGGCCGTTCTTGAGGATCGACAGGTTGACCACGGTCACGCCGACGCGGTCCGCCAACTCCGTCAACGTCATCCCGCGCTCGGCCAGCAGCCGGTCGAGGTGCACCTGGATGCTCACACGGTCCCCTCCAGGTCCGCGCGCATCTCCGCGCTCGCCCGCATGATCTTCGCCAACGTCAGCAGCCCCGCGCCGGTGACGACCGCCCACCACGGGACGTCCCACTCGCCGAAGAACGCCAACGTCCCGGCATCGTAGGTGACGGCGGCGTGCACCAAGGTGGTGCGCGCGATCGACGCCACGCAGGTCGCCCCGAGGACGACCCACAGCAGGTAGTGGCCGAGCCGCCGCACGCGGACCGCCGTGTCGAACGTGTGGACGCCTTCGTGGGCTGCCCTCTTGAGCACGAGCAAGAGCACCAGCAGCGTGGAGACGTAAGCGCACGGGCCGGCCGCGTCCGCGACGAAGCCGAGCACCCGCTGCCAGAGTGCCGGTTCCTGGACGCACAGCCACACCTCGCGCACCCCGTCGAGCGTGGTGCCGGGTGCGAGACCCCGGCTCTCGCCGACGTACGGCCAGTTCCGCGCGGCGAAGCACACCGGTTCGGCGAACATCGCGTGCAGGCGGACCACCGTGCCCAGGGCGAGCGCGCCCGCGGTCAGTGTGAAGCGATACCCCCGAAGACGTCCCGCGTCACGGGTCGGTTGCGGGCGTGGGAGGAGAACACCAGGGACGTGGTCGTGTCGCCGTAACGCTGGGCCCGCTCGACGAACTCCTCCAGCTCGACCATCGACCGGCACACCACGCGCAGCAGCCAGCAGTCGTCACCGGTCACGTGGTCGGCGTCGCGCACCTGGGCCAGCGTCACCACCCGCTCCCGGAACCGGGGCGTGTCGAGGCTGCGCACCCGGACCCGCACGATGGCCTCGATCGGCAGCCCGAGCCGGTGCGGGTCGACCACCGCCACGTACCCGGTGACGATGCCCGCCTGCTCCAGCCGCCGCACGCGTTCGGTCGCCGCGGGCGCGGACAGCGACACCCTCTTGGCCAGCTCGGTGAACGTCATCCGGCCGTCGCGCTGGAGCAGCTCCAACAACTTCCAATCCAGGTCGTCCAGTTCCACCGTGGAATCCTAAGCCGGACCCGCGCAACGCCTGGACTTCTGCATGGGGAAGAACACGCTGGTCAGCCACCATTTACCCATGACCAACACGCTCCGCTTCCCCGCCGCCGACCCCGCTGCCGCCGCCGCGTTCTTCGCCGCGGAACTGGCCTTCGAGGCCGACCCGGACGACGTGGTCCGCGACCTGAGGGCAGGCACCACCGAGGGCTTCCAGCTCGTCGAGACGCGCAGCGCCGAGGCGTTCGCCCGGCTGCGCATCCCCGGCGCGATCAACCTGCCGCACTGGGACGTGGACGAGACGACCACCGCGGGCTGGGACCGCGACCTCGTCTACGTCTGCTACTGCGAGAGCTTCGAGTGCAACGCCGCCACGAAGGGTTCGCTGAAGCTGTCCCGCCTCGGGTTCAAGGTGAAGCGGCTGGCCGGCGGCATCACCACCTGGCACGCGTCGGGCTACCCGGTCGAAGGCGACCAGGCCGCGACGCCGGACCGAAGCCCCCACGGGATCTCCTGCGACTGCTGACTACCCTCGGACGGGTGACGCGACTGCTTGTGCTGCAACCCGGCCACGACGACCCGATCGGCCGCCTCGGCGAGTGGTTGACCGCCGCCGGGGCGGTGCTGGAGGTGGTGAAGCCGTACGAAGAGCCGGTGCCGGAGTCACTCGACGGGTACCAGGGCCTGGTATGCCTGGGCGGCGCGATGGGCCCGCTGGACGACGCGGAGCACCCGTGGCTGGCGGACGTCCGCAAGCTGCTGTCGCACGCCGTGTCGCGGAGGCTGCCGCTGCTCGCGATCTGCCTCGGCGCGCAGCTGCTGGCGGCGGCCACCGGCGGGCAGGTGCGGCGCAACCCGCAGGGGCCCGAGATCGGCATGGACCTGGTGGCCAAGCGGGACACGGCGGGGAACGACCCGTTGTTCGCCGACCTGCCGTGGACGCCGGACGTGCTGCAGTTCCACTACGACGAGGTGGCCATCCTGCCGCCGACCGCGGTGCTGCTCGCGTCGTCGCCCAAGTGCGCCAACCAGGCGTTCCGCATCGGTGACCGCGCCTACGGGCTCCAGTTCCACGTCGAAACCACGCCGGAGGTGGTTTTGGGGTGGGCGTCGGGGTACCCGGACGGTGTGCCCGGTGCGCGTGCTGGAGCTCTCGACCCGGACCGGCTCGCGCGGGGTCACGAGGACATCCGGGAGGTGTGGCAACCGTTTGCCGAACGATTCGTGCGCCTGGCGGCCGGTGAGCTGACGATCCACCGGAGCCTGCCACTGGTGTGATGAACCTCCGCTGATGTGAGCGTTCATCGTCGAGACAGGTAGCGTTCACCCTGTCGTTGTGAGTGTTCATCGGCCAGACGGGTAGCGTTTACCTTCGACTGTGTCGATTCAGTTGGAGGAATCAGCGTGGATGCCTCGCTCCTCGTGATCATCGTGGTCGTCACGGCCCTGGTCTTCGACTTCACCAACGGCTTCCACGACACCGCGAACTCGATGGCGACCTCCATCGCCACCGGCGCGCTGCGACCCCGCACCGCCGTCGCGTTCTCGGCGGTGCTGAACCTGGTGGGCGCGTTGCTGTCGGTCGAGGTGGCCAAGACCATCTCCGGCGGGATCGTCGACGACGCCAGGATCACGCCCGCGATCGTGTTCGGCGGGTTGATCGGCGCGATCATGTGGAACCTGGTGACCTGGTACGTCGGGCTGCCGTCCAGCTCGTCGCACGCGCTGTTCGGTGGCCTGATCGGGGCGACCTGGATCGCCTCGGGCGCGGACGCGGTGCACTTCGCGAAGGTCGTGGACAAGGTCGTGGCCCCCGCGATCGCCGCGCCGCTGGTGGCGGGCATCGTGGCGATGCTGGCCACCTACCTGACCTACCGGCTGACCAAGCGGGCCCGCAAGTCGGTGACGGACAAGGGCTTCAAGGCGGGCCAGATCGCGTCGGCCGCGCTCATGTCCCTCGCGCACGGCACGAACGACGCCCAGAAGACGATGGGCATCATCACGCTCACGCTGATCACGGCCGGGACGCTCGCGCCCGGCTCCGCGCCGCCGCTGTGGGTGATCCTGAGCGCGGCGATCGCGATCGCGCTGGGCACGTACCTGGGCGGCTGGCGCATCACCCACACCCTGGGCAAGGGCCTGACCACGATCGAAGCGCCACAGGGCTTCGCCGCGCAGACCAGCGCGGCGACCGTGATCATGGCGTCCTCGCACCTGGGCTTCGCGCTGTCCACCACGCACGTCGCGTCCGGCGGCATCATGGGCTCCGGCCTGGGCCGCCGGCTCGACGGCGTGCGGTGGGGCGTGGCGGGCCGGATGGCCGCGGCCTGGGGCCTGACGCTGCCGGCGGCGGGCCTGGTCGGCGCGCTCGCGGGCAAGGTCGCCTCGCTGGGCACGCTGGGCGTGGTCGCCGTGGCGGCGGTCGGCGTGGGCGTGTCGCTGGTGATCTGGCTGCTGTCGCGCCGTGAGCCGGTGCGGCCCGAGCACGTGGTGGACGAGATCGCGGCGCAGGCCGAGACGCACAAGGTGGCGGCGTGAAGATCGACTGGGCGGCGTTGGCCGCCGTGTTCGGGGTGAGCCTCGCGGTGGTGGTGGGGCTGGTCGTGCTGTTCTCGGGTGGTCTGCGGGCCCTGTCGGCGCGTGAGGCGGCACGGGAGCGGCAGGCGTCGACGGCGCTGCCCACGGCCGCGGCGGGCCTGTGCCTGTTCGCGTGCGTGACCGTGGTGTTGTTCGGTATCTACTTGATCGTGGCCGGCTGAGCCTGCCCTCGGCGGACTACGGTGTTCGTCGATGACCGATCCAGCACGCCTCCCCACGTCCCCCGCCCGGTTCGGCCTGACCGAGGCGCGCAGCGGTGAGCACCTGCACGCGGCCGGGTGGTGGGAGGGGCGGCGGCCCAGCGAGGGCAACGAGCCGATCCTGGTGGCCCTGTCCCGCAGTCCGGACCCGGACCTGGCGCTGCGCGGGGTCGACCGGCTGCGCGTCGCGCTCGGTGACCGGTGGCCCGAGCTGGACCAGGCGTTGCGGGACAGCGAGGCGTTGCGCGGTCGGCTGCTGGCGGTGCTGGGCAGCTCCACGGCGCTGTCGGACTTCCTGGTCGCCAACCCCGACCGCTGGCACGGCCTGGTCGACGACGGGCCGGTGGACGCCGGGTCGTTCGCGCCCGCGCTGCTCGCCGCCGTCGAAGGGCTGACCGGTACCGACGCGGTGCGGGCGTTGCGGGTCGAGTACCGGGCGCTGCTGTGCCGGATCGCCGCCGCCGACCTCGCGCACGTGGTCGAGCCGGAGCAGCTGTACGTCAACTACGACGACGTGGCCAGCCTGCTGTCGGACCTGGCGGTGGCCGCGTTGCGGGCCTCGCTGGACGTGGCCGCGCGGCAGGTGCCGCGGTCGGACGAGTGCCGGCTCGCGGTGATCGCGATGGGCAAGTGCGGCGCGCGTGAGCTGAACTACGTCAGCGACGTCGACGTCGTGTTCGTCGGCGAGGGCGACCTGGCGGTGGCGACCCGGCTGGCCGGCGCGGTGATGCAGGTCGCGGGCCAGGCGTGCTTCGAGGTGGACGCGGCGCTGCGGCCCGAGGGCAAGGCGGGTGCGCTGGTGCGCACGCTGGACGGCCACGCCACCTACTACCAGCGGTGGGCGCGGACGTGGGAGTTCCAGGCGCTGCTCAAGGCGCGGCCGGTGGCCGGTGACGAGGAGCTGGGCCGGCGGTACATGGACGTGGTGCGCCCCCTGGTGTGGACGGCCGCGGAACGGGAGAACTTCGTGCCCGACGTGCAGGCCATGCGCCGCCGCGTCGAGGACCACGTGCCCGCCGGCCTGGCCGACCGGGAGCTGAAACTGGGCCGCGGTGGGCTGCGGGACGTGGAGTTCGCCGTGCAGTTGCTGCAACTCGTGCACGGTCGCGGTGACGAGGAGCTGCGCATCACCACGACCACGCAGGCGTTGGCCGCGTTGGGGCGGGGCGGGTACATCGGCCGCGCGGACGCCGCCGACTTCGGCCGCGCCTACCGGTTCCTGCGCACGTTGGAGCACCGGTTGCAGTTGCAGCGGATGCTGCGCACGCACCTGTTCCCGGCCGACGACGACGTGGCGGCGCTGCGGTGGCTGGCGCGTGCGGCGGGGTTGCAGGGCGAGGGCGGGCTGTCGGAGGGCCAGGTGCTGCTCGCCGAGTTCCGCAAGCGCGCCAACCAGGTGCGCAGGCTGCACGAGAAGCTGTTCTACCGGCCGCTGCTGCAAGCCGTCGCGAACGTGCCGACCGAGGCGCTGCGGTTGACCACGACCCAGGCGGCGGCGCGGCTGGCCGCGCTCGGGTATGCCGCGCCGGACGGCGCGCTGAAGCACATCGAGGCACTGACCAGGGGCGTTTCCCGGCGGGCGCGGATACAGACGGCCCTGCTGCCGGTGCTGCTGGACCTGTTCGCCACCACGCCGGATCCCGACGGCGGGCTGTTGGCGTACCGGAAGGTGTCCGAGGCGTTGGCCGAGACGCCCTGGTACCTGCGGCTGCTGCGGGACGAGGGCACGGTGGTCGACCGGCTGGCCGCGCTGCTGGGCACGTCGAAGCTCGTGCCGGACCTGCTCGTGCGCGCGCCCGAGGTGCTGCCGCTGCTGGCCGACACCGACGCGCTGGTCGGCCGCGACCCGATGACCATCGGCAACCCGCTGCGCAGCGCCGTGTCCCGGTACAGCGACTTGGACCGCGCGGTCACCGCCGCCCGGTCGTTGCGCCGCCAGGAGCTGCTGCGCGTGGCGGCGGCCGACCTGCTGGGCCTGGTGCCGTTGCGGACGGTGTGCGTGTCGCTGTCCGAGGTGTGGGTGGCGGTGTTGCAGGCGGCGCTGGACGCGGTGGTGCGGTCGGCCGGCGAGCGGTTGGCGTCGATCGCGGTCATCGGCATGGGCCGGCTCGGCGGGCGTGAGCTGGGGTACGGCTCGGACGCCGACGTGATGTTCGTGTGCGAGCCCGCGCCCGGCGTGACCGACGCCGACGCCGCCCGGTACGCGTCGTCGGTGGTGGAGCAGGTGCGGCGGCTGCTCAGCGCGCCCAGCCAGGACCCGCCGTTGCAGGTGGACACCGACCTGCGGCCGGAGGGCAGGCAGGGGCCCCTGGTGCGCACGCTGGACTCCTACCGGGCCTATTACGCGCAGTGGGCGGAGCTGTGGGAGGCGCAGGCGTTGCTGCGGGCGCGGTTCATCGGCGGTGACGCGGACCTCGGCGCGCGGTTCATCGAGATGATCGACCCGGTGCGCTACCCGGCGAAGGGCCTGGACGCGGGGGCCGTGCGGGAGATCCGGCGCATCAAGGCGCGCGTGGAGGCCGAACGGCTGCCGCGCGGCGCCGACCCGTCCACCCACACCAAGCTGGGTCGCGGCGGGCTCGCCGACGTCGAGTGGACCGTGCAGTTGCTGCAGTTGCAGCACGCGTTCGAGGTGCCCGGTCTGCGCACGCCGTCGACCGTGCGCGGGCTGCGTGCGGCGACCGAGGCGGGGCTGGTGTCCGAGGACGACTCGGCGGCGCTGATGGACGCGTGGGTGATGGCGACCGAGGCGCGCAACGCCGTCATGCTGGTCCGGGGCAAGGCCGGTGACCAACTGCCCGCGGTCGGGCGCGACCTGGCCGCGGTGGCGTCGGCGATGGGGCACGCGGTCGACCCCGGCGAGTTCCTCGACTCCTACCGGCGCACGACCCGGCGCGCGCGGGCCGTGATCGAGCGCATCTTCTACGGTTCCTGAACACTGGGGTCCGTGAAAGCGATCGCGCAGACCGAATTCGGAGATGCCGACGTCCTCGTGATGCGGGAGCTGCCCGACCCGCCCATCGCGCTGGACCAGGTGTTGGTCGAGGTGCGTGCCGCCGGGGTGAACCCGGTCGACCGGCTGGTGCGCATGGGGTACGTGGCGAGCACGACGCCGTGCCACTTCCCGTTGATCCCCGGCTGGGACGTGGCGGGGGTGGTGCGGGCCGTCGGGCCCGCGGTGGACGGCTTCGCCGTCGGCGACGAGGTGTTCGGCTACCAGCGCAAGGACCACGTGCAGCACGGCACGTACGCGCAGCTCGTGGCGGCCACCGAGCGCGGGCTGGCGCACAAGCCGGCGTCGTTGTCGTTCGAGGAGGCGGGTGGGCTGGCGCTGACCGGCCTCACCGCGTTGCAGGCGTTGCGCAAGGTCGGGGTGTCGTCCGGTGACACGGTGCTCGTGCACGCCGCCGCCGGTGGCGTCGGCCACCTGGCCGTGCAGGTGGCGCGTGTCCTCGGCGCGTCACGGGTGATCGGGACGGCGTCGCCGCGCAACCACGACTTCCTGCGGTCCCTCGGCGTGGAGCCGGTGTCCTACGGGGACGCGCTGGTGAACAACGTGGCCGAGCTGGTCGGCGGCGACGGGAAGGTCGACGTGGCGTTCGACTGCGTCGGCGGCGCGGCGCTCAACGACTCGCCCGCGCTGGTGCGCGACCCGGCCCGGATCGTGTCCATTGTGGATACCAACGTGCTGGAGCTCGGCGGCCGGTACGCCTACGCCAAGCCCGTGCGGGCGGACTTGGACTGGCTGGCCGAGCAGGCGGGGTCGGGCGCGGTGAAGGTGGAGGTGCAGCAGACGTTCCCGCTGGAGCAGGCCGCCGACGCGCACCGGCTGCTGGAGGGCAGGCACGTGCGCGGCAAGGTCGTGCTCACGGTGTGACGGCGGTGGTGAAGGGCCCCCGTCGAGGTGGGGGCCCTTCGCTGCCTCACTCCTCGTCGGCGGTCGGGACCGAGGTGAGCAGTTCGACGATCCACTCCTCGACGAGCGAGTCGTCGGACTCCTCGTCCTGGACGAGGCGGTTCGACACCCGGACGCCGAGGCCGAGCACGTCGGCTGCGCCGATCGCCTCGATCGCCTCGGCGGCGGAGTCGAAGATGTTGGTGGACAGCACCTGGGCGGGGGTTGCGACGTCATCAGACACGGCGCGACCCTAACCGCCCGCCCCGATCGGGGGACGGGCAGCCCTGGTGTCGACGGCGTGTTCACCGGGGACTACGGACCGTCGATCCGGGGTCGTCACGCATTGACTATTGGTGTTCCTTATGTCGAGACTGTCGACACTCCTGGGGGAGACTCACGTTCGCACGCGTGCGCCCGGACGAAGGACGTCATGGACGACGGAACCCACCGCAAGAAGAGCAGCGCGGCTCTGAAGATCGGCTTGGTCGTGCTCGGGGTGCTGGTCCTGCTCGGGGTGATCCAGGCGGTCACCGCCGGCACGGTCGGCGTGGGCGCGTTGAGCTTCACCGTGCGCGAGACCACCTCGGCCACCCCCACGTCCACGACTTCGGACGACGCCGTCGGTGGCTTGGACGGCGCGGTGGGCACGGCACCGTCCACCTCTGCCGCGGAGGAAGAAGCGCCGGCCGGTGCGGACGCCAAGGTGCTCACCGGGTCGTGGAAGCAGGCACGCGGCCTGCTCACCGTCGAGGTCACCAAGGTGGAGAACTTGGGCGGCCGCCTGAGGGTCTTCGTCACCGCGATAAACGCCAGCACGGCCAAGATGGACCTGCCGGTGGCGTCGGTCTCGGCGGTGGACGACACGCGGCGCGACTACGGCGCGTCCCCGTCGACCAGCCTGTGGCCCGCGACGATCGCGAAGAACTCGAGCATCAACGGCTTCCTCGACCTCGACCGCAAGGCCGGTCCCGACAGCACCGCGTTCTCGCTCACGTTCTCCGGGATCATCGGTCAGCTCGCGCCCACCGGCGGCGAGGTGATCGTGACCGGCATCCCGATCCCCAAGTAAGTGGACGTCCTCATCGGCGTGCTCGTGGGCCTGCTGGGCCTGTGGCTGCTGCTGCTCCTGGGCCTGTTCCTGGTCCGGCCGCGCGGCAAGGCGCTGAGCCAGGCCGTGCGCCTGCTGCCGGACGTGCTGCGCCTGGTCACCCGCCTGGCCCGCGACCACCGCGTCCCCCGCTCCGCGCGCGTGCGGCTGTGGCTGCTGCTGGCGTACCTCGCCCTGCCGTTCGACCTGGTCCCCGACTTCATCCCGGTGCTGGGTTACGCGGACGACGCCATCGCGGTGAGCTGGGTCCTGCGCTCCGTCATCCGTTCCGCGGGCCCCGAGGTGGTGGCCGAGCACTGGCCGGGCACCCCCGAGGGCCTGGCCGTGGTACACCGCTTGACGCGCACCGACCGTCAGTAGTCAGCCGGAGGCAGCGGCTCACTACCGCGCAGCTCCTCCAACCACCCCGCCACCTGCTCGTCGTCGTGCAGCCAACCCCGGTCGGGCCAACCGGGAAGATCAATGCCGTGCAGACGCCCCAGCGCCGTCCACACGACCGGATCCACCACCTCCACGTCCGCGGCGATGTACCGGTGCGCCCACCGATCAACCTCGTCCTGCGCCACCTCACCACTGAGCAACCGCTGGAACTGCTGCTCTACCTCAGCCCGGGACGGCGGCGTCAAACTCACGCGACCGAGTGTGCCACCACCACACCCACCCCTTGGTGACCAGCCGAGAAGGCCGAAGGCCGGGTGACTGGAGCAGTCACCCGGCCTTCGGCCTGTGGAGGATCAAGTGGCGCTCCGAACCGCCTAACGGCTGGTCAGAGCCCCGCGTCGATCACACGTCGTAGTAGAGCGCGAACTCGTAGGGGTTCGGGCGCAGGCGCAGCGGGTCGATTTCCTGCTCCCGCTTGAACGAGATCCAGGTGTCGATGACGTCCGGCGTGAAGACGCCGCCCTCCAGGAGGAACTCGTGGTCCGCCTCGAGGTTGTCCAGCACCGCGTCCAGGGACGCCGGCACCTGCTTGACGTCGCGGGCCTCCTCGGGCGGCAGCTCGTAGAGGTCCTTGTCGATCGGGGCCGGCGGCTCGATCTTGTTCTTCACGCCGTCCAGGCCGGCCATCACCATGGCCGAGAACGCCAGGTACGGGTTGCCCGACGAGTCGGGGCAGCGGAACTCGATGCGCTTGGCCTTCGGGTTGTTGCCCGTGATCGGGATGCGCACGCAGGCCGAGCGGTTGCGCTGGGAGTAGACCAGCGACACCGGGGCCTCGTAGCCCGGCACCAGGCGGTGGTAGGAGTTCACCGTCGGGTTGGTGAACGCCAGCAGCGACGGGGCGTGGTGCAGGATGCCGCCGATGTAGTGGCGCGCCGTGTCCGACAGGCCCGCGTAACCGGACTCGTCGTGGAACAGCGGCTGGCCGTCCTTCCACAGCGACTGGTGGGTGTGCATGCCCGAGCCGTTGTCGCCGAACAGCGGCTTCGGCATGAACGTCACGGTCTTGCCGGCCTGCCAGGCGGTGTTCTTGATGATGTACTTGAACAGCATCAAGTCGTCCGCGGCGTGCAGCAGCGTGTTGAACTTGTAGTTGATCTCGGCCTGGCCGCCGGTGCCGACCTCGTGGTGCGCGCGCTCGACCGTGAAGCCCTGCGCCTGCATGTTGAGGACCATCTTGTCGCGCAGGTCCGCGTAGTGGTCGGTCGGCGTGACGGGGAAGTAGCCGCCCTTGTACTTGACCTTGTAACCGCGGTTGCCGCCCTCTTCGTCGCGGCCGGTGTTCCAGGCGCCGGAGATGGCGTCGATCTCGTGGAAGGATGCGTTCGCGGTCGTGTCGAAGCGGATCGAGTCGAAGATGTAGAACTCCGCCTCGGCGCCGAAGTACGCGGTGTCCGCGATGCCCGACTCGGTGATGTACTGCTCGGCCTTGCGCGCGATGTTGCGCGGGTCGCGGCTGTACGCCTCACGGGTGAACGGGTCGTGCACGAAGAAGTTGACGATCAGCGTCTTCTCGATCCGGAACGGGTCGAGGCGCGCGGTGTACAGGTCGGGCAGCAGCAGCATGTCCGACTCGTGGATCGACTGGAAGCCGCGCACCGACGAGCCGTCGAACGCGAGGCCCTCGGCGATGGCGTCGGCGTCGAACGCGCTGGCGGGGAGCGTGAAGTGCTGCATCACGCCGGGCAGGTCGCTGAAGCGGACGTCGACGAACTTCACGCCCTCGTCGGAGATGAACTTCAGGACCTCGTCGGGATTCTTGAACACCCTCGTCGACTCCTCTGCTGCGGTGGGGGCGTGGTTGTACGCCGCTGCGTGGTGCGGCCTGCCATCGTGGCGAAACTAAGACCGTGGTGTTGCCCAGCCATCACCCGCGTGTTTCGCCAGTGTTAACGGGCGGCTCAGGTCGGGCAACCCGACCGCCGCTCCTCACCCGCTGAGCACGGCCTTACTCTGGTGGGGTGAGCAAGTGGACCGGTTCGTGGCTGTCAGGACACCGCTCGGCGTTGGAGCCCGGCGCCGACTCCGGTGACGGTACCGGGCAGCGCTGGCGGGGTGAACGGCTCGGCCTGCCGCAGTCGGGTCCGGGCTCGGTCGCGTCCACGGGCCGTCGCGCCATCGCCATCCTGGTCGACTTCGCCCTGTCGGGTGGGGTGGCGGGCCTGTTCACCATGCCGGACCTGCCGCGGAACTGGAGCCTGCTGGCCTGGTTCGCCATCACCGTCATCGCGGTCGGCTTCTTCGGCTTCACCCCTGGTCACGCGCTGTTCGGGCTGCGGGTCGCCCGGTTGGACGGCTCGGTGACGGTCGGTCTGCCCCGGGCCGCGCTGCGGACGGCGTTGATCTTCCCCATCATCCCGGCGGTGGTGTGGGACGCCGACGGCAGGGGCCTGCACGACAAGGCCGTGGGCACGGTGGTCATCCGGGTCCGCTGACCGGCCCGCCAAACGCCGCAGGCCCGCTCCGACGCGTGTCGGAACGGGCCTGACCTGCGAAAACCCTCGTCAGCGGCGACGCATGGCGCGCTGCACGTTGCGCATCTTCGCGCCCTGGGGCATCGGGCCCTTGGGCAGCGCCGCGCCGCGACTGGCCAGCGCGGACAGGCGGTTGTCGATCGTGTCGACCTGCGCGGTCGAGATGTTGCGCGGCAGCTTCATCAGGTGGCTCTGCAGCTTGCGCAGCGGCACCTGGCCGTCCTCGCCGCCCACGACGACGTCGTAGATCGGCGTCTCGCCGATCACCCGCGCCACCCGCTTCTTCTCCTGCGCGAGCAGGTTCTTCACCCGGTGCGGCGCGCCCTCGGCGACCAGCACCACGCCCGGCCGGCCGAGCACCCGGTGCACCATGTCACCGCTGGTCGTGCCCGCCACGGCCTGCGTCACGCGCCACTTGCCGCGCAGGTTGTCCAACGCCCACGCCGCCGCGCCCGGCTGGCCGTCGGCCTTCGCGTACACGGTCCGCTGCACCCGGCGACCGAACACGATGACCGCGAGCAGCGCGCCCACCGCGATGCCCATGGGGAGCAGCACCCACTGCATGTCCCAGATGAGGCCGATCAGGAACGCCGCGGCCGTCGCGCCCAGCAGGCACGCCAGCATCAACGGCACGAGCGCCTTGTCCTCGCGGCGCTGCATCTTGAACGCCTCGAAGATCTGGCTGCGCTTCGCCTTCGATGCCGCGCGCCGCGCCTTCGCCGCTTCCTTGGCAGCCGCCTTGGCGGCCGCCTTGTCCTGCTTACCAGCCATGCCCACCAGGATACGGCGCGGCGCGTCGCCCCATGACGGGAGTACTCGCCGACCTCTGCGAGGATGCAGCGCATGGACCGGCTGCTGGAGGGACTCGACCCGGAACAGCGCGCCGCCGTGGAAGCCCCGCGCGGCCCGGTCTGCGTGCTCGCGGGCGCCGGCACCGGCAAGACCCGCACCATCACGCACCGCATCGCGTACCTGGTCCAGCGCGGGCACGTCTCCGCCGGTCAAGTCCTCGCCGTCACGTTCACCGCACGTGCCGCGGGGGAGATGCGGACCCGGTTGCGCGCGCTGGGCGTGCACGGCGCGCAGGCCCGCACGTTCCACGCCGCCGCGCTGCGGCAACTGCGCTACTTCTGGCCGCGCGTCGTCGGCGGCGAGCAGTGGCAGTTGATCGACCGCAACAAGCTGCGCCTGGTCGCCCAGGCAGCCAACCGCGTGGGCCTGTCCACCGAGTCCGATTCGCTGCGCGACCTCGCGGGCGAGATCGAGTGGGCCAAGGCGTCGCTGGTCGCGCCCGACGACTACCCCCACGCCGCCGGCCGCACCAGCCGCGACACCCCCGCGCCCGCCGACCAGGTCGCCCAGGTCTACCGGACCTACGAGGAGCTGAAGAACCAGGCGCAGCTGCTCGACTTCGACGACCTCCTGCTGCACACCGCGGCGGCGTTGGAGGAGCACGGCGAGGTCGCCGAGGAGTTCCGCGACCGGTACCGGTGCTTCGTGGTGGACGAGTACCAGGACGTGACGCCCCTGCAGCAACGCGTGCTCGACGCGTGGCTTGGCGAGCGCGACGACCTGACCGTCGTCGGTGACGCGAACCAGACCATCTACTCGTTCGCGGGCGCCTCGCCGCGTCCGCTGCTGGACTTCCCCCGCCGGTTCCCCGAGGCCGTCGTGGTGCGGCTGGAGCGCGACTACCGGTCGACGCCGCAGGTCGTCGAGCTGGCCAACGAGGTGATCAAGTGGGCGCGCGGCCGGCCGGCAGGGTCGCGGCTGCGGCTGATCGGGCAGCGTCCGGACGGGCCGAAGCCGACGTTCACCGAGTTCGACGACGAGACGCTGGAGGCCGCGGCCGTCGCGCGGCGGGTGAAGGCGCTGCTGGACGAGGGCGTGCCGGCCAGCGAGATCGCCGTCCTCTACCGCGTCAACGCCCAGTCGGAGGTGTTCGAGCAGGCGTTGGCCGAGGTCGGCGTGCCCTACCAGGTGCGTGGCGGTGAGCGGTTCTTCCAGCGGGCCGAGGTGCGGCAGGCCATGGTGGCGCTGCGGTCGGCGGCGTCGCACGAGCCGACCGGCGAGCTGCCCAAGGTGGTGCGCGAGGTGCTGGCCGGGATCGGCCTGACCGACGAGCCGCCCGCCGGCGGGACGGCCCGGGAGAAGTGGGAGTCGCTGCTCGCGCTGGTCGAACTGGCCGAGGAACTGGTCACCACCGTCGACTCGGCGGACCTGCGCGCGTTCGTGGCCGAGCTGGAGATGCGTGCCGAGGCGCAGCACCCGCCGACGGTGGAGGGCGTGACGCTGGCGTCGCTGCACGCGGCGAAGGGCCTGGAGTGGGACGCGGTGTTCCTGGTCGGGCTGGTCGAGGGCACGTTGCCGATCCAGCACGCCGACGGCGACGACGCGGCGATCGAGGAAGAGCGCCGGTTGCTGTACGTGGGCGTGACGCGGGCGCGCGAGCACCTGTGGATGTCGTGGGCGTTGGCGCGGGCCGCGGGCGGTCGGCGTTATCGGCGGCGCAGCCGGTTCCTCTACGGGTTGGTGCCCGACGACCACCCGGCGTCGCGCACGGCCGCGAAGCGTGAGCCGCTGCAGAAGCGGCCCAAGCCGCAGTGCCGGGTGTGCGGGTCGGCGTTGGTGGACGCGCGGGCGATCAAGCTGAGCCGGTGCGCTTCGTGCCCGTCGGACGTGGACGAGGAGCTGCTGGCCAAGCTGCGGGCGTGGCGGGCGGACCGGGCGCGTGAGCTGAAGGTGCCCGCGTACGTGGTGTTCACCGACGCGACGCTGGTCGCGATCGCCGAGCAGCGGCCCGAGGACGTCGCCGGGCTGGTGTCGATCTCCGGCATCGGCGCGGCCAAGCTCGACCGGTTCGGTGACGACGTGCTGGCGCTGGTGCGCGGCGGTCGCTGACGGCTGCCCGCCGGCGGGCGGTCGCGTCCGTTCGCGTGGTCGCGTCCTGGCGCTCTGTACAGGGCAAACGCTGAATTTTCACTCGATCGACAGGTATTTGGAAAAACCTGTTGCACGCGTCCGGCGCGGGGTCATAACCTGCTCAGGCCGGGCGCGAAGCGCCCGCTGGGGATTCAAGAGCTAGCAGTCGAGTCGAGACCGCCCGAGGAGGTGACCTGTCGTGAACACTCCCATGTGCTTCGAGACGCCGGGTCGCCTGATGACCGGGGTGGCCTTGGCCGCAGGCGCTGCTCATGTCGCGGGGGAGAAGTCTGCCCGCGATCGCCACGCCCTCAAGTGGGGTGCTGAGCGAGTTCAGCTGATCCAGGTGCCGGCGCCGTACGCGCCGACCGTTGTCCCGACTCAGAACGTTGCGCCGTCCGCGCACGAGCGAAGTACCTGACCACCCTGTAGTCAGGCCACCAAGCTCACGAAGGCCGCGGACCCGTAACCGGATCCGCGGCCTTCGTGCTGTTCAGACCCGTTTTTCGAACGACAAAAACCCCATGCAACACCCTTGACAGGAGTCCACCTGATGTTGACCGCGACCGTCCCCATAAACGGGACGTTGTCCACCGAGCCGGAGCTCGCCGGAGCGGGTGTCGCTTCCTTGATCGACACCGCGCCCGACGCCGGCTTGGAGCTTCCTTGCCGTACCAACAACCCGGACCTGTGGTTCGCCGACGCGCCAGCGGAGCTGGAGGAGGCGAAGAGGTTCTGCGCCACCTGCCCCGTCATCGCCGAGTGCCTGGCCGGTGCGCTCGCTCGCCACGAGCCCTGGGGGGTCTGGGGCGGCGAGATCTTCGAGCGCGGAGCTGTGATCGCGCGCAAGCGTCCCCGTGGACGTCCGCGCAAGGACGCAGCACCCGTTGTTCCCGCGGCACCCGCCGCGACCGTTGTCCGGGGGGCTAACGACCAGGAGGCCGCCGCGTGACCACGTACCGATCCACCGCAGACGAATCGATGCTCGTCGAAGTCAACCCCAAGGGGAACCCCATGCTGCTCGAAGAAAACCTCGCCAGATCCCGAATGCATGACGCGGAGATATTCGCGCGACAGCATCGGCTGGCCCACCGCCTCGTCGTCGCCCGCAGGTGGCGTCGACTGGCCGGCTGGGCCCAGCGCAGGGCCGCCATGAAGGCCGCCCGCGCGATCTGATGCAGGCAGCGGCCCGCTCTCACCGTCCCGCGGCGGCGAGAGCGGGCCGCTCCACTTCCACCCGCTTGCCGAACCGCTCGCCGACGCGGCGGCATTCGGGTGGGAGGGTCGGACCTCGCGTGGGTACGGTGCGACGTGTGGCAGCTCACTCTCACAACCACGCCCATGCCCACACGCACGACGGGATCGACTGGTCGTCCCGCTTGACCTTCCTCCGGCAGGCCGACGAGCTGGACGCCGAGTCGCGACGGGTGGTCGCGCGCAGACTCGTCCGCACCCTGCCCGACCAGCCGACCGTGCTGGACGTCGGGTCCGGCGCGGGCGGGATGAGCGTGGCGTTGGTCGAGGCCCTCTCCGCCCGGGGCGGCGGCACCGTGGTCCTGGTGGACGCGGTGCCCGAGCTGCTGGACGCCGCCACGACCGCCGCCCGCTCAGCCGCCGCTTACGAGACCGACACGACCACGGCGACCGTGCGCGTCCGGCCCGTGCTCGCCGACGTGGCCACCGAGCGGTTGGTGGAGATCGCCGGGCCGGCTCAGTTGGTGTGGGCGTCGAACGTCGTGCATCACCTCCCTGACCAGCGTGCGGCTGTGTCGGCGTTGATCGAGGCGGTCGCGCCGGGTGGGTGGTTGGCGCTCGCCGAGGGTGGGTTGAGCGGCAAGTTCCTCCCCTTCGACCTGGGTGTCGGTGAGCCGGGCTTGCAGGACCGGCTGATCGCCGCGCGTGCGGAGTGGTTCGTGCGGATGCGGGAGAACACGGCCGGGTCGGTGCGCATGCCCGGCGGCTGGAACCTCGCTCTCTCCGAGGGTGGTCTGGTGGACGTGACCGCCTTCAGCTACCTGGTCGACCACCCCGCACCGCCCAAGCAGGCGGTGCGCGACTGGGCGGTGAACCAGCTGAGGTGGTACTTCGAGGTCGCGGGTGACGTGCTGCACCCCGCCGACCGCCGCACGGTCAAGCAACTGCTCGACTCGCAGGACCCCGCGTTCCTCGGGCTGCGCGACGACGTCTTCCTGCTGACCACCAACACCGTCTACCTGGGCCGCAAGCCGTGACCGACGCGTGCGCCCGGTGCGGTCGGACGCGCTCGTCCGTCACCGACCCGGCCCAGTTGCTGGCCTGGGTGCGGGAACGGGAGCTCGGCGCCGACCGGTGGTTGTGCCACGTGTGCGCGCGGGAACACGTCCGCGACATCGAGGGCAAGTTGCCCTCGGACTACTGGGCCAACTGACCTCGATTGAGGGTGACGCGAGCCGGCTCAGTGCCTTGTGGGCTGGAGCCGGTTCGCAACCAGGTGTGGTGGTACTGCCTTGGGTGGTTCTGCGATCGCCGGTGACCCTGTGGATGGGTTGGCGGGCGGTGAGGTGTTGGTGGTTGGGGTCGGGTGGGTTCAGCGGGATGGAGTCGCTCGGGTGGCGGGGCAGGGGAGGGTTCTGGGGCACCTCTGGCGGCCTCGTGGGTGGGTTGATGGCTGGGCGTTGATGCTGGTGGATCGGGTGTGGTGCCGCCAGGGCGGGTGGCAGCGGTGAGATCGGTTTGCGACCGAGTGCGGTGGTGAGGCCCGGGTGGTTGTGTGGTGCCGGTGACCTTGCGGGTGGGTTCCTGGCTGGTGTGGTGAGTGCTGGTGGTTGTGATCGCGATGTTGTGTCGCCGGGGGTGGGTGAGCCGGGGTGGTTGTGTCGTGTCCGGCGGAACTTGGAGGTTGGGTGGTGGTTGGGGTCGGCATGTGGTGTTGCCAGGGGTGGGTGTGGTGGGGGTGGAGTGGTTCGCTGCCGCTACCCGGGGTGTGACCCGGTTGGCGGTGAGGTCGGGGTGCGGTGTTTGGCGACCTTGGGTGGGTGGTGGCTGGTGCGGTGAGGTGTTGGTTGTGGGTGGGAGGAGGGGCGTGAGGCGGGGGAGGGGCGGTGGAGTGTGGCCGCGTTGGGGTTGCGGGGTGGTTGGTGAGGTGTTGGTGGTGGGGCCATGGCGGTTGAGGGTGTGGTGGTGAGGGGGGTGAGTGGTTAGTGGAGGAGGGCGGCGAGGAGTTGCAGGGTGGTTCTGGGGGTGGCGGTGCCGCGTTTGCTGCCCGCGTTCAGTTCCCTGGTCAAGGTGGGGATGGTGCACAGGCCCGAGCGGACGGCGGTGGCCAGTAGGTGGTGTTGGCGCAGCGGGTCCGGTTCGTGGCGGGCGGCGTCCAGGGTGGCGCGGGTTGGTTCGGCCAGGCGCAGGCCCTGGTGGTGGACCACGGTTGGTGGGCGGGTGGTGCGTTCCAGCAGGACCTGGTCGGCGCACGAGCGGCGGGTGGTGGCCGGTTGGAGCAGGTGGATCCGCGGTGGGGGCGGTAGGGCGTCAAGACCTTGGGCGTTCAGGGCGTCGATGCCGGTGACCACGGCGTCCGGGCCCGCGTAGGCCAGGGCGGCTCGCAGGCGTTCGGCGCGGGTCGGTGGGCCGGCGCCGAGCAGCACGACGCCCGGCAGGATGCGCTGCCACGGGCCGCCGGGGCGGCACTTCAGGTCGATGGCGTAGGCCGGGACGCCGGCCGCTCGCAGGTCCGCTGCCTTGATCACTTGGTTCATGGGACCGATCCTCCGGGGGTTCCGGGGGAGGTGCCATGGGGTGTGGGTGATCTGTGGACAAGTCGCGAACCTGTGGACAACTCAGTCGTCGAAGCCCGGTTGCCAGCGAGCGACGATGGCCCTGGCCTGCACGTTCGCGTCGAGCTGGCAGAGGATGCCCGTCGCGCCCAGCGTCACCCTGTGGATAAGTAGGTACTGCGGGGGCAGGTTCAACGACCTTCCCGTTTGCGAATCGGGGCTGCGGAGGTCACCGACGCGCTCCGCCTGCCGCTGGAGCCACCGGCGGGTGAAGTGGAACGTCTCGGTCCGCAACGGCTCGACGAACGGAGCCAGGTAGCTGAGCACGTCCTCGGCGTGCAGCTCGGTCCCGGGACGGATGAACCGCTCCGACCGCAGCAGCTCCACCAGGTCCCCCGACCGACCGTCCAACGCCAGCCTCGTCATCAGGCCGAGCGTCTTGGGCAACCCGTCGGGCAGCCGGGCGACCGCGCCGAAGTCGAGCACGCGCAACCGGCCGTCCGCGCCGAGCATGAAGTTGCCGGGGTGCGGGTCGGCGTGCAGCAGGCCCGACCGGCTCGGCGCGGAGAAGTGGAACTCCGACAGCAACTGACCCGCCAGGTCGCGCTCGTCCCGTTCACCCTCACGGATGATCTTCGACAGCGGCGTGCCGTCGGTCCACTCGGTGACCATCACCTTCGGCGAGCTGGCCACCACCCGCGGCACGAGCACGCGGTCGTCGCCGTCGAACGCCTTCGCGAAGACCCGCTGGTTGTCCGCCTCGGTCCGGTAGTCCAACTCCTCCAGGTACCGGTCCCGCAGCTCCTCCAACAACGGCTTGACCTCCGCCCCGGGCATCACCGCCTGCAACACGCGGCTGAACCGCAGCAGGGTGTTGAGGTCGCTCTGCAACGCCTCGTCCGCGCCCGGGTACTGCACCTTCACCGCCACGTCACGGCCGTCGTGCCACACCGCCCGGTGCACCTGGCCGATGCTCGCCGACGCCGCCGGCGAGTCGTCGAACGACGCGAACCGCTTCGCCCACCCCGAGCCCAACTGCTCGGCCAGCACGCGGTGCACGGTGCGCGCGGGCATCGGCGGCGCGGCCGTCTGCAGCTTGGTCAGCGCCTCCCGGTACGGCTCGGCCAGCTCGTCGGGCACCGCCGCCTCGAACACGCTCAGGGCCTGGCCGAACTTCATGGCACCGCCCTTGAGCTGCCCGAGCACCGCGAACACCTGCTCCGCGGTCTTGGCCGACACCTCGGCGCTGACCTCCTCGGAACTGCGGCCTGCCAGGCGCTTGCCCCAGCCGCCCACCACCCGGCCCGCCACCCCGAGCGGGAGGCTGGCCAGCTTGGCGGTGCGCTGCACGGCCTTGCGCGGGATTTCGCTCACCCGGTGATTCTCCTCCCGCCGGTCCACGCGGTCGCGGTGGTTCACGCCCCTGCCACAAAACCTACACAGCCCCACCTGAGGAGCGGTCAGGTCGCGGAACGGCACTCGCAGCGCGGGTGCACCGGCGCGATCCGGTGCTCGACCACCCCGGCGAACGCGTCCACCTCCAGCGTCGCGTCCCAGGTGGGCGGTCTGGTCCCGGACGGCTCGGACCGGTCCAGCGCCAGCAGCGCCTGCCCGACCGCCACCCCGGCGGTCGCCGTCACGGTGGCCAGGTCGGCGTGCTGCGGCCGGTCGACCAGCTGGGCCGCGATCATCGGCCACGCCGGGTCCTCATCGGCCTGGTGCCGGTCCGCGCACCTCAGGCAACTGCTGCGACCGGGCACGACCAGCGGCCCGACCACCCCGAGACCCTCCCGGACCCGCACGGCCAGGTGCGGCGTGCCGTCCACGACCAGCCGGTGCAGCAGCTCCGGGGCGGGCACCAGGGCGTCGGCCAGCACCACCAGGTCGGCCGCACGCCCCACCGGCCGCACGGTCCCGCACGCCCGCCGCACGGCATCCTGCGCGGCCTCGGCGCGCGGTCGGCCGACATCCGCTTCGAGATACCCCGATCCGGTGTCCTCAGGCCCGACGCGGCCCCGCGCGATCACCCGAACGTGTGCCACTCCGGAGGCCGCCAGGAGGGCGGCGACGGTCACCGCGAGCCGGCCCTCGCCGTGCACGACCACCGACCGGGCGGCACGGGCGGCGGGCAGGTCGACGGCGTGCCGACGGGTCCGCAGCGCCCACCCGGTCACCTCGGCGGTCAGCCGGGGGTGCGGCACGGGCACGGACTCCTCGACCAGCCCGGCCTGCGTCAGACCGTGCAGCACGCCGGCGAGCTCGGCCGCCTGCCGCCCGTGGTCGGCGAGACGTTCGCGCAGGTCGGAGAGGGTGTGCCGGCCGTTGAGGCCGAGCAGCAGGGACGCCATGGGTTCCGGCACGTCCTCGACCAGCATGGCGTGCCGCGGGTCCGTGCCGATCTGCACCACGTCCTCCCGGCGGCGCAGCAGCGGCAGGCCGGGCAGGACCCTGGGGCGGTTGGGTAGATCCACACCGGCAGCCTGCCCGGGGCGGCCGGTTCGGCAAAACGGCTGTCCACAGGCTTGCCGGTTGTCCACAGAGGCCGCGAAGGGCCTTGACGGGCGGCCGGGCGACCGCGAGGGCCCGGCCGCCCGTCGGCGATCAGACCTTCGCCTTGCCGAGGATTCGGGTCACCGTGGTGCCGCAGACCGGGCACTTGCCCTTGGCCATCCTGCGGTTGTTGCTCTCGTGCACCTCGCCCGTGAAGTCGCGCTTCTCACGGCACTTGACGCAGTAGCCGTTGTAGGTCTCGGCCACGGCTTCCTCCTCGCTTCGAGAGTGCGGGGCGATCTGCGCCACACTCGGGGGTTGCGCTGAACGCTACCTCCGGGAACGCCCCTCCGCTGCACGCCGCGTCGAGCGTGTCCAGCCGCCTTTCGGTGGAACCTGCTGGTCCGTTGCTCCACAGACCGCCGCTTGGCGGCCGCGGATTGTCGGTCCCTGGCCTTACCGTGAACGCCATGCCCGAACCGCAGGTGGAGGTGCGGCGCAGCGCCCGGCGCCGTCGCATGGTGAGCGCGTACCGCGAGGGGGACACGGTCGTGGTCCTGCTGCCGGCTCGCATGAGCAAGAGCGAGGAGAAGCACTGGGTGGCGGAGATGCTCAGCCGCCTGCAGCGCAGCGAGACCCGCAGGCGCTCACCCACGCGGACGTCCGACGCCGCGCTGCTGGCGCGGTGCGAGGAGCTGGCGGAGAGGTACCTGGACGGGGTGCGGCCGAGCAGCGTGCGGTGGGTGCCGCCGATGCGCACGAGGTGGGCGTCGTGCACGCCGAGCGAGGGCACGATCCGGATCAGCGAACGGCTGCGCGACGTGCCCGCGTGGGTGCTCGACTACGTGCTGGTGCACGAGCTGGCGCACCTGGAGGTGCCGGGGCACGGCAAGGACTTCTGGCAGCTCGTGCACCGGTACCCGAAGTCGGAGCGGGCCATCGGGTACCTGGAAGGGCTGTCGGCCGCGGCGGGCCTGGGGATCACCGAGGAGGACTGAGGGCTCCCGCGAGGTCGCGAACGGGCGCGACCTCGCGGGGTGGCAGGTCGCTAGGCGCCCTCGGGCTTGTCCTCGTCGTCGCCCTTGGCGTCCTGGTCACGCAGGGTGCGCTCCAGCTCGGCCATCGGGTCCTCCAGCGCCTTGCGCGTCTGGCCGAACCGCTCGGCGAACTCCATCGGGTCGTCCAGGTCCTCCGCCGAGGGCACCAGGTCGGGGTGCTCCCAGACGCTGTCGCGCTGCTCGATGCCGTGCTGGTCGGTGAGCAGCTTCCACAGCGCCGCCGCCGAGCGGTGCCGGCGGGGCCGCAGCTCCAGGCCCACCAGCGTGGCGAACGTCTGCTCCGCCGGCCCGCCGGACGCACGCCGCCTGCGCAGCGTCTCCCGCAGCGCCTCGGCACCGGGCAGCCGCTCGCCGACCGCCTCGTTCACCACCACGTCCACCCAGCCCTCGACCAGGGCCAACAATGTCTCCAGGCGGGTCAGCGCGGCCTTCTGCTCGGGCGTGGTCTGGGGTTCGAGCATCCCCGACTTCATCGCCTCTTCGATGCTCGCCGGGTTCGCCGGGTCGATCTGGCCGGCCAACTGCTCCAGCGCCGAGGTGTCCACGGTGATGCCGCGGGCGAACTCCTCCACCGTGTCCAGCAGCCGCTGCCGCAGCCACGGCACGTGGCTGAACAGCCGCTGGTGCGCCGCCTCGCGCGCGGCCAGGAAGACCAGCACCTCGCTGGTCGGCCGCTCCAGGCCCTCGGTGAACTTCTCGATGTTCTCGGGCAGCAACGCCGCGGTGCCTTCCGGCCCGAGCGGCAACCCGACGTCGGTCGACGTCAGCACCTCCGCGCCGAGCTGCGCCAACGCGCCGCCCAACTGGGAGCCGAACGCCATGCCGCCCATCTGCCCGAGCATGGACAGCAGCGGTCCGGCGGCTTCCTTCGCCTCGGCGGGCATCGCGTCGACCCACGCGCCGGACACGCGCCGAGCCACCGGGTCGCACAGCCGCTGCCACGTCGGCAGCGTGCGCTCGACCCAGTCGCGCGCGGTCCAGCCCTGGGTCGTGCGGGCGCCGGCGGGCAGCGCCGTCACCGGGTCCAGCCACATCTCGGCCAGGTGCACGGCGTCGGCCACCGCGCTGCCCTGGTCCGGTCCGAAGCCCGTGCCACCCTTGCCGGCGAGCTGCTGGAGGGCGATCTGCTTCGCGAGGTCGTAGTTGACCGGCCCGGACGACGTGCCCGCGTTGCTGAACATCGCACCGAGTTGGCTCAGCATCGCGCCGAGCTGGTTGAAGTCGAAGGGGTTCTCCCCTTGGTCCCCGGGTTTGCGGTTGCGGTCGTCGGGGTCCTGCGGGCTGAACCCGAAGGGCAGGTCACTCATGGGTCCACGGTACGCGGCACGGCAGGCCCGCGTGGGACCGGTTCGCCGGCAGCGTGACGCCTTGGTCGTACCCTGTCGGGCGTGACCGAAGGCACCGACACCGTCGTGGACCAGGCACCAACCCCACCGCACGCGCCGCGGCGCGGCCTGACCCGGCGGACGTGGACCCTCGTGGTCAGCCTCACGGTCGTGCTGGCCCTCGGCCTGCTCGGCGGGTTCGCGCGCGTGCCGTACGTCGCCCTGGGCCCCGGGCCGACCTACGACACGTTGGGCCAGGTCAACGGGGGTGACGTCGTGTCGGTGGAGGGTCAGGAGACCTTCCCGACCGGCGGTAAGCTCACCATGACCACGGTGTCGCTCACCGACGACGTGTCGCTGTTCGGCGCGCTCGGCCTGTGGGTCAGCGGCCGGTACGCGCTCGCGCCGCGGGAGGAGTTCTTCCGGCCCGGCGAGTCCGAGCAGCAGGTCCGCGACCAGAACGTGAAGGCGTTCCAGGACTCGCAGACCAGCGCCGAGGTGGCCGCGCTGCGCTACCTCGGCTACCCCATGAAGGTCGTCGCCGCCGAGATCACCAACGGCAGCGCGGCGGCCGAGGTGCTGGAGCCCGACGACCGGCTGCTCGAGGTCAACGGCAAGCAGGTGACCAGCGCCGACGACGTGCGCTCGGCGCTGGAGACCACCAAGCCGGGCGACCGGGTCCCGCTGACCTTCGAACGCGGGTCCGAGCGCAAGACCGCCACCGTCGCGCTCGGCAGCGCCGAGGGCCGCGAGACGGGCTTCCTCGGCGTGCTGCCGCTGGACCGCGCGGACGTGCCGTTCGAGATCAAGATCAGCCTGACCGACGTCGGCGGCCCGTCCGCCGGCCTGCTGTTCGCGTTGTCGATCGTCGACAAGCTGACCCCCGGCGAGCTCAGCGGCGGCCAGTCCGTGGCGGGCACCGGCGAGATCAACGACCGGGGCGAGGTCGGCCGCATCGGCGGCATCGGGTTCAAGATGGTGGCCGCCCGCGAAGGCGGCGCCACCGTGTTCCTCGTGCCCGCCGGCAACTGCGACGAGGCCGAGCA
Organism: Saccharothrix sp. S26; assembly: GCF_021390395.1. Lineage (GTDB taxonomy): Bacteria > Actinomycetota > Actinomycetes > Mycobacteriales > Pseudonocardiaceae > Actinosynnema. The sequence goes on from NZ_JAJUWT010000001.1 coordinate 25,788, forward strand.
GCACGCCCCGGAGGGCATGCGCCTGGTCAAGGTGCAGAAGCTGGACGACGCGGTGCAGTCGCTGGAGTCGCTGAGCAAGGGCGGCGACGCGCCCGGCTGCTAGGGGCGCAGCGTCTCGAGCAGGGCACGCGTGAGGTTCGGGGCGAGCTCGGGGTGCGCCACGACCTCCTCGGGCACCTCCACGTTGCCCCGCAGCCGCAGCACGCACGCCGCCGAACCGTCCCGCAGCACCGCCGCCACCAGCCTCGCCTCCCGGCGCTGGGGGTGCTCGGCGGCGAACCTGCGCGCCTGCTCGTCGTCCAGCTCCTGCTCGGTGAGCTGGGCCTCGGCGTCCGGCGGCAGCACGACGATCTCCTGCGCCAACGCGCACCCGTGCACGACCTCGGGCCACACGATGCCCGCCAGCGCGCGGTCCAGCTCCTCGTCGGGCAGCGAGTCCTGCGCGATCGGCGTCAACGGCGAGGTGTCGGGGTCGAGCTGCCCGGCCAGCTCCGGCTGCTGCGCCAGCAGCTCGGCCGTCGGGACCAGCGCGAACAGCTGGGTCGGCTGGTTCCAGCCGCCGGTGGACACGAACTCCTCGACCTCGCGGGCGACCTCGGGCAGCACCACGGGTGGCGTTTCACTGGCTGACACGTGCGCCATGGTCGCACCTGCCCCGGCCGAGTCGACAACCAGATGCGGAAGGCAAGACCGAACGGGGAACCCTGGGCGGCCTCCGTAGAGTTGGACAGAACGTACGAACGCCACTACCGCGATCCAGGAGCGTGCCCCGTGGCCACACGGCCCCCGGTCGGACTGCCCAGGCTGTCCCGTCGCAGCCGGATTCTGCTCATCGTCGGTGCGGTGGTCCTGGTCGGTCTGATCACCGGCTCAAGGCTGCTCGGCACCTACGTCAACTGGCTCTGGTTCGGCGAGGTCGGCTTCCGCAGCGTCTACGGCACGGTGCTCGCGACCCGGTTCGGGTTGTTCCTCGCCGTGGGTCTGCTGGTGGGCGGCCTCGTCGCGATCAACCTCATCCTCGCCTTCCGCACCCGGCCGGTGTTCGTGCCGGTGTCCGGGCCCGACGACCCGGTGGCCCGCTACCGGGCCGTGGTGACCAGGCGGATGAAGCTGTTCGGCATCGGCCTGCCGGTGCTGGTCGGCCTCATCGCGGGTACCTCGGCCCAGGGCGACTGGCAGGTCGTCCAACTGTTCTTCAACGCCACCTCGTTCGGCGTGAACGACCCCGAGTTCGGCCACGACATCGGCTTCTACGCCTTCCAGCTCCCGTTCTACACGTGGGTGCTGTCGTGGCTGTTCATCGCCACGGCGGTGGCGTTCGTCGGCGCGGTGGTGGCGCACTACCTGTTCGGCGGCATCCGGCTGGCGGGCCGCGGCGGCCAGCTGTCCGGGCCCGCGCGCACCCACCTGGCGATCGTGGCCGGCGTGTTCATCCTGCTCAAGGCGGTCGCGTACTTCTTCGACCGGTACACGCTGCTGTTCTCCGAGCGCAGCGACAAGTTCAACGGCGCGAGCTACACCGACCTCAACGCGGTGCTGCCCGCCAAGCTGATCCTGCTGTTCATCGCGGTCTTCTGCGCGATCGCGTTCTTCGCCGGCGCGGTGCTGCGCAACCTGCAGCTGCCCGCGATCGCGACCGTGCTGCTGGTGCTGTCCTCGATCCTGGTCGGCGCGGCGTGGCCCGCGGTGCTGGAGCAGTTCTCGGTGCGCCCGAACGCCATCGAGAAGGAAGCCGAACCCATCGCCCGCAACATCGAGGCGACCCGGCAGGCCTACGGGCTGACCGACGACAAGGTGGAGAGCAAGCCGTACGCGGGCAAGCAGAACGTCTCGCTGGACGAGCTGAAGAACGACCAGGCCACCGTCGGCAACGTCCGGCTGCTCGACCCGGCCGTCATCTCCAAGACGTTCACCCAGTTCCAGCAGCTGCGGCCGTTCTACGCGTTCCCGGAGAAGCTCGACGTCGACCGGTACAAAGTGGACCAGCAGCTCCAGGACTACATCGTCGCGGTCCGCGAGCTGAACACCGCGGGCATCCCGCAGGGCCAACGCGACTGGATCAACCAGCACCTCATCTACACCCACGGCAACGGCATGGTGTTCGCCGAGGCCAGCAAGGTGAACTCGCCCGCGGACGAGGGCGGCAACGGCGGCTACCCGGTGTTCGAGGTGGCGCAGGTCGGCCAGGACGGCAAGATCCAGCCCGGCCCGTTCGGCGTGCAGCAGCCGCGCACCTACTTCGGTGAGCTGGGCGGCCCGGCCGACTACGCCATCGTCGGCGGCCGCGGCGAGGGCGCGCCCGGCGAGTACGACACCGACGGCTCGTCCTACACCTACACCGGCAAGGGCGGCGTCCGCATCGGCGGCCTGTTCAACAAGGTGGTCTTCGCCGCCGCCTACGGCGAGCGGAACATCCTGTTCAACTCGGCCATCGGCGACGACTCGCGGATCATCTTCAACCGGCACCCGCGCGACCGCGTCGAGGCCGTGGCGCCGTGGCTGACCGTGGACGGCGACCCGTACCCGGCGGTGGTCGACGGCCGCATCACGTGGATCGTCGACGGCTACACCACGCTCGACAACTACCCGTACGCGCGCCGCACGGCGCTGGGTGACGCCACGAACGACTCGCTGCCGGGCGTCGCGCAGCAGCCGGATCGGGAGATCAGCTACATCCGCAACTCGGTCAAGGCCACTGTGGACGCCTACGACGGCACGGTGACGCTGTACGAGATGGACACCAAGGACCCGGTGCTGAAGGCGTGGATGGGCGTCTTCCCCGGCACGGTGAAGCCCAACAGCGAGATGTCGCAGTCGCTGAGGGAGCACCTGCGCTACCCCGAGGACCTGTTCAAGGTGCAGCGCGAGATGCTGTCGGAGTACCACGTGGACAACCCGCGTGACTTTTACTCCGGCGTGTCGTTCTGGTCCGTGCCGTCCGACCCGACCATCGACAACGCCACCACGGTCGAGGCCCAGCAGCAGGGCGTGCAGCAGCAGCGGGACCGGCAGCCGCCGTTCTACGTGCTGGCGGGCGACCCGACCGGTGACGCGAACAAGGTGAGCTTCCAGCTCACCAGCGCGTTGGTGCGGCTCAACCGCGAGTTCATGGCGTCGTACGTGACGGTGAGGTCCGACCCGGACAACTACGGCAAGATCAGCGTGCTGACGCTGAACAACGAGGCGAAGGGTCCGCAGCAGATCCAGACCACGTTCCTGACCAACGGCGAGGTCAGCGGTGAGCTGAACCTGCTCACCCAGCGGCAGACGAAGGTCGTCTACGGCAACCTGCTCACCCTCCCGGTGGGCGGCGGCCTGCTCTACGTCGAGCCCATCTACATCGAGCGGGCCAGCCAGAACACCCAGTTCCCGCAGCTGTTCAAGGTGCTGGTCAGCTTCGGCGACAAGGTGGGCTACGCGCCCACGTTGAGCGAGGCGATGGAGGAGGTGCTGTCCGGCTCGTCGGCGCAGGTGCCGCCGCAGGACAACAACGGCCAGCCGCCGTCCTCGACGCCGTCGACCACGCCGACCGCGCCGAACGACGGGCAGGGCGGCACGGAGCTCCAGCAGGCCGTGCGGGACATCCAGTCGGCCCTGGCGCGGGTGAAGTCGGCGCAGTCCAGCGGTGACTTCGCCGAGCTCGGCAACGCCTACAAGGCGCTGGACGAGGCGACGAAGAGGTTCGAGACGGCGAGCGCGGGGTCGACCCAGACGCCGTCCACGAGCCAGCCGACGCCGACGCCGACCGGCTGACCTGCACTGACATCGCGATCGGGTGGCCCTGGACACGTTCCGGGCCACCCGATTTGCGTTCCGGTTAACCAGGGGCGTACAGTTCTAAATGCAGCGCGGGGTGGAGCAGCTCGGTAGCTCGCTGGGCTCATAACCCAGAGGTCGCAGGTTCAAATCCTGTCCCCGCTACCACTGAATGGCCCCCGGAGTTTCGACTCCGGGGGCCATTCGCGTGTCGCGTGGTCAACGGTGTGCGCAGCCGGTCCGACGTGCTGCGATGCCCGTTGGGGGACCCCGGTGAAAAGTGGTTTTCGGAGCGTGTATAGTTGTTCTTGCAGCGCGGGGTGGAGCAGCTCGGTAGCTCGCTGGGCTCATAACCCAGAGGTCGCAGGTTCAAATCCTGTCCCCGCTACTACGCGAAAGGCCCCCGGGAAACATCCCGGGGGCCTTTCGCCTGTTCGTGCTCAGGTCATGTTCTCGGCCCAGTACTGGGCGCAGGTGAGGGAGCAGACCCGGCCCTCGCCGCTGACCGTGCGATGCCGGCGGATCTGCTTGCCGCACACCATGCACTCGTCCTTGCCCGCCTGCTCCGGGATGGTGCCGGACGCCCAGGCGCGGGCGTTGCGGACCACCTTCGTCCCCGTCGTCCATTTGATGCCCACAGCTGACCTCCCAGTCGAACGAGCACAAGTCGAACGGACACCCGCCGTAATGGTCCCACCACCCGACGTATTTGCCACCTCGAGAGGACGACATCACCGGGTTGTGCTATCGGGCGAGGGGACCGGTGGGGCGGGTCGGACGCGGCGCGTGACCCCGCGCTGCCGTTCGAGTGAACGCAGAAATGCGGTTTCCCTTGCCCCTCAATGGATTTCCACTTCGCGTGGACAAGCCGGGTCAAGCGGCCGAACGCGTGGCGTTGATCAGCGGGCGGTTACGCACCGATGCTTTGCGTTGCTCCGCTTGGCCCAACTCCGCTAGCCCGTGATCAGCCACAGTGGACAGAACGGCTGACCATTGTGGACAGCGGCCGGTGAGCGTGGCACCGTTGGAGGTGTGTCGGACCTGAATGCGACGGCGGCCGCCCTGCTCGGGCTGCTGCACGACGGACCCAAGACCGGTGGCCAGCTCGTGGCTGAGGCCGGAGAGCGCTTCGGCGCGTTCTTCAGCGTCACCCGGAGCCAGGTCTACCGCGAGCTGCCCGCGCTGGCGGACGCCGGCCTGCTGCGCCTCGGCAAGCAGGGCCCGCGATCGAGCCAGCAGTACGTGCTGACCGCGGCGGGCAAGAAGGCGTTCAAGAACTGGCTGCTCTCCGAGCCGGGACCGGACCACCTGCGCAGCCCGCTGATCCTGCGGCTGGTGCACGCGGGCTCGCTGACCGCCAAACAGCGGCAGGCGCTCGTGGACTCCGCCCGCGCGAGCTACGGCGCCGAGCAGGAGGCCGCCAAGATGGCGGTGAAGACCGCCGAGGACGCCTACGCCAAGGCGGTCGCCGAGTTCGGCCTGGCCCACGCCAAGGCCGTGCTCAAGCTGCTCGACGCCATCCCCACGGCCTGAAGCGCGCGCACCGGTCGCACTCCGCGACCGGTGCCGGCGTAATCTTGGGCCGTGAATCCCGACGTCGAAGCAGACATCAAGGACCTCTCCGCCACGCTCGCGAGCATCGAGGCGGTGATGGACCTCGACGCGCTGCGCGCCCAGGTCGCGGAGCTGGAGCAGGCGGCGGCCCGGCCGGACCTCTGGGACGACCAGGAGGAGGCGCAGAAGGTCACCAGCCAGCTCTCCCACAAGCAGGGTGAGCTTCGCCGGGTGACGAACCTGCGCGACCGGCTGGAAGACCTGTCGGTGCTCTACGAGCTGGCCGAGGACGAGGGTGACGCGGGCAGCCTCGCGGAGGCCGACACCGAGCGCGCGAAGCTGCGCGACGAGATCTCCTCGCTGGAGGTCCGCACGCTGCTGTCCGGCGAGTACGACGAGCGCAACGCCCTGGTCACGATCCGTGCCGAGGCGGGCGGCGTCGACGCGGCCGACTTCGCCGAGATGCTCCTGCGGATGTACTCGCGGTGGGCCGAGCGGCACGGCTACGGCATCGACGTGTTCGACACCTCCTACGCCGAGGAGGCGGGCATCAAGTCCGCCACGTTCCGCGTCACGGCCCCCTACGCCTACGGCACGCTGAGCGTCGAGCAGGGCACGCACCGGCTCGTGCGCATCTCGCCGTTCGACAACCAGGGCCGCAGGCAGACGTCGTTCGCCGGCGTCGAGGTGGTGCCCGTGGTCGAGCAGACCGACCACGTCGACATCGACGAGAAGGACCTGCGGGTCGACGTCTACCGCTCCTCCGGCCCCGGCGGCCAGGGCGTGAACACGACCGACTCGGCGGTCCGCCTGACGCACATCCCGACCGGCATCGTCGTCTCCTGCCAGAACGAGCGCTCACAGCTGCAGAACAAGGCCACCGCGATGGCCGTGCTCCAGGCCAAGCTGCTGGAGCGCCAGCGGCAGGAGGAGCAGGCCAAGATGGACGCGCTCAAGGACACCGGGTCGAGCTGGGGCAACCAGATGCGCTCCTACGTGCTGCACCCGTACCAGATGGTCAAGGACCTGCGGACCGAGCACGAGGTCGGCAACCCGTCCGCGGTGCTCGACGGTCAGATCGACGACTTCCTGGAGGCGGGCATCCGCTGGCGCAAGCAGCACCAGTCCTGATCGGTCAAGCCCCCATCCGGCGGGCGAGACGAGGGCTTTACCCGGCCCGCGAGTACACTCGCGCCTCGTGATTCGCCTCGAACACGTGTCCAAGGTCTACAAGAGCTCCGCGCGTCCCGCGCTCGACAACGTCTCCGTCGAGATGGACAAGGGCGAGTTCGTGTTCCTCATCGGGCCTTCCGGTTCCGGGAAGTCCACGTTCCTGCGGCTGCTGCTGCGGGAGGAAGTGCCCAGCAAGGGCCGCGTGTACGTGTCGAACTTCGACGTGGCCAAGATGTCCCGGCGCCGGGTCCCCCGCCTGCGCCAGTCCATCGGCTGCGTGTTCCAGGACTTCCGGCTGCTGACCAACAAGACCGTGGCGGAGAACGTCGCGTTCGCGCTCGAGGTGATCGGCAAGCCGCGCAACACCATCGTCAAGGTGGTGCCCGAGGTGCTGCAGCTGGTCGGCCTCGACGGCAAGGCGGACCGGATGCCGCACGAGCTGTCCGGTGGTGAGCAGCAGCGGGTGGCGATCGCCCGCGCGTTCGTCAACCGGCCGCTGGTGCTGCTGGCCGACGAGCCGACGGGAAACCTGGACCCCGACACCAGCCAGGACATCATGTTGCTGCTGGAGCGGATCAACCGCACCGGCACGACGGTGCTGATGGCCACCCACGACCACTCCATCGTCGACTCCATGCGCCGTCGCGTGGTCGAGCTGGACAACGGCCGCATCATCCGCGACGACGCGCGGGGTGTTTACGGCGTGGGCCGCTGAGCCCGAGACCGCCGGACCCCCTCATCCCCCGACCCTGAGGAACGTTCCCCCCGATGCGTACCAGCTTCGTGTTCAGCGAGGTCGTCACCGGCCTGCGCCGGAACGTCACGATGACCATCGCGATGATCCTCACGACCGCGATCTCGCTCTTCCTGCTCGGTGTCGGCCTGCTGGTCGTCAACATGGTGGGCAAGATGCAGGACGACTACCTCGGCAAGCTCGAGGTGGCGGTCATGCTCACCAACGACATCAGCGTCAACGACAAGGACTGCACGCAGCAGCCGTGCTCGAGCCTGCGCAGCCAGCTGGAGACCACGTCCGGGGTCGAGACGGTCGTCTACGAGAACCGCGACAAGGGCTACGAGCGGTTCAAGAAGGTCTTCGAGTCGCAGCCCGAGCTGGCGAAGCTGGCCCGTCCCGAGGCGATCCCGGCGATGTTCCGGGTCAAGCTGGAGGATGCGGAGCGGTCCGACGTGATCGTGCAGGCGTTCACCGGCAAGGCGGGCGTGAAGAAGGTCGACGACCAGCGCGAGGACCTCGACCGGCTGTTCGGGTTCCTCAACGGCGTGCGTGACGCGGCGCTGGCGCTCGCGCTGCTCCAGGCGTTCGCGGCGTTGATGTTGATCTCCAACACGATCCAGGTGTCGGCGTTCACCCGGCGCACCGAGGTCGGCATCATGCGGCTCGTCGGCGCGACCCGCTGGTACACCCAGCTGCCGTTCCTCATCGAGGCGGTGGTCGCGGGCGTCATCGGCGCGGTCGCCTCGATCGGGCTGCTCGTGGTGACGAAGGTCTTCCTGCTCAACCGGGTGCTCGGCGAGCTGTTCCAGGCGAACATCATCCCGGAGGTGAGCATGGTGGAGATCCTCTTCCTCTCACCCATCCTGGTCGGTGTGGCGATCGCGATCTCGGCGCTGACCGGCTACGTCACGCTGCGCCTCTACGTGCGCCTGTAGGTTCCGATAACCGCTGGCGCGCTCACGTAAGGTTGCGGTCATGGTCAAGGAACGCGGTCAGAAGGTGATCGCGTCGAACCGCAAGGCTCGGCACGACTACACCATCCTCGACACCTACGAAGCCGGTGTCGTCCTCGTCGGCACCGAGGTGAAGAGCCTGCGCATGGGCCGGGCGTCCCTGGTGGACGCCTTCGCCCAGGTGGACGACGGCGAGATCTGGCTGCACGCGCTGCACATCCCCGAGTACGTGGCCGGCACCTGGACCAACCACGAGGTGCGCCGCAAGCGCAAGCTGCTGCTGCACAAGAGCGAGATCGAGCGGCTGATCGGCAAGACCAAGGAGAGCGGTCTGTCGCTGATCCCGCTGTCGATGTACTTCAAGGACGGGTACGTCAAGGTCGAGCTCGCCCTGGCGCGCGGCAAGAAGTCCTACGACAAGCGGCAGGACCTGGCCAAGCGGGACGCGCAGCGGGAGATCCAGAGGGCGCACGGCCGCGCGCTGAAGGGCCGCTACTGACCGGGCGGCCCGGGATCAGCCCAGGTTGAGGTAGGCCAGCACGGCGCGGACGCGGCGGTGCTCGCTGGTGCTGGGCTCCAGGCCGAGCTTGGCGAAGATGTTGCCCACGTGCTTCTCCACCGCGCCGTCGGACACCACCAGCGAGGCCGCGATGGCGGCGTTGGACAGGCCCTCCGCCATCAGGCCCAGCACCTCGCGCTCACGCTGGGTGAGCGAGTCGACCGGGTTGCGCTTGGCGCGGACCATCAGCTGCGTGATGACCTCGTGGTCGATGCTCGTGCCGCCCTCGGCGACCCGGCGCACCGCGGCCACGAACTCCGACACGTCGGCCACGCGCTCCTTGAGCAGGTAGCCGACGCCGTTCGCGCCGCCGGCCAGCAGCTCGACCGCGTAGCGCTCCTCCACGTACTGCGAGAGCACGAGCACCGGCAGGTTCGGGATGCGCTTGCGGGCCTCGATCGCCGCCCGCAGGCCCTCGTCGGTGAACGTGGGCGGCATCCGCACGTCCACCAGGGCCAGGTCGGGGCGGTGCTCCTCGATCGCGGCGAGCAGCGCGTCGCCGTCCTCGACCGCCGCGACCGTCTCGATGCCCTCGTCGGCCAGCAGGCGTTGCACACCCATCCGCAGGAGGACCGAGTCCTCCGCGATCACCACGCGCACGGCAGCTCCGTTCGGATCACGGTCGGCCCGCCGATCGGGCTCACCACGACGACCACGCCGTCAATCGTCGCAGCACGGTCCGCCAGGCCCGCGAGGCCACCACCCGGGCGCACCTCCGCGCCGCCGCGACCGTTGTCGGTGACCTCCACCACCACCGAGTTCTCCGTGCGCGAGACCTGCACGCGTGCCTGCGTGGCGCCGGAGTGCTTGGCGATGTTCGTCAACGACTCGGCGACGGTGAAGTACGCGGTACTCTCCACGGCTGTCGGCGGGCGCGGCTCGACGTCGACCTCCACCTCGACCGGGATGGGTGACCGCGCGGCCAGCGACGACAGGGCCGCGTCCAGGCCACGGTCGCCCAGTACCGACGGGTAGATGCCGCGGGCCAGGTCGCGCAGCTCGGAGATGGCGAGCTTGGCGTCGGCGTGCGCCTCGGCGATGAGCTCGCGGGCCGCGTCCGGGTCGGACTCCATCTTGCCGCGCGCCCGGCCCAGGCCCATGGCCACGGCGACCAGGCGTTGCTGCGCGCCGTCGTGCAGGTCGCGTTCGATGCGCCTGCGCTCCGCCTCGGCCGCCTCCACGCCGCGGGCCCGGCTGGCGGACAGGTGCTCCGCCTTCGCCTCCAGCACGTCGTAGCGCGACGGGCCGAGCAGCGACTGGGCGAGCAGCGCGTGCCCCCTGCCGAGTGCCTTGAGCAGCCGGTACGCCAGCACGCCGAGCAGCAGGCCGAGCGCGCTCACCGGCAACGCCTTGGCGAACGAGTCGATCAGCCACAGCGTGCCGTCCGGCAGCGTCACCTCCCACGTGGCCGGCAGCCAGTGCAGGTAGAACGGCAGGAACACGGTGCCCAGCACGGCCGACCACAGCGCCACCGTGAGCGAGAACTCCAGCGCGCCCAGCGGCAGCATGATCAACCAGTACGCGAAGTCGCGCCACGTCGCCGGATCCTTCGCGAGGGCCTTCGCGCGGGCGGTCACGCCCTCGGGCAGCGGGCGGTACGGCCGGGGGATGTCGACCCCGAGCGCCGCCCGCAACCAGACCCGTTCAGCCGACGCCGCACCGCGGGCCAGCGCCATCGTCAGCACGCCCAGGGGGATGCCCACCCAGATGACGGCCGTGCCGACGCTCACCGCGCCCAACGTCACCAGCAGCACGAACCAGAAGATGCCGGTGACCAGGTTCAGCAGGAAGTACCCGCTGATCCGGCCGATGTTCGGGTTGACCCGCGTCGCCATGTTCCCCACCTTCACGCCCGATGTACCCGTCCAGCATCGCTCGAACGGGTGGCCGGAACCATCAGGTCCGCCGGTGGGCGAGGGGTGGGGACAGCCCTACCAACCTAATCGGAATGAACCACGGCGGTCGGGGGGTTATGCTGTGCTGGAGCAAGACCCACGACACGGGGGTGAACGGTTTCGACTTTGTGCGTTGATTCAAGGGAAGCGTGCCGGTGCAGGCGAGAGACCACCGCAAGCGTCATCGCAAACCAATAAGCGCCGAGTCTAACGACCAGCGCGCGTTCGCCCTCGCCGCCTGAGGCTAGGAGCGACGCTGTCGGCCCGGAGGAGCCTCCGCTCCGGTCGCCGGCATCAGCTAGGAGGCTCACCACCGTTCCCGGCCACGGGGAACGGTCGGGACACCCACAGTGGCTGGGCTCATCACGGTGACTTGTCCGCGTGATCACCGGAGCCGAGTAGAGATGTAGCGGACTGCGCACGGAGAAGCCTTGATGAAGCGGCAGAGGACCCGGGTTCGATTCCCGGCACCTCCACTCGCTCTGGGCGAGGTGTGTCCGCGGAGAGCGCGGACCACCTCGCTCGTCGTGTTTTCCGGGGGTGCGACCCCCGGGCCCCGCCCGGCGGGCGTTGCCCCCGGACCCCCATCCGCGTGGTTGCGTTGGGTCCGCCGGTGGTGGGGTTGGGGCGTGTCAGGGTTGGTCGCAGTGCTCGGTCGCGGTGTGCAGTTCGGCGCGCAGGTGCTCGGCCTGGTGCTGCGCCTGGACCCGCAGCCGTGCCAGTTCGGCGTACTGCCGGGCGTACGGCTCCTGGTGGTCGCGCAACCAGGCGGCCAGGTGGTCGCGCCGGAGCTTCAGGGTGATCAAGTACGCCCGTTCCCGCGTCGACAGCAGGTCGCGGGCGAGTTCGCGAGCCCGGGCCAGGTGCGGGCCCCTTGTCGACAGCAGGCGCCTGGCCGCCATCAGCGCCGGCACGTGTCGCGCGGGCTGTCGCGAGTGCAGGCGCGACAGGCCGGTCGCGTGCAACAGGTCGACGGCCGTGGTGCGGTCGCCATCGGGTGCCAGCATCAGGCCGAGCACGTGGACGAGCTTGTGCTCCTCACCGCGGAAGCGGGCGGCCCTCACGTGCTGCCACCGGGCCCACCACGAGTAGGACCAGTTCCGAACGGCGGTCGTCGCCAGGTTCACGAGGTACTTCCGGCGGGCCTTCCCCGTCAGCTCGAGCAGCTGACCGCGCATCTCCTCCAACCACACGCCGACGCGGTCGTGGGGGAACCCGACCGCGACGGCCGTCAGCACCCAGTGGCCGCTTCGCCGGTGCAGGGCTCGGACGCGGTGCCAGAGCACGAGCCCGACGGTGGCGAGCGACCACAGCAACCACGATCCGAGCCCGACGGCCAGGGGCACCCACAGCGAATCGCCGAGCGTCGCGCCGATCGCGAGCCCCAAGGGCAGCGCCGCCAGGGACGCGAGCCTGAGGCACCGCTGGACCTCTTGGTTCACCGGCTGTTCCGCGCCGGCTCGAGCGACCGCGGTTCTCCTCGCTCCGGTGTCCTCGGGGGTGGGATCCGAGGCTCGGGGCTGAGCAAGCGCACCAGCTCGACCAGGCGTTGCCACGGTTCGCTGCGTCGGGTGCAGATCGCGAACGCGACGACGCTGACGCCACCGACCGCGAGCACGAGCAACGCCGAGGTGAGCGACCACAGCAGGCCGGTCGACAGCGTCGCCGCGGCGAAACCGCCGAGTGCCAACGGTCCCGGCAGGCGAGCGCCCCGGCGTAAGCGGGCTCTCGCGGGTGGCGCAGGGTGTCGGCGCTGGCGCCGTGGGTTGGTCATCGCTGCGGTTACCTCGGGGGCGGGGGCAGCGCTTCGGCAACCGTGGATTGCTTCCGAGCTGCGGTGATGAGGGAAATGTCGGTGCCAGGTGCTAGACCATCCATCGGCGGGGTGCGTGGTGCCCATGAGGCAGCCCGGCTGCCGACGCTGTCTTGCATCTGCGAGGAAATTTTATGGTCTAGATCTTTCTCATCATAGGGTCGTCACCCGAAAGTGTGGCGGAAGGTAGCGATGGGGCGACCGTCCGGGATCCGTCGCGTGCGGGGGTTCCGGTTAGGGGTCTATCCCGAACGGGCGGTTAGTCCATCCGTGTGGCGTGATGCACCGTCTCTGTGGCACGCCAGGTCACAGTGCTAGGCCGTTCACCCAGATGAGCTGCACTGAAGGGTGGTTCGACGCACACCACTGTCCCCAGGCGCTGCTACGCCATATAGGGTTCACCCCGTGCCAGCACTGCGGATGACTGTTCAAACGCAGGCAGTCCTTCATGCCCTCCTCGCCGATCCGACGGCGGAGTTGTACGGGCTCGAGATCGCTGAGCGCACGAATCTGTTGCCTGGAAGCACCTATCCGATCCTGACCAGGCTGCTCGAAGCCGGCTGGATCAAGGATCGATGGGAAGAGGTCGATCCGCACGACGAACGAAGACCGCGCAGGCGCTACTACCGCCTGACCGAGGACGGCGCGGCATCCGCTCGCGAAGCACTTCGCAAAACGACGAAGAGCCTGGCTGAATCGCTTCCGATCTGGAACGCCACGGTCGAGGGCACTTCGTAGTCCGAGTCCCGAGGCCGATGGCACCCTAGCGATCCCCTCGGGCGAGCTCCCGATCAATCAGCTCGTTCACCATCAGCGCGATGTGCGCGATCTCCAGCAGCAAGGCTGCTTCCTGCGCGGTGCAGCGACGGTGAGGCGCGGCGGGCCTCAATTGCGTCTGCTCCACGAGGAAGTCCTCGCACCGGGTCGCCAGCCATTTGGCTCGACTCACGAGTTCCGGGTGGCGTGGTTCGCTGACGAAGTGGTCGAGCAGTCGGGCGCTGAGGCGCAACGTCGAGCAGTGCGCCTTGAGCCGGTACCACTGTCGTTCGTCGGCAGGCCAGATCGGCGCCGGGGACCGGAGCGCGGCGTTGATCGGTCCGAGTTGCCGCCTCACCGCCCTCAGGACCGCTCGCTCCGCGGCACCGCGCAGGAGGCCGGGCAATGAGCGGATCACGTCCGTGGTGAGTTCTCTTCGGGCGGTGGGGTCGAGCACGGCGAACTGGCTTTCCAGCTCCGGTACCCAGAGGGTCGCTTCCCGGCTGGGCAGCAGGGGTGCTATCAGCAACAGCGGCAGTGGGTAATGCGCCGCCGGGTAGAGGCGCAGAACTCGCGCGAACCGCACCGCGTAGACGGCCGCGGTCAAAGCGGTGAACAATCTGATGTTCGTCGTGCCACGGGTCAAGGTAAGGGCCGATCGTGCTCCGGCAACCATTCGACGACCGGTCGCGAACCCTTGCCACGTCCCCCCGCAACCCACCGACCATATGCGCTGGCGCGGTACAACAGTGGGCTGCGCAGTCGCATGTCCTGCTCGTGGGGGTGGCTCCAGCGCGCTACGACACACCCTTGTTTCCGGAGCGCCACCACAATGACGTAGATTTGGGCCGGGCTCATTCCCGTCCGGCTGGAAAGGGTGGCGGCCGACATCTCTCGAGTCGGAGTCGCGGCGAGCACGTCGAGAACGCGACGGGCAGCTTTCCGGCGTTGCCAGAACATGAGCAAACTCTACCTATTCGGTCACTGATGTTCTCAATATAGGCTAGTGGTTCACCCGATGAGCCTATTCGGCTGGAACTGGTCGGGTCGAACGATTCGGGCGCTTTGGTCGGCGAGCGGACTCGCGGGTGCGCCGAGTGGATCCCAGTGTTCAGTCCGGCCGATGGGTGAAGCTCGGGTCATCTGAACACTCTGAGCATTACTACTGCCCAGTCCGCAAAGAATGACAACGCTGTCGCCTCACTCGAAAGGGTGAGGCGACAGCGTTGAGTGAACAGCGGATTGTTGTGATGTCCTGATTTTTGCGGGGAGCAGTGGGTGCGAGCGGTCGTGCGACCCGCCGGGTGCGCCGCTCGTCGTCAGGGGTGATCCGCTCGCCGAAGTCGGCTGTCGGCCAGGTAGTCGTTGATCAGGGTGGCGACGAGGGCCGGGGCTTCGCGGGCCATGGCGTGGGTGGTGTCCAGGCGGGTGATGGTGATGTTCGGTGGCAGGGTCTCGAGGTCTCGGGACAGACCTCGTTGGTAGGGCTCGAACAGGGCTTGTCCCGGCATCGGTCTGGTGGCCAGGGCCAGCAGCACGGGGCAGCGCAGGGCGCGGAAGACCTCGAAGCAGTCGAGGTCTTCCAGGGCCTGTTGGAGTTCCGGTTGGCCGTAGGCGCGGAATTGTTCGCGCAGGGTTGCGATTTCTTCTGCAACGGCGGCGGGGTCCAGGTAGCGCTGCGGTTGGGTTGGCACGCCGTGGCCGTCGAGGTCGATCACGGCCGGGCACTCCGGGTGCCGCCGGCCCCAGAGGGCGGCGACCATGCCGCCCATGGACATGCCCAGCACGGCCGGGTTGTCGGTGGCGTGCGGTTCGATCCGGTCCAGGACCGACTCCCAGTCCCACGGGCCCGTCACCGACAGCGGGACCACGTCGTGGCTGCCGTCCAGGGCGGCGATGACCGGATCCCAGTCGGCCGGGGAACCGCCCGCGCCGTGCAGTGCCAGCACCCTCATCTGCCCAACCTCGCTCTCACCGAGGCGACGGTCACGCCGCCGCCGTCCGAGTCGCGCTCCAACTTCCCGCGTCGCACCAGGTCGTGGACGCCCTGCTTGGTGACGCCGAGCATCGCGCCGGCCACCGAGTACGAGACCGACCGCGCGGCCGGGTGGCCCATCCGCCGCGCCACGACCTGGCCCAACGGCGTGCGCCACCAGTCGGCCGGCGGGTCGAACGGCTCGTCACCGGGGTACAGCGCGCCGATCAGCCGGGCGATGGCGTGCACGGCCGCCGCCTCGTCGTCCCCCTCCATGGCCGCGGCCAGCCGCCCGGCCACCTCGTCGGCCCGGGACGGCAGGTCGCCGACGTCGTCGAAGAGGATCTCCAACGGGTCCAGCAGCCGGGTGCGGATGATCGTGGCGATCTGCTCGGCGAGCAACGCGACCACCTCCTTGACGCCTATCGTCAAGTACTTGACGGTCAGCGTCAAGTACTAGCGGCGGGCGGGGTGGGCGGTCATCGGGTCCTCCGGCCAGCGGTGCTTGGGGTAACGGCCCCGCAGCTCCGCCCTGACCTGCGGATAACCCGTCCGCCAGAACGAGGCCAGGTCGCCCGTCACGGCGGTCGGCCGGCCCGCCGGGGAGAGCAGGTGCAGCACGACCGGCACGCGGCCGTCGGCCAGGCGGGGCGTCTCCGTCCAGCCGAACACCTCCTGCACCTTCACCGGCAGCACCGGGTCGGGCCCGGAGTAGTCCACCCGGATGCGTGAACCCGAAGGCACTTCCAGCCGGTCCGGGGCGAGCTCGTCGAACCGCGTGGCGGCGGGCCACGGCAGCAGCCGCCGCACGACCTGCTCGCCGCTGATCCGGGCGAGGTCGGCCTTGCGCCGCGCGTCACCCACGTCGACCACGGCCAGCAGCGCCTCGTCGTCCACCGACGGCCACGGTTCGCCGATCACGCGGTGCAGGAACGCCATCCGCTCACGGGTGCGCACACCGTCGGCGTCCCACCGCAGGAGGCCGACGCCTTCGACGCGCAACCCCTCCAGCAACGCGCGACGGACGGCCTCGCGATCGTGCAACGGCTTGCTGGACAACGTGATCGCGCCCAGCTTGCGCAGCCGGTTCGCCACGACGTCGCCGTCCCAGCGCACGTCGTCCTCGGTCGTCAACAGGGACGACGCGGCGGTCACGGCGAGCTCCTCGTCCGCCCTCGCGGCCAACCGGATGCGGCCGTGCGCGCGGCCCGCCTCCCGGTCGGCGACGGCCACGGCCAACCACTCGGCGTCGGCCAGCCCGCTGCCCGGCGGCAGCTCCACCGCCGTGCCGCCCGCCATCAGGTACACCGGCGAACCGGGGGAACGCCTGCGCGCCAGCCGTTCCGGGTAGGCGAGGGCTACCACCAGGGCGGGGTCGCCGCGACCCGCGCCGTCCACCATCGCGGCCAGGCGGCGCACCTCGCGCGGGTCCGCGTCACGGGTCGACAGCTCGACCCCGGAGTTCGCCCGGTCGTCGTCCAGCAGCGCCACCACCTCGGCGGCCGTGCGCGCGCCCACGGCCGCCGCGCCGTCGAGCAACGCCCGCGCCAGCCGCGGGTGCAGGCCGAGGTCGGCCATCCGGCGCCCCCGGTCGGTCGCGCCGCCGTTGGCGTCCAACGCGCCCAGCGCGCGCAGCACCGAGCGCCCGGCGTCCAGCGCGCCCGGCGGTGGCGCGTCCCACCAGCCCAGTCCTTCGCCGTCCGGCACGCCCCAGCAGGCCAGTTCCAGCGCCAGCCGGGTCAGGTCGGCGGTGCGGATCTCCGGCTCCGGGTAGCGCGGCAACGTGCTGTGCTCGTGCGCGGGCCAGCACCGGTACACCCGGCCCGGCGCCTCGCGGCCCGCCCGGCCGGCGCGCTGGTCGGCCACCGCCGCGCTGACCCGGACCGTGGCCAGGCCCGACAGCCCGCGCCGGTGGTCGACCCGCGGCACGCGCGACAGCCCGGAGTCCACCACCGCCCGCACGCCCGGCACGGTCAGGCTCGACTCGGCGATCGCGGTGGCCAGCACGACCCGTCGGCGACGACCGGGGCGCAGCGCGTCGTCCTGCGCGGTGACGGCGAGGCGACCGTGCAGCGGCAGCACGTCCACGTCGTCACCGATCAGCGCGGCGCACCGCCGGATCTCCGCCACGCCGGGCAGGAACACCAGCACATCACCGTCCACTTCGGACAACGCCTGGCGGGTGGCACGGGCCACGGTGGCCTCGACGCGCTCGTTGCGGGCCGGCGGGGTGTGCACGACCTCCACCGGGAACGCCCGCGCCCGCACCCGGATCACCGGCGCGTCGCCGAGCAACCGGGCCAACCGGTCGGCCGCCACGGTCGCGGAGGTGGCCAGCAGCTTCAGGTCCGGCCTCAGCCCTTCCCGCGCGTCGAGCAGCAACGCCAGCAGCAGGTCCGCGTCCAGGTGCCGTTCGTGGCACTCGTCCAGCAGCACCGTGCCGATGCCCGCCAGCTCCGGGTCGTGCTGCAACCGCCGCACCAGCAGACCGGACGTGACCACCTCGATCCGCGTGTGCTTCGACGTCTTCCGGTCGCCGCGCACCGAGTAGCCGACCGTCTGCCCGACCGGTTCGCCCAGCAGGCTCGCCATCCGCGCGGCGGCGGCACGGGCGGCCAGCCGGCGCGGTTCGGCCACCACCACGCGGCCCTCCAGCGCCAACGGCACCAACGTCGTCTTGCCCGTGCCCGGCGGCGCGACCAGCACCGCCGAGCCGTGCGCGGTCAGCGTGGCCGCGATCTGCCCGAGCAGCGGGCGGATCGGCAGGTTCGGCAGCTCCACGGCGCCCAGTCTTGTGCCACTGTGGACCCATGGGGAAATGGGGTGTCCTCGGCGCGGCGGTGGCCCTGGCCCGCGCGGCCGTGGCGATCAAGGTCTGGCAGGAGGTCAAGCGGTTGCCCGCCACCCAGGTCGACGCCGGTCCCGTGACGGTGGTCGTGCCCGCGCGTGACGAGGAGCGGACCATCGACCGGTGCCTGGCCGCGCTGCGCGAGCAGGACTACGCGGACCTGCGGATCGTGGTCGTGGACGACGCCTCGACCGACCGCACCGCCGAGATCGTGCGGCGGCACGCGGAGGAGGACCCGCGCGTGCGGCTGGTGAGCAGTTCGGGCCCGCCGTCGGGCTGGGCGGGCAAGGTGCACGCGCTGCACGTCGGCACCGCCGA
Source organism: Saccharothrix sp. S26 (assembly GCF_021390395.1). Classification (GTDB taxonomy): domain Bacteria; phylum Actinomycetota; class Actinomycetes; order Mycobacteriales; family Pseudonocardiaceae; genus Actinosynnema. The sequence continues at coordinate 44,124 of NZ_JAJUWT010000001.1, forward strand.
CGCGGACACCGACTGGCTGCTGTTCGTCGACGCCGACACCGAGGCCGCGCCCGACCTGGTCGGCCGGCTGCTCGCGGGCGCGCGCCAGGACGAGCTGGACCTGGTGTCCACGTCCGGGCGGGGGACGAAACCGGGTGCGGGGTGGTGGCTGCTGCTGCCGCCGGTCAACCAGCTGCTGTTCGAGACGACGACCGTGGACGGGCGGCGCGGCATGGCGCTGGCGGTCGGGCACTGCATCCTGGTCCGCCGGGCCATGTACGAGCGGGCGGGCGGTTGGGCCGCGATCGCCGGGTCGCGTGCGGACGACGTCGGCTTCGCCACCCTGATCCGCGACACCGGCGGCCGCACGCGGTACGTGGACGGCGCGGACTCGCTGACCACCTCGGGCCTGGACGCGTTCGGCGACACGTGGGCGTCGCTGCGCAAGAGCATGGTCGCGGGCACGTCGCTGTACGCGAAGGGGCCGGCGAGCGCGTTCCTGTCACTCGGGTCGACCGGGCTCGCGCACATCGCTTACGGCGTCGTGCCGGTCGTCACGGCGGCGCGTGGGTCGAAGCTCGGCCTGTTGGCGTGGCTCGCGCAGTCGGTGGCCGAGTGGGCGTTCCTGCGGCGGACCGGGCAGCCGCGGTCGGCGGCCGTGCTCGCGCCCCTGTCCTACGTCGCGTTCGGCGCGCTGTCGCTGGAGGCGGCGTGGCAGGCGCTGCACGGCACCACGAAGTGGAAGGGCCGCGACGTGCGAGGCTGAGGTAGTGGTTGACCCGCTGCGCGACCCAGACGACCCCGAACTGCTCGACCCGTACCGGGCCCGTGACCTGGCCGGGCTGGTGGAAGCCGCCCGGCTGGCCTCCGGCGCGGTCCGGTACGGCAAGGTCGGCCGCGTCGGCGTGGCGCAGGTCGTGGTGAACCGGGACAACCCGCTGCCCGGCGGCAACCACGCGTGCGGCGTGTACGGGTCGTCGGCCGAGGTCGCGGGCACGCTGATGCGGTTGGAGCAGACGTTCGCCGACGTGGGGCGGGCCGAGGCGGTGCTGTACGCGTCACCGACCACCGTGGCCGAGATCGAGGGCATCGCCGACGACACCGGGTGGCACGCGGTGGAGGAGTCGCTGGCCGTCGTGCACCGCGGGGAGGCGTCGCGGTCGCCGCTCGTGCGGCCGGCGCGGGACGCCGACCTCGAAGGCGTCGCCGAGCTGCTGGCCGACGACCTGGGCGTGGACGGGCCGCGGCTGCTGCGGCACCTCGGGCAGCGGCTGGACGACCCGCGCTGCGTGTTCGTCGTGGTGGACGACGGCGACCGGATCGGCGGGTTCGCCTCCGGGTTCGGCGAGCGCCGGGTCGGGTTGGTCGAGCACGCGGTGGTGCGGCCCGCCCGTCGCCGCCGGGGGTTGGGCAAGGCGCTGGTGCTGGGCGTGGTGGCCGAGTTGCGGGACGCCGGTGCGCTGCTGGTGGCCTCGCACGTGGCGGAGGGCGGCGCGGGGGAGCGGTTCGTGGAGGCATGCGGCTTCGACGTCTGCTACCCCGTAACCGCCTATGCGCGCAGAGTTGACGAACTGCTCGATTGAGTCATCGGTTGCCCCACCGCATATCCTTAGCACAGCTAACGGAGATCGGAAGGGGCGCACAGTGCGGGGGACCGGGTCCGACGTGAAGGTCAAGCCCCGACTGCCCGGCGAGGTGTGGGTGCTCGTCGTGGCGAGCTTCATCATCGCCCTCGGGTTCGGCATCGTGGCACCCGTCCTGCCCGCGTACGCCAAGAGCTTCGACGTCGGCACGTTCGCCGTGTCGGCCGTGGTCAGCTCGTTCGCGCTGGTCAGGCTGCTGTTCGCGCCGATGAGCGGTCGGCTGGTCAACCGGTTCGGCGAGACGTGGGTCTACATCGTCGGCATCCTCATCGTCGCCGTCGGCACCGGCGCGTGCGGCTTCGCCACCGCGTACTGGCAGCTGATCGTGTTCCGGTCGTTCGCCGGCGTCGGGTCGACCATGTTCACCGTCGCCGCGGTCGGCCTGCTGATCCGGATCACGCCCGCACCCCTGCGCGGACGCGCGTCCGGGCTGTGGGCGACCGGGTTCCTGCTCGGCAACATCGGCGGCCCGATCGTCGGCGCGGCCCTCGTGGAGATCTCCATCCAGGTGCCGTTCGTCACGTACGCGGCGGCCCTGGTGGTCGCGGCGCTCGTCGTGTGGTGGTTCCTGCGCCGGTCCACGCTCGCCGCCGCGTTGGACAAGTCGGTCGAACAGGAGTCGCTGCCCGTGCGCGCGGCCGTGCGGCTGTCGGCGTACCGGGCGGCGCTGGCGTCGGGCTTCGCCAACGGCTGGGCCGTGTTCGGGGTGCGGATCTCCCTGGTGCCGCTGTTCGTGGTCGAGGCGCTGCACAGCACGCCCGCCATCGCCGGCATCTCGCTGTCGGTGTTCGCCGCGGGCAACGCCGCCGTGCTGATGATCTCCGGGAAGCTCGCCGACACCATCGGCCGCAAGCCGGTCGCCATCGCCGGCCTCGCCGTGTCCGCCATCGGCACGGTGTGGCTCGGGTTCAGCGTCGGCGTGCCGATGTTCATGGCGGCGTCCCTGGTCGCGGGCATCGGCGCCGGTCTGCTCAACCCGCCGCAGAACGCCGTCGTGGCCGACGTGATCGGGACCAAGGCCAAGGGCGGGCCGGTGCTGGCCGCGTTCCAGATGGTCGCCGACTGCGGCGCGATCGTCGGCCCGCTGGTCGCCGGCGTGCTGGTGGACCAGTTCTCGTACCAGGCGGCGTTCACCCTGACGGGTGCGATGGCCGCGGTGGCGCTGGTGTTCTGGCTGTTCGCGCCGGAGACCCTGCCGCGGGCCGAGGAGACGCACGTGGCGTCGGACGTCGCCGGTGAGTCCGGGTGTTTGGACGAAGGTCCCGAGGTGCCCGTGGGCGAGCGCGTGTCGGGCCGTCCCCGTCAACCGGACGCGTGAGCACTCAGGTTCCGCTCAGCATCTCTCGATAGCCTGCGGGCCGGGTTGTGACCGGGAGGGCAGTGCGGTGGGTGGCGCGGAGCGCAACGCTCGGAAGAAGAAGCAGCAGCAGCGGGCGAGCCAGGCGGTGGTCGCGGCGCGTGGGGCGTCCAGCGACCGGAACAAGGTCATCATCGGCATCGTGGTGGTCGTGGTGCTCGCCGCCGTGGTGATCGGCGGGGTCATCTGGTCGTCCAAGTCGGGCTCGGACGACTCACTGGCCAACCCGCCCGCGGTCAGCGGCATCTCCGCGCCGATCGTGCGCGAAGGTGGCGCGGTGGTCGTCGGCGAGGCGTCCGCGAAGGTCACCATCGACCTGTACGAGGACTTCCTCTGCCCCGCGTGCGGCAACTTCAAGAAGGTCTACGGCGACCAGATCAAGCAGGAGATCGAGTCGGGCAACCTCCGCGTCCGCTACCACGCCCTGCCGTTCCTGATCCGGCTCTCCGACCCCGAGGGCTACTCGCGTGACGCGGCCAACGCCGCCCTGTGCGCCGCCGACCAGGGCAAGTTCTGGGAGTACCACGAGACGTTGTTCGCGCGGCAGCCCGAGGAAGGCGGTCCGGGGCACACCAAGGAGGAGCTGGTGAAGCTCGGCACGGACCTCGGCATCACCGGTGACGCGTTCAAGCAGTGCGTCGACAGCGGCGCCCACGAGCAGGACGCCCAGGCCGAGCTCGACACCGTGAAGGCGACCGGCAAGTTCAAGGGCACGCCCACCGTGATGAAGGACGGCGAGATCGTCTCGTGGGACGACCGGGACTGGCTGACCAACCTGCTCAAGTAGGGCCGTGACACCCCCGCCGAGCAGCCCGGATGCCGAAAGGCACCCCCCCGATTTCGTCCTGACGGGTGCCGTGTTGTACGGTATTGCCACACGAGAACGGCGGCCCCAACCGCCGGGAAACGTGCAGGCAAGGGGCTGTGGCGCAGCTGGTAGCGCATCACACTGGCAGTGTGAGGGTCAGGGGTTCGAGTCCCCTCAGCTCCACAATCACATATGGTATACGAATCGCCCGCTGACCTGCGTAAACAGGTTCGGTGGGCGATCTCCGTTTTCGGTCCACTGTGGACAGTGGTGTGCCGAGCCGGAGGAAATCAGGAGAACTGGTCCTGATCGCCGTGAAACAGGGTCAAGGATTCTCTCCAGGATTGGTCGCCCGGCCGGGTGGTTGTTAGTCAGGACCTTTGGGATCGCCGCTGACGTGCGTGGACAGCCGTCTGGTCGTACGGGCGGGTGGTGCCGGGATGTCCGGTCAGCGGCGGCCTGGGCGGGCGTTTCTCGCCGACCACGACGTCGGCACCTGCGTGACGAAGCGCAGCCGCCGCAAACACGCAATCTCGATCCGTGGATGCGGATGGCGCCGAGCGGCAGACGGTCGCCCCTCCGTACTCAACGGCCGGCGGCGAAACTGTTCTGCCAGCCTCGTGCGCGTCCGCGCGGAAGTGGTGTGGGAGTTGATCGGGCACTTCGGAACCGGTCGACCGAGTCGCCGTACTCGCGGTCATCAGGTGCTTGCAGGCGGCTGGGGTGCCCAGGGCACGGGGTCGGCGTCCCCTGCCCAGCCGCCTGGGCCGAGGATCGTCTGGTACGACCCGCTGTAGCCGAGCCAGTGCAGGACCAGCAGGTTGAGGTAGTGGCGGCTGAGGAGCCAGGTGTCCCGGACGAGGCCGTTGAGGTGATAGACCTCGTCCTGGGGTGCGTTGGGGTGGACCAGCCGGTTGCGGACCTTGGTGATGGCGGCGGGCCCGTCCAGTGATGTGCCGGTGCTCGACTCCGTCGTGGCGAACTGCGTGAGAGCGGGCTGGCGTGCCGCGTCGATGCTCGTGTCGACGGAAGCCGCTTCCAGCAGCATCCGAATGCGTCCGCTGGTGCCGGGTTGTTTGTACTGGGTGTTGCTGAGTCCGTTGGTCAGTTTGAGGATGACCCAGCTCAGTAGTTCCAGGGCGGAGAAGATCGTCATGGTGCGCTGTTCGACCCGGCCGGCGTGGTTCGCCTCTGTGGCCATCGACAGCAGGAACCGGGTGGTGTGGCTGCGGTCCGGATCGGCGAATGCGGCATACACGCAGGACACGAGATCGTGGAGGTGGTGCGTGTTGGGGTAGTGCAGCCAGGCGAGGCTGCCGTTGCGACCCGGGTGGCAGAAGACGTTGGCCCACTGTCGCCACACGATAGAGCCGGTCGAGTCGATCCCGACGGGAGCCGCGGGCGCCACCCAGCGCCCGAAGGCGAAAGACGTCCCGAAGTGCAGGGCTTGCTGAAGCGGTTTGAGATCCGTGGCGGTGAACTCCTCGCCGTCGGACCTGCTGATCTCCATGACGTGGGTCATGACGAAGTTGTGCTCGCTACCCGGGACGTCCCAGACGCGTTTGTGATCTTGACGTCGATCGAGCGTGAGTTTCCACGGACCTACTTGGCACCGCCACCTGCCTGTCCACCATGACCAGCTCTCACCTTCCCTGTGGTAGAGCTTGGTCGGGCTGTGGATCGAGGGGAGGTTGATCCAGTGGAGCATGACCCGGTGCAGTGGGGTCTCGTCACTGCCGATCGACTGCCCGTGGACGAGTCCGCCCGCGGAGTTCCGTAGTAGGCCCGCCACCTCGTACACGCCGTATGGCTGGTGTACGCGGAGTCGGATGTCGGACTTGTCCATAGTTTCCAGCGCCCAGCGCACTGGTGGTGCCTCATCGAGGTGCCAGACGACGTCGAGCTGAGACCCGCACCTCAGCAGGACCCGGCCTCGAAGTTCTTGACCGTGTGCTTCGAGCAAGGGTCCCTCGTAAAGCTGGATGTCCTCGCCCGGCTCGTTGAACGGGTGGGCGGGAACCAGTGGCTCCTCGCCGAGACTTTCAGGTGCCGCAGTCGCCATTGCCCCATCCAACCAGGACGATCAGCGGACGCCGGAGAACGCGGGCAAAGAGTTCCACAGGCTCACCTCCACGCCGGACGTCGGTGAGGACGGCCAGTCACAGATCATCGATCTATTGGACAGCGTGGAGTGACGCGCAGTGCGGAACCGCTGCCGATGGAAGTCAGCTACTCGCGGATTCGCTTCTGACGCAGGATGCCAGTTTGCTGGTGGCCTCCGCCGCGGGCATCAGGACCGTAGGGCTCCCGTTCCTTGGTTCTGCAGAGGCGAACGTGATGCGATTACCGGAGCAGGCCCAGAGACCTCAATATGCGTCCGGTATCCGCTCCGTCGATGATCATGTAGGAGCGGCGGTGCCGCGCGTCGTGGGCGTAGGCGTCCATCATGCCAACCACGCTCGGCTTGATCTGATGACAGTGCTGCAGAACGAGTAGCTCCGCAGGCTCGGTGAACAGCCGGTCGATCTGGTCGCCATTCTTGCCCAGGGCCTTGACGTCCATGGCGCGAGGGTAGCCTGGTCCCTTGAACAGCCACGCGGCCGACACCTGGCGCCCGCGAGCGAATACTCGTGACGTGTAGAGGTCGGAGCGCTCGCCACCCCAATCCTTCGGAACGTACGACTCGCCGATCAGCCCGGCAAAGGCGCGTTTCACCGTGTCCTCCGGCACTCGCAGGACCGCTTCACCCTCGGCCTCGGTGAGGGGAGATGCGAAGTCGATTCCGCTGAACTGGCCGATATCGCTGGGGTAAACCCGCGCTCCCGACGCGGGGCCTCCGGTGCCAAGGTCGTCATCGACGAACGACCTGATTCCGATGAAGGCTGGCCTGAGCTCGATTCGCTCTGCGCTGAGATTGGTGACCGTCCCGATCAGGTAGGCCCGCCTGTTCCCGGTGAGGTTGCCGGGTGCGGAGGAACTGGCGATTCTTGCCGCGTTGAATGTTCCGGTGACGCGCACCGGCTCGCCCGCGTCGAGCACCGCCGTGAAGCTGGTCGGTTTGAAGCCGGGGGCGTCGCGGTCACGGTCTCGCTGGAACGTGAACTCCAACTCAGTGCCGACGACTTGCCCCGCACGTAGGGCCTGCTCCAGGACGCGCCTCGTCAGTTCGCCGACTCCCAACGAGGAGAGCGCCTCGGCAAGTTCTGCGGCGAGCACGTAGGGCATCGCTGCCTCGGGATCGCTCCTGCGGGCCGCCCGCGCCCGTGCGGACTCCGTCCGCTGCTCTCCGAGGAGGGACTGAACCTGGTCTTGGTGCAGGTAGTACGGCTCGAGCGCAATGCGTGTCATCGGCAACATGATCCTTTCAGCTGAGGTGAAGCACAATTTTCTGTGCCCGGCAGCGCTGGGACCGTGAAGGAACGGTCACGGGATGTCCTTGAGCAGGTGGAGGAGTTCGTCCACGCCCTGCGGCCGGTCGGTTGGCTTGTGGTGGGTTGCCTTCGTCACTACAGCTCGCCATGGTCCGCTGGCGGGCAGCAGCGGAAGATTCTGCTCCGGTCGTTCCCCGGTCAGGATTGCTGCGATGAGCCGCCCAATGCTGTAGATGTCGGCGGCGACCGTCACGTTGTGGGGGTTTCCGGACGACAGCTCCGGCGCGGCGAATCCTTCAGAGCCGAAGCCCGTACCGGTCCGAGTCCGGCGCGGAACGCTGGTTTCCCCTCGGGGCTGTCGGCCTAGCCCCCAGTCCGCTACGACCCACTTGCCGTTGAGGAGCAGGACGTTGGCTGGCTTGATGTCGCGGTGAATCCGGTCGTCGTTGTGTGGGCGGCGCAGTCCATTGCAGACTGCCGTGACGAGGTCCCGGAGGGCTCCTGTTTCCCGCCGAAGGCGTTCCACGTGGCTGGCGGCACTGCCATTCGCAAGCGGCATCACGAACCACCGCCCGTCTGGGTCCGAGTCCAGGACCGGCATGACGTTCGGGTGCTCTCCGTAGAGGTGCCCGATGGAGATCTCGCGGCGCATGCGGTGTACAGCGTCTTCATCACCGTAGCGGAGCTGCTTCAGCGCAACGGGGATGCGGGTGTATTTGTGCATGCCGCTGTAGACCGCGCCCTGACCACCTTCAGCGAGCGGTTCTTGGTCCCTGTCGTAGTCCGACTTCGTTCCGCGCTCGAGCCAGCGCACAGCAGCCCACGGCGCGGCCCCGCCTGTGTCGGTCATGGTGTCGTCGCTGAGAAAGGCGCGGGCGGCCTCGATGACGTGGTCACGGTAGGGTCCGTCCCGTTGTGTTCTGAGAATGGCTACCAGTGAGCCAGCGGCCGGATAGTGAGCAAGCTCGGCAGCGAGACAGCGTGCCTCGGCGTCCTGCGCGGCCCGGCGGGCGGCGCGCTGGCTGTTCTGCTCTTGTCGGGCCGCGTGCAGGTCAGGGTGAGGTGTCCAGCCGCGGGGTGGCAGGACTACGCGAGCGCTGCGGAAGTCGCATTCGAGGGCGATGCAACCGTTGCGCGCAAGCGCCACGGCTATGTCTTCGGCGCGGTCGCCGAACGTGGTCACCGCAGATTGCCACCGTCGGGGGCCGTTGGTGACGAAGGCCCACTGACTGTCGGTCAGGCCGCCTGGGCGGTGCGGTAGCGGGAAGCCTTCCGGTTCCAGAGTGACGCGCGTGATCTTCGGATTGCCGTTGCGGTCGGTGTTGTAGCTGCCGTCGGGTAAGGGGACGGCGTACGTGGTGAGGCCGGGGTAGACGTCGAGGTGGCGCATCGCGAAACCTCGCGGGAGGCGGCGGGCGGTCATGCTGGCTCGCGGTACTCGTTGCCGGCCAGCCAGGCTCGGAGCAGTTCAACACGCGGGGTGTGCTCGTCGTGGCCGACGACGACGGGCTGCTCGTTGTACGGGCTGGAGTCTGAGCTGCGGCGCAGCTTGACGTACTGGCCGCAGGCGTCGATAGCGTAGGTCTCCATGTCGTCTTGCAGTGCCCCGACGACTGTGATGCCACTGTCCTTGCCGATCTGCCCGAGCAGAGCGACCGCCTCGCGACGGTGTTGCTTGCCGAGGTTGCGGCCTAGCTCGTCCAAGACGAGCACCAACGGGCGGCCGGTGCCGCTCGCAGCTGCGGCGGCACAGACGAGCTTGATCGCCCGGTCATCGATTTGTGCCGTGTTGGCCCGCCGGTCGTAGGGGATGTGGCGCCGCCCCTCGGCGCGTCGCCACATCGGCGTCACTTTCCAGCCCCACGCCTCGGTGGGGTGGGCTGGCGGCGGAGGCTCCTCGTATTGGAGCGAGGCCCCGTACCCGCCGTGGGCTCTATCGAGCCGGTCAAACTCGGCCGCGACGTCGGCCAGCTTCTTCTTGATGGCGGAGGTGAGCGCCCCTCGGTAGGCGCGGCCAGCCTGGACCGCCTCCTCGTGGCCGATCCGCGCAGCGTCGAGGCTCTTATGCCGTTCCTCGCGCTGAGTGGCGATCTGCTGGCGTTCGTATCGGTCGGTATCTTCCTGTTGGCGCAGGTAGACGTGAAGCGCATGACGTAGCGGGGCAAAAGCGGCCTGTGCTCGTCGGCTGCTGCCGGGCCCACGTTGGCTGGACTCTTCCATCAGGCCGTTGATTTCCGTCGGCATACTGCCCGATGCGGTGGGAGGGAAGCACTCGGATATCGCGGTGTTGATCAGGCCCCTGGCCCCCTCCCACCAGTCGTCGGCCGTCCAGGACTGCTGGTCGTCCGGCAGGGCGAGCAGATACTCGCCGGCAGAGTCGGGGGTGCCGTCCCAGTCGGCAATCAGTTCCGGAAGGCCGAGCTGCGATTGTTCTTCCTCGAGCTTCCCACGCTCCTTACGCCGGGTCTCGTTCGTGCCGTCGAGGGTGGTCTTCTGACGCCGTAGCGACTCGATCTGCTGCTGGCGGATGCCTGCCAGGCGGAGCACCTCGTCCCGATCGGCTTGCGCGGCAGTGAGCGCCGGGGCGAGTTCTCCGCGTGCTTCTCTGGCGGCCTCGTCCTTTTTTCGCAACCTGCCAGCCTGCACTTCCAGCTGGTCTGCCTCCGCTGCCGCCCGTGCGCCCTTTTGTCGACGCTCAGCGCCGGTTACCTTTTGCCTGGCGGTATTCTGTGCCTTGACAGCGTCCCGGTGCACCGTGGACTTCTGGCGGACCTGCTCGCGGGCAGCCGCGATGCGGGCGGCGCGGCCGGTTGTGGGCTGGCTGAACCCGCCGACTACCACGATCCCGGCGTCGTCGTGGACCCGGTCGGGGTCGCTGTGGGCCGTGGTCCGGGCGTGAAGGGCTGCGAGGAAACCACTCACGTCGTACTCGGGATCGACGCTGCCCGGGAGCCTGCCGTGGGGGGCTGGCGAGGCCAGGTTGGCAGCGATCAGGATCGAGCCGGGTATGCCCGCTAGGAGTTGGCTGGCTCGGTTGAGCTGGGCTGAGTCCACGACCGCCGCCTCGCGGTAGGGCCAGAGGGCAGCTTCCCAGCGGGCTCGGTCCGGCTCGTCAAGGACGACAGCGTCCAGCAAGCCGATAGCGCCGATTTTCTCGGTCGCGAGGAGCTCGATCTGTTGCTGGGCCAGATCCCGGCCGCTTTCTGTGTCTCGCAGGCTTGATTCGGCGTCGGAGAGCGCCTTCTCTGCCACTCCGACCGCCTTGACCGCGTCTTCCAGGGCCGCGTCCGCTTCGGCGCGCTCCCGGTCAGCGGCCTGCTCGTCGCGTCCGTCAGCGTCGCGGGCTGCTTCCCTGGCCCCGCGCAGCTGGCGGTCAACGTCCTCGATCTGCTGTTCCAGCGTCGCGATCTGGTTGCCCAGCTCACGGTCGTCGCTGTCGAGCTTGATGAACGTGCTCATCGCGGCCTGCTGCCGTTGCGTGAACGCCTCGTCGTCGGCTAGCTCCGCCGCCTGCGTGCCTAGCTCTTGTGCCGTGCTGCTGTCCCGGTCGATCTCGGTCTCGATCCCGGCGATCTCGTGCTGGATATCGGCGTCGCGCTGGAGGGCATCGCATAGCAGCCGTGCCGTGCGCGACCGCCATAGGTCCGCCGCTTCCACGACGAGCCCGCGTGCTCGGTCCCGGGCGTCGATGCCACCCTCGATGATCTGGGAGTTTTCCTCCCAGTTGGCAAGGTCGGACTCGGCGTCGCCGGCCTCCTGCAGGCGGTCATACTCGTGGCGGCGTGCCTGACGTTCCTTCTCTAGCTCGATGTCTAGGCCGGTGAGCGCAGCGATCGCCTCGAAGATCCGCCGCTCTGAGATTTCGTTCAACGGTTGGGCGAGCAGGTTCGGGGCGGCGCTGGCCCGCACCGACGTCGACAGGAACGACACGCACCGCACGTGCTCGCCGTAGAGGGTGCGCGGAAGGTCGCGGGCCGCCACGTCCTGCCGCCCGGCCCGCTGGGGCAGGGCTTGCCAGACAAAGTCAGCGGCCTGCTCCCGCTCAGCCTCGCTGTCCCCAGCGGGTAGATGCAGCCCGTCCTGCCAGCGCAGCTTCAGCCGGGGACCTTTCTGGCTGCTGCGGTCAATCCGTATCCACACGGTCAGGGCGCAGGCCTGAAGCTGATCGAGGGTCCCGGCGGCAGGAGCGAACACGCCGATGAGGTACCCATGGTCGGCGTTGCCCCAGCGGTCTTCACCGCCAGCGTCCTCGGAGTTGAACAGTAGGTCGACCGCGGCGGGCGCGCCGGAGCCGAATCGCCACTGCTCATCGGCATGCAGCAAGCTGATCTGGGCTAGCAGCGACGACTTCCCCGCCCCATTGGAGTCCTTCGGCCCCTGCCCGGCCACGGCTATGAGAGTGCCGGCGGCAACCGGGATGGGATGCGTGGACAGCCGGGAGATTCTCACGCTCTGCAGGCCGACCAGGACGCGGTCACCGACGATGTCCTCTCCTTGCGGCGTGCCGCTCATGAGCTGCTCCTTGGGGAGGTCGTCACTTCTGGGCGGCCCAAACTCCGGCGTACCGTGATCGCCGTAGCGAGCGCTGTATCCGGGCCTACGGCCAGGATCAGGTTCTCCTGCAGGCGCCGCCGCGCGGCTGGAGTGAGCCGGCGCAGCGCCGGCCCGGGGACGTACGAGGCGCCGGCCATCTCTGAATCGGCGCCGCGTACCGAGCGGACCAGCCCGGCCGCACGCAGCCACTGCAGAGCATCGGACAGGCGTCGCTGCCCGCGAACTTGCGACAGCTTCCGCAGATGGGTCGGTGTGGTCGGATGGGTCGACTGCCAATCGTCGCCGGCCAGGTGACCCTCTGCCCGGGGGATCGCAACGGAGTGGATTAGCACCAATACCAGTGCGGCCCGCTCCAGCGGCGGCAGAATTCCCCAGCCGTTTGCCGCGAGTACCGCAGCGATGTCGTCCCGGTATCCCGATGTCCACAGGTAGGCGCCCGCGTCGACGAGCGTACGGCCGGTCATTCGCAGCATCTGGTCAAGCAGATGACGCAGCGCCGCATCGCGGAGTGCGGGCAGTGCGGCCTCGCTGGCGGGCTCGCTGCCGTACTCAAGCGCGGCCCACGCCGAGACCAGCGCGTCGCGCTGCTTATCACCGAGCGGCTGGAGCAGGTCATCGAACAAGCCGCTCACCGGTCCGGCTCCCGGTCAGGTCGCGGGAGTGGCAACTCCCGGCACAGCTCCCGCAGCACCGGGAGGTCCTGGTCCGGCCATGTGGCCACCCTGGGACCAAGGCAGACCCGCTGCGCGTCGTCATCGATATCCAGCCATCGGCTGGCGTTCAAGCGGCGGAGCGCCCCCACCCCGAAGCGGTGCAGCACCTCTTCCCCCCGTCCGGGCGTGAGCTGGTCCACCACGTCTAGCACCTCGCGCATCGTCGCTGGCCGCCCCGGCCACGGGCTTCCCTGGATATCGGTCCAGCAGCAACGGAGCGCCGCGGCCAGGACCCGGCTGGTCTCGTTCGGAAATTCCACCGGGAGCACCTGCATCCGCAGCTCACGCAGCATGGCCGGTGTCACGTCGTCGGGCGGGCGGGGCAGCAGCCAACAGTGCTCACCGCCCCGTCCCACCAGCCGCAACATGCCTGCCGGGGTTCTGGCCGCTGACGGCACACGCAGCGGCCCCACGGCCCGGGATCTCGCCCACCACAGCGCTGCCTCCGGACTGCTCACGCGGGCCTCCGTACTCGCTCGAACACACCAGGGGTAAGCCACGATGGCACGCTCCCTGGCCGTACCTGGACCGGGCCGGACCACGTCAGCCGGTAGCCGAGTCGGTCATTGTTGCTCGCGGCGACCAGGTCGGCCAATACGCGGCGTGCCGTCACCCAGTCCGTGTCCGACAGCAGTTGCTCGACCGCAACAGAGTCTCCGCCGCTAAGGACCTCTTCGGCGATTCCCGTCAGTCGCTCAGCCTCCGCGTCGGACCACTCTTGCGAGGGCCGCTCATCACCATCGGGAACCCGGGAACGCGGCGGTGTCGAGCGGCCGCTGGTCGGCTGCGACCTCCCCACAGCGGCCTCCGCCAGGTCGGCGACGTCGTGCCATGGGGAAGGTGCGTCAAAGACCTGATCGGCCAGAACTGCCGCGAGCTCGCCCACAGTCGCTCGCCGCGCGAAGCGCTTCCACATCTCGGGCGGCAGCAGGTTCAGCGCCCGTGAAGTTCCCGCTGCGGCTATCAAGCGCGCCGACGCGTTCGTCGAGGCATCTCCGTAGGCGGCGATCGCCGAGCGCAGTTCCCCGCACAAGCGGCTGAGCTCCGGCCAGAACTTCAGCAGGATCTCATGGACCGCAGACGCCTGGTCGATCAGCGACTTCGCGTTCCACAGCAGTGGGGCGCGCTCCCGCAGCGCTTCCACGGTGCCGCCGATGGTCAGCGCCACGAGCTCGGCGACCAGGAGCCGCAGCGCCGTGGTTACCCCGACGACAACCTCAAGGGCTTCCTCGGCGGTACCCTGCCCGCCCTCCAGCCTGGTCTTCTCCATCGTTAGGAGTTGGTGTAACTCTGACTGACCCCCGCGGGCCAGCATCCGCTGGACGAACAGCATTGACACATAGCTAGTGAACGAGGCCCGGTACTCACGCTGGTAGGGCCTATCAAACGCAGGCTGTATCGCGCCGAGCTTCCGCAGGACGCCCAGGCGGTTCTCGATTACGTCGTCCGGGAAGGCGGCGCATGCCGCCTTGATCTGTTCAACTGTCAGACCGTCCTCACCCGCGCGGGCAAAGGCGGCAAACAGCGTATCCGCCAGTTGGAATAGGGTCGCATCATCGATCGCTGCATCTGCCTTGCGTGCCAGGACAGCGACAATCTGCTCAAATACAGAAACGACGGCCTGCTCGGCTGCTACTGCATCCAGTCCAAACTGCTCGTCCACCACAGCCTCACTATACAGAGTCTAATTCGTATTGATTGGTTGAACTGGCCTCGTGCAGGCGCTTGATCATTGCGGTATGCCGGGTGGATGAGGTGCTCGCAAGGTGATTGGTTGACGCCCCGCGAACAGCCAACGCGGGAGCGGACCGGTTGCAGGCCGGTGCGCGCATCGCCGAAGGCGAGAAGACCGAGGTGATCGCCGCTGAGCTGCGGGTGGGTGTGCGTCAGGTGGAGAAGTGGCGCCGGACGTGCTTCGCGGCCTCGGCCGACAGTTGCGTGAGCAGGGGTGAGGCCTTCGGAGTGGTTGACGAAACCCCTGGACGTCGGCGGGCGGTTGGCGCGACACCGGCGTGGAGTCAGTCCAGTGCGGTGGAAGTGCACGTCCCCGCTCACGTCACGGCCGAGCACCACGTCGTCTGCGGATCCGCTCAGCTCGTTGCGGGACTCATCGTCACCGCGTGCGGCGTGCTCGTTCACGACGTGGGTCAGCCGGTCGACGGCAGTCGCCGGGCCACCTCTCGGTGGAAGAACGCGCCGAGTTCCTCGTCCCGGTCGTACAGGTCGGCGACGAGCGCCTTCAAGCGCTCGACCTCGTTGGGGACGACGCACTTCACCGCTCCGTGCAGCAGGGATTTCCCAACCGTTTCTTGAACTGGGTCACTAGATCAGCTTCCCTGGTGCGACTCATGAAATTCCCTTGCAATTGGCGTAGTCTCGAAAAGGGTACGTGGTGCCGCTGGGGCCGGGCAACTCTGATCACCTCACCGTAGAGCGTAGCGATCGCTATTCGCGCTCAGTCCGCAAAAATGCGGCTACTCCAGCAATGGCCTGTATTCCGCTACCGTGGGTTCTCGACCGCAGAGTGCCGCGCATCACGGTAGATCGACTCGTCGCGCTGGAGGTACTGTCGTTTCAGCGTCGAAAGCCGCGATTCGGATCGCGTTCTTCCAGTGAGTAGAACCGTTCGAACAGGTACTCCAGCTCTCCGGGTGTAGCAGGCGCGTGCTTGGAGGACAGGTAGCCGATGTGGTCGGTGTCCTCGAACAGTAGGTCGTAGAGGACGTCGAAGTCGTAGTCGTACGGTGTGTCCGGCAGGCCGTGATCGAGTTCGTTCAGCATGTCGGTGTCGGTGTGCATGGCTTCGGCGTCGTGGATGATCAGGTCCAAGGCGATCTGCTCGGCCATGTCGTGGGGGCGTGGTTCGATTCCGTCGTGCAGGTCGTCGACCAGGTCGTCGAACGCTCGGGCCATGCGGCGGACGAACTCGGCCGGTTGCTCGCGCATGATCGCGGGCATGAGTTGGAGTTCGTCGGCGGACGCGTTGCGGTCGCTGATGTGTTCGGCATGGTCGAAGTACTCGTCTGCGAGTACCGAACCCGCGGTGGCCAGGAGGTGGGCGGTACGTGGAGTCAGGTCGGGCGGGATGCAGTCCTCACACCCTGTCTCTTCGCAGAATGCGCAGTTCTGGCAGTCGTTGGCGCAGTCCTGGCAACTGGCGCATTTGCCCGGTGTGCAGGCGGTGGTGGGGAACAGGAGGATGCCGTCGATGGGATCGCCGTAGACCCGGTGTGCCAGGGGCGGCCGGCCCCATTGGGCGACCTCGACCGGGTCGATCGGTAGTTGCCGGATGGCGGCGACGACGCTGTCGGGCATGCCTTCCAACGCGGCGTCGAGTCGTTCGGTGTGGTTGCGTCGGCCGAGCAGGCGTGAGTTGAGTGCGTCGGCCAGGCGTCGTGCGGTGATGGCGTCGGAGACGGTGGCCAGAGCGTGGAGTTGGGTGTGGCCGGGGCTGCGGGTGATGGCCATGACGCGGTGCTTGCTGGCAGTGTGGTGTGGCAGGAACGCCTCGTAGTGCGGGTCGTCGAGCGGCACGGTGTTCTCCGGATTGCGCAGGTCGATCAGGCCTGTCGTCGGCACGTGCCGACGACAGGCCTGTCAACGAAGGTCAGGGTCCGCGCTGGTGGTCCGGGTGCTTCCGCAGACCCCGTGGCGCAAGGGCGACGCTAGCAGAGTCGTCCCTGCATCGCACCGGAGAAGGAGAACGCGGTGCTCAGGCGGCGGTGCGCCAGCTGCCGTCGGTCTCTTGGTCGCCGAGTTCGGCGATCGCGTCGGTCCATCGCTTTTGCAGCGCGGTCATCAGCCGTTGTTCGACTTCGACCGCGACGTGGGAGTAGGTCTCCTGGATCTTGTCGGGGAGCTTGTGGCCGAGTCGGCGGGATTGCGCGACTTCGGGCATGGCGTCGGCGATCATCCAGGTTTTGTGGCTGTGTCGTAGGCCGTGGAAGGTCAGCCCCGGCTTGATGGGGCGGGTGCGCACGCGGGGTTGCCGGACGGTGTGGTTCCCGTCGGCGGCGGGTCGCATGGCGCGGCGGGCGAAGTTGCTGCGGCGGTGCAGGTCGCCGCCGGGGGTGACGAACACATGAGGGTGGTCGTAGGTGTCCAGGTGTTGCCGCAGCAGCGGTAGCAGGAACTCCGGCAGTGTGACGGTGCGTGCCGACTCGGGGGTTTTCGGTGGGCCGAGCCACAGCTTGCCTGAGCTCGACTCGTGCAGTGTGCCGATGTCGGGGTCGACGACGAAGCAGCCGTCGTCGAGATGCAGGTTGCGGCGTTGCAGGCCGATCAGCTCGCCCCAGCGGGCGCCGCTCCATGCGGCGGTGAGGATCAGCAGGCCGCCTCCGGCGTCGTAGTTGGCGGCGACTTGGTCTGCGATCAGGATGACTTCCTTGGGCATCGCCCAGACCTTCTCCGGTTGGCGGCGGGTGCGGCGTCCACGACCACGCCGGTGCGGTCGGATGGGGTTCGCCGCGAGCAGCTTGCGCCCGGTCGAGTCGGTTTCGTCGGCCGCGTCGGCGAGCATGAGCGAGAGGACTTTGATCGTGTCGGAGACCGTGACGTCGGCGAGTCCGCCCTGCCGCAGGGTTTTCGCCCAGGCGTGGACCTTGAAGTTGGAGATTTCGGCCAAGGCGAAGCCGCCCCAGCGGGGCAGGATGTGGCGGCGTAGTTTGCTGCGGTAGTTCTCCTCTGTGCGGAGGTCGACGTCCAGGCTTTCCAGCCACGTCTCGGCCCAATCGGCCAGCGCGATGGGGGTGTCGGCCTCGGGTTCGGTGATGATTCCCTTGCGCTGTGCGGATTCCATGTCCTCGGCGTGGTTATCTGCCGAGGACTTCGTGGTGAAGCCGGTGACGGAGCCGATGCTGCCGTCATCTTTGAAGTAGCGGACTCGCCAAAACCGTTTTCCGCTTCTCTCTACCCAAGCCATGATTGCCCTCCGATGGTGTGGGGTCACGAATGCGACAGCAGCATGGACGCTCCATAGCGGGGAAAGGGCAAGGGTTCTCGGGTAGAAACTTATGTAGTGTTTGTAGGGCTCGATCCGTCGCTGTGGCCGCTGTCCAGGAGGGCCTTTCTCATCGCCTGTAGGTGCGCTTGCTTTGTGGTCGTGCGGGTCGCGTGCCTGCCTCGACGATCGCGCGAAGATCGGCATCGGAGAAGCGGAGATGCTTGCCGAGAAAAGTGCAGGGAACTCGTCGGAGGCCGGCTTGCCGGCGGAGCCAGGACTCCTTGACCGTCAGGATGACGGCAGCCTCGGCCGGGGTGTGCAGCTGCGGGGACCGTAGGGTCATGTCCCGACACAGCTCCGCTGATCCGTCTCGGGTGCCTGAACGAAGGACTTCTTCCTCGTCGTTCGAATGATCGGGCGCTACCGGGTTTCTCGTGGTCATGCCGCAGCCCTCTCCTGCCTGATCTCGGTGTGGTGGTCGGTGTGGAGAAGTGCGGCGAGGTCGGCCAGCAGCAGGGACACCGCGTGGGCGGCCTGCTGCGGAACCACGCCGTTGCCCAACGCCCGCAACTGCGCGGTGCGGGGCAGGGACAAGCCGGTCACCCACCCGCTCGGCAGACCCATGAGGTGCTCGACGAAGGCGGGCGCGAGTACCGGTCGGCCGTGGTTGCCTGGCTGGGTCGGGTGCGGCGCCGGGCGGTCGAGCACCGCCTCCCAGCGACGGATCGCGGCCTCGTAGACACTCCAGTTCACCGCCGCCGAAACCGACCTGGATGCCGGCCCGCCGTCCGGGTCGGGTACCGCTACGAGGTGCCGTCGGCTCCGGTCTCGTCGGTCTGGGTGGCGGCCGGCGAGACGAGCAGGCGGATGACCGCCGAGGGCAACATCAGATCGCCCTTGCTGCCCCGCTGCGCCGGGCAGCCCTTCGTCCCGTCCGTAGCGCGCGGCGTCGGCAACAACGCCTCCGGTTCCACCAGCGGGAGCACCTGCTGCGACAGCGGCGGCCGAAACCCCGCTCCAGCCTTGCGCCCTGCCGTTCCGGTGTCCGAGGCTCGCGGGGTCGGCAGCAGCCGAACCTCGTCGGGCAGCGACGGATCCCCACTCTGTGTCCGGTGTGTGCAGTTCTTCGCGTCCGAGGCCGTCGGCGTCGGCAACAGCCGGAGCCGGGCCGACAGCGACGGGCCGCCCCGCCCGCCGGTACCACTGATGCCGTTGGACGAGCCGTCGTGCGCAGTCGGCATCACTGGTGTCTCCACCTCCCCGGCCGTCTCGGAGCAAGCGCGGCCAGGCGAGCAGGAACACCCGCTCGCGGCGGTGTGCGGCTCCGACGTCGGCGGCGCGGACGCTACTCCAGAGCGCGTCATACCCCGCTTCGGCCAGGTCGCCGAGTACACGGTGGAGCCCTCCGTTGCGCCAGCGAAGCGCGGCGACGTTCTCCACGACGAACAGCGCGGGTCGTAGTACGCGAACGGCCGCCATGATGTCGGTCCAGAGTCCACTGCGTTCGCCTTTGTCGATGCCCGCGCGCTTGCCGGCGGCGGAGATGTCCTGGCAGGGGAACCCGGCGGTGAGCACCTCGACCGGCTCAACCGTGGTCCAGTCGATGGTGCGGATGTCGCCGAGGTTGGGGCTGCCCGGCATCCGGGCGGCGAGGATCTGGGTGATGTGCGGGTCGGGGTCGGCGACCCAGGCGACGCGTCCTCCGCCGAGCGCGGCCAGCACGCCGAGGTCCAGGCCGCCGTAGCCGGTGCAGAGCGAGCCGACGACCGGTCCCGGACGCCTCATGCCACTGGACGACTGTCGGGTGGCCGCCCGCACCGCCCCCGCCGCCGTCGTGGTGACGGCGACGAGGGCGGGGACGGACTCGCGCCCCGACCGAACTCGGGTGCGGTGTGGCAGGGTGGTCATGCCGCCCAGCTCTCCGGCACGCCCGAGTGCTCCTTCGGGTTCCCGGTGTGTCGCGCTCGGTCGGTGAGGAAGCGTCGCGAATCGCGGCGGTCCGTCGAGATTCCTGAACCCGCCGACCGGCGCAACGCCGTGCGGAAAACCAGTACGTCCTCATGTGCGATGAGGTGCAGCGGCAGTCTGGCTTCGCGCTGTTTGCGGATGAAGTCGCGTTGGAAGAAGCTGCCGCGCGCGATGAGGTCGGTCTCGGCCGCGCGCGCCAGCAGTGCGACGCAGCGCTCGACGGGGATCAGGCCGGCGTGCAGGCCGCAGGCCAGGATCTGGGAGGGCAGGTCGATGAGTTCGGCGTGCTCGCGCCAGGGTCGGATCGTGATGGCGATGTGCCCGCCTGGCCGCAGGTAGGTATTGAGTCCGGCGAGGATGCGGGTGAACCCGGCGAGCAGCCGGTGGTGGCCGATGTTGGCGAGGTTCCCGCGGTCGAGGGTGTTGCCGTAGAGGTGGTGGTACTTCTGCACCCCGACGCCCGGCACCGCGGACACCTGGCCGTGGGTCGACGGACCGTAGGGCGGAGAGGTGACGACCAGCGCCGCCTGGCCGACGTACTCGGACGGTAGCAGCGACGCGATCTGGCGGGCGTCGCCGTGGAACACGTGGCCCTCGTGCCGTACCCCGGCGTCGCGGGCGAGCGCGAGGTTGGCGCGGGCGACGTCGACCCAGTGCGGCTCGTACTCGACCCCGACCGCGCGGCGCCCGGCGTGCAGGGCTTCGACGAGGGTGGTGCCGATACCGCACATCGGGTCGAGGACCAGGTCCGCAGTCGACGATGACCACCGTGCCCGGCTGGTTGGCCGCCACACGCAGCACCCCGAGCCCACTGGTCGGGTCCGGAGCCAAGGCCGACAGTGCCGCGCGGGCCTGGTCGGCATCGGGCGGGGCGCAGATCACCGGCAGGCCGCCGGGAAGCTGCTGTGTGTGCCGCCACACCAGGTCGGCGTCGCCGCCGCGGCGTGCGGCGGCGGCGAGGCTCACCAGGCCCGGTGTCGAGGACAGGGAGAATCGCAAGCCGAGATCGCCACCGGAGGGATCGGCCTCGACCACCAGTGCGCGTGCCGGAGCGGGCCAGCGGGCGGCCAAGGCCACGGCCAGCGTGGTGGCGCCCGGTGAGCCTTTCAGGGACAGGACCGAGATCAACATCAGCGACCTCCAGCGGAGAGCATCACGATCGACAACTGGCCGGCCGGCACCGCGGCGACCTGGCGGGCGGCGGACTCGGACAGATGCACCGACACGACGGTGTTCTGGTCGCTCGCCGGGGTGGTCACGCTGGTCACCACCGCGGGCCAAACCGTGCCGCCATCGGCGGGCGGACTGGTCGCGGTTCCGGTCTGGCCGGGAACGAACACCACCGACACCCGCGCTCCCGGTCCGACTTCCGCGGGGAACTGGCCAGGTTTGAGCGCCAAGGCGGCGAGGGCCTGCCCGCTCGTCGGGAGCGCGGCGCCGCCGACGGCGTCCGGGGTGAGCAGCGCCCCGGCCGACAGGCTGGTGGCCATCGGCCTGCCGACCACGGTGGCCGCCTGGTCCGCGCCGACGACGGCGACACCAGGGTCGACCGCGACGTTGACCTGCCGCAGGTCCTGCGTGGTCAGAACGTGCCCCACCGGCACACCGCGGGCCAGCGCGAGCACGGCCTGCCGATCTCCCGAGTTCAGCGAGATCAGCACGAAGCCGCCCACACAGGCCAGGACGAGCAGCACGCCGAGCAGCAGGTACGGAACGCTGCGGCGGCGCCCTGTGGTGCGCAACCGCGAGGAGAAGGGCTTCTTGCCGTCGTTGACCCAGAGGCCGTTGGCCGTGCTCGTGGCTCGGTCGGTGTCGGGCCGGATCGTGGTGTCGGTGCTCACGCCGGTACCTCCAAAAGGCATGCGGGTAGTGCGCCGCGTCGCCAGAGGATGGTCAGCGAGCGGAACAGGTGGTCATCGCTTGTGGGCTATGCGGAGATGCCTCGCCAGGAGGCAGTGGCGCCGGTCAGCCGCCGCCGTTGTTGAGCGCATGCGACTCCGCTACGCGGAAGGTCGCGTTGCCCGTCGTGGTCAAGTCCGGGAACGTCCCGCCCTGACCCGCACCGGACCAGGTCACCGTCCAGTGCACAGTCGCCGTCACCAGGTACGCCTGCCCGGGTTGGTTCGCTGACGAGCGGCGGTAGACGTGGCCGCAATCCGGCGACGGCGCCTTGGGATCTGCGCCCGCCTTGTAAGGCGTTCCGGCGCCGGTGCAGGTGACGGTGACACCGTCACCCATCTCCCACGTCACTGACGTCGGGGTGGCAATCGCTGTCACCGACACACCCGGAACCGATGCGTTCGCCGACACCTCCTGCCAACCACCGCTCAACCACAACCACGTCGGCAGGTTGACCAGCTGTACCTCGCCGGGGTTGGCCGAGATCGCCACCGATGGCAGCCGCAAGCGGTTGCGCGCGATGGCGGCCAGCTGCTCCGGTGACAGCGCCGGTTCAGCACTACCGCCAGGCACCCAGATCGGTCCGTGGGTCAGTGGGTCCTTACCGTCCGGCGAACACACGACCATGAACCAACCACCTGGCTCCCTCGGTTGCTCACCCGGTGCTTGGTAGTCGACTGGCCTGTAGCTGCACTCCGCGAAGGGGTCCTCTCCATCGCCTGAAGCTTGATCGGCGCCAGTCGGGCGATCCGGGTTCGAACCTGGTTGCGGCCTTTGGCTGTTTCCAGCCCCGAGCTCGCATACGGGCACCGGTGCCTGGCTGCAGCGGGGTTGGAGTCGTGACGAACTCGCCGAACAGATCAAGCGCAGTATGCAGGCTGCTGGCGAGGCAGTACCCGGCCTGGACGACGAGGTGGTGCGTCGATGGGAGTCCGGAGACCGCACGCCCGAGCCGCGGTACCGCAAGCACTTGGTGCTGGTGTTCGGCATGGCTGCCGACGAGTTGGGTCTGCTGTCCCCGAACGAGCGCGCGCTGCGCCCGGCGTCGGCCGTCGCGCCGCACGGGATCGTGCGGGACGATTTCCTCGAGGCCATCGTGAGGAAGGTGACGTCGATCATGCTTGGTGTCGAGGGCGAGTTCGGGCGGAAGCTCTTCCTGAAAGGGCTGCTCGGTGCCAGCGTCGCCCCACTGCTGGCGCACGGGACCATGCTCCCGGAGGACATGGAAGCCTTGGCCGGTCCCCGACGTACGAAGCTGGACCGTCGCTCGGTCGACGCCTACCGGGCGATCGCCGCGTCGCACCGTGATCTCTACTGGACCAGCCCGGCCAGCACCCTGCTGCCGTCGGTGGTCGCTCATGCGCAGCTCGGCGAGGCCATGATGAAGGACGCGTCTGCGGCCGACGTGCTGCTGCCCGTGCTCGGTGGCGCGGTGGCCGAATGTGCGCTGCTTGCCGCGCGGCTGATGTTCTTCGACCTCGCGCGGGACGACGTCGCCGAGCTGTTCTTCCGGTTGGCACAGGACGCGGTCGAGGTGTCGCGGGACCACAGCCTGGCTGTGGCGGTGCTCGCGCACCGCGCGTTCGTGCCGGGCTTCGCGCAGCAGGAACAGCCCGCCCGAGCGTTCTTGGACGCGGCTCACGCCCATGCGCGGTATGACGCGGGGCCGCTGCTGCGGTCGTGGTTGCACTGCGTCGACGGTGAGATATCGGCGCGCACAGGACAGCCTCAGACCGGCGTGGCCCGGATTAGGTCCGCCGAGGACGCGCTGGGCAGCAGCGGCACCGACCCCGTGTGGCTGGACTTCTTCGACGCCTCCAGGCTCGCCGGATTCGCCGGCAACGCCCTGCTCTTGGCGGGCCAGCACCACGCCGCCGCAGACCGGTTGCGAGACGCCTTGGACGGCTTGGCCGATGGCGCCGAGCGTCAACGGGCCGTGCTGCTGTTCGACCTGGCCGTCGCACAGGCTCCCGGCGATGCCGATCAGGCGTTCGCCACGGCCGGCGAGGCGTGTGACGTGCTCGGTCGCGACTTCTACGCCACCGCTCTCAAGCGCGTTCCGGCCGTTCGGCAGGCGTTGCGCCACACCCCCTACGCGGCCGAGCTGGACGAGCGGGTTCGCTCGCTGACCGCGGTGTGATTCACCCGGCCTGGGCGTTGTGCTCGGCCACCCGCGCGGGGAGGGTGGCCAGGCCGTCGAGCGTGAACAGGCACCGGTCCTCCACCTCCGGCATCCGCAGGATGTGCCCCCAAGGGCCACGGCGGATCAGCGCGGTGGCGATGCCCGCCTGTTGCGCTGGCCGGATGTCGTTGTCCAGCCGATCGCCGACGTAGAGCACCGACTCCGCGGCAACGCCCGCCTCACGGACCACGCGGTCGAAGAAGGCGGGCGAGGGCTTCTCCACGCCCCAGCTGTCGGAGGTGCCGATCACGTCGACCGGTAGGTCCAGCGCCTTCAAGATGCGCTCCGCACGACTGGTCTGGTTGCCCGCCAGACCCACACGCAACCCGGCTTCCCGGAGCTGCTCGAAGCAAGGCCGGGCATCGGCGTACAGGTTGTCCTCGCCGAAGGTCTCCGGCTGCCCGGCCGCGGCACGGCGCTCGCGTTCCTCGGTCAGGTCGAAGCCCGGCCTAAAGACCTGGAACGTCTCGCGGTAATCCTTACCCTGGGCGATGATCGCGCCGAAGACGGCGGAGAAAGTGTGGCGGGGAACGCCGAGCCAGTCCGCCCACGTCCCGTACTCACGCGTCTCGTCGACCAGGATCTCCCCCACGTCGAAGAAGACCGCTTCGATCTTCGCCACTCTCCAGTCCTCCTTCAGATTCCGGTACCGGCATCGTGCCCGACACCCCGTGAGTCGCGCCGCCCAGGGCTGTCAGCACGCACGGATGTTGGAGCCGGTGGGGTGTTGGAGGGGCGATGGAGGGCTCCTGGCCGGTGCCTCGGACGCGGCCCCGATGGTCAACTTCATCCCGTCCCGGTCTCACCCCGTACGGGAGAGCATGTGAACACGCCCACCGCACCCCACCCGGCCACGCAGCCACCGGAAACCGATGGCAGGAGGACCGCTCCACGGTTGAGCAACGCCCACAGCCGCGAACTCGGCGAGGAACTACGCCGTGTCCGCCATCGCGCTCGCATGTCGGCGGCGAATACGGCCGAGGGCATGGGCTGGTCACTGGCCAAGTTGAGCAAACTGGAGACCGGGAGCCGGGGCACGACCTCATGGGAAATCGCCACCCTCATCGGTCGCTTGGGTGCGGACAAAGCCACCCGCGACCGGATCCTGGCCATTGCCAGCGAACCGGACAACGGCAGCTTCCTGCGCTTCCACGACCAGGTCCCTGACGTCTTGACCGCACTCACCCTGCATGAACGACTCGCCCTGACCATCACCACCTACGAGCCCCTCACCGTGCCCAGCCTCGTTCAGACCGAGGACTACGCCTACGCACTAACTGGTGACCGGACAGTGACGCTTGCCCGGATGACGAGGCAGAACGTTCTGCACCAACAGGGCCATGGTCCGGAGATGACGGTGTTCGTCCACGAGGCCGCCTTGCGCACCACGGTCGGCGACCCGGCAGTCATGCGCGACCAACTGCTGCACTTGGCCCTGATGTGCGGGTGGGACAAGTTCACGCCCAGGGTGGTCCCGATGTCGCAGTCCTCCGACGCCGTCATCCGGAACCAGGCCACGCTGCTCACGTTCGACGCCCCGATAACGCCCTTGGCCTACGCCGAAACTGACGCCGCAACTGTGTTCCACGACGATCCGATCGCCGTCACGCGCTACCAAGCCAGGATGCGGCGGCTGGCCTCCCTGGCCCTGAGCCCCGCACGATCCCACGACCTCTTCGCCAGCTGGGCCGACCGCTACGACCGCGAAGCCCAGTGACGATGCCGCCCGACGCCGGACACCAGAGAACCATGTCCTCCTCGCCCACCATCAGGCTGCGGGCCGAGACCTTCGCCAAGGCCCTGTTTTTGTCCGGTTACCGCTCCGACTACAGCGCCGCGACGGCGTTCGGAGTGAACCGCTCCACTGTCACCCGGGTCCGATCCGGTGAGCTGCAACCGGGACCACGGTTCATCGCCGGTGCGCTGACGGCGTTGGCCCCGATGCGGTTCGAGGACCTGTTCGAGGTGGTCCCCGGCCCGAGTAGGACATCGAAGTGAACGCTCCGAGGCACGCAGCCTCCCGACTGCGCCGCGAGCTGGCCGCGCTCGACCACGGCTTCGATGCCGATCGGGTACTCGCGACGCTGCACGGCGTGCTGGATGAGCCGGAGACCGCGACCAGCCTGCTGGCCGAGATCTGGCCCGTTGTCCCACCCGGCGCGGACCAGGACTTCATCCGCCGGTTGAGCGATGTCGGAGCCCGGATGCTGACTGCACTGCCGACGTCCCTGCTGTTGGCGGCGGCATTCCGCCGCGCCGCCCGCACCTTGCGCGCACAAGACCAGCTGCGCCTCGCCGCCCTGCACGGCATGCGAGAACTCGCGGTCCGGCGACACCGTGACGACGACCCCGGCGCCACCGCGGAAGCCCTGCTGGACCTGGCCACGACCTATCGCGCCCAGGGCCGGCTGCACAAGGTCGTCGGGTGCGCCGACGAGATCCTGGAGACCTACCTGCTGCACGAGCACCAGGCCGGTACCGCCGACGCCCTGGTCCACCTAGGCACGTTGATGATCGAGGTCGGTCGGCACGGATCCGCGATCAACTACCTGTCTCGGGCGGACAAGCTGTTCGGGGACCTGGCTGATCGCTCCGGACGCGCGCGATGCCTGCCCGAACTCGGTCGGGCGCTATGGCTAACCGGCAACCCCGCCCAGGCCCACAGAGAGTTCAACCGCGCGCTTGCGCTGCTCATCGGGACCGACGACACGGCGGCACAACGGGTACGCGACCTGCGCACCGACCTCGAATCCCGGCCCCCGGTGAATCAGCAGCATGACGCCGCCACCCCGCCCCTGGTCGTTCGCGACCACGGCCTGATTACACGGACCCACACGGTCGGATCACCGGGTCGCGATGGTCCGGACCCGTCAAGGAGATGACGTCGGTCGTGCGGGCGTCGCTTTCGTGAAGGCGGTCCAGAGGAGGTTAAGGGGGTGATCGTGCGCGTAGCGGTCGCGTTCGCCTGGGCGAGCGAAAATGCCCGTCACGATCTGGAGGTCGGGCACGTAGTCGTGCGCCAAGGCGATGTTACGGAGGTTGGTGCCGGGCAGCTTGCCGGTCACGGCCGCGTGGGCGACTCGTTCGGTGGTGAGCATGCAGCCGTGGAGCAGTTCCGTGTCGAGCAGCGTGAGGCCGTAGTTCAGGGAGTCGATGTCGGCGACGACGTTGAGGGCGCCTCGGTAGTCGGGTCCGTACCAGCGGCCGAGGAACTGCGCGAGCAGGCCTGCGGAGGGCACCAGCAGCGGCAAGGCTCTCAAGGTCTCCGACGAGACGGGCTTGTCGGGCAATTCACGGGGGTTGAGGTTGGTGAGCAGCGCGACGCGTTCGCGGTGCCATTCGATGAAGTCGTAGTCCAGGGTCACGGGCCGGTCGTACTCGGTGGCGAGACTGCCGAGGACAACGTCGACGTGCTTGGCGTCCAGCCGGGCCCACAGGTCTCGGGTGCGGACGTGCTCGATCTTGAGCTGGACGCCCCGGCTCTCGAACTCCGCGCGCAGGGCGGGCCAGATGGTGCCGAGGAACTGCACCGTGAATTCGGTGGTGCCGACGGAGATGGTGGAGCCGACGCGGCGCCGGGTGTGGTGCAACCTCTCGCCCCAGCCGCGCAACTGCTCGACCGCGAGATCGACGACCTCTTCACCCGAAGGTGTGAAGGCGTGGTCCTTGCCGCGCCCTTGCTTAAGCACCAGCGCTTCGCCGACCAGGCGGACCGCGGTCCCGTTAAGGTTGTCCAGCTGCTTCTGCACGCTGGACTGCTCACGCCCGAGGGCCTTGGCGGCACGCTGCGCGCTGCCGGTGATCTTGACGATGGCGAGCGTGCGCAGTTGGTCGAGGCTGATGTCGAGCACGTGGGGCGGAAGGTTCAACAACTCGGCGAGCAACGCCGCGTCGTGCTCGGAGCCCGCAGGCTCGGTCACCGGTCGCTCCTGTTCATGGCCTTCGCTGTCCGCTCGGACAACTGGGTTGTCACTGCGCGCCATGACAACGGAACTGTCCCGAATATGTCCACCAGGACACCTTAAGACCAATTACTGTTCGACCGAACATCTATTCAGGCTTGCACGTCCTCGCGTGTCGCCTGGGATGTGGAGAGGTGAGCCATGAGCGCCCGCAGCATCGTCGGCCCAGACCGGGCCGCGTCGTGTTACTTCCGGACCACGGTCGACGCACCGCACCGCAAGGCGCTGGTGCAGATCAACGAGGACTGCAACCTGCACTGCGCGCACTGCTTCGTCTCGGCCACGAAGGTCGGCAAGCACATGCCGCTGGTGGAAGTCCTCGACAAGGTGATCCCCCGACTCGCGCAATGCCGGGTCACCCGCGTGACGCTGACCGGCGGCGAACCGACGCTGCACCCCGACTTCATGGAGATCGTGCGTGCCTTCCACGACGCGGGTATGCAGGTCGGGATCTGCACCAACGCCACCACCCTCGACGACGACCGGATCGCGGAACTGGCGGAAGTCGGCGGGGTGCACTGCAACGTGTCGCTGGACGGGTTCGCCGCCGAGTCCCACGGACGTTTCCGTGGCGACCGTGCCTCGTTCGAGGTCACCGTCGCCACGGTGCGGAAACTCGCCGAGGCGCACCTGCTCCAGGGCCTGCTGTGCACGCCCAACACGTTGGCGCGCAACGAGGAGTACGCGGAGTTGTGCGCGTTCGCCCGCGAGCACGGCGCCCGCTACGTGCTGCTCAACCCGCTGGGCAGCATGGGCCGCGGCGTGAAGTCCCAGCGTGCGTTGGCCAAGACCACGATGCACATGCAAGAAATCTTCGAACAGACCATCGGGTTCGACGGGCCGGACCTGGACATCGCCCACATCCGCTTCCCCAACACCGAGGGCAGGCCGCTGTCGGGCTGCGAGGCCGGCACCATCCTGTACGTGTTCACCCCCGGCGAGGTGACCGTCTGCCCCTACCTCGTCTTCGCCGCCCGAACCCCGGCCTCGCAACACGCCGACACCGAGTTCATCGTGGGTAACATCTTCACCGACGCCGATCTCGCCGCCCGCCTGGACGACTACCGCTTCCACGACCGCTACCGCGTCGGTGACAACCCCACCTGCGGCGCATGCTCACTCAACGACGGCTGCGGCAAGGGCTGCCCCGCTGCCGTGATCGCCAACGGAGGCCGCATCGGCCAGGTCGATACCGATCAATGCCCGGTCCCGGTTCCCACGCAAGGCCGTCGGCTGCTGCCGCTGACGCCCGCATGACCACCACCGAAGCCCGGCGACTGCCCGGAACGCTGATCACCATCGACGGCCCCGGCGGTGTCGGCAAGTCCACCACCACGGCCCGCGTGATCGAACTCCTCACCGCCACGGGCGCCACCGTCCACGGCACGACCCAGCCGTCACGCACCCCGCTGGGCGAGCTCATCCGCCACGGCACCGACACCTACCGCGGACTCGCGCTGGCCAACCTCTGCGCGGGCGACCGCCTACACCAGCTCGCCGCCGAAATCCTGCCCGCCCTCGCCGACAGCAGGATCGTGGTCAGCGACCGGTACGTGCCCTCCTCATTGGTCCTGCAAGGGCTCGACGGCCTCACCTTCGACACCGTCTGGCACCTCAACGACAGCGTCTACCGACCCGACCTCGCCGTCATCCTCAACGCCGACCCCGACGTCATCGCACACCGACTGCACAGCCGCGGCGCACACAGCCGCTTCGAACGCACCACCGACAGCAGCACCCACGAGTCCCTCGGCTACCACCGCGCCGCGACCTACCTCCGCGAACGAGGATGGCCCGTCACCACCCTCGACACGACCACGGCCCACCCCTACGAGATCGCCGACCAGATCGTCGACCTCATCCGACCACCCGCCCCCACCTATCCGATCGACGGGATCACGGAGGAGAACCCGGCATGCCCCTGAGCCTGCTCACCCTCAACCTCGGCGCCCCCTCCCTCGACCGCGCCCGACGCCAACTTGCCTGGCTCGCCGACCGCCCCGAGGACGTCTTCGTCCTCACCGAGACCAAAGCCACCCCGGGCACGAAGCACCTGGCCGACACCTTCACCGCGGCCGGCTACGCGGTGACCCTGCCCCACCACGCCGACGGCGAACTCGGCGTCCTCATCGTCAGCAAAACGGCCACCCGCCCCGACCCGCTCACCGACCACCTCGACTACCTCCCGGCCCGAGCGACCGGCGTCGTCACCCACACTGACCACGGCCCCCTCCGCATCCTCGGCGCCTACGTGCCCTCCCGCGACGCCACCCTGGACAAGACCGAACGCAAAAAACGCTGGATCGCCGGCTTCCAAGCCGCCCTCGACACCACCCGCACCGACACACCGGTCCTACTGCTGGGTGACCTGAACGTCATCGAACCCGACCACCAACCACCCCACCGGGGCCAGTTCGCGCCGTTCGAATACGACTTCTACCGCGACCTCACCCGCCGCCACGGCCTGCTCGACCTCTACCGCCATCACCACCCCGACCGGATCGACCACAGCTGGGCCCGCCGCCCCGAACTCGGCTACCGCTACGACCACGCCCACGCCACCCCCGACCTGGCCGACCAGCTCCTGACCTGCGCCTACGTCCACGACACCCGCACACCGCAGGCAGACGGCACCCGGCTCACCGACCACTCCGGACTCGCCGTCACCTTGAACCTCACCCCCGCCACCAGGCTGCTAACGTCCGACCCCACCACGGTGGCCACCCAGCACGACGAACCCGAATTCACCCTCTTCTAGCCGCCCCGCCGGCCACCGATGCCCCGACCGCCACACCCTCGAGGGACACCGCACGGATGGCCGGCACCACCAGCACCACCCCACGCATCGGCGCCCGCGTACTCCTGCTCGACCCCGCCGACCGGGTCCTGCTCATCCACGCCCGCGACCCCGACCAACCCGACCACCACTGGTGGGAACTACCCGGCGGCGGCCTCGACCCCGACGAAACCCCCACCGACGCGGCCCGCCGCGAACTCGCCGAGGAAACCGGCATCCACAACATCACCCTGGGCCCCCAACTCTGGATCCGCGAAAGCCGCTTCCACTACCGCGGCCGACAGCACCACCGCATCGACCACGTCTACCTCGCCCGCACCACCACGACCACACCCCAGGTCCCGCTCAAACCGACCGAGAACGAGAAAGTCGGCCTCATCGAACGCCGCTGGCGCACCCTCGACGACCTCACCGACTGCACCGACAAACTCCTCCCCGCCGAACTCCCCGATCTGCTGTGGCAAGTCCTCGACGGCCACCTCCCCACCACGCCGCTCGTCCTCACCGGCTGAGCACCCACCAGGTGCCCCACCTACGACCGTCGAGGTGTGGACTCGGGTTCGTCACCGAGCCGGAGGGAGGTCAGGAACGCGACCGCGGCCCGGTGCGCCGGCCCGTCCGGTGGCACGACCTCCAACAGCGCGACGAGGGCGAGCAGTCGGTCCTTGTCCATCACCTCGAAGTAGCGGACGAGGTAGGTGTTCCAGCGGCTGTCCACTCCGCAAGCTCGGCAAGGGCGCCACCAGGTGCCGGAACCGATCGACCAACCGCTCGTACTCGTGCCCCTCGATCACCGACGACCCACCCACACCTCACAGGCAGGCACACGGCGGTCGGGGAAGAACCGCTCTACGGTCATCGCACAAGCGTTCGATTCCATGACGAGCATGGTTGTCATGCCGGTTCCCCCTTTCTTCAGCCGCGTGTCGCGGTGGTGTGTTCTGCGTGGTCAGCGCTGGTGGACCAGGTGACGACCACGCGGGTGTGGCGGCGGTCCATGACGAACCCCGAGGGCAGCGCCTCGTCCGGGATCGCGGCGGGGTAAACCGTGATGTGGGCGCGATGCTCGCTGTGGCGGTGTTCCCGGTCCCAGGTGCGGATGTCGGCCACGACCTGGTCCGCCAGCTGCGCGGCGTCGGGGCCGTGGGCGAAGACGCCGAACTCGGCGCGGTCGGTGTCGGGAACGCGGCGGGTGACCCGGTAGGCGAAGCCGGTGTCGCTGTAACGCGTGGGCGCACCCCATTGCGCCCAGCCGCTCACCAACTTGGCGTCGACGGCGGGCTTCAGCGCCTGGAGCAGTCCGAACCGGCCGGGCCGGGTGGCCAGGAACAGGTCCAGGTCGTCGAACGGCTCCGTACCGCCGACCTCGACCCCCGACCACGCCTCAGTCCGGCCACCGAGCAGCGCGTCGGCCAGCGCCACCGGATTGGTGTCGGCCGGGCCATCGATGCGCAGGCCGACCTGCTCCCCCTCGACGAGGGACAGGAACGTCTCCTCGTGCGCACCCAAGCCCTGCATCGCCACGAACCCGGCCCGCTGGTGGTCACGATCCACCAGGATGCCTTCGACCTCGTCCAGCGCCACGGTGCGGGTGGTCCCGCGCATCAGCAGCGGCACCACGATCCGGCCGCCCTCGACCAGCTGCTCCCGCCACGCGGGCGGCAGATCCCAGGCACCGACGGTGACGATGATGCGGTCGAACCGTTCCTCGTCGGCGATGGGGTGCTCGGCGTCGCCATGCACTACCCGCACCGCCGGGTAACCGGCCTCGGTCAGCAGGCGCCGGGCGCGTTCGACGACATCGCCGTCGATGTCGACCGACACCACGTACCCGGTCGGGCCGACGATCTCGGCGATCAGCGCGGCGTTGTAGCCGCCGGAGCCGATCTCCAGCACCCGCATCCCGGGACGCAGGTCGGCTTGCTCCAGCATCGCCGCCTGGATCGCGGGCGCGGAGACGCTGCTCAACGCCGCACCGTCAGGGCCGCGTTTGGTCACCACGGACTTGTTGGCCGCATACGCCTGCTCCGGTGTGGCCTCCGGGGCGAACAGGTGTCGTGGGACCGCGGCGAACGCCTGGGCCACCGCGTGGGTGTGCAACGCCTTGAGTGCCCACAGTTCGTCGAGCATTCCTCGGCGCAGGTTGTCCGGATTCGCGGCGGTGTCGTCGGGCATTGTCATCGGCGCGCCGCCTGCACGTGGTGGGACCGCACCGTCACCTGCGAGCCGGCCTGCGGTGTCGTCGGGTGGTCGATCCTGTGGGCCCTCATGGGCTGGCACTCCTTGCGGTTGCACGGTCGTGGTCGGCGAGTTCGTGCCTTGGTCGCCTGTGGCTGTCGACCGTACTCGTGTGGTGACTCCGTGTTATCAAGTGGTGTGGTGGTGCCCGTGGCTGTCTTGCCGGGTCCTCACCGCTGGAACTTGCGTCCTTCGCAACCGATGTCGCCGTGGTCCGGGAGGTGGGGGGAACGCCGCTGGGCATCGGCCTCGCGGTGGGTCTGGTCGCTCCACTCCTGGACCGCCGCGTTGCCGAGGATTTGGGGTAGTTCGGAAGGCCGACCTCCGGCTGGCCGGGCCCGAGGGAGACCTCTTGTTCGAGCACGTCACCGGCGTTGTCCAGCCGGGGGTCGCCGGTGCCCATGCGTAGCGCGGTCGCCGCCGCGAACTTGATGATCGCGTTGGACATGAACGTCGCGATGGCGCCCGGACCGCGCCGCGCACGACATCGATGGCCGATGCGGCCACCGTCATGGCCTGGGCGGCGGAGGTGGCGTGGCTAGCGCCACCCGTGACCACGGTGGAGAAGTCCTGCACGGCCTTGCGTTAGCCGTCGATCGCCACGCCCTGGGAACCGCTCAGCGTGTCGAGCGTGTCGGAGTGCTTCTCGGAGGTCTCCCGCATGCGCTTGGCGATGTTGCTCCACGTCGTCGCCATCGCATTCACGGCGTCCGGGTCGCCTGCGAGTAGGTCGAGACCTTCCTTTGAGGAGACCGATGTGGTAACTGGCCAGCTGGCGGACGTGCCTTTGCCGAGCCGTTCATTGAGCGCGTATAGCTCATCGTCGAGCCGACCCACCAGTTCACCGGCCGAGATCGACCGGACGGGTCCTCGACGGAGACCTTCCGCAGGACTCCGAGCGCAACGGCGCTTCGACGGCATGCAGCAACCGCCCCACCGGATCGTTGCAGCGCGGGGATCAGAGTCGTCGAAATTTGTCGACTTTCAGGCTGGCCACATGTTGGCAATGTCAACGTGAACCACAGCAGATGTGACGGGGGTGACGTATACGATCGTCAGGTGAACGCGGACTTCGCAGATCGGACCAGGTCACTGGTGACCGCATCCGAGATCGCCAAGCTAGCCAACGTGACGCGGGCTGCGGTGTCCAACTGGCGGAAGCGGTATCCGGACTTCCCCGCCCCCGCGAGCGGGGCTGGCCGCACCGCGCGATTCGCGTTGCCTGATGTCGAGTCGTGGCTGAGCCGCCAAGGAAAGGCAGACGACGGTCCTTCATCCGAAGTCCTCCTCTGGCAGGCGCTGCGCGCCCAGTACGGCGACGACCTCATCGATGCCCTCGCCGATGTCGCCGACGCGCTCGCGACCGGAAGCTCAAGCGGCCTCGAACCGGGGACCCGCGCGCAGGTGCTCGACCTGGCCCAGGAGAGTTCACCGGCCGAGGTCGTCGATGCATTGCTGACAAGGGCGCTCGCGTCTCCCGGACGGGCCGGCTCGGAGCCGATGTCCACGCCGCGCTTGGTCACCGCCGTGCGCCGGTTCGCCGGTCCGGTAAGGGGAACGGTGTTCGATCCCGCCTGTGGGGTCGGGTCGTTGCTGTTCGCATGCCGGGGAGCCGGCGAGGTTTCGCTGATCGGGCAGGATGTGGATCCGGCTGCGGCGCGCCTTGCCGGGCTCCGCGCGTCGCTTGGCGGCGGCCCCGAAGTCGCGGTCAGGGTCGGGGATTCACTTCGCAATGACCAGTGGCCGGACCTTCGCGCGGATCTCGTGGTCTGCGAGACACCGGTGAACGTCAGCGACTGGGGACGCGACGAACTCCTGCTGGACCAGCGTTGGGAGTTCGGCGTTCCGACCCGCGCGGAAAGCGAACTGGCTTGGCTCCAGCACTGCTACGCCCACGTCGCGCCGGGCGGCCGGGCGATCGTCGTCATGCCCGCCTCGGTCGCCTACCGCAAGGCTGGCCGCCGAATCCGGGCCGAGCTCGTCCGCCGCGGCGCGCTCACCCAGGTCGTCGCGCTGCCGGGCGGCATGGTCGCGTCCCATCAGCAGCCGGTGCAGCTCTGGACGTTGGCGCGGCCGGCCGACGCGGACGTTCCCGGCGGCCACGTCCGCATGATCGACCTCACCGACCACGACCCGGACGGCACTTTTGAACCGGACGCGGCGCACGTGGTCGACGTGCCCGCCATCGACCTGCTCGACGAGGAGGTCGACCTGACCCCGGCCCGCTACGTGACGGCGGCGCGGACCGACCACCTGGCCGACTACGAAGCCGCTCGGGCGGCGGTGGTCGCACGACTGGCGGAGCTCAGGCACCTGCTGCCGATCGTCGCGGCGGGACCTGGTTCGCTGGAGGGCGCGGCGGTGAGGATCGCGGATCTGGCCAGGGCGGGACTCGTCGAGGTTTCGGGGGACGCCGTCACCGCCACCAGCGATCGGCTCGACACCGACTACCTGACGGGGTTCGTGCGAAGTGCCGCGAACACCAAACGTGCCACCAGTGGTAGCGGCACGTTCCGCGTGGACGTCCGCGGTGCGCGGATCCCCCAGATGAGCATCGCCGACCAACGCGCTTACGGCGCGGCGTTCCGTCGCCTCGACGAGTTCGAGGAGTCCGTGGCCGAACTCGCGCGGTGGGCTCGGCGCGCAGCCGAGCTGGCTCGCGACGGGCTGGCTCGCGGGTCCCTGCTCCCCGGGCCGGACAACGCCGACTAGCGGTTCGCGGTGGAGGGCAGAAACGGGCTGGCGGCGCCGCTCCACGTGACCGCAAGGGCTTCCCGAGCCCTGGTGCACGCGACGAAGAGCAGGCACCGCTGTTTGAGCAGGTCGCTCTCGTGCTGCTGCGGGTCGACGTCGACCGGCGTCACCTCCTTCACGAAGGGCATGGCCTTGTCGGTCACGCCGGCCACCGCCACGCACCGGAACTCCAGTCCCTTCATCGAGTGCATGGTGGCCAGTCGGACTCCTTCGACGTCGGCGCCCGGCTGGTCCTTCACGCGTACCGCCGGAATCCCTTCGACGATGAGCTGATCGAAGACCTTGTCGAGCGTCAGGTTGAACCGGGCGCACACGGCGATGTCGCCGGCCGGAACACCCTGCTCGATCCATTCGCGCACCAACCCTGCCAGCGCCACCACCTCGGCCTGCTCGGTCGGGAATCCGGACAGCCGAGGCCGACCGCCGTGCAGCAGGGACCGGTAGCCAACCAGGCTGTCGGTGCCGTCGCCGCTCAGCTCACCCACGGCGGAACCGTCCAGGACCCTGGTCGACCAGGCGAGGATCTCGGCGGTGCTGCGGTAGTTGATCCGCAGCCGGCTGCTCCGGCCGGTGACCGAGATGCCGACAGCGCGCAGCGAAACCCGGGAGTCGTAGATCCGCTGGTGCGGGTCGCCGGTGATGAAGAGGTCGTCGGGCCCAGCCTTGACGGCGGCGCGGAGCACCCGCCACTGAGCCGGGTGCAAGTCCTGGGCCTCGTCGACGACCACGTGGTCGAAGCGGTGATCGCTGCCGCCGTTCAGGATGTCCGCGGCTTCGGCGCAGATTTGGAGATGGGTGGTCTTGCCCGCAGCGCGCAACTCGGCCATGAACGCCTCGACAGCCGCCCAGATCTGCTCCCGCTGTGCGGCGCGCAGCGAGGATCCACGGCCCCGACGCTCCACTTCGAGGTACTCGTTCTTGGTTCGCACGTTTTGGGCGAGCACGACGTGTCGGAACTCGCTCGTGAGGAACTGCTCGGTCCACGGCAGGTTCCGTTGCCTGCGAAGACGTCGCCACATCTGCCGTTCGTCGTTGTCGGAGATGGGAGACAGCGCACGCCCGACGTGGTCGCGGACGACGCGGTTCGCGAAGGCGTCGACGGTCGTGACGTGCACCCGGGCGAGCTGCTCCTCGTTGTCGAGCAGCAACGCCAGGTTGTCGCGCAACGCCCGAGCGAGGGCGTTGGTGTAGGTGGTGAGCAGCACTCGGCGGTCCGGGGAACGGGACAGCAGGTGTTTCACCCGGTGCAGCGCGACCACCGTCTTGCCCGTGCCTGGGCCACCGGTCACCTGCGCGGAGCCGTTGTAGGAAACGCGGTAGGCCACTCGACGCTGTGACGGGTGCAGGAACACCCGCCAGGCCGCGAACGGCTTGTCCAGGATTTCGGCCAGTTCGTCGGGACTGGTCACCAGCGTGATGCGCGTGCTGGTGTGGGTGATCGCCCTCGCCAGGCTGTCGTCCGCCTCGGACGGTTCGCCGACGGGCCTGCGTTCGGCGACCACGTCCCGGTAGACCTCCTCGGGCGAGAACCCTTCGGCGAGGTATTGCAGCACCTCGAACTGATCCTCCGGCAGCAGACTGCCGAACGCCTCCAACTGCGCCCGATCGCTGATCGCCCGCGCCGCGCGGAGTACCTGGTCGTCGATGCCGAGGTCACGCAGCACCGTGTCGGAGTGCTTCGCGAACAGCAGCACGGGCGCGCTCGCGGCAGCTTGTTCCAAGGGTGGCGTCAACTGCTCGATAGCGACAACGTTGCGGACTTCGAGCGCTCGCGTGGCCGTGTTCACGGTGTAGAGCCGTTTCGCGGCCCAGGTGTAGGCGTCGTCGTGCGGGACGACGTTGAGCAGCAGGAAGATGTCGCTGCCGTCGTCAGGCGCCAGCACGACACCGCGCCAGAAGTCGGTAACCCGGATGGTGCGCATCCGCGGGTCACGAGCCTTGTCGACGGATTCCAGGTGCAGCCCCTTGTCCGCGTACAGCTCGGCGATGGGGAGCTGCTGAAACTTGGCCATTGCCTTGCGCACCCCGGCCCTGACCTGCTTGTCCAGTTGGTCGTAGGTCTCCCAAAAGCTGTTGG
Source organism: Saccharothrix sp. S26 (assembly GCF_021390395.1). Lineage (GTDB taxonomy): Bacteria > Actinomycetota > Actinomycetes > Mycobacteriales > Pseudonocardiaceae > Actinosynnema. Next base: position 81,368 of record NZ_JAJUWT010000001.1, read on the forward strand.
CGAACGCGAGCTGCGGCATCGTCGGCTACTCCGTCGGCTGGTCGTCTCGGGCAGGATGACGCGGGCCGTGCCCCGGCGGCGGGGTGAGTGTGGAGGTGTAGTTCTCACCGTCGACGAGCGGGGTGGTGAGGCTGACGCCGGCTGCGGCCATGCGGTCGTATTCGGCGAGGATCAGATCCTTGGTGCGGTAGGTGCCGTACTTCGCTTCGTCCTTGCGCTTGACGATCGGGAAAGTGTCAAGGATGTAGTCGACGTCGTTACGCTCGATCCCGTAGAGGTGGAAGAAAAGCGCATCCAACTCGGCCCGAATGACAACCCGTCGATCTTCATTCCAAACGAAGGGCAACTTGTCGTCACCGAGATCCCTGGCCAGCGGAGACATATCGAAGGCGGTGAAGGAAAGCTCCTTTACTCGCTCTGACACCCACTCTGACTGCCTGTAAAGCATTACAGGAGAAAGGGTAGGCAATTGATTCCAGATGAAAAAATTCATCGCCACGCCGCCAATTTTCTGGCGACTCACGAAATCGAAAACCATTGAAGATTGGCAAGCGACAAGCGCTACAGCCTGCACGGGCACGACTTGCGGAAACATCAATGGAAACTTGTTTCCAACCGCACAGAGTGGGATGATCGATGGCACCGACGTCCGTTCATTGGTGGACGATGTGACATCCCTCCACCCCGTGATCCAGCCGCGATGCCAATTCCTCTCCGCTAGGCGGCTAATGGAACCGCGCTCTATCGCAGCTCGGCCGCCCTTGCCCAACTTGCCTAGCTGGACGTCATCTTCAGGCGCCCAGGTTGCCGGTTGCGCGCAACGAACTGGATCTCGAAGCTCTTCGTCCGTCAAATACTTGGGCTGGTTCTGGCGATTGAGTGCAGTATCACTCTTCACGACATCCGCGGCTCGATGATTGAAGAAGTCGACCATCTTCGCCTCGTACAGCGGGAGCATGCGCTGCGTACGCTTGGTGAAGACGTTCCCGGACAGCTTCCAGCCTTCCTGCTCCAACTCGGCCCGGGTGCGGAAGAACCGTGCATCATGAGACATGTCGAACATCCTCAGGAACGACACATTCCAGGGGTTGCTGCCGCCTTGGCCATGTTCGTCTGGTTCCTTAACGAGGATGGGGACGCGGCGGTAGATGCCGAGGGTGATTTCGGCGTCGCGGCGGGAGCGGAAGATCGGGCACGTACCCGTGTTGGGGTTGAGCAGGGTGATCTCTTCCGGTGACAAGGTAAACGCCTTGTCGGCCTCGTCCAACTCGGCCGGGTCGTGGAGGAAGAACGCGAACTTAGCGGCCGGTTCACGAAGCGCCTGCCCTGCGAGCGAGAGCACGCAGAACTTGAACGAGCGATGAACGTTGGGGAACAGTGGCGCGGCGTTCTCGAAGTCGTACAAGGCCGCGAGCGAGCCGCGCAGCACCAAGTCCTTGAAGAAGTACTGGGTCCTGGCGTCGGTGGCGATCCCGGTCGGCACGATGACACCGGCCCGGCCGTGGTCGCCGGTCAGGATGCGCACGGTCTCCGAGAACACCGCGTAGGTGTTGAGGTTCCCCTTGCCCGTGAGCGGAACGCGGCCCGATCGCCGCAGGAAGTGGCTCTCGGCGTAGACCGCTCGCTTGGCGTCGGCGTAGGCGGTGAACAACGGCAGCGTGTCCGGGTCGTCCCGCAGCGCCGCGATCAGCTTCTTCCGGGAGTCCGCCTTGCCCACGGCGGCGATCTCGGGCGAGCGCTGAGCGAAGAACTCCTGTTCCTTCAGCTCGACACTGTCCCACGGCGGATTGCCGAGGACGCAACTGAAACCGCCCCGCCAGCCGGTCGCGGACGTGTCTTCACCCGCGTCGGCAGCGAAGATTTCCGGGAACTCCAAATGCCAGTGGAAGAACCGGTACTGGTCGCGCAGCCGGCGGATCTCGTCGTGGGTCTCCGGCGACGCGCCCTCGGCCGTCGGGTCCTCCAGCGCTCGGAAAACCTTCTCGGTGACGGCTCGTGGCCGGTCCGCGTCCTTGATCCACATGAACGCGGCGCACCAGGCGTCCGCGAGGTGCAGGGCGTCGACGTACTCCGGCGTTCCCGTCCACGACGTGTACGCCGCAGCCTTCCGCCGCACCTCCTGGAGCTTGCCGGAGGACTTCCCGGTGATTCGCCGGACGCTGGCGGCGAAGGCGGCGTTGGTGACCTTCACCGGGACTTCCTCGATGTCGAAGAGGGTGAGCCGGCCCTCGCGCTCCTCGGCGTTGACCTTCTCCAGCATCTTGGCGAACTTCTTGTCGTCGCCCTCGGTGGCGATGAACGCGCTGTCCGGGACACCTCGCCGCAGCAGCGCCGGTGTGGTGCCTAGCAGGGCGTTGCCGCACTTGATGTGGGCGTCGAGGAAGTCCAGCGGCTTGCCCGGCACGAGGGCTTCCAGCCACAGCGACACCTTCGCCAGCTCGACCGCCATCGGGTTGAGGTCGACGCCGTACACGCAGCGCGTGATGACCTCGTGCAGCGCCTCGCGCACCGCTTCCGTGACAGGCTCCGGGTTGCGCTCGCGTACTGCGGCGACACGCTTGGCGATCCGGCGGGCGGCGGCGACCAGGAAGTGCCCCGAACCGCAGGCGGGGTCACACACCGTCAGCGACAGCAGCTCATCCACGATTGCGTCGGCTGGATCGGCCTGACCAGCGGCTGAAGCCGCCTGCTCGCCCCGCTTGACCGCGTCGTCGATGACCGGGTCCAGGGTGGCGTCGAGCAGGCATTCGATCAACGATGACGGCGTGTAGTAGGAGCCGGTCGTCTTGCGGGTGTTGCCCGCCAGCTCGACCAGCTCGAAAGTGCGGTCCACCGCACTGTGCCGCGGGACGAGTTCCAGCAGTGACTCGTAGATGGACCCGAGTTCCTCGGCGTCCAGGTGCCGGTAGTCCACCGCCCTGACCCTTCGCGAGCCGACGTCGCGCACCTGCGCGAGGTGCCGGACCGCCGTCAGGAGGTATTCGTTCGAGCACGCGAGACCGTCGAGCACCACGTCGGCCGGTGTCGGGTCGAAGATGCCGCCGAGGCCGGGCAGCCCCAGTTCGGGGCGGCCGTCCTCGTCTCCGAGCGCAGCCAGGACGATGCGCAGCGCCTGGTAGAGGTCGTCGTGGGCGGTGCCACGACGTCTTCTCGCGTGAGCGCGCAGCCTCGCCGTGGAGAAGTAGGCGGCGTAGCGTTCCCGGGCCTGCTCGGAGGCCTTCGGCGCGTGCAGCACGCCCCGGTCCTCGGCGACGAAGACGAACAGCAGCCGGTACACCAGCCGCAGCAACCCGTTGTGGAGTGCGGTGACGTCGACGTTCGCACGCAGGTCGGTGTTGGCCGGATGGCGGAGGAAGCCAGTGCCCAACGTCGTGATGGCCTGTTGGACCCCGTCCCGGAGCTGGTCGAGAGCCCGGGTGCCCGACGTGATCGCGTCGAGGCGCCACTTCTCCAGCCAGCACGAGGCGGCCGGAGCGCCCTCCGCCACGGCGAAGCGTGAGACGTGCAGCAGTCGGTACAGCAGCACGAACTCGCTGAACAGCTCGCCGTCGAAGATGGCTTCGAGGTCGAACTCAACGTAGGAGGCCGTGGCCAGCGCGCTGGAGTCCCGCAGCAGCCGCAGTTGCCTGCCGTTGGTGAGCACGCCCCAGAGGTGGGCGTCGCTCCGGTTCAGGCACTCCTGGACCAACGACTGCGGCGGAACCGTGCCCGGACCACCCGGCCGCTTGTCCAATGTGGACTGCCAGGGCGCGAGGTGGATGGGGACCTGGTTCCAGCGGTGGCTGATGGCGAAGGTCTTGCCGCCGTCGTCGGCGGTGATGCCGGAGGCACCGAGAGCGGTCAGCTCACCGAAGCCGAGCTCGGCGAACAGCGGCAACAACCACTCCACGGTCGCCCGGCCGGTCGGATCGGCCGGTGCGTCCTGTTCCGGGGCGGCGGGCAGGTGCTCACGCAGCTCGGTCCAGACGCCCTTGAGGTAGTCCCAGTGGCGCTCCGCGTCGTCACGCACCGACCGCGATCCGAGCACACGGTAGTCGGCGGGCGCGCATCCCCTAACGTCCTTGCCCTCGGAGATCCGCAGGAGCATGTCCGCGGGCAGCAGTCCGCCGATGGTGTCGACGGCGGGGAAGACCTGGTTGCGGGTGACGGCGGACATCAGGCTGCTCCTCCAGTGACCGGCAGGTAGACGTAGGCGCCGAGGACGTCGGCCGGCTTCTGCGCCGTCACCTGCACACCGCGGACGATCTCACCGGAAGCGCTGCGGACCCGGCGGTGCGAGGCGAGCAACTCGGCGGCGAGTTCATCGCCGAAAGAGGCCAAGTGAGCGGTCGTTTCCGGTAGTCCGTCGAGCACCCGGGCCATGGTGCGCTTGCCGAACGCCGGATCGGTGTTCTCGTCGGCCGTTACTTCCAGTAGTTTCCGAGCGTCGTGCGCGGGAAGCCAACGGGCATTCGCCGGGGCGCCCTCGAAGGCGAGCAGACGGGCGTCTTCGGCGACTAACTGCCGTTCCCCCGATCGGGACGGCAGCGTGAGGTGGAACCTGTAGCGGACGATCAGGAGTGTCGTCCTGGTCTGGACGCTCGTCGTCCGGATCACCCCGCACCGACGAGCCGGCCGCGGGCCGGATGCCTTCTCGTCGAAGGCCGAGTTGAGGACGTACCCGGCGAGCGCGCCCACCACCGGATCGGTGCGCACGAGGGCCGCTTCACCCCGGGCGACCGCGGCAGTGGCGCGGAACGCGACCGGCTTGTCCAGGTCACCTCCGACCACCGGGGCGAGCGCGTCCCGCAGCCCCGCTGGCGTGCCGGACACGTCAGCGGTGAAGTCGTCGCCGTCGGGACGGAGCACGGCGTCGAGCGCGCCGAGCGCCTGCCGGACGAAGCCGCGGACCTCGCTCGCGCGGCCCAGCGCGTCCCGGACGGCCGCCACCTCCTTGGCGACCTCTTCCGGCCTGATCGTCCGCTGGGCGAATCGGGACCGGGACGCCTTCTCCCGCTCGGCCGCGGACTGCCACTGCGCCTCGACGGCGGCAGACCGTTCACGCACCGTCTCCATTTCGAACAGACTTGCCTGCTCGGGACGTCGGTCACGCAGCAACAGCCACTCTACGACCGCGTCGGTCACCCCGGACGACATCTCGTCGGGCACCGAGACCGAGATGCCCAGGTCCTTCTTGATCTGCCGGTGCTTCTTGATCAGGACCTCCAGCACCTTGCCGTCGATGCCGTTGTCGCTGCCGTACAGGGTGATGACTCGGACGACGTCGGTCTTCTGGCCGTAGCGGTCGACGCGCCCTTCGCGCTGGTCGTGCCGGGTCGGGTTCCAGGCCAGGTCGTAGTGGACGACGGCGTCGAAGTGGTGTTGGAGGTTCACCCCCTCGGACAGGCAGTCGGTAGCGATCAGGACCCGCTTGGCCCCGGCGGTCTCCCGCGATTGCTCGGCCAGCTCCTCGATCCGCTGGATGCGCTGTTGCGGGGACAGCGTTCCGGTCACCGCGCGGACGAAGGTCTTCTTGCCCAGCGTCTCCGCGAGGTGGTCGGCCACGTACTCGGCGGTCGGGATGTAGCGGCAGAACACGATCGGGTGATAGCCCTTGCTCAGCAATGCCTTCAGGTGCTTGACCAGGGCCGCGAGCTTCCAGTCCTCCTCCGGGCCTTCCAGCGCCGCCGCCCGGTCGGCAAGTTCCCCCAGCCGCACCCCCGGCTCGTCCAGCTCGGCGCCGGGAGCCACGTCGAGCCCTTCCAGCGCGTCGCTGTCAGCGGAGTCCCTGGTCAGGGGTGCGCCGAGCAGATCGGCTTCCTGCGCGGTCGACGCCGTGGCCGCCGCCGAGCGGGTCCGCAACGTCTGCGCCGCGGCACGCGGTGAGGAGACCATGGAGCGCAGCAGCGCGATCGCGGACCACCAGGCGATGCGTGCCTCCCGCTTGCCGCGGTCACCCGCGGCGCTGACCCGTTCCCCGGCGTAGGCGATGGCGTCGTCGAGCAGGGCCCGGTAGGCAGGGGACAGCGAGTAGGTCTCGTCCTTGAACTCGCGGTCCGCCGGGAACGCGGTGTCCTCACGCAGGCTGTCGTCGGCCAGCCCGTCCCGGGTGGAGAGGAACTGTCGCACATCGGCTCGCTTGCGCTGGACGAAGTGGCCCGCCAGCAGGCGTCTTCCCGCGTCGGTGTCGAGTTCCGCCGTGGCCAGCTCCGGCTTGACCAGACCAAGGAGGGCGCGGAACGCGCTCTCCTTGCCGCTGTGCGGTGTCGCCGTCACCAGGAGGAGGTGGCGATCGGGGTCGCCCGCGATCCGTTGGAGGAGCTCGTAGCGGAGCTGGCTCTGCGCCGAGGACGTCTCGTCGGCGGTGACACAGGTATGCGCCTCGTCCACGATGACCAGGTCGGGGCAGTGCTTGACGAAGTCGTCGCGGTGGCGGGTCGACTTGATGAAGTCGGTGGAGACCACCACGTGCGGATGCCGGTCGAACAGCGACTGACCGAGGTCGAGCTTGCGCTCCAGCTTGGACACGGTCGAGGCGAGGACCAGTTCGGCGTCGATGCCGAACTTGGTGCGCAGCTCCTGCTGCCACTGCTCGGCCAGCGCGGGCGAGCACAGCACGGCCAGCTTGCGCGCGCTGCCCTGGGCGAGCAGCTCGCTCGCGATCAGCCCGGCTTCGACGGTCTTGCCGATCCCGACATCATCGGAGATCAGCATGCGCACCGTCTTCTGCCGCAGGGCCATCATCAGCGGCACGAGCTGGTACGCACGGGGCTCGACCGCGATTCCGGCGAGCGAGCGGAAGGGACCCGCACCTGACCGGAAGCCGATCCGCAGGGCGGAGCGCAGCATCCCGGCCGCCAGGTCATCGCCCAGGTCGTCGGGAGAAGGTGGAGGGAACTCGGCGGACCGGACATCCTCGAAAGCCGGGAAGACGGCAGCGACATCGTCGTCCGAGCCACCGAGCGGCCGCAGGACCAACATGTCGTCGGCGCTTTCCGGCAGTACCACCCAGTCACGGCCACGCGCGGAAACGAGCGAGCCAACAGTGTAGTTGCTCATCTATGTGATGTTCTCTTCCGTCGTCAAACGCCCGCAACGCGCCCGAAGTAGCGCTCGCACTCACTTACGATGGCGGACCAGTCACCATCATGGGGGAAACGCACAACATCCCAGCCCGCGTCCTCGAGACGACTCGCGGCCTCCGCGTCGCGCTGCGCGACCTCGGCGTACTGGTGAACGGGTCCGTCGACGAACACGGCCACGTTCACGCCGGGCAACCGGTAGACGTAGTCGGGACGGGCAAGCGCCTCGGCGATGAACGGCTGCGCCTCGTCGGGAAGCCGCAGGCCGTTCTCCTTGAGCCAGGCGATCAGCCGCTTTTCCAGCCCGGTTTCCGATTGCGTCGACAACCGGTCCAACTGCTCGGTGCGGGACTCACCCAGGCCCGTCGTCTCCGCACGAGCCCTGGCAAGTCGCAGGAGCAGCGCGCGCACGGAATGGCGGTCGATCAACCCGTGGCTGCCTTGGTTGCCGTACGTGAGCAGGCACTCATAGCAACCACGTGCGCAGCGCCGGTCCGGGTGCGGGCCACCGAGGTCTGTGCCGTCCGAATCGAAGTGACAGATCTCCAGCGCCCTGGCCGCGGCTCGCCGGAGTGCGTCGGGGTCTGATTGCAGCAGGCGCAGCACGCCCGCACCACCTTCCGCCGCTTCAGTGAACAGGAACCGGTCGCGGGGACCTTCGTCGGGCGGGAGCAATTCGCTGGTCAGTTCCGAGTCCTCCAGCTCGAACTCGGCCTCGATGCCGCGCTCCAGCGCGTACATCAGGGACAGCGCGACCGGCTCGTCAAGCGGGTCCGCGAGCTTGACGACCAGCACGTTGCGGCGGTCCTCGACGTAGGGGATGACTCGCTTCTTGTGACGTTTGTCGTTGCCGTTGCCGTCGACCACCGGTAGCTCGCTGGAATCCCCCGACGCTTCGCCCGCTTCGCGTTCGTTGAGCCAGCGGCCGTCCGCCGGGTCGAGCCAGAAGCCCGGTGGTTCGTCCTCCCGCGCGCGCACCCGGCCAACATTGGTGATCCGCACTGTCGCCGAGTCCCCGTAGCTCACCTTCGCGATCAGGCCGTCGGCATCCGAGACCAGGGCGTCCCTCCGGCCTGGGCGGGCGCCGTGGTCGTGGAAGCGGTAGGACGTCACGAGGCGGAAACCGGCCCGCCGCCGCTCCTCCTCGTCCGAGGAGATCCGTTCACGCTTGCGGGTGTAGACGGTGTGCAACTGCAAGAGGCCGGTCGTGTTCTCCCGCAGCGGCTCGTTACACATCTGGCAGCGGCTGGCCGATTCCCCGACGTCGTGGTGGTAGCCGCATGCACCGCAGCGCTTGGCGCTCGTGGTGACCAGGTCGCCGCTTGCGTCGGGTGTCAGCTGGATACGGGTGACCTGGTAACGGCTCCCTTCGTGGTAGATCAGCGCCCCTGGGCCGAACTCGCGGATGGCCAGGAAACGCGGGCGCTGGAGGTAGTCACCATCGCCGTAGCGGCGACCCGACGCGGGCACGTAGGCGGCGAGGGGCAGACGGGGGAACGAGTAGCCCGGCAAGAACCCTTCGCTGGCGAGGTAGCGGTAGGGGTTGAAGTCCGACAGCACCGACTTGCTGTCGGCGGTGTCGTTCTTGAGCAGGTTGAGCTGGGTCTCCGCCTCACGCCGTCGGGCACTGGCGATGTCGTGGTCGCGTTTGGACAGCGTGTGGTCGAGGACCCGGCGGTTCTGCTCGGCTTGATCGACCAGAGCGGCCTTGAACAGCTGTCGCCACCGGTCGAACGCCGCGTTGAACCGCTCACCGGCGGCACGGACGGTCTCCTCGATCCACTGCGGATGCCACCATGAGGTGTCGGCGAACTCGGATCGCATCTGGCCGAGCACCCGGTGGGCCGCCTCGACCGTGCGCCGTTGTGCCTGCGGTTCACGGCGACCCGCGTCGATGTGGTCGTACAGCCGCAAGGGGGGATCGGGCAGCCGGGTGTCCTCGTGGTAGCCGATGTCGATGATGTCGGGGATGGCCCGCCCCAACTTCAGACCCGACTCCGCCAGCCAGATGGCGTGCACGTGCGAGCGCACCAGGTCCTCGTTGGTCAGGTCCAGCCGGGGCCGGGTGATGATACCGGCGACCATCCGGTCGGACCGGCGGAAGTAGTACTGGTCGTGACTGTTGCCGGTGGCGCAGTACGTGGTGACGAGCGCGGGCTGGCCCGATCGGCCCGCCCGGCCGCTGCGCTGCGCGTAGTTGGCGGGAGTCGGCGGGACGTTGCGCAGCATCACCGCGTTCAGCTCGGAGATGTCGACGCCGAGTTCCATCGTCGGCGAGCAGTAGAGCAGCTTCAGGTCGCCGCTGCGGAACGCCTCCTCCCGCTGCTCGCGGGTTTCCGGGTCGACCTGCGCGGTGTGCTCCCGGGCGGACAGACCGCTGAGCGCGCTGCCGGCCTCCCGGTAGAGGTCGCGGAAGAACGTGTTGACCCGAGGACCGTCCCCGCTGGCATAGGTGCGGGTCAGCGGGTCGTGAGAACCGGTCTCGCCGGTGCCGGCCTGCCACACCAGGGTCCGCGCCGCAACGCGGTAACCGGTGGCGTCCGAGCCCGAGCTCCGTCGGAACCGCCCGGAACGTTGGGGAGCGACCTCGACCCGGTCGACGAGCCCGGCTTCGGCGAGCAGCTCCAGCAGTTGCTCGATCACCGTCGCGGCGTCGTCGGTCGACAGGCCCTTGAAGTGCTCGCGACGGAGGTACTTGCCGAACTTCCCGCGACCGGACACGAACAAGCTCGACCGGCTCATCCCTGGGCGGGAACTGCCCGGGAAGGCCGTTCCCACCTGCGGTTGGTCGCTGGTCGACAGCACCCAGGGGTCGACGAGGCGCTCCTCGCTGGCGCGCTGGAGGGAGTCGAAGTCCTCGCGGAAGTACTGCACGTCGATGGCGAGGTTGCGGCGCAGGTGGTCGAGCAGGGTCCGGAGGATCTCCGCCCGGCGGTCCGGCTCGGTGTCACGGATGCTCGGGTGAGTGTCGACCCACTGCTCGTCCGAGCCGGTGAGCCAGTCGAGGCCCTCGTACCGGATCTCGAGCAGGCCGGTCTGTTCCAGGTTCGGCATGGTGACCCGCCAGCCGCGCTGGAGATCGAGGTAGAGCCGGAAGGCGATGACGTCCTGCAACGTCTTGGCGGCACGGCTGCGCAACGCCGGAGCGAGCTTGTCGGCGCCTTTCGCGTAGTCGGCGGGAACGAGTCCCAGCGCACCAGCGACCCGCGACGCCAGCTCCTCGTGTCGGATGCCCTCCTTCCCCGCAGCCACGACCGCGCGGTACAGCGCACTGCGCAGCTGCGTGATCTGCACGAAGTCGTTGAAGTGACCGGCTTGCAGCGACGCGTCCTGACGATTGTCGACGAAGGTCAACAGCTTGCGCGCCTTCTTGCTGAGCGCTTCCTCCGGAACAGCCTTGAGCGAGCGCACGATCGACGCGGACACCAGCGACGTGGCCGACGATCGCCCCTCCTGGTCCAAAGTGGCCAACTTGGCAAAATCCTTACCGCGGGTCTGCTCGTAGCTGACCGAGCAGTGCAGGCAGAACAGGAACGGCGCCGGGATGAACGCGACGGCGAGCCCACCCGCCACCTCGTCGCCGTAAGGATCGACGCTGACGGCGACCGGGAGCCGGGGCCGATACGACTCGCGCACGCGTTCGTCGCCGTGTTCGCCGGTTTCGAGCCAGGACTCGGGCAGCCGACGACCGTCGATCGCCTCTTCCGTGGTGTTGGGCCAGGGCTTGTCCGCATCGAGGTAGAGGTAGCCGTCGCCCGCGCGTCCACCGGTCGCCGCGGTGTCCCGCCTGGGTTCGTAGCGGACGACGCCGTCCTTGACGGTCCGCCACACGGTCAGGTACTCCTGGCCACACTCACGGCAGAAAGCAAGCGGCAGCAGAATCTTGCCATCCGAGCCGGGCAAAACGCGCTGGTAATCGCGAGTCAGGTGGCGTGACGCCTTGTCTTCGAGCGTGACGTAGACAGTGTCGCCCTTAGACAAGAATTGGTGCAGCCGAAACGCGAACAGTGGACGGTCGGTGACGGGATGCCGTGCTTCCGAGCCTGCTTTGAGGGTGCTCTGGATCGCTTCCTTGCAGGCACGCACGGTGAGCCCACCGGCTTCAGCGAGCTCACGGGCAGCATCCTCGATCTTGGCGGGCTTCTGCCGGACCAGCCGCCCGGTGGCGTCCGTTCGCAGTCCGAAGCGCGTTTCGATCCAACAAGCGAGGGGATCGGTCACGAGGTCCGCGTACGCACGTGGCGGCCCGCCCGCCTGGAGTCGTTCCACCGGCACGGTGCCGTCTCCGGCGTCGGTGGCGCGCACGAGCGTCTCTCCGATGACATTATCCGGACGCACTTCGTCGCCGAAGAGCATCGTGGCCACCTCGGCGACCACGTTCCGCTGGTCTTCGAACGTGTCCTCGCTGGACATGGTGGCGGAGGTGCCGATGCACTGCAGCCGGTCGGCTTCGCAGGCGTCGCGAACCCGGCGAATCAGCAGCGCGACGTCAGCGCCCTGCCGGCCACGGTAGGTGTGCAACTCGTCGAAGACCAGGAACCGCAGCCCCTTCGCCATTTTGATCAGGGATTTCCGGTCGTCCGGCCGGGTTAGCATCAACTCCAGCATGACGTAGTTGGTCAGCAGGATGTCCGGAGGGTTGTCGCGGATCTCTTTGCGGCGTTCGTCGGTCTCCTGGCCGGTGTAGCGCGCGTAGGTGACCGGCTCGTGACCTTTGCCGTAGCCGTCGAGAAGGAACTTGTCGAGCTCCTTGAGCTGGCTGTTGGCCAGGGCGTTCATCGGGTAGACGATGATCGCGCGGACCCGCTTGCGCGCGGAGCGCCCCTCCTCGGCTCGTTCCTTGAGCACTCGGTCGACGATCGGGATGATGTAGGAGAGGGACTTGCCGGAGCCGGTTCCCGTGGTCAGCACGTAGGACTCGCCCGCCGCCGCGACGTCGATCGCCTCACGTTGGTGACGGTGCAGGGTCAGGGGACGGCCGTCGCACACGGTGCCGCCCTCGGTCTTGCCGGTCTGGAAGATCCGCGCGCATTCGCTGTGCAGCACCCCACCGCCGGCCAGTTCGAGCATCGTGCCACCGGAAGCGAAGAACGGGTTCAACGACAACCAGGGATCGGGCCACTGGGACTTGCTGTCCATATCCTGCCGGACGAACTCGGCGATCTCTTCGTCACGGATGATCGTCCCGCCCTCGGTGAACGCCCGATAGTCGGCGATGAGCTTTTCGTGCACCGTGAAGACGTCCATCCCGGATGTCGACGCCGGCGCACCGAAGGCGGTCACCGGGTCCTCCCGCCCCGCTTCGCGCCTCGCCGCGACCCAAGCGACCGGGTCGAGTGAGTCCCAGCCCGGAACCCCCTCGCCCACCACCGCGAGCGGCAGTAACATCTCCCGCACGGCGACGGCGTCGGCCGGGCGACTGGCCGGGCTCTTCGCCAACAACTTCTCGATCAGCAGCGCCATTGCCTCCGGCGTGTCCGAGCGCAGGAGCTTTATCGACGGAGGTGCTTGCTTCAGGTGCTTCTCGCCGAGCTCGTGCGCTGACTCGCGGTGAAACGGCGGAACACCGCTCAGCAGCTCGAACAGAACGCAGCCCAGCGCGTAGAGATCGGCGGCCTGGGTGACTGAGGCGGCCTCGAACTGCTCGGGTGCCATATAGCGGGCGGTGCCGACCGTGACACCGCTGCTGGTCAGCTTCGCACCCTCGGCGTCATCGATGATCCGGCCCATGCCGAAATCGAGGACCTTCACCCCGCCGCCCTGGACGAGCATGACGTTTGCCGGCTTCAAATCGCGGTGAACGACATTCTCCGCGTGCGCCGCCGAGAGCCCGTCGGCCATCTGCGCGCCGATTGCCGCAACCCAAGGGATCGGCAACTGTGGATGCTCGGCGATGAGGTCGCGGAGAGTGCGCCCGTCCAACAGTTCCATCGCCAGATAGGGCAAGCGGTCGACGCCGCCTGCCACCAGGCGCGGGATGTTGGGGTGATCGAGCCTGCGCATGATCCGGACTTCGCGCTCGAACCGTAGAATTGCTTTCTCGTCGAAGTCGGGGTCGAGCAGAGTGCCCGACAGGCCGCGCAGGATGAGCTTCACGGCGACGGCGTCTCGGCCCGCGCTCGCCAAGTCTTCGGCGCGGTACACCTCGCCCATGTTGCCCTTGCCGATCGCAGCTGTCAGCCGGAACCGGCCAGCCACGACCTTCGTCCTCGACGTCACCTTCCTACCCTCCCATGCCCGCCGGCTGTGAATACGGCGCACACGCTCCACATCGTCGAGGTGCTCCCGCCCGTAACAAGGGTACACGGGAGTCATGCTGCGTGTACCCTTTAATCTGTTGGCGATGTCAACAGAGAACCTTATAGCGACCTGCACGCACACGGCGACGACGAAGCGATCCGCCACGCGAGCGCTACTCTGTCGCGACGGCAGGTCGGGTGTGGGGAACAACCCGTTCGTCGCAACGCCATAGGACGGCACCCCCGCGGTCACCGGCGTCGGGGTGCCGGCGACTTACAGGGGTCGGCTGGTTGATCGAGCACCTCAGCCGTTGCAGGACATGCTGAACGACCTCGCCAGGAAGGTTCCGGAGATCCGTGCCGACGCGCAGGCCTGGCAAAACATCGGCGGAGGCGTGGAACGAGCCGCCGGACAGTTGGAGACGACGTCCCGGGAACACGCGGCCGGGTGGATCGGCGCTGCCGGTGACATGTGCCGGGTGCGAGCGACCAACCGCGCTCACGCCCGACTCCGCGAACCAGGTTAGGGTTGGCTCTCACACCAGCTAGTGCTGGAGAAAATCCGGAGAGTTCATGTGCGTCGAACGGCGCTATGCTGCTCTGAACGACGGTGAATGGAACCGCGATGACCAGCGGTTTTGTAATCGTTGCAGCGTGAAGGGCGTTTTGCTCGCCACACTGGCAGTGTGAGGGTCAGGGGTTCGAGTCCCCTCAGCTCCACAACTTGATACAGTATACGAATCGCCCGCTGACCTGCGGTAATGCAGGTTGCGGGCGATCTTGTTTTTTCTCCACTGTGGACTGCAGTGGCCGAGCTGGAGCAAATTTGGAGCAGGCGGTCGGTCCGCACGAAATGTTGTCAGCTGTGTGCTCCAGCTCTCACTAACCCGGCTGGGTGGATCTGCCTGGAACCCTTTCGGTCGCCGTGGCCGCCGTCATGTTCGGCACCGGTGTGACTCCTTAGCGGCTTCGCTGTCGTGTGATGGACACGGGCGCCCGTTTGTTCGTTTTCAGTAGCTGCGGTAGTGGGTGCTGCTACATTGCGACACAAGGCGGTAGCAGGGGGTGACGAAGATGGGGACTCCTGGTCGGGGCTATGCGCTCGATCCGGGCGAGTTCGACCAGTTGAAGGCCAGTCTCAGAGCGGCTGGGGAGGCGTTGGGGTTACAGGACTTCCGAGCCAAGGCAAGCCTCGAGGGCAGCATGACGGTGCAGTCCGTGAGCCCGCACGAGAACGTCGAGGAGACCGTTGACGAGGTGATCCTGGCGTTGACGAAGTTCGTCGACCAGGACTACGCCCGGACAAGTCAGGCCGTGCAGGACTTCATCAACCGGGTCCACACCACGATCGAGACGGCGATCGACGGCGTCCATCGGACGCAGCAGGAGTACGTGGGAGCCGAGAAGCTCATCGGCGAAGGGCTGCGCGGGATCTACCCGGAATGACCAGAGGGAGGCGCACGTGGGCTTTCTGCAGACCGTGATCACGGACTCGTTGCTGTCGGACGCGGGGGAGATCGACGGGTTCGCGGCCCGGCACGCTCCGGGTCTGCCGTCCATCCAAGCCACCTTGAGGGTGATCAGGGACATCGACCCGGAGTCGTTCCGCCGGATCGGGCGAGACGTGTGGGGCGCCGGGCAGTCAGACGGGGCGGATCAACTCGGCAAAGCGATCGACGGCTGCGTCAAGGGCTTGGAGACGGCGGCCAACCAGGCTTCGGCATGGACCGGTGAAGCGAGCAACGCCTACACCGAGCGCATCAACCGAATGAAGCAGGCGCTGGGTGAGATGCGCAAGCCCGCTCACGACGTCGGTCAGGCACTGGTCGACCTCGCCGACGGCTTCGAGTTCAAGGCCTCGGACATGTGGAACAACATCTGGAGTGCCATCGGGTTCGTGGTCGGGATCATCGGTGTCATCGCGGGCATCATCGTCGGTCTGACCGGGATCGGCGCCGTCGTGGGACTGATCCTGGGGATCCTCGGCGTCCTGGTGGGCTTGGCCGCGTGGTGGCATTCGCAGAAATTCAAGGCCGACGAGCAGATCGCCAAGTGCGCCGAGGCGTCCGCGGACGCCGCCAAGGCGATGGAGTCACTGGGCAAGCTCCAGCCCTAGGAGGGGACGTGGACCCGCAGGAGATGGTCGCGCAGGCGCAGGAACGTTTCGCCAAGATCAGGCGCGATCCGGAGAAAGCGCTGTTCAGCCAGTACAAGGGTGTGTCACCCAGCGGTGCGGTCACGGTGTGGGTCGACATGATGGGCAAGCTCGTCCGCGTGCACATCGCCCCCAACACCCTTTATGAAGGTGGAGAGCCCTGGCTGACCGAGGAGCTCATGGCGGCGCACGAGGCGGCCAAGCGGGCTGCCGAGGTGCTCGACTTCACCATGGCCGACCTCGCGCGTGAACTCGACGACGCGCTGGCGTTGAAGCAGCACGTCACTGCTGCTCCCGAGCCGCCGCCGGTTGACCGGCGCCGCACCGCACCTCGCCCTGATGACGATGAGTGGTTCGAGAACCGGAGTCACCTGCGCTGACATGTCACGACCACTCATGAACGACCGCGGCCTCGCGGTGGCGTGCGCCCTGGTCTTCGCAATCCTTCTTGGGGTCGCGGCACTCGGCTTCGCTCAGATCGCGTCGACCTACCAGTGGTGCGAGAGCGATGCAGCAAGGCAACTGGCGTCGGCCCAGGCAGTGGCCGAGCTGCGTCTCGACGCAACACCGGCCGTTGTTTGCCGAAGCGGTGAGGTGACCGTGGAGCTGCCGATCACACCGGCTGTCGCCAGCGTGCTGTTCGCCGTGGTCGGCATGGCGCTCAGCCTCGTCACGGTCGTCATCACCGCGCGGCGTGCCCGTGCTGCCCAACGGCGTTGAAAGCGGGAACAGCTGCTTCGGCGGTCCACTGAGGAAGCCGGCTGGTGGAGGTGCGCTGATCGACGCCCGTGACAAGACTCCTGCCACGGGCGTCGCAGCTCGCCAGTCCTCACTGATGCATGGACGTAACTTCGGGAGCAGGCACCACCGCCATCCAGCAGACCAGGTAGATGTCTTCCAGATTCGCAGGCGGCAGCGGGACTGGTGGTTCGGGAATGCTGAGCCCGTAGTCGTCTGCCACTGCGACGATGCGTTCGACGGTTTCCCGCGGTGTGCCGTGATCGGCATGGCTGAGCGCACTGCGGACGGCTCGCTGAACCCGATTTGTGTACGGGGCCTTGAGCCTTGACGCTAGGTCGTCCTGCCGCTCAGCGAGGAACCCGCCGTGCTGCTCGACGTCACGGCAGGGACAGCGACCAGGCCAAACAGGTCGAACGCGCCAAGAATGCCGGTACCGGCCGCAGCTACACCTACCTGCACTCCGCGGTCGACGGGTTCTCCGCCTGGCCTACACCGAGGCACTGCCCGACGAGAAGGCAGTCACCGCGATCGCATTCCTGCACCGGGCCAGGGCGTTTCTCGCCGCACACGGCATCGGCCACATCCACCGCGTCGTTACCGACATTCAAGCTTGGTGTGTGTTCCCGGAGGCTGGTGCGGCGCGGCCGGTCGCATGAGAATCCGGAGCTCCGGCGCCCGCTCACCACCGCTACGTGACCGACTGGGGTGTTCACCCCTTGCCTGTTGACCGTTGGGGTGAGCGGGGCCTTCGCCGAGTGGTGCGCGTCCTGTTGGGAACCCGGTGACCAGCGGTTCGGGTAACGCCCGAGCCGTGTGGATCCCTGTTGGTGAATGTCCGGTACGGGCGCCGGCCCTGGTGATGGCCTTGCGTGCCGGATCGTGTTCGCCGAGCGGAAGGGAGCCACCTCGTTGGAGATGCGGTTGGGCATCGATGTCGCCTGCCGGGCCGCCCACCAGGCCAGTCTGGCCGATACGACGGGCCGATACCTGTGGTCGGGGCGCAGGTTCCGCACCACCGTCGAGGACCTGGAGCGGTTGCGGGCCATGCTGCCCGAGGGCACCGAGCCGTCGTCGGTCACGGTGGTCATGGAACCGACGCGCAATGCGTGGGTGCCGTTGGCGGCCTGGTTCCGTCGCCGGGGAGCGGTCGTCGTGCTGGTGCCGCCTGAGCAGTCGGCCGACCTGCCGGACCTACTACGCCAGGCACACCAAGTCCGACCGGCTGGACTCCCAGGATCCTGGCCCGCGTCCCGCTGCTGCACCCGGAGGGCCTGCACACCGCGACCGGACTCGGCCCCGGCGACGCGCTGTGCCGGGCGGTCAAACTGCGCTCCAACCTGGTCAAACGCCGCACGAGCATTCTTGCCAGGCTCGACGCCCTGCTGGAACTGCTCGGGCCGGGCTGGCACGCCGCGCTGGGCGCCGACCTGGCCAACAAGACCCCGCTGCGGTTTCTGGCGCACTACGCCGACCCGCACCAGGTCATCCGCCTGGGCAGGGCACGCCTGGGTCGGTTCCTGGCCCGCCACTCCCGCGGCAGCTGGGGCGAGGACAAGGCGGACCAGGTGATCACCGCGGCGCGAGAGACCCTCCGGTTGTGGTCCGAGGAGCTGGACTACCCGGAACTGGCCGACGACATCGCGATCGAGGCGCGACTGGCACTGCGGCTGACCGAAGAGATCAAAGAACTCGAGGACCGCATCGCCGCGCTGCTGACCAAGGCCGACCCCGACGGGATCCTGCGCTCGGTCCCCGGCGTCGGCCCGGTCCTGGCCGCACAGATCCTGGGACGCCTCGGCGACCCGCACCGGTTCACCTCGCTGGCCGCGATCCGCTCCTTCAGCGGCCTGGTCCCCAAACTGGACTCCTCCGGCCAGAGCGCACGACACGGCGGCCCCACCAAATCCGGTGACGCATGCCTGCGCGAAGCACTGTTCATGGCCGCCGACCAAGCCCGCCGCAGCGACCCCTCGCTCGCGGCGAAATACCACCGCCTGATGACCGAGGCCGGCAAACACCACAACTCGGCCCTTTGCCACGTCGCGACCACACTGCTCACCCGCATCGCCGCCTGCCTGCGCCGCGGCAAGCACTACCACCTCACAGACACCGACGGCACACCGGTGACCCCGCAACAAGCCCGGCACATCATCGCCCAGCGCTACACCATCTCCGCCGAACTCCGCACCGCACGTCGCACAACACACCCCGCACCAGGGACGGGCCGACGAAACAAGGAGTCGCAACGCGCTCCATCGACCGGCCCGTCCACCCCCACCCTACGGGCGCGCCAACCACTTGACATCCGTTAGGAACTCAACGGCTCCTGCCACCGCGCCCACGACTTCGCCAAGGCGCTGCTCGCAGTCCGCGACCAGCGCATCAGGGCCTACACCCCACGCCACAACGGCAAGGTCGAGCGCTACCAGCGCATCCTGGGCGAGGAATTCCTCTACGCCCACGCCTGGACCAGCGAACAACACCGCGCCGACGCCCTGACGGTCTGGAACGTGCACTACAACTACCATCGCCCCCACACCGCCGCCGGAAACCGACCACCAGCCACCCGGCTCCACACCGGCGTCACCAACGTCATGGCCTCATACAGCTAGCAGCACGCGTGGTGACGATCGTGGCTGGTAGGAGGGCTGTTCGGGTGAGGTGCTGATCACAGGGATGATCGTCGGTCATTGAGCCGTTCGGCTGCTGTGCCGAGGTTGGTTGAACCGTCATGATTCCTCCTCGGGTCGGGGGACTCAGCACAGATCGCGCGGGGAGCGCGAGCCGGGGGGCATCTTTTATGAGTTCGCGCGTGCACGCGCGGGGTTCGACTCTGCGCACTTTTGGTCTGGCGCTCGTCCTCGCGGTCGTGGCCGGTGTTGTGGCGGTGCCGCCTGGGGCAGTGGCTCAGCCGGAAGTCACGGGGGCGGAGGTGCCGAGGTCCGCACCGGATGAGGCGACTGCTGCCCGGTATGCAGCTCAGAGCGGGGAGTCGGTGGTGGTGGAGTCGGCCACCACGGAGACCGACGAGGTGCGGGCGAACCCGGACGGCACGATGACGTTCACGCAGCACGTGCAGCCGGTGCGGGTGCGGCGGGGTGACGGGTGGGTGCCGGTCGACCTGACGTTGGAGCGCAGGGCGGACGGTTCGTTCGCGCCGAAGGCGTCCACGGTGGAGGTCGCGTTCTCGCCGGGCGGCACGGCTGCCGAGGCGCGTCCGCTGGCCAAGGTCGCGCAGGGCGGTCATGAGGTCGGTTTGCGGTGGGACGGCGAGTTGCCCGAGCCGGTGGTGGACGGGGCGACGCTGACCTACCCGAACGTGCTGCCGGACGTCGACTTGCGGGTCGAGGCGCACCTGGAGGGTTTCAGCGAGCTGTTGGTGATCAAGACGCCGGAGGCGGGGCGTAACCCGGCCCTGGACACGGTCACGTTCCCGACGCACGCGGAGGACGTGCGGGTGGAGCACGGTTCGGTCCCTGGGGCAGGCGACCTGGTGGTGAGGGACGGTGCGGGCAAGCCGGTGTTCGTCGGTGACGCGTCGCAGATGTGGGATTCCTCCGGTGACGGGCCGCGTGAGCATGTGGGTGAGTCGGTGCCGGGTGATCGGCAGGCCGCGATGGAGGTCGAGGTCACGCCCGAGGCTTTGGCGATCACGCCGGACCAGGGATTCCTCGACGATCCGGCGACGACGTATCCCGTGGTGCTCGACCCGAGCTACAGCTGTGGCAACTGCGGCAAGGTGCACCACGCCGTAGTGCAGGAGGAGTGGCCGAATGCCAGGAACTTCGATGCCACCGGCGGTGCGTTGAGCGATCTGAAGGTCGGCTTCGTCAATCCCTGGACGCTGGGCAGCGGTGCCACGAAGAACTCGAGGTCCCGGTCCTACCTGCAGATGAACACCGAGCCTCTCATCGGCAAGTACATCCACACCGCCGCCCTGCACGCGAGAGTGATCAACACGTACTCGTGCGCGCCTTCGGCGACCGAGCTGCGGTTGGCCGGCTGGATCGACGCCAACACGACGTGGAACAACCAGACCAGCTGGGGCGAGTTCCAGTCGAGCACCAATGTACGCAACAACCCGGGGAACTGCCCCACGGACGGCAACGTGGATTTCGAGGCGGTCGGTGCCATCCGGGCCGCGGCGTCCGGTTCGTGGGCATGGACGACGTTCGTGCTGAAGGCGGTGAACGAGAACGACCTCGACGCCTCCTGGCGGCGGTTCGACCTCAACCCGTACCTGGTGGTGAAGTACAACAGTTACCCGAACACCCCGACCGACCTGGGCATGGAGGGGTCGACGCCGGACCATGCGATGCCCTGCGCCACGGGGGCTGCCCGGCCGTCGGTTGCCACCTTCACACCCCGCCTGCGCGCACGGGTGAGCGATCCGGACGCCAGCAACGTGTATGGCGAGTACCGGCTGCTCACCGGTGTAGGACCGGGTGCGGTGTGGGATGGGCGGTTGTTCGGTGGCACGGAGGTCGGCTCGGGTGCCTACAGCGAGTGGACGTTGCCACCGGGCATCCTTGCCGAAGGCGCTGTGTACACGTGGCAGGTCGTGAGCCATGACGGTCAGCTGACCAGTCCCTCGTCGGCGGCCTGCGAGTTCGAAGTGGACACCACGCCGCCGAACGCGCCCGCGGTCTCGTCTGTCGACTACCCGGGTTCGGGCTTCAACCACGGCAGTGTGGGAAAGACCGGCACGTTCACGTTCACTCCCGTTCTCCCAGCGGACGGGAGGACGGACGTCCGCAAGTACGGGTGGTCGTTGAACAACGACACGGCCATGACGAACGTTGTCGACGTCACCTCGGCCGACGGGTCGGTGACGGTGCCGATCACGCCGACGCTGGTCGGTACGAACGTGCTGCACGTCCGTGCGTTCGACCGCGCGAACAACCCGTCGCCGCAGAACACGAGTTACACGTTCCACGTCGCCGGGAAGGCACTGCCCAAGGCGGTATGGGCGTTCGACGAGACGTCGGGCACGGTTGCGGCCGACAGCAGCGGAGGGAATCGTCCGCTCGCGTTGTCCGGTGCCGCGTCGTTCGCTGCGGGGTACGACGGCAACGCGTTGACGCTCAACGGTGGCTTCGCCGCGTCGGCCTCCACGGTGGTGGACACGTCGCGGGCGTTCTCGGTGTCCGCGTGGGCGAAGCTGAACAGCAAGGGTTCCTACGCCACGCTGGTCAGCCAGGACGGCAACCGAGCGAGCTCGTTCTACCTGCAGTACGCCGTCAACGCGGACCGCTGGGCGATCACCACGCCGAGCGACGACGCGGACGGACCGGCGTCGTACGCGAGGGTGACGTCGGCCGCTCCGCCTCAGGTCGGTGTGTGGACGCACCTGCTCGCGACCTACGAGCCGAACAGCAAGGCGTTGACGCTGTACGTCGATGGCAAGCCGGAGGGCACGACGACCGCGCAGCTGTGGAACCCGAGTGGCAGTCTCGTGGTCGGTCGGGCGAAGTCCGCGGGTGAGGCGTCGAACCACTTCCCGGGTGCGATCGACTCGGTGCGGGTGTGGGACCGGGTGGTGACGGCCGAGGACGCGGCGGAGGACGCGAACCGGGCGGTGCTGCGGGCCCGACTCGGGTTGGACGAGCGGACCGGGACCACCACGCGGGAGTCGGTGTCCGGTCAGCAGGCCACGATCAGCGGGGGTGCGACCTGGGCGGGCACGCCGGACGACCCGGACGACCCGGACCGGCCGCGCACCGGCGAGGACGAGTGGTTGCAGTTCGACACGTCCGGCTCGGGTCAGGTCACCGCTTCCCGGCCGGTGAACCTGCGCACGGACCGGTCGTACACGGTGTCGGCGTGGGTGCGGTTGGACAACGACCAGGCCGCGCGTGCGGCGGTCAGCCTGGGCGACGCGCAGTACTCGCCGTTCATGCTCCAGTACCGCCCGGAGAACCGGCAGTGGGCGTTCCTCATGACGCAGGGCCCGGCCACCTCGATGTGGTGGGTCGCCCTGTCGGACAACGCGATCGTCACGGGTCAGTGGGTGCACCTGACGGGCACGTATGACGCGGTGAGCGGTCGGATCGCGTTGTACGTCAACGGCGACAGGCAGACCGTCAACTTCTCCGGCACGACCGACGGCAGCGGCGTCACGGGGTGGAACGGCTCCGGTCCGCTGTGGCTCGGCCGTGGCCTTTGGGGCTCGCAGAAAGCGGACGTGTGGCAGGGCGCAGTGGACGACGCCCGCGTCTACTCCGGTGTTCTCACCAGCGAGCAGATCCGCAGTGTGTACGAGTCCACCAGGCACTTCTGAGCCACCGGTTCGATCCGAGACGTCACGAGAGGCCCTGTTGTGAGTGCTGCCGTGCGGAAGCTGGCCCGGAAGGCCGCCGCGTTCGGTGTCGTGCTGGTGTTGACCGCCTCGACCGGGCAGGCCGTGGCGATGGCCTCGACCCAGGCGTGGAGGGTGTCGCTGCAGTTGGAGCGATCGATCCCGACCAGGGCGGTGCCGGTCGAGGCGGTGCCGGAGGATCCGGCGAAGAACCACGTGGTGACCGCTCCGGCGCAGGCTTCCTGGCCCGCTGCCACGACTGCCGAGGTGGACTTCGCGGCCGAGGGCGGCACGCCGGCACAGGCCGCGGCTCGCGCGACGGGCCGGCCCATCCGGGCCGTGGGCACACCGGTCGCGGTGGGGCTGCCCCAGGAGGCGAGCGCACGTCAGGCCGCGGCGGGCAAGGTGCGGGTGCGGGTGCACGACCGCAAGGCCGGGTCCAGCGGGGTGGTGTTCAGCCTTGCGGATGCCGGCGGGGTGAAGGACAAGCCGTTGGCGGTGACGTTCGACTACTCGTCGTTCGCGTCGGCGTTCGGTGGCGACTACGCCGCCCGGTTGCGGCTGGTCAGCCTGCCCGCGTGCGCGGCGACGACACCGGACAAGACCGAGTGCCAGGTGGCCACGCCCGTGGCGGGCGCCGCGAACAACACCGCGGCCGGGGTGCTGTCCGGCAGGACGACGTTGACGTCGTCGGAGCCGGTGGTGTTCGCCGCGGTGGCCGCGTCGGCGAGCACGGCGGGTACGTATGGTGCGACGTCGTTGGCCCCGGCCGGGTCGTGGAGCGCGGGCGGCTCGTCGGGTGACTTCACCTACGGCCTGCCGATGCGGGTGCCGCCGGCGATCGGTGGCGCGGCGCCGAAGTTGTCGTTGGGGTACTCGGCGCAGAGCCTGGACGGGCGGACGTCGTCGACGAACAACCAGGCGTCGTGGGCCGGTGACGGCTGGGACCTCGCGCCGGCCGGGTTCATCGAGCGCCAGTACAAGCCGTGCAGCCTCGACCTGGGCGGGAACAACGGGCAGACCAAGACCGGTGACCAGTGCTGGGCGACGCACAACGCGACGATCAGCCTGGTCGGCGTGTCCGGGAAGCTGATCAACATTCCGGGTACGGACCAGTGGCGGGCGGAGTCCGAGGACGGCGCGCGCATCGAGCGGCTGTTCGGTGCGGTCAACGGTGACAACAACGGTGAGCACTGGAAGGTCACGACGACCGACGGGACCCAGTACTTCCTGGGGATGAACCGCCTGCCGGGCTGGACGGACGGCAAGCCGGAGACGCAGTCGGCGTGGACCGTGCCGGTGTACGGCAACCACGCCAACGAGGAGTGCAACAGCGGGACGTTCGACGCGTCGTGGTGCCAGCAGGCGTACCGGTGGAACCTGGACTACTCGGTCGACCCGCACGGCGACGTGACGACCTACTACTACAACCGGGAGTTCAACCGCTACGGCCGCAACGGTGACGCCAACAAGGGCACGGACTACGTGCGCGGCGGGTGGCTGGACCGGGTCGAGTACGGGTTGCGCAGCGACGACGTGTTCGCGCACCCCGGCGCGAAGGTGAGCTTCGAGGCCGCCGAGCGCTGCCTGCCCAAGGACGCGATCACGTGCGATCCGGCGCAGTTGAACGCCTCGACCGCCGGGCACTGGCCGGACGTGCCGTTCGACCAGGTGTGCGCGGTGGGTGAGTCGTGCACGCACCGGTTGACGCCGTCGTTCTTCACGCGCAAGCGTTTGACGAAGGTCGTGACGCGGGTCGCGAACGGCGCGTCCACGTTCCAGGACGTCGACTCGTGGTCGTTGGAGCACCAGTTTCTCAACACCGGTGACGGCACGGCACCCGCGTTGAACCTCAAGTCCGTGACACACACCGGTCTGGTGGGCGGCAGCGTGGCGACGCCGCCGACAGTGTTCGCGCACACCGCGATGGACAATCGCATCGACACGAGCACCGACAACTACCTGCCGCTGACCCGCTTCCGGGTCACGGGGATCACCAACGAGGCGGGCGGCCATACCTCCGTCAAGTACAGCGATCCGGACTGCGCGGTGGGTACGCGGATGCCCGTGTCGCCCGAGGCGAACACCTTGCGCTGCTACCCGTCGTGGTGGACGCCGGACGGTGCGATGGAGCCGCAGCTGCACTGGTTTCACAAGTACGTGGTCACCCGGATCGTCGACAACGACCGCACCGGCGCGTCCACGCCCATCCAGACCGACTACGAGTACGACGAGAAGGCTGCGTGGCACTTCGACGAGGCCGAGTTCAGCGAACCGGTCCGCCGCACCTGGTCGCAGTGGCGTGGTTACGAAAAGGTCGCCACGATCAAGGGCAACCCGCAGGAGAAGCGGTCCAAGACGGAGGTCGTCTACGGCCGCGGCATGCAGGGCGACCGGCAGCCCGGTGACACCAACGGCGACGGGTTGCCCGACGGCGTGCGCACCGCCGACATCACCGCCTCGGAAGGCCCGGCGATCCCGGACGTGCCGCGGCTGCGCGGGTTCGTCCGCGAGACCCGCCAGTACAACGACGGCGTGATGGTGTCGGCGTCGGTCAACGACCCGTACCTGCCCGAGACCCCGACCGCCTCCGACGCGGCGGGCAACAAGGCGTTCGTCACCGGCACCGCCTCCGTCCGCGGCCGCACGCTGCTGGAGAACGGCTCCTGGCGGCGCACGAAGGTCAACAAGCTCGCCTTCACCGCCGAGGGCATCGTCGAGGTGACCGAGGACCTCGGCGATGAGGCCGTCACCGGTGACGAGACCTGCACCCGCAGCAGGTTCGCCCGCAACGAGGGCGCGTTGTTGCTCACCCTGGCCTCGCAGGTGGAGACCGTGGTGGGCACGTGCGAGGTCGAAGCGTCACCGGCCACCATCCAGTCGCTCGTCCGGTCGTACTACGACGGCCAGGCCCACGGGGTGGCACCGACTCGCGGGCTGATCACCAAGGTCGAGGTGTTGGACAAGTGGGACGCCTCCGGCCAGACGTGGGTGACCGCCTCGCAGGCCACCTACGACGCCTACGGCCGACCCCTGGACGTCTACGACGCACGCGGTAAGAAGACCACTACCGCGTACACACCGACCACCGGTCCGCTCAAGCAGCTGACCAGCACCAACCCGCTCGGTCACGTCAGCCAGGAGTACCTGGAGCCTGCCTGGGGTCTCTCGGTCGCCTCGGTCGACGCCAACAACCGCCGCGCCGACCTCGCCTACGACGCACTCGGTCGCCTGACCGCCGCCTGGACGCCCGGCTTCGACAAGGCGACGGCTCCGGCGAACGCGATGTTCGAGTACCAGTACAACAACGACAAGACCAGCGTCGTCGTCTCCAAGCAGTTGCAGGACAACGGCCAGTACCTGTCCGTCTACACCCTCTACGACGGCCTGCTGCGTGAACGGCAGACCCAGATCCCGTCCCCCGGCCCGGACGGCGGGCGTCAGATCACCGACACGTTCTACGACTCGCGCGGCCTGCCGTACAAGACCAACGGCGTCTACTGGAACAACACCGCGCCCGCCGGTGGCACCCTCGCGGGCGTCTTCGACAACGAAGTGCCCAACCAGACCGTCACCGAGTACGACGGCATGGCGCGGTCGACCAAGGCGACCTACCGCAAGTTCGGCCAGAACCAGTGGCACACCACCACCTCCTACGGCGGCGACCGGGTGAAGACCACCCCGCCGCCCGGCGGGACCGCCACCACCCTGATCAACGACGCCCAGGGCCGGACGACCGAGAAGTGGCAGCACACCAACGGCCCCGACAGCCCTCACGACGCCACCAAGTACACCTACAACGCGGCCGGCCTGCTCAAAGCCGTCACCGACCCCGACGGCAACACCTGGTCGTACACCTACGACCTGCGTGGCCGCCTGGTCGAGACCAACGACCCCGACACCGGCCGCAGCACCCTGGCCTACGACGCCGCGGGCCAGGTCCTGTCCTCCACCGACGCCGAGAACCGCACCGTCGCCAACGCCTACGACGACCTCGGTCGGCTGATCGCCAAGCACCAGGACTCCCTGACCGGCCCCAAACTCGCCTCGTGGGAGTACGACACCGCAGCCGGCGGCATCGGCATGCTCAAGTCGGCACGCCGGTTCGTGGACAACCTGGTCTATCACAAGTACGTCACCGGCTACGACGCCGCCGGACGTCCCAAGGGCCAGAAGCTTGTGGTGCCCGCTTCACCGGGCGTGCTGCCGGCGACGTACGAGGTGAAGCAGGACTACACCTACAACGGCAAACCGAAGTCGATCACCTACTCGACGGTCAGCTCGGGCGGCAAGGTGATCGTCCCGTCGGAGTCGGTCGGGTCGTACTACAACACCGCCAACGGCCAGCTCGAATCGACCCAGTCCGGCCAAGAGGTCTACGTTTCCGCCACCGGCTACTCCAGCTTCGGCGAAGTGCTGCGCCTGCAGTACGGCAGCAGTGCCGACACCGCCAAGAACCTCGCGGTCACCAACTTCTACGAGGTCGGCACCCGACGCCCGGAACGCACGGTGGTCGAGCGCGAGACCACCACCGAACCCGAGCTCGCCGACCGCGCCTACAGCTACGACCCCGCCGGCAACATCAAGAAAATCGCCGACACCCCCGAGGGGCGTGTCGCCGACACGCAGTGCTTCGCCTACGACCACCTGCGCCGGATGACCGACGCCTGGACCCCGGCCACCGGCGACTGCGCCGCCATCAAGTCCACCACCGCCCTGGGCGGCGCCGCGCCGTACTGGCACTCGTGGACCTTCGACAAGACCGGCAACCGCCGCACCGAAACCCAACACACCACAGCCGGCGACATCACCCGCACCACCGACTACCCGATCCTCGGCGCTCCGCAACCGCACACCGCCCTGTCGGTGACCACGAAGGGCCCCAACGGCGACGCGCTCGACACGTTCACCTACGACAAGACCGGCCGCACGAAGTCGCGCACCATCGGCGGCGACACCCAGGTCCTCGACTACGACGCCGAAGGCCGCGTCTCCAGCGTCGCCAACCCGGACGGCACCGACAAGTCGACCTATGTCTACGACGCCGACGGCGACCGCCTGATCAGCCGCGAGCCGTCGGCCACCACCCTGTACGCGTTCGGTCAGGAGATCCGCCTGGAGAACGGCACGTCCACTCCGTCCTGGACCCGCTGGTACTCCCACGGTGGCCAGACGGTGGCGGTGCGCAACAGCATCTCCGGGCTGAAGTGGTTGATCCCCGACCACCAGGGCACCAACCAGCTCTCCGTGGCCAACGACAACGCCCAGACCGTCACGCAGCGCCGTCAGACGCCCTTCGGGGCTTCGCGCGGTACCGCGCCACCCGAATGGCCGGACCGTCTCGGCTTCGTCGGCGGCCGCAACGACGAGTCGGGCCTGACCCAGGTCGGCGCACGCCTGTACGACCAGTCGTCGGGCCGTTTCCTGTCCGCCGACCCGGTGATCGACAACAACGATCCGCAGCAGCTCAACGGCTACGCCTACGCCAACAACAGCCCTGTTACCTTCAGCGACCCGACCGGCCTGCTCATCAACAACTGCGGCCCTGATGGTGTGCTGTGCGGTGGCAAGGAAAAGAGCATCCAGGGGCCGCGTTGGGAGGAGGAGAAGCGGGTCTACCAACAGCGCGAGCGGGCGTGGCAGCAGGCGAACCGGAACAACGAAAGTGCGCTGAGGAACGGCCTGGCCTCGGAGGGCATCTCCTGGGAGGACTACCAGAAGGCTCTGGCCGACGCCCACAAGACGAAGTGGGACGTGATCAAAGAGGTCGCCTGGGAGGTTCTCAAGGAAATCTCGGGCTGGAACGACATCGTCGACTGCTTCTCCAAGGGTGACATCTGGGCGTGCGGCGGTCTCGTCGCCGGCCTGGTCCCCTGGGGCAAGGTCGGCAAGATCCTCGAAGCCGGCTACAACGCCGTCAAGGCCGTCAACCGCCTCGCCTCGATCGTCGACAAGGCCAAGGGCGTCCTGCGCCGTGTCCAGTCCATCGCCGACGACGTCTCCCGCGCCGCCACCGAACAGTTCCAGAAGCTGACCTCGAAGGGCGGCGGGAGTTGTGCGCTGCACAGCTTCGTGGCCACGACCCTGGTCCTGATGGCCGACGGCTCGACCAAACCGATCTCCGAAGTCGAGATCGGCGACAAGGTGAAAGCCACCGACCCCGTCACCGGCCACACCACCGACCGCTCCGTCGTCGCCACCATCGTCCACACCGACGAAGACGACATGACCCGCCTCACCGTCACCGCCGACGACGGCACCATGGGCACGGTCGACGCCACGTCCTGGCACCCCATCTGGGTAGCTACTGAGGGTCGGTTCGTCAACATTGGCGATCTAAAACCTGGCCAAGTGCTGACGTCAACGGACCATACCTCCCCTGTCGTCACGAAAGTCGAGCGGTACGCTCGCTTCGAGCCGGTGCACGACCTTACTGTCGAAAGCGTCCACACCTACTACGTTGCGGCTGACGATGAGGACTTCCTCGTCCACAACTGCAGCGACGGTGCCGTGGAGCGATTGGAGGACATGGTGGACGCCATCTCCGAGTCCACACATCGACGTCAGCGGCCTGGCACCGTGAGTGAGACCGTGGGTGTACGGCCCTCCGGCTTGCTGGTAGCCGTACACAGTCGGGCGGGAGCTCTTGGCATCGTTCCGGGGGAAGTTCGCGCGGCATTGGAAGCTTGTGGTCATGCCCATTCGGGATGCAGTGAGGTGAGCGGGGTAGCGCGAGTCGTGGAGTTGGGGGCTGCTCCGGTGTCGGTGACAACAATGGGGATCAAATCAAAAAGGATCGGCGCGGCGTTGCACAAACAAGTTATGGCCCCGTGTCCCAGTTGTCAGCGGTTCTTGGCTGAGTTCGGAATGTGAGAGACGACTATGGAGTTGTGCGGCTTCATTTTGGATGACCCCGGAGTTCTGTCTGAGCGGGCCATCGATTTTCTTGGCGCACATGCTGAAAAGAAAGCTTACGACGTCGGCTTGACCGGCGACGCATTGCGACGTCGCCTGATCGACGTTTTCGGGCCAGGGCAGTACGACGATGTCGTTTCGCTGGTAGAGCATGTACAGCAGCGATGGGGAGGGCTTGCGTACCGAAGTGGGCTGTTCGACAGCCCGGTCATTTTCTCTCCGATGTGTGATCCGGAAGATGCTGATGGTCCTATTGAAATAGATTACGCTGTGGCTTCGATGAGCCCGGCAGGCGCTTCGATCAGTCTCGACGGTGGTGTGCTGATCGGTTTCGATGACGTCTCCGTGCGAGAATTTTCCAGCCTTGACTCGGTGATCGAGTGCGACGCGATGTTCGCCTCCGTAGCTACATCAATGCCGGCGACGGAGATCTTTTACGATTCTTCGAAGAGTGGTGACGTCGATTTCGTTTCTCGAGTCCGTAGCTCTCTTGGTGACTCATTCGATGCAATTTCGGAGGCCTCCGGGGAAAATCTAGAATGGTTCGCCAATGAAGATTCTGCGGTCTACGCGTGTTCTACGTGGTCCCGAATGCTCCTCGGTCTTCCGGCGTATGTCCGTATTTGGGCTACGAGCGATGAGTTGGTCAGCTCCGTGCAATCTAAGTTGGCTGACGTACTTTGAATTCGCGGGGTGTCAGGATTCGGTCACGAGGCTGACCTTCAGGTCGGGCGGCTGTGGGTTCGTATGCGTTGATCAGGCCGCCTGACTGGTCGGCGCCGTATGTGAGGCGTGGCCCGGCTGTGCGAGCGGTCGGTCTGGTCGTCCTGGGCTGAGCAGGAGGTCGGTGGCTTCGTGTTCGATGGTCCCGACGAACCGTTCGACGTCAGGTGTTGGCTGGCAGACAACGAGGGGGAAATTTCGCGACCTCAATACAGACGTCGGCGAGGACCGTATCGAACGAGGCTAGACGAGTAATGCGTAAGTCTGGGGCGGTGGCCCGCGACGGACGAAGGGTGTTCAAAATCCGTTTGTGACGACAGAACTGAACACCCTCCTGACCGCACTCTACGTAGATCCACGACGCTCTACGAACAGGTCGAGTCAGACAACGTCGACCGGTTCGGCCGGTTGGGGGACGGGTGAACAACCCGTTCGTCGCGAAACCGGAGGACGACACCACCGCGATCACCGGGATCGGTCTGTTGGAGGCGGGGCAGGCCGCGTTGGATGGGATCAACAACGGGGATTGGGTCGAGGCGGGCCTGGGGATCGTCGGTGCAGGGCTTGAAGCGCTCGGTGTTTACATGGACCCGGTGGGCACGCTGGCGTCCTACGGGGTCGGGTGGTTGATCGAGCACGTTCAGCCGTTGCAGGACATGTTGAACGACCTGGCCGGGACACCGCCGGTCATCCGTGCCTATGCGCAGACCTGGCAGAACATCAGCGAAGGGGTCGAGCGGGCGGCCGGGGATCTGGAGACCACGTCGCATGATCGCACTGCCGGGTGGCGCGGTGCTGCGGGTGACGCGTATCGGGCGCGTGCCGGAGGAGTGGTCGACGCGCTGCGTGGTGCGTCGAGGGTGTGCAGCGGTGTGGGGGCCGTGGTCACAATCATGGGTGAGGTCGTGGCGGCGGTGCGGGAGTTCGTGCGAGACCTGATCGCGGACGCGGTCGGCAGGCTCGTGGTCTGGGGGCTGGAACTTCTTGTCACGGGTGGTGCCGCGGCGCCGGTGGTGGCGATGCAGGCCACCAGCTTGGTCGCCAAGTACGCCGCCAAGATCGCGGACGTGGTGCGCAAGCTGTTCAAGACCATTTCCAACGTGGCCAAACGGCTCGACGGGCTCGCCGAGGTGCTGCGCATGGCCTGGCGCAAGCTCAAGGAGTTGGTCGACAGGCTTCGTCGGAAGGACCCGGATCCGCAGCACGAGGATCCGCGCGAGGTCGAGCGGCAGCGTCGGGAGCAGGAGAAGCAGGAACTCATCGCCGAAGCTCAGGATAACGGCGTGAAGATATCCCCGGACATGGTCGTCGAAATCGGCAGGGACCCCAACGGGAAGATCGTCTTCCTGGAGGAGGGAGGGGTCAATCCTCGTACCAACAAGGAGTCCGGCCTTGCGCACGTGATGAAGCACAAGGACGAGTTCACCGCCGCAGGGATCCCTGAGGACGAGATCGCCGAGGTGGTGCACCGAGCTGCCACCGAAGGCAAGTACACGGGCTACTGTCAGGGCAAGCCGCCCGGACGACCGATTTTCGAGGTCCAGTACGGTGGCCGGACGCACTACATCACGGTGTCGGTGGGCGACAACGGCTTCATCGTCGGCGCGAACATCCGCAGTGCGACCACACCGTTCAAGGACGCGCGACATGACCCGCGTGCGGAGGCGGATCCGAACTACCGAGGGTGGGGAGAATGAGCCGACTGATCTCGGTCCGAGTGGCGCCGGAGTGGGAGTGCTTCCCCTTCTGGGTCCGTACTGCGGACGAGGTGATCGCCGACAACTGCTCTGCCGAGCGACTCGTGGCGGAGTTCGGTGCACCTGCGGACTTGGTGAAGGCGATCGACGCGTGGGACGACGAGTTCCAGGCCGTGTACAACCGCAGCGACCCGGAGAGCTCGGGCTTCCCCGACGAGGCGACCACGGCGGCGTGGCACGAGCGCGGTGAGCGGATGGCCGAGCGGTTGGCCGCGGCGCTGCGTGTGCGAACTGAGTTCCGCACCGCGCGTGGGGGGCGCGTGTTCGGCGGTTGAGGCCGGCACCTGTTGCCTCTGTTCACACTGCGGTGTGTGGAGCAAATCTGGAGCAGACGCAAGAGCTGAACGACGTGCGACGGCTTCGAACGGCGATGAACTGCGCCGACTGACGTGCTGGTTCTTTATTTGTGCTGGTCAGGGCGCTTTGGAACAGCACTGTCAGAGTGCGGCTCAGGCTTGTTGGCTGCACTTCGCCGCAGTTGGCATGTATTGGCAGGTGTTGGGTGCAGTTCGTTGATGTGGTGCGGTTCGTGCGTCCGGGGTGTGACTGCGGCGTGACGGGTCGACTCGGCGGGCTACGCAGCCGTGGTCGGTGGAGGAGGCGCTGCCCTGGATTCGGAGGACGGGCTCGACCTCGAAGCGGGCGCAGAGTTGCTCGACGAGCTTCACGGCCCTCATCGGATCGGGCCGAATTCCGCTGCGGAAAGGCGGACGCGGTCGTGAGGTTTTCGGCGGACAGTGCTTCCTGCGATTCGTAGTCCCAGTCGCCGGTCTCGTCGTGGTTGTGCAGGTCGAGGACGAGGTGTGTTCGTTGTCCAGGCTTCGACCTGCTCGTCGAGGAGATAAGGCTTGACCGCGTCCGGGTCGAGCAGGGTGCGCGGTAGGCGCAGCAGGAGGCGTCGGGTTCCCCGGTTGGCGAGGTGGAGGTGGGCGTCGTGGTGGTGTTCCACCCGTCAGTTCGGGTTGCCGCGGAAGTCACCGCACTCGTACTCGTTGACGGAACAGGTGGCGGCGATCCGCGCGCGGGTGGACAGGGCGCGGACCTCGGCCTGCGCCTTCGCGTCGAGCGGCTGGTCCAGGGCGACGAACTCGTAGTGCCGGCACTCGTTCAACGCCCGCCTTGCACTCCGGTCCCGGGGAACGGTGTCGCGCGGAAGCCGGAGTCCTCTCCGAGGTGGAAGAACAGGTGCCCGATGAGCGTGTCGTCCTCGGCGAGGACGGCCCAGCCGCGCCCGCTGGCCTGGTCCATCTCGTCGTTACCCTCCCAGGTGAACTCGGTGAAGGGCCGGCCGTCGCGTTCGCTCCAGCGGCAGTCCATCTCGCCGCGGACGGCTATGAAGCCGAACTCGCCGGTGCCGTCTCGAGTGAATTCGATGAATCCGGGCTCGATGAGGTCGATGGCGTCCTGGTCCCACTGGTCCATCTCCACGATCCGCCACCGGCCGGTCACGCGCGCCTTGGGCTTCGCCACTCGTCGTCCCCTCGGGTTGGAGGCGTTCCACGCGGTCGAGTCCTTCCGGCGCGGCCGGGGTGACGTGAGGGTAGCGCCGAGTGGTGGACGGTGGCCGAGGGCCCGCGTCACCATCACGGCTTTCGGGCCGACTCCTGGTGGGGTGGCATGTCGTGCGGGCGACTTCGGCCCAGTCCGTCGAAGACTTCTCCCTCCAGCAACCGGTCCGCAAAATTGCGGAGGAATGTTTCGGGATTGCCTGATGGGAAGCGCCCGCTCCAATCGAGCGTCGCCCGATCGGGGCCGGCGCGTACAGTACGACGGCAGTCCGTTCAGAACACGACTCACTCGAAAGGTGAACCGTGCTCGACGCGCGCAACCACCAGGGGAAGTTCGGCGCCGACTACATCCGGGTGCTCGCTTCCAGCGCGGGCCTCGTCTGGTCCGAGGACGACGTCGACCTCGACGGGGTCGACCTTTGTATCAAGATGCCGGGTCGTACTCCGCGTGGGTTCTCGCCCCGGATCGACGTGCAGATCAAGACCGTCTCCACGGTGAACCCGCGGCACGGTGTGATCGACTTCCGAGGGCTGGACGAGAGGCAGTTCACCAAGCTGGCGGGCGAGGGGTTCCTCGTCCCGCGCTACCTGTTCGTCGTCCACGTGCCGCCGCGCGCGGATCTCTACGCCGACCTCAGCACCTCCGGCTTGCTGTTGCGCCACATCGGCTACTACGTGTCCCTGCGGGACCGCCTCCCGATCGAGGCCCCCGACCGTCGTCGACGCACCAAGGTCGAAGTGCCCTTGGGCAACGTCCTCACGGCGAGCAGCCTGCGTGACCTCGTCACCCGCAGCGCGCTCCTGCCGGCGGCCACGTGACGACCTTCCCGCGCGTCGACCAGGTCGTCGACTACCTCACGGCCAAGGGGTGGGGTATCACCGGGCACTGGCGCGGTGCCGAGATCTGGACCCGCGACGAGTTCGACGTCCTGGTGCCGCCGGGCGACGACACCGCCGACGCGCGGGCGCGGTTGCGCGACCTGCTCGTCTGCGTCGCAGACGCCGAGGGGCGCGCTCCACGTTCCGTGGCCCGGGACATGGTGCTGCCGGAGTCCGACGTGGTGTCCTACCGCGTCACCCTGCCCGAGTTCGCCACGGTTCCCCTCGGCGCGGGTCTGCGGGCGGTGCGGGCTGTGAGGGACCTGGTCGCCACCTGTGCCCGCGCGGTGGCTGACGACCTGCCCGACACCGATGCCCGGACACCTGGTCGACTGGTTGAGCGGACCTCCTTGTCCACCGCGGACGAGGGCTTCGGTTTCGACCTGTTCATCCCCGTCCACCATGATGCCGCGCCGCGGTTCGGCCGCGCGACCACGATGCGCTTGCTGCGCACGTCGAACGCAGCCCTGGCCGCCGATCCGCGAACGGTCGACCACCTCGTGGACGACGTTTCCTCGGCTCTGGCGGACCTCGCTGGTGAGCATCGCGGGTCGCCGTTCGACCTCGTCTTCCACTGGGCCGCCGCGTTACCCGCCGATCGGCGGGACACCTCCCTGCGCTTTCCCCGGAACTTCGGCGCGAACGTCCGCGCACGTCGGGAGAAAGCCGTTCCGGCCGCGGCCCGGGGCGCCGTCCAGGGCCGGGTGACGCGTTTGGCCCTGGACGGTCCACGCCGTGTGGTTACGATCCGGGGGCCTTTCACGCTCGACGGGCGACCAACCGGTCGGGAACGTGCCGTCCGCGTGCGGGTCGACGACCGACAGACCTACCTCCTTGCCGTCGAGGCGCACACCGCCGGACTCACCGTCCGAGCGGAGGGCGACGTCGAGAGCACCGGCGCCAAGCAAGGCATCGTGGTGGAGCCGGGCGGCTTCACCGTCGTCGATCGAGGACGCGGATGACCGCGGGAACGGAAACGGGATGCCCGAGGAACGGCTGACCATGCGCGAGCGCGCCGCACTGCTCGTGCTGATGGCGGAGGCCCGCGAGTTGACCAACGCCGAACTGCGGGAACTGGCCGGCTTCACCCTCGACGGCGATTGCCGCCGCCACCTCAACGATCTCGGGCTGGTGATCAGCACCAAAGTCGGCCGCGCCTACGTGCACGACCTCACCGATGAAGGCGCCGTGCGGTGCCAGGCCGAGCTGTCCGCCCCGCGGCCTGCCCGGGCCGGCTACGCCGGTGGAGCCCTCTACGTGCTGCTGGCCGGTCTGCGACGCCACTTGGAGGTCACCGGTGGCACCCTCGGCGGGCTCTTCACCCCGGACCTGGGTCACCGGGTCGAAACCGCCTACCGGGTGCTGGCTCCGCGTCCCGGCGACTCGGTGCCCCTCCGCGTGCTGCGCGAACACCTCGACGACGTGCCGACCGATCGGCTCGACCGGGCGCTGACGGCCCTGGCGGACCGCCCCGACGTCCACCTGAGGGCCGAAGCCGACCAGAAATACCTCACCGAGCAGGACAGGCAGGCCGCGTTGGTGCTCGGCGGCAGCCCTCGCCACACACTGGCGATCGAGGCGGCCGGGTGAACGAGGAGCAGCGGAACGCGCTGTCGTCGGTGCAGTTCGGCTGGGCGGTGACACCGGACGACATCTGGAGTCCCATGCACCACCACGTCGACGGTTTGCACGCGCATGCGGTCGACGGCATCAGCCAGGCCGTCGCAGCGGCCGGACGACGTCCGCAGGCCAGCCCCATGGGCATCGTGCTGCGGGGTGAACGCGGCGTGGGCAAGACGCACATGCTCGGCTGGCTCAGGCAGCACGTGCAGGCGCGGGGCGGGTCGTTCTTCCTGCTCAAGCTCCTGGACCGCCACTCGTTCTGGGAGGGTGCGGTGCACGGCGTGGTCGGTGGCCTGCTCGACCGCCAAGGCGGGCAGCTGGGCCGACTGCTCGGTGAACTCGCCCGCCTCACCGGCCAGGACCGGGAAACGGGCATGCGCCTCACCGGCACCCTTCCGGTGCGCAGGCAGGACGTCGAGGCGCTGCTCGACGGCCTGCGTTCCCTCGACGCGCAGGTCGCCGTCGAGTGCCAGGACACCCTGCGGGCATTGGTCCTGTACCGCGCGAAAGGCAAGGCGTGGGAAGCGGGCAACGCCTACCTCGTCCTGCCCGAGGGCGTGGAGGCCGCCGACCGGGTGGAGTGGGGGTTCCGCACTGCGTCCCGGTCGCCGCAGCTGCTGCTCGGCGACCTGTCCAAGATCTTCGCCCTGGTCGGTCCGGTCGTCATGGCCGTCGACCAGGTCGACAGCGTCATCACCCAGGCCGCGGACTCGCCGGGGGAGGAAGCCCTGGTCGACCGCCTGGCCGACGGGCTCATGCGGGTGCGTGAGGAGACCAGGCGCACCATCGTGGTGGTGGCCTGCCTGCCGCGCTCGTGGGACCTCATCGAGCACCACGCCGTCAACTCCGCGGCCGACAGGTTCCGCGTGCTCGACCTGCGCACCGCCATGCCCAACGCGGCCGTGGCCGGCGCCATCGTGGAG
Organism: Saccharothrix sp. S26; assembly: GCF_021390395.1. Lineage (GTDB taxonomy): Bacteria > Actinomycetota > Actinomycetes > Mycobacteriales > Pseudonocardiaceae > Actinosynnema. Next base: position 118,190 of record NZ_JAJUWT010000001.1, read on the forward strand.
CGGCACCTGGCCGGTCTCTACGGTGAGATCGGCTTCACGCCGCCGCACGCCACCTGGCCCGTCCACCCGTCGGCGTTCGCCGGGCGGGACGTGGCCCACTGGACGCCTCGACGGCTCCTGCAACGCGTGGACGAGCACATCCGCTGGTGCCTCATCCACGACACCGTCGAGGAGCTGCGGGACTTCACCGCCGCCACGGCCGAGCCCGCAGGCCGGCCGACCGCGGGGCCACGGGAAGCGGACGAGCTCGACGCCCTGTTCGCCCGTTTGCGCGACACCGCCGACATCCTCGCTCCCCTGGACCATCAGCGGGAGGACGAGCGCATGCAGGCCCTGCTCGGTGCCGCGCTGCACTGCTTCGTGCTCGAACGAGGCGCCGACGGCCCGCCGCTGACCGTCGACGCCTCACGCGGCGGCAACCCGCCCCTGCACGCCCGGCTGCGCCTCACGGTCGACGAGGCCGGGGAGGGCGAGGTCCACTGGAGCTTCCGCGCCATCGCCCACACCCACCCCCGTGCCGTGCTGGCGCGGCTCAAGTCCGCCCAGTTGGAAGCGGAACTCCGCCGGGGCGACGACAAGCGCCACCTGGTCGTGCTGCGCAACACGGCCTTCTCCGGCGGGCCCGCCACCACGTCGGCGCTGGAGGCGTTCCGCGCCGACGGGGGCCTGGCCCTGCCGATCGCCGAAAGCGACCTGCGTCTGTTCACCGCCCTGGAGAAGATGCGCGACCAGTCACCGTCGGGATTCCTGCCGTGGCTGCTCAGCCGCCGCCCCGCGACCTCCTCGCAGCTGCTGACGAGAGCGCTGGCCGACCTCGACCACTTCGCGACAACGTCCGTGCCGCAGGTCCGTCACGACGACCCGGACCCGGCGCCGGAGTGGCCGGGGGTCAGCGGCACGCTGTCCGACGTCACCGCCGACCAGCCCGCCACCTCGTCGGAGGAGGTGACTGACGCGCCGGAGGACCCCACCGTGACAGCACCGGAACCCGCCATCGACGAGCCAAGCGTGCGCCTGGGCACCGGCGTTGTGACCGGCACGCCGTTCACCGTCCCGCTCGCCCTGCTGCGCAAGCACACCGTCGTTTTCGCCGGCAGCGGCTCGGGCAAGACCGTGCTGCTGCGCCGCCTGGTCGAGGAGGTCGCACTGCAAGGGGTCTCCTCGATCCTCATCGACACCAACAACGACCTCGCCCGGCTGGGCGATCCGTGGCCCTCCCCGCCCGCTCTCTGGGAACCCGGCGACGCCGAGCGCGCCGACCGCTACCTGCGCGACACCGACGTGGTGGTCTGGACGCCCCGGCGCGAGGCCGGTAGGCCGCTCACCCTCGACCCGCTGCCCGGCTTCGACCGCGAACCCGACGACCCGGACGAGTTCCGCACCGCGATCGACGCGGCCGTGGCCGGATTGGTGCCTCGCATCAACCTCGGTGGGCGCAAGGCCAGCACCGGCCGAGCGGTCCTCACCCAGGCCCTGACGCACTTCGTCCGCGGCGGGGGCGGTGAGCTGGTGGACTTCCTGGCGTTCCTGGCCGACCTGCCCCCCGGGGTCAGCACGGTGCGGGACGCCCCGCGCCTCGCCGCCGACATGGCCGACGGCCTCAACGCCGAGATGATCAACGATCCGGTGTTCGGCGGGGCGGGGGAACGGCTCGACCCCGGCGTGCTGCTCACCCCTCCGGCCGGCAAGCGGGCCAGGGTGTCGGTGATCAGTTGCATCGGCCTGCCCAACGACGACCAGCGGCAGACTTTCGTCAACCAGCTCCAGCTCGCCCTGTTCTCGTGGATCAAGCGCAACCCCGCCAGAGACCGCCCGCTCGGTGGGCTCTTCGTGCTGGACGAGGCGCAGACGTTCGTGTCCTCGCGCACCACGACCGCCTCCACCCAGAGCACGCTGACCCTGGCGTCCCAGGCGCGCAAGTACGGGCTGGGCATGGTCTACGCGACACAAGCCCCCAAGGCGCTGCACAACGTGGTTTCGGGCAACGCGGCGACCCAGTTCTTCGGCCTGCTCAACGCACCCGTCCAGATCCAGGCGGCAAGCGACCTAGCGCGGGCCAAGGGCGGCCGCATCGACGACGTCTCCCGCCTGCCCGCCGGTCAGTTCTACGGCGCCACCGAGGGAACCGGGCTGTCGAAGGTCCAGGTGCCGATATGCCTGAGCCACCACCCACCCACGGCGTTGGCCGAGGAGGAGGTTCTGTCGCGGGCGCAGGCATCGGCGAGAGAAGCGGGGGACGGAGGCGGGTCTGGACCGGGTCAAAAGCTGAAGGATGGCCAATGGACCGACTGACCTCGATCCGCGTGGCACCGGAGTGGGGTGCTTCCCATTCCGGGTCTGCGTTGCAGGAGAGGCGATCGCCGACAACTGCTCTGCCGAGCGGATCGTGGTCGAGTTCGGTGCACCGCCTGACCTGGTGACGGCGATCGATGCGTGGGATGACGAGTTCCAGGCCCGGCCGCGTTCCGAGTGAGGCGAGGATCGCCGAGATCTGCTTGCGATACAGACCGTCAAACAGCCTCGAAGATCGTCCTGCGGTGCCACTCGAAGTAGGGTGCCGATGAAGGTGTGTAGGCAGTGCAGGGGCGCCCCCTCAAGTGGCTGAGACGGTCGCGCATGCCGCCTTGCGGGACTTCGTCCGGTGGTCGTGTCCGTACGTACCCGTTGTCGTCGACGGTGATCCAGCCGGATTCGTAGAGCGCGTCGCAGCCGAACGTGCAGGCCAGCATCGCTACGTTGTCGAGGTCACGGCGTTCGTCATCACTGCACGCGGCCCGCTTCTTGATGTGGGCGGCGACGAGGAAGTCCGGTGGGAACAGATCGCCGCACAGGGCGCACCGCGCGGATGTCCGGCCGCCGACGAGCAGGCTGCGTAATCGACCCTGTTCCAGCCTGATCTTCACCTGGGCGGTCGAGTCCACCCGGCCGTTGTGGTGGTCGGTGGTCGGCGGTTCGTCGAGCACCACCACGGTAGGTCTGCCGGTGAACCGCGCTCCGGGTAGAACCGCCAGGACGGCGCCCACGAACGAACTTCGATAACCCAGTTTCCCGGGGGTTACCCGTACCGAGCCCTGGGTGGCGAGCAGGTTCAGACCCTTCTGCACGGCGCTCACCGGGACGGGTTCGCCCTGTGGCGATCGTTCCGTGCTCACGATGACGTTGTCGCCTCGCACGGCCAGGATGGTGTTCGACTTGCCGGACACGGTCCGGATGTCGACCCCGATGAGTGCTCTGACCAGGTCGACGGCCCTCGGTAAGGCCCGCGAAGGATCGGCTCGGGAGGCCGGGCCATCCAGCCGCTCGGACGTGTCGACTGGACGTGATCGCTCAACCATCGTCACCCGTGACCACTCACGCACCTCCGGACATGTCGTAACGGCAGCATAGGAACAGCAAGCCCGCTGCGGACTGGTTCCACGATGGTGAGCGGTGCTCGTGGTTGTCGAGCCTCGTGCGAGTCCGGTCGGCAAATGTGGGAACCTCATGATCGACTTCGATGAAGAGGGGTACGTGAACGCGGTGGACCACTCGCCGGAGCAGGTGCGGTTCACTGAGGAGGAGGCGCTGGCCAACCTGCGCGCCGTGCTCGAGCTGTGCGCGGCAGGGGAGCTGAGGTGCAGTGACAAGACCGGGCGTCCGTTGGCTGCGACCGTGCGCACTGTCGGCGCGCATTTGGTGCGCGGCGATTTTTACGCTGAGGAGCCCATTGCGGCGTTCGCTTGGCCGTTGCTGCTCCAGGCCGGTGGCCTCGCTTCGCTTGACGGCACCCGCCTCCGGTTGACCCCGAAGGGCCGTGCGGCGCTGGGCAATCCGTCCGTGGAGGTCATCCGGGTGCTGTGGCGGCGTTGGCTCACCCACGCGGTGATCGATGAGTCCAGTCGGGTCGAGCACATCAAGGGGCAGCAGGCCCGCAACGTGCTCACCTCGGCCAAGACGCGGCGGCAGGTGGTTGCTGCGGCGTTGGCGACCTGCCCACCGGACAAGTGGGTCGACGTGGACTTCCTGTTCGCCTCGATGCGGCGGGGCAACCTGAGTCCCACCATCGCCCGCACGGAGACGGCGTTGTGGAAGCTCTACCTCGTCGACCCGGAGTACGGCAGCCTCGGCTACGACGGCCACCACGACTGGGAACTGCTCGAAGGTCGCTACACGCCGGCCGTGTTGTTCGAGTACGCGGGCACCCCCGGGTTGATCGACCTCGACTACGTCGACCCGCGCGGTGCGCGCGAGGACTACGTCGACAACTGGGGCGGTGACGACCTGGACGCGTTGAGCCGCTACGACGGGCTCGTGGCGGTCAGGCTCACCGCGTTGGGCGCTTACGCACTCGGTTTGGCCGACACGTACCAACCGGCTGAGCCCAAGACCGCTCGGACCAGGCCGCTGAAGGTGCTGCCCAACCTCGACATCGTTGCGATGGGCGACATCGGCGTCGCGGACCGGCTCGTCCTGTCCGCCCACGCCGAGCAGACCGCCGACCGCGTCTGGACGGTGTCGGCGGCCGGCCTGCTCGTGGCGCTGGACAACGGCCGCGACCTCGGAGAGTTCGTCGACTTCGTCGCCGAGCGGACCGAGCACGACCTGCCCGACGGGTTGCGGGTGCTGGTCGCGGACGTCGAGCGGCGGAGCTCGCAGCTGACGGATCTCGGTCACCTCCGCGTGATCGAGTGCGCCGATCCCGCGCTCGCCGCGTTGATCACCCGTGACCGCGCCTTGCGCGGGCTGTGCCGTCCGATCGGTGACCGCCACCTCGCCGTGCGGCCGGACCAGGAGCTGAAGTTCCGCAAGGCCCTGCTCCAGCTGGGGCACGTCATCCCGTCCGGAGGCCGCGGAGCTCGGCTCTGACACGGGTGGGGTCGTGCGTTCGTTGGACGGGCTCGATTCCGCCGCCTTGCGATCTTCGCCGAGGAGCGGATGATCGAAAACTCTCGCATGCGCGGGAAGTTCGCTGTGTCAGCGCGTCTACTACCCTTGGCGGGCGCGGCGCTGGTCGCCGTCGGCGTTGCTCGACAGCTGGGCACGCCTTTCGCGCGGAGTTGAGGAGCGGTGCCGCATCGTGGTAGTCCGTGTTGGTGCCGGCAGGGGTGAGGCGTTGCCCCTGCCGATGAGTCTCACCGAGCTGGAGCAGTATCTCGCTCGGGCCGCCGACCTGCTGCGGGGGAGCATCGATCAGGCCGACTTCAAGGCTTACATCTTCCCGTTGATGTTCTTCAAGCGGATCAGCGACGTTTACGTCGAGGAGTATGAGTCCGCGCTCGCCGAGTCCGACGGGGACCACGAATACGCCTCATTCACCGAGAACCACCGTTTCCGCATTCCACAGGGCAGCCTGTGGGACGATATCCGCGCCCGAACGGAAAACATCGGGCAGGCACTGGTAACCGCGTTCCGCGCGATCGAAAAGGCCAACCCCGATGTGCTATACGGCATTTTCGGCAATGCCGCGTGGACCAACAAGGAAAAGCTGCCGGACGCCAAGCTGCGGGACCTCGTCGAGCACTTCTCCAGCAAGAGCCTCTCCAGCGCATCAGTCGCACCGGACGTGTTCGGCCAGGCGTACGAGTACTTGATCAAACGGTTCGCCGACCAGTCGAACAAGAAGGCTGGCGAGTACTACACCCCTCGCTCGGTCGTGTCCCTGCTCGTGAACATCCTCGACCCGCAGGAGGGCGAGACGGTGTACGACCCGGCCTGCGGCACGGGCGGCATGCTGATCGAGGTCATCGAGCACGTGAAAGCCGCCGGCGGCAGGCCGCAAACCCTGTGGGGCCGGCTCTACGGTCAGGAGAAGGTGCTCGCGACTTCGGCGATCGCCCGGATGAACCTGCTGTTGCACGGCGTCGAGGATTTCCAGATCGCACGGGATGACACGCTGCGTTCACCGGCCTTTTTCGACGGGCCGCGCCTTGCCCGCTTCGACTGCGTGATCGCCAACCCGCCGTTCTCGCTGAAGAAGTGGGGGGAGGACGCCTGGGCGTCCGACCGGTGGGGACGCAACGAACTCGGCGGCGTTCCGCCGAAGGGGTACGCCGACTGGGCGTGGGTGCAGCACATGGTCACCTCGGCACTGCCCCGAAGCGGACGGATCGCGGTCGTTCTGCCGCAAGGCGCGCTGTTCCGCCAGGGCGCCGAGGGACGTATCCGTGAACACGTGCTCAAGGCCGACCTGATCGAGGCGGTCATCGGTCTTGCACCCAACCTGTTCTACGGAACGGGGCTTGCCGCATCGGTGCTGATCCTGCGCAAGCGGAAGGACGACGATCGTCGGGGCAAGGTGCTGTTCATCAACGGCGAGAAGCTGTTCAAACGAGGACGCAACCAGAACACCCTCGAGCCGGAGCACGCCGAAACCCTGCTGAAGGCCTACCGGTCGTTCGACGACGAACCAGGGCTTGCCGCTGTAGCCTCGCTCACCGAGATCGACGCCAACGGCTACAACCTCAACATCCCGCTCTACGTCGAGCGGGTCGACACCGGCGAGCGGATCACCGTGGAACAGGCGTTGGCCGACTTGGAGTCCGCCCATGCCGCCGCCCGCGAGACTCTTGCGGTGTTGGAGATCGAGCTGGCGAAGTGGGGGATGTCGGCATGACCACGACCGAGCGCATCACCCAGCGCGAGTTGGAGTCGTACCTGTGGGGCGCGGCCGTGCTCCTGCGCGGTCTGATCGATGCCGGGGACTACAAGCAGTTCATCTTTCCTCTGGTGTTCCTCAAGCGACTGTCCGACGTCTACGACGAAGAACACGCCGCAGCCCTCAAGATCTACGACGATGAGGAGCTCGCCGACCTCCCGGAGAACCACCGCTTCGCCATCCCTGACGGAGCCCACTGGGACGACATCCGCGCAGTCACCCGGAACGTCGGCACCGCGATCCTCGCCGCGATGCGCGCCATCGAGAAGGCGAACCCGGACACCCTGCCCGGCGTGTTCGGCGATGGCGACTGGGGCAACAAGAACCTGCTGCCCGATGCGACCCTCAACGACCTGGTCGAGCACTTCTCCACCAAGACACTCTCCGTGGCGAACCTGCCGGAGGACGAACTCGGTCAGGGCTACGAGTACCTGATCAAGAAGTTCGCGGACGACTCCGGCCACACCGCCCAGGAGTTCTACACCAACCGCACCCTCGTGCACCTGATGACGATGATGCTCAAGCCTCAGCCCGGCGAGAGCGTCTACGACCCGACCTGCGGCACGGGTGGCATGCTCATCTCCACCGTTGCCGAGCTCCGTCGCCAGGGCAAAGAGTGGCGCAACCTCAAGCTCTACGGTCAAGAGCTGAACTACGGCACGTCAGCCATCGCCCGGATGAACCTGTTCCTGCACGGCATCGCCGACGGCCACATCGCCCACGGCGACACCTTGGCCAGGCCCGCCTTCCTCAACCGACGCGGCGAGCTGCGCACCTTCGACGTGGTCCTCGCCAACCCTCCCTATTCGATCAAGTCCTGGAACCGCGCGGCCTTCGTCAAGGACGCCTACGGCCGGAACATGTGGGGAGCCCCACCCCAGGGTCGTGCCGACTACGCATTCTTCCAACACATCGCCAAGAGCCTCGATCCGGAGACCGGCCGAGCAGCGATCCTCTTCCCGCACGGTGTCCTGTTCCGGCGCGAGGAGGCGGTGCTACGCGCAGAGTTGGTGAAATCCGACCTGCTCGAAGCCGTGCTCGGCCTGGGCGCCGGCTTGTTCTACAACTCGCCGATGGAAGCCGTCGTCATCACGCTCCGAGCCGACAAACCGGCCGGCCAGCGCGGCAAGGTGTTGTTCATCAACGCCGTCAACGAGGTCGCTCGCGAGCAGGCGCAGTCATTTCTGCGTGAGCGACACCAGCAGAAAATCCTTAAAGTGTACGAGGACTTCGACGAGGACGATGGCTTCTCCGCTGTCGCAAGCCTCGACCAGATCGCGGACAAGGGCTACAACCTGGCGATTCCGCTGTATGTGACGAACTCGACTGCTCCTGCGGGCGGCGAGATCCTCAGTGTGGACCATGCAGTCGAGGCATGGCGCGCGTCAGCGGCCGTGGCGGACGCGGCCATCGCAGACGTTCTTTCCCTCCTGCGCCAGGAGGTGGCGTCGTGAGCCTCCACCTCGACAAGACGACGTGGAAGCGGGTGTCGCTCGGTGATGTCGCCGCGAACGTCAACGTCTCCGTGAACGATCCCGAAGTCGTGGGCATCGAGCGCATCGTCGCGATGGAGCACCTCGATCCAGGTGAGCTCAAGATCACCCGATGGGGCAGCATCGACGACAATGCCACTTTCACCCGCCGTGTGGAGCCTCGCCAGACGCTCTTCGGCAAGCGTCGTGCCTACCAGCGCAAGGCCGCGTACGCCGAGTTCAGCGCGATCACCTCCGGGGACATCCTGGTGTTCCAGGCTGACGAGGACAAACTCCTGCCTGAGTTCCTGCCATTCCTCGTGCAGAGCGACGGCTTCTACCACCACGCCGTCGGAACCTCGGCCGGCTCGCTGTCACCCCGGACGAATTGGCGTGACCTCGCGAAGTACGAGTTCGACCTCCCGCCCCTTGACGAACAGAAACGTCTGGCCGCCCTCCTCTGGTCCGTTGAATCGCACCGCTCAGCAGTGACGGCTGAACGCGCGGCGATCTCCGCGGCGCGATCGGCGTGGCTCTCAGAAGCCGTCACCCGCCTGTTGGGTCAGGCGACGGTGCCGTTCGCCAAGATGTGGGCCCGCGCACCTGAGAGCGGATGGTCCGCGCCGCCGGTTGATGAGCACACCGGCCACTACGTCCTGTCACTTGCGGCGCTGGGGCCAGATGGCTACCGGCCTGGGCAGTTCAAGAACGTCCTCGACAGCACGGAACTCCGGTCTGCCCGCCTTGTCCACGGCGATTTGCTGATTTCTCGCGCGAACACGATCGACGCCGTAGGGCGGGTCGGCATCTTCGATGAGGAGCGCGATGACGTCTCCTTCCCCGACACGATGATGCGGGTCCACCTTGTGGAGGACGTTCGTCCGGAGTTCGTTGCGGCGGTCCTATCGAGTTCGCACGGCCGGGCGCACATGCGACGGACGGCGGCAGGAAGTGCCACGAGCATGGTCAAGATCAACCGGAGGTCGTTGGCGACGATGCTGTTTCCTCTTGCCTCGATGGACCAACAGGAGCACCTCCTTGAGAAGGTCTCCAGCTTTGACACTGCTCTTGGCTCGACGGAGAAGACCGTTGCGGAGATCGGCGCGCTGAAGAGTGGTCTCTTGACCAAGATCTTCGAGGACGCGGCATGACCTTCAACGAGGCCAACACCGTGCGGGATTTCGTGCGCGACCTCGTCGCGTCGGTCGATCTCCAGTTCGTGCCGGGGAGCGCGTTACCGAGACGGACCGATGAGGTGATGCTGGAGGCCCAGGTCAGGGCAGCCCTCATCCGGATGAACCCGGAGATCGCGGCCGACCCGCGGTTGGCGGACGAAGTGATCCACAAGCTTCAGGCGGTGATCGTCTCAGCGCGGCATTCGCCGAACCCCGTGGTCGCGAACGAGGAGTTTGCTGCCTGGCTGACCGGCCAGAAGTCCATGCCGTTCGGGCCGGATGGCGCGCACACGACTGTGCGCTTAATCGATTTCGAGAACGGTGCCGATCCGAGCGCAAACCATTGGATCGTGTCCACTGAGGTCACCTACGGGGTCGGCCGGGTGGAGCGGCGGTTCGACCTGGTGCTGTGGTGCAACGGCTTTCCTCTGGTGGTGGGTGAAGCGAAGTCGCCGGTACGACCGGCCTACACCTGGATCGACGCGGCGGCGCAGATCAACGAGGACTACGAAGTCAACGTTCCGGCGTTCTTCGTGCCGAACGTGCTGAACTTCGCGACCGAGGGCAAGGATTTCCGTTACGGCTCGGTCGGCATGCCGGTCGAGCTGTGGGGGCCGTGGCGTGAGGAGGGCGAAGGTTCTGCGCCGGTGCGGGTTGGTCTGGCATCGGTGCGGGAGGCCGTCGAAGGTGTCCTCACCGCACCGGCGGTGCTGGACTTCCTGCGGTTCTTCACGTTATTCGCCACCGACAAGAACCACCGGAAGATCAAGATCATTGCCCGGTTCCAGCAGCTCCAGGCTACGAACGCCATCGTCGAGCGAGTGCTGCACGGCCGGGTCAAACAGGGTCTGATCTGGCACTTCCAGGGCTCGGGCAAGTCGCTGCTGATGGTGTTCACCGCCCAGAAACTGCGTGCCACCGCCGGGCTGTCCAACCCGACCGTACTGATCGTGGTCGACCGCATCGACCTCGACACCCAGATCACCGCGACGTTCAACGCTTCGGACGTGCCGAACCTGGTCTCCACCGACAGCCGCAAGGAGCTGCAAGAGTTACTCGGCTCCGGTGCCCGCAAGGTGATCATCACGACGGTGCACAAGTTCGGCGAGGCGCCCGGTGTGCTCGACGACCGAAGCAACATCATTCTGATGGTCGATGAGGCACACCGCTCCCAGGAGGGCGACTTCGGCCGCAAGATGCGCACCGCGCTGCCGAACGCGTTTCTGTTCGGCTTGACCGGCACACCGGTCAACCGCCGTGACCGCAACACCTTCCTGTGGTTCGGCTCAGAGGATGACGAGGGCGGCTACCTGTCGCGCTACACCTTCCAGGACGCCATCCGCGACGGCGCGACCCTACCGCTGCACTTCGAGCCACGTCTGTCGGACATCCACCTCGACGAAGACGGGATCAACACGGCCTTCGAGGAGCTGACCGCACAACACCAGCTCTCCGAAGCCGACAAGATCAAGCTGTCCAGGAATGCCGCCTCGATCGAGGCGTTGATCAAGACGCCTGAGCGGGTGCGCGAGATCGCCGCCGACATCGCCGAACACTTCCGGACCAAGGTCGAGCCGCAGGGACTCAAAGCCCAGGTCGTCGTCTACGACAAGCCCACCTGCGTCGCGTATAAGGCAGAGCTGGATGCCCTGCTCGGCCCGGACGCCTCGATAGTGGTAATGAGCCGCGACGCGCGTGATCCGCAGGAGTGGAAGGAGAAGCACACCCCGGACCGCGAAGAGCTTGAACGGATCACCGCCCGCTTCAACGACCCGGCTGATCCGCTCAAAATCATCATCGTCACGGCCAAACTGCTCACCGGCTTCGACGCGCCCATCCTGTATGCGCAGTACCTCGACAAGCCACTCAAGGAACACAACCTGCTCCAAGCGATCACCCGTACCAACCGGGTCTACCCGCCGCTCAAGACGCACGGCCTGATCGTCGATTACCTCGGCATCTTCGACGACGTCGCCAAGGCATTCGCGTTCGACGACAAAAGCGTGCAGCAGGTCATCAGCAACATCGCCGTACTCCGCGGGCAGTTGGCACCGGCGATCCAGGCGGCGCTGGCGTTCTTCCCCGGTGTCGACCGCACGGCGGGCGGCTACGAGGGGCTCATCCAAGCCCAGACCGCCATCGCGGGCGACGAGGCCAAGGACGCGTTCGCTGCGGCCTACAGCGTTGTGGCACAACTGTGGGAGACGCTCAGCCCGGATCCGATCCTGCGTGAGCACGAAGCCGACTACCGGTGGCTCACCGACGTCTACGAATCGGTCCGCCCGAGCGACGTCGCCGGCCGGTTGGTCTGGCACACCCTCGGGGCCAAGACCCTGGCGCTCATCAACGAGCACGTCACCGTCGAAGTACCGCGGACCGACCTGGACACCATCGTCCTCGATGCGCACGTCATCGAAGACCTCATGACCGGCACGCGAAAGGACGTGGATCCGGTCGAAGTCGAGAAGTGGATCACCATCCGGATCTCGAAGCACGTCGGCAACCCGACCTTCATCGAACTCGGCAAGCGACTCAACGCGCTCCGCGAGAAGTACGCGAACGCCCAGCAGGCCAGCCTGGAATTCCTCAAAGAACTCTTCGAACTGGCCCGTGACACCGTCGCTGCGGAGAAGGTGTCTGCCGAGGTGCTGCCGGAGGAACGCGGTAAGGCCTCGCTCACCGAGTTGTTCGAGTCCCTCAAGAACGACGACACTCCGATCATCGTCGAGAAGGTGGTCAACGAAGTCGACGAGGTCATCCGCACCGTCCGCTTCGACGGCTGGCAGAACACCCGCGACGGCGATCGTCAGGTTCAGCAAGCCCTGCGCAAGACGCTCTACATCAAGTTCAAGATCCGTGACAATGACGTCTTCGAGCGCGCACTCGGCTACATACGCGAACATTACTGAGCGGCGCCGTCGAGTCACGCAGGTGGCTTCGTTCTCGATGCGGTAGCCGTTCTGCGTGGCGGACTGCTCGGTGTCGCGACGATCTTGACCGTTGTGGCAGTGCAGCGGTGACGTCCTCCACATCATGACGGCGGGCGGGTAGGGGCGCGCGCGGCGGTTGGCTCGTTGATCGCCGGCAAGTGGTGGGGCGGGCGGGCCGGTGTTTGTCCACTTTTTGGCCCGTACAGGGAGAACTGGCCACTTTTTTGTCTGTTTTTGACGCCGGCGGCGTGCCTATCATTTGCCGCGTGTCCGGCTACGAGTTCGATTTCTTCATCAGCTACGCCCGTCGGGGCACTGTGCAGCAATGGTTGATGAACCACTTCCTGCGAAAGCTGAAGGATTGTCTGGCCGACCAGTTCGCGCCGACGCCGAGAATCTACGTCGACAAGGAGATGCCGCGTGCGGTGCACTGGCCCTCCAGCCTGAGGCACGCCCTGAAGCGCAGCAAGATCATGATCCAGCTCCTGAACCCGCAGTACTTCGCGTCACCGTGGTGCCTGGCGGAATGGCACAACATGCTGGAAAGGGAACGGGTGCTGGGTCTGGCCGGCTTGGATCGACCTCAAGGGCTCATCTATCCCATCCTGTACTCGGACTCGGACAACTTCCCGCCCGAGGGCAAGCACCGAGGTTGGGTGAACTTCAAGGAATTCGCCTACCCGGACCCGGTCTACCAGCAGACCTCCGAATTCGTGCGGTTCCACCACGCGGTGAACGAGTTGGCCGCCGACCTCGTGGCGCTGGCGCAGCAGGTGCCTCCCTGGCAAGCCGACTGGCCGGACGTGGACCCACCCGACCCCGTGCTCGCCCCGACACCTCCCCTGCCGAGGTTCTGATGACCACAGGGACCGTCATCACCTTCTACTCCTACAAGGGCGGTGTCGGGCGGAGCTTCACGCTGGCCAACATCGCCGTGCTGCTGGCCCGGTGGGGCTACCGGGTGCTCGCAGTCGACTGGGATCTCGAAGCGCCTGGCCTGCACCACTACTTCAAGCCGGTGATGCCCGAGCAGCCCGAGGGCGGGGTCATCGACCTCGCCCAGGATTTCCTCGCCGGAGCGGAGAGCCCGCAGCAGCACGCCGTGCGGCTCGATGTCGAGGGCAACACGCTCGCGCTGCTGGCTGCGGGCCGTGACGACGACTCGTACACGGACCGGATGCAGCGCATCGACTGGGAAGACCTCTACCGGCGGGGGTTCGCCGAGTTCCTGGAGCGCTGCCGGGCGCAGTGGACCGAGAATTACGACTTCGTGCTGATCGACAGCAGGACCGGCGTGTCGGACATCGCCGGCATCTGCACCGCGCAACTGCCCGACCGCCTGGCCGTCCTGTTCACCGCCAACGAGCAGAACCTCAAGGACATCTTGGACGTCGTGCGGCGGGCCGACAACGCGCGCGACCGCATGCCCTACGACCGGCCGCGGCATCTCGTGCTCCCGATCCTGTCCCGGCTCGACGAGTCGGTGGAGTACGAGCGGGCCGAGGAGTGGCGGCGCAAGTGCGTGGAAGTCGTAGGGCCGTTGTTCCGCAACTGGCTGGTCAAGAACGTGGCGGAAGACCAGATGCTGCGGCACCTCACGCTGCCGTACATCCCGTTCTGGAGCTTCGGCGAGCAGTTGTCGGTTTTGCAGGAACGTCCGCCTGCGGCGGGCCAGGTGTCGTTCGCGCTGGAGACGGTGGCCGCGGTGATCGCGCAGCAGTTCGACCGCACCGACGTGCTCTACGACAACCGGGACGCTTACGTGGCGTCGGCGCGGGACCGGCGGCGGGACTTCGAGTTGGACCTGTTGGTGTCCAGTCCGCGGTCGGCGTTGCAGGTTGCCGATCGGTTGGTGGAGGAGTTGCGGGGGTTCGGGGTGCGGGTCGAGCGGTCGTCGTCGGGGGATTTGGAGATCCTTGAGAGGACCAGTGAGTTGGCCGAGCACCTGTGCCTGGTGGTGGACCAGGCGTTGAGCCGGTGGCAGGTCACCGAGGTCGAGCGGTTCCTGCGGCACACCATCGGGCCGGACGGTGGGCAGCGGCGGTTGTTCTGCGTGTTGACCAGTGGGACGGATCCCGACGACCTGCCCGGTTTCCTGCGGAACCTGCGTCACCTGCAGTTCGGGCCCGGGGTGGCGCGGGAGCTGCACGGCATGATCACGAGCACGCCCGCCGGTGAGGTCGATCCCGATCGCGATGCCCTGCGGAGCGCGGCGTCCGCGCTGCGCGGCGTGCCGGACCGGTTGCCGTCCGTCGGCCGGTTGTCGCTGGTCGAGGAGACCGTGCACGGCATGGCGACCGCGCTCGACAACGGCGACCTCACGGCGTTGCGGGACTTCTCGGTCGACCTCGGCGTGCTGTCCAAGTCGCACGGGGACGACGGTCGGGTCATCGCGTCCCAAGGACTGCTGGCCGACATCACCACCCTCCTCGAACGGATCGACCGTCGGATCGACGCATCCATCAACTGAAAGGCGACACCATGCCGAAGAAGTACGGGGTCCAAGAACAAGCTGCGCTGTTCATGATCCGGCGGCTCAACCGGGACGTGCTGAACACGGAACTCGCGCAGAGTAATGTGAAGCTATCGGTGAACGGACGAGACAGGTTGAACAAGGACGGCCTTCTCGTGTCGGACACGACGACCAGGCCTTACGTGCACCGGATCACCGACGACGGGATTCGCTGGTGCGAGAACGCCATCGCCACGGTCGAGCCGCCGACAGGGACCGGTGCCCTGGTGCGAGAGGTGTTCGGGTTGTTGCGGGGGGTCGCGCCGATCCTGCGGCGGTACGGGATTAGCCTCGCCGACATCTTCCGGGCTGGTGACGACCTCGAGTCGGTGATCCGGGCCGCCTACCTGGAGCTGTCGGTCAAGCCGCAGGACTGGGTGAGGTTGGCGAAGCTGCGGCCCAAGCTCAACGGCGCGCAGAGGGACGAGGTCGACGCGGTCCTGTTGGAGATGGTGAAGACCGGCACGGTCCACCTGGCTCCCGACTCCAACCGCAAGGTGTTGACCGACGCCGACCACGCCGCCGCGATCCGCGTGGCCGGCGAGGACAACCACTTGGTGGCGATCGAGGAATCATGACCGAGCATCAGCGCAAGGCACTGGCCACCCTCCGCTTCAACTTCGCCGAGACGCCCGACGACGTCTGGGAGACCTCTCCGGCGCACGTGGACGGCTTGCACGCCAGGGCGGAGGAACGGATCCGCGCCGGTATCGCCAACGCCGCCGCCAGTACCGGACCAAGCCCCATCGGGCTGGTGCTCCAGGGGCGCAAGGGGGTCGGCAAGACGCACCTGCTGGGCTCGGTCCGCCGCATGGTGCAGCGCAAAGGCGGCTACTTCTTCCTGGTCGAGCTGACCACGGGGTACGAGTTCTGGAACGACGTCGCCGAGGCGATGCGCAGCGAGCTGCGCCGGAGCACCGACGACGGTGAGTTCCAGCTCACCGTGTTGCTGCGGCAGTTGTGCGAGGCGGCGGACGTGCCCGCGGCGGTGGCGGCGGCGATCAAGGGCGAGACGACGTTGACGCCGCACGACCTGACCGTCTTCCTCGGCCACCTGCGGGAGGTGGACGGCCGGATAGCGGTCGAGTGCGCGGACACGATCCGGGCGCTGGTGCTCTACGGGTCCGAGCACGCCGACATCGGCTTGGCCTACTTGCAGGGGTTGGCGGACGCGGGCCGGGAATGGGGTCTGCCACCCAGGTCGAAGCCGTCGCAGACGTTGGTGCGGGACATCTCGCGCGTCCTGGCGTTGACCGGCCCGTGCGTCATCGCGGTCGACCAGTTGGACACCCTGGTCAACCTCGGGCACGAAGCGACCGATGAGAAGGTGACGAACGCGGAGCTGAAGGGGGAGCTCGCGCTCATCGCCGACGGGTTGATGAAGCTGCGCGAGAAGACCAGGCGGACGCTGTCGGTCGTGGCGTGCCTGCCCAACACCTGGAAGATGCTGCACGACATCGCGAGCGACACCGTTGCCGACCGATTCACCGAGATCCCGTTCCTGGGCTCGATCACGGATCCGGCGGTCGGTCGGACGCTGGTCGAGAAGTGGCTCGGCGTGGTCTACCAACGCATCGAGTTCACCCCGCCGCACCCGACCTGGCCGGTGTCCCCGGACGCGTTCGAGACGGCGCGGTGGGCGGTCACCCTGACTCCTCGGGTGCTGCTCAAGCGCATCCACGCGCACGCCGAGGCGTGTTTGCACGGTGAGATCAGGGAGTTGGCGTCGTTCGACGAGAAGCCCGCCGAGCGGCCGCCGGTGGAGGTGGTCGAGGTGGAGGCGGATTACCTCCAGGAGTTCGACGCGCAATTCGAGAGGTTGCGGGAGAAGGCGGAGGTCACGGCGGCCGAGTTGAAGTTGCACAACGAGGACGACGTGATGCCGGGGTTGTTGTTGGCCGGGCTCAAGTCGTGGATCAACGAGGTCGGCAACGACGACATGGCGTGGCAGGCCGAGCAGTTGCACGGCGGTGGCGACCTGCACGCCCGGTTGCTCCGCACGTTGGACGAGGAACTGGACACCGACGAGCGCTGGGGGTTCCGGCTCATCGCCAGCGCGCACGGCCGGTCGGTGTTGAACCGGATGCGGAAGGTGCGGGACGCGGCGCGGTTCGGGGCGCAGAACCGGCACCTGGTGCTGCTCGGCAACGGCAACGGCGGGTGGAACGGGGCGAAGACGCGGGCCGAGCTGGCCGAGCTGGAGCAGGCCGGCGGTCGGCGGATCGAGATCTCCGACGACGACCTGCGCACGTTCAGCGCGTTGAAGGAGATGTTGTCCACGCAGACGCACCAGTTGTTGTCGTGGCTGATGGTGCGCAAGCCCGCCAGCCGGACGACGTTCCTGCGGGAGGTGCTGCCCAACCCGGGGCGGTCGGCGGCTGGGCACCAGGAGACGCGGCCGCCGCCGGTGCGGGAAGCGGTCGTGGCCACGCCGCCGTCGCCGACGGAGGTCGTGCTCGGCCTGAACGGCGAGATCCGCATCGAGCTGGAGTCGTTGCGCAAGCACGCCATGGTGTTCGCGGGTTCCGGCAGCGGCAAGACCGTGCTGCTCCGGCGGATCGTCGAGGAGTGCGCCCTGCGGGGGGTGTCGGCGATCGTGCTGGACCCGAACAACGACCTGGCCCGGCTGGGTGACGCGTGGCCGGAGCCGCCGGCCGACTGGTTGCCCGGTGACGCGGCGACGGCGGCCGAGTACCTGGAGAACACCGAGGTGGTGGTGTGGACGCCCGGTCGCGCCGGTGGGCGTCCCCTGAGCTTCCACCCGTTGCCGGACTTCGCCGAGGTGCGCGCGGACGCCGACGAGTTCTTCGCGTCGGTCGAGGCGGCGGTGGCCCGGTTGGTGCCGCACGCCGGGGTCGGCGGCAGCTCGAAGTCCGCCGTGCGCGGCCGTGCGGTGTTGCGGGAGGCCCTGACGCACCACGCGCGCACGGACGGGCGCGACCTGGCGGCGTTCATCGACCTGCTGGCCGACCTGCCGGAAGGGGTGAGCACGCTCAGCACCGCCCGTGCGACGGCGGCGGACCTGGCGGAGACGTTGCGCGCCGCGATGGTCAACGACCCGTTGCTCGGCGGCGCGGGCGAACCGACCGACCCGGCCGTGCTGCTCACCCCGACACCGGGCAGGCGGGCGCGGATCTCGGTGATCAGCTTCGTCGGGCTGCCGTCGGAGGAGCAGAAGCAGGGGTTCGTCAGCCAGCTCCAGCTCGAGGTGTTCGCCTGGGTCAAGCGCAACCCCGCGGTCGACCGGCCGCTCGGCGCGCTGGTCGTGATGGACGAGGCGCAGACGATCGCCCCGTCGAGCGGGTGGACGGCCAGCACGCAGAGCACGATCCTGCTGGCCTCGCAGGCCCGCAAGTACGGCCTGGGCCTGCTGTTCGCCACCCAGGCCCCGAAGGGCGTGCACAACCAGGTCGTCGGCAACGCCACCACGCAGTTCTTCGGCAGGCTCAACAGCCCGGCGCAGATCGCCGCGGCGACCGACATGGCCCGCGCCAAGGGCAGCACGGTCGGCGACATCTCCCGGCTGGAACGCGGCCAGTTCTACGTCACCGGCGAGACCTTCGGGTTCCGCCGGATGCGGACGCCGCTGTGCCTGAGCCACCACCCGCCCAGCCCGCTGCGGCTGGAGGAAGTGCTGGAACGGGCACGTGACGGCCGGCAGTGACGAAGCGCTCCCCACCCGCGTCGGGTGGGGAGCGCTCGTCTTCGCGGTCAGGCCACGGTCGAGGTGAGCACCGCGTCGATCCGCTCCCACAGCGCGGTGAACAGGTCCTCCCGGCGGTAGGACCGCGGTGCGCCACCGCCGCCGAGCACCGAGAAGTCGTGCACCTCCAGCACGGCCGCGCCCGCGGCGGTGTCGTAGACCGGCCGGGCCCAGCCGTTGGTCAACGCCTGGCCCTCCTGCTTGCCCACCACGAAGTTCACCGTCTCGTCGCCGCCGATCCCGCCGCGCTGGATGTCCAACGCGTACACGGTGTCGCCCGCCCGCTCGACCCGCACGGCGATCCGCGCGTCACCGACGTGCGCGGTGCCGACGAACCCGCGCCGCTGGAGTCGCGGCAGCGCCGCGGCGAACTGCTCGCCCAGGAAGCGCAGCGTCGCGTCCTGCTCCGCGTAACGGCTGAACGTGGCGGGCACGACCGGCTCCTCGTGCACCGGCACGGCACCCTTGACCCTCGCCACCACGTCGGTGACCAGCGCGCCGGTCGACCCGACCGCCTCGGCCGCCTCGATCCGGCCGACGACCGCGTCGGCGAGCTGGTCCGGCCGCGTGCCCCGCACGTAGGCCACGTGCGGGTGCAGCAGGTCCGACGGCACGGTCACGTCGCCGAGCAGCACCGGCAGCACGTGCTCGTCCCCGGCCTTCACGGCGCGCAGCGCGGCCGTGGTGAAGTCGTCCACCCCCGACACGAACGGGATGAAGAACCGCACCCGCGCGTCCGGCAGGTCGCCACCCTCCTTGTGCGCCCACCACTCGTGGGTCTGCTCCGGCCCGTGCAGCACGGTCAGGCCGCGCTCCTGGAACGCCCTGACCACCTCCTCGACGGCGGAGCGCTGCTCCTCGGCGAACGACACGGCGACGTCGTACTCGCTCACAACCGAACCTCCCTGTTCACGCCGGCGCGGTGCCGGCCCGGTCTGTCGCGCACAGCATCGGCAGCCGGTGTCGACAAGAAGTGGACGAGGAGTGGATGCGCCGCCGTCGCCCGTTGCCCGGGCCGCTGGGAAACGGGCAACGCCTGGTCGGCCGCAGCCTGCTGGTGAATTATTTGTGGGGCAGGGCGAAATGGTTCGGAAAAAGCCCTCGATCACATTCACCGGTATACCTGTGGAGGTATTCCCATGTCCAAGTCCGGGTTCAGTTTCGTGACCAAGGCCGGTTTGTCGCTGGCCGTGCTCGGCGCGGTCGTCGCGGTGTTCGCGGGAGGTGGCGGGGCGTCCGCCTCGTCGTTCGAGGAGTGCCCGCCGCCCGTGACCACCACGGTCACCGTCGGGCCCGACGGCAACCCGTGGTACGGGTGACCGCACGAATGCGCCCGGCCGCCCGCGGGAATTACCGCGGGCGGCCGGGCGATTGCGCCGCATCGGGCGCGGTGGTGTACTCGACGTCAACCCCGACCAGGAGGCCCGAGGTGACCGGATCGTTTGGTGAATTACTCCGTGAACGCCGCGTCGCCGCCGGCCTGTCGATAGGGCAGCTGGCCAAGCGCGTGCACTACAGCAAAGGTTATCTCAGCAAGATCGAGAACGACCTGAAGCTGCCGCACGAGACCATGGCGCGGCTGTGCGACAACGTGCTGGACGCGGGCGGCAGCCTCATCGAGGCGGCCCGCGCGGCACGCGAACAGGTCGTCGAGCGGGCGGCGGAAGCCGGGCTCACGCTCGACCGCCGCCAGGTGCTGGTCGCGGGCACGGTGCTCGGGATGGCGCTCGCGGGTGGACCGCGGCCCGCGCCGGACGAGCGGGTGGTGGCGGGGATGCGGACGTCGTTCGAGCACCTGCGCTCCCTCGGGATGCAGACCAGCCCGGTCGTGGTGCTCGAACCGCTGGTCGCGCTGTTGCGGACGGTGCACGCGCTCGCGTTGGAGAACCCCGAGCCGGTCCGGGGACGGCTGCTGCTGCTCGCCGCCCGGATCGCGGAGTACACGGGGTGGATGAACCAGGAGCTGGGTGACGAGGAGCGCGCGCTGTCGTGGACCCGGCACGCCTCCGAGCTGGCGCGGGCGGGCGGTGACCGGGAGATCGTGAGCTACGCGTTCGTCCGGGAAGCCGGGCTCGCGCTCTACCGGCAGGACGCGGACGCGACGATCGAGCTGGCCCGGCAGGCGCAGGCGATCGACCGGGCGAGCAGGCGGACCCGGGGCCTGGCGTCCCGCCGGGAAGCGCAGGGGCACGCCCTGCGCGGTGACCGCGACGCGTTCGACCGCGCCCTGGACCGTGCCGCCCACCTGCTCGACGAGCCCACCGCGGACTCCGAGGCGTACCCGGTGCTCGGCACGACCGCGCCGGACCCGGCCGAACTGGCCAGGGGGTGGTCGCTGTGCGACCTCGGCCGCACGGCGGAGTCGGCGACCGTGCTGGACCGGGAGCTGTCCCGGTTGCCCGCCACGTCACGCCGGTCGCGGGCCAGGTTCGGGGCTCGGCGCTCGCTCGCCCTCGCGCTGGCCGGGGAGGTCGACCAGAGCTGCGTGACGCTGGCTGGCACGTTGGACGACGTGGCGCACGTGGACTCGGCGACCGTGCGGGCCGACCTGCGGGAGCTGTCCCGGACGCTGGGCCGGTGGCACAACCACGGCGCCGTGCGGGAGGTCTACCCCGAGCTGCGGCGCGTGCTGCGGCAGCGGTACTGACCCGTCGGGGTCCCGGTCGCCGTGACCGGGACCCCGACGCGTCAGGTCAGCGGCACGCGCAGGTCAGGCTCGCGTGCTCGGCGCGGACCTCGTCCGCCTCGGGCTGGCCGAGCGCGACGAACCCGGCCTCGGCCTCGGCCCAGTGCCCGGCGGCCTCGCCGTGCTGCCCCAACGCGTGCAACGCCCGGGCCACGCCGTGGTGGGCACGGGCGCCGTGCCCGCGGTTCCCGGCCGCCGTCGCCAGGTCCAGCGCCGCGCGGAAGGCCCGCAACGCCTCCGACCGGTCGCCGCCCGCCCGCGCGGTCGCGGCGCGGTCGAGGAACAGGCGGGTGCGCAGGTCCGTGTTGGACACCTCCGCCGCCACCGCCTTGGCCCGCTCCTGGCAGCGCACGGCGTCGGCCAGCCTGCCCTGCGACCGGTGCACGTTGCCGGTGTAATTCAGCGCGTAGGCCGCCAGGCAGTCGTCACCCAGCTCGACGGCCAGGTCGTGCGCCTCCAGGTGCGCGGCGAGCGCCTCGTCGAACAGGCCCAGCCGCTGCTGCACCGTGCCCAGGTTGTTCAACGCGTGCGCCAGCCCTTCCCGGTGGTCGACCTCGCGCAGGATCGGCACGCAGGCCCGGTGCTGGCGCAGCGCCAGGTCGAGGTGCCCGCGTTCCTCGTTGAGCACGCCGAGCATGCTCAACGCGTGCGCCTGGCCGCGCCGGTCACCACACCGCTCGTACTTCTCCAGCGCGGCCTCGAAGCGCTCGATCGCCTCGGTGTGCCTGCCGAGCTGCATCAAGGAGATCGCGAGCATGTTCACGGTGTCCGCCTCGCCGAGCACGTCACCCAGCCCTTGCCACACCGACAACGCGCGGGTCGCCACCTCCAGCGCCTCCTCCAACCGCCCGAGCCGGTCGTAGGCGGTGGCCAGCCGGAGGAGCACGTGCGCGCGGCCGCGCTCCTCGCCCGGTCGGGCGCGCACGGTCGCCCAGGCCAGCTCCACCGTCTCCACCCAGTCCTCGAACCGGCTGGTGGTGTGGAAGTGCCGCCAGATCAGCACCGCCAGCCGCCACACGTGACCGGGCAGCTCCCGTTCGGCGGCGCAGCGGATCGCGGCGACCAGGTTGTCCCGCTCGGCGGCGATCCAGGCGGTCGCCTCCTGCTTGCCGCCGAACGTGGGCACCACCCGGCTCGTGCGGTGCACCTCGGGCAGGTGCGCGCGGTCGAACGGGTAGGCCGCGCCCACCGCCTCGGTGAGGCCGACCAGGTAGAAGTCGAGCAGCCGCAGCAGGGCGTCCGCGTGCTCGGTCGGCGTGGTCGGCGACGGCTCGGCCGCGGCGAACTCCTTGAGCGGGTCGAGCATCCGGTACCGGTCGGGCGACACCTCCTCCAGCAGGCACACCTCGTGCAGGTCGTCGAGCACCTTGCGGACGCCCGCGACGTCACGGGCCGCCAGCGCCGCCGCGCCCGCCACGTCCAGGTCGGGCCCCGGCAGGTGGCCGAACAGCCGGAACAGCTCCCGTTGCGCCGCGTCGAGTTGCAGGTAGGACACCCGCACCGCCGCGCCGTCGCCGCCGTCCACGCCGGCGGGCCACGGCCCGTTCTCCTCCAACTGCCGCAGCAGGTGCTCCAACGGCCACTGGTCGTGCCTGCGGAACAGCGCCGCCGCCACCCGGATCTGCATCGGCATGTAGGCGCAGCGCCTGACCACCCCGGCCACCTCGGCCGACCGCCCGCGCAGCCGCAGCGGACCCGCCAGCGCGCGGAACAGCGCGAACGCGTCCTCGGGCGGCAGTTCCAGCAGCCGCAGGTGCGCGCCGGTGTCGGGGTCGCCCACGTGCCTGCTGGTGACGATCGCGAAGCAGCCCGGCTCCTCCGGCAGCAGCGACCGCACCTGCTCCGGCGAGTGCGCGTTGTCCAGCACCACCAACGTCCGCGTGCCGTACAGCTCCGTCTGGTACAGCGTGAACTTCCGGTTCACCGACGCCGGGATCTGCTCGGCCGGCACGCCCAGCTCGACCAGCAGCTGCGTCAACGCGTCCGACACGGTCGTCGGCGACACGTTGGGCGTGTACCCGTTGAGGCGAACCAGGAGTTGCCCGTCCGGGAAACGGTCCCGCAGCCGGTGCGCCGCCTCCACCGCCAGCCCGGACTTGCCCACGCCCGGCGCGCCGCTGACCCACACCGCGCGCCGCTCGCCCGGCGTCGCGGCGACCGCCTCGATCGCGTCCAGCTCCGCCTCACGACCGGTGAACCCGCCCGGCCGCGACGGCAGCGAGCTGACCGGCTCGCCGCGCTCGGCCCGCGCGACCAGCTTGCGCAGCCACGGCCCCGGCTCCAGGCCCTCCTCGACGAGCGCGGCCTTGGTGGCGTGGAAGACGCGGATGGCCTCGACCCGGTCGCCGCCCGCGATCAGCGCCCGCATCAGCAGCTCGGCGTGCTTCTGCCGGGCCGGGTCGGCGCGCACCACCGGCCGCAGCCGGTCCCGCGCCGAGCGGTGGTCGCCCGCGTCCAGCTCCAGCTCGGCCAGGTCACCGACCGCGTCGAGGTAGCCGTCGTCGGGGTGCATCACCTCGGTGCCGCCGACCCGGTCGGTGTCGATGTCCTCCAGGAACCGACCCCGCCACAGGTCGACGGCCGCGCGTAACAGCCCGATCGCCCGCCGCTCGTCGCCCGCGTCCGCGGCGCTCGTCGCCTCCGCGCGCAGCCGGGCGAACCGGGCGGTGTCGATCCGGTCCTCGTCGACCTGGAGCAGGTAACCGGTCGGCGTGGTCTCGATCGAGACCTCGGCCACGCCCTGGAACGCCTTGCGCAGCTTGTTGATGTAGCCGCGCACCAGGTTGCGGCGGTCGAGGTTGCCGCCCCACACGATCTCGGTCAACTTCTCGGTGGACACCGGTTTGTTCGCGTGCAGCAGGAGCACCACGAGGACGAACCGCTGCTGCTGGTCCCCCAGCGGCAACCGGACACCGCCGTGCCACGCCTCCAGCGGACCCAGCATCCGAAATTCCACGCTACCTCCCGGTTCGCGAGCTTCACGTCTACGGCGGATGTCGCACAAGGGGCCGTCCGTGTGTCGGAATCCGCCTCGGATCCACCTTCGGTAGACAAGCACCGGCCACGCTCCGCCCTGTCCGCAAAAGGTGTGCGAGGGAGGAGCCGCATGGTGTCCGACGTGCTGCCGTGCTACGTGGTGTGCGACGTGTCGCTGTCGATGACCGACCACCTCGGCGAGGTGAACGCGGGCCTGCGCGAGTTGCGCGGCGCGGTGCACGCCGACCCGGCGGCCGCCGCGCGGACCAGGGTCTGCGTGGTCGGGTTCGCCGCGGCGGCCACCGTGCTGCAACCGCTGCGGCCCGCGGTGGAGCTGACCGAGCCGATCGCGGCCGCACCCGCGACCGGCACCAACTTCGGGCCCGCGTTCACGCTGGTCCGCGCCCGGATCGCGGACGACGTCCGCACGCTCAAGGCACACCGCCTGCGGGTGCACCGACCGGTGGTGTTCTTCGCCTCCGACGGCCGGTCGACCGACCCGGCGACCTGGCCCGAGGCGTTCGCCGCGCTGGCCGACCCCGCCTGGCCGGCGCACCCCACCGTGGTGGCCTACGGCCTCGGCGCGGTCGACCGCGACGCGCTCGACCGCATCGGCACGTCCCGCGTGTTCCTCGGCGAGGACGGCATCCGCCTGGGCACCGCCCTGGCCGTGTCGCTGACCCGCACGGCCCGGCGTCCCGACCGCGTGTAGGCCATCCACGATCCGTCCACGCGCGGTCCACTGGCCGCACGCACCCTGCACCGCGGGAAGCACCGTGGAGATCGACGGGGGTGAGCCGATGAACGCGTACGCGGACCTGGTCCGGGAGCTGAAGTCGCTCCGCAAGGGACGCGGCGTGCTGGCCGGCCGGATCGGTGACCGGGTCGGGCCGACCTTGCGCGCCACGTGCGGGGTGACCGAGGGCGACGCGCCGGGCGCGATCCGCCGGAAGGTGTCCGCGCGGCTCGACGAGCTGGCCGGGCGGCTGCCGGAGGACCTGCGCCTGGCCACGCGCGCGGCGTTCGCCATCGAGGACGAGGCCCGGTTGCCGCTCTACCAGGAGCGGGTGCAGTGGGCGGCGATCCGGATGGACCGCGACCCGCGCACGGTCCGCCGTCGGGTCGACGAGGCCATCAACCACCTCGCCGAGCTGGCCGTCGACGTGCCGCGCGAGGGGTCGGACGGGCCGAGCGGCGGCTGGCGCACGATCGAGCTGCACACCGTGCTGACCCTGGACCGGCCCGGACCCGAGGTGATCGAGCGGTACCGGGTGGTCGCCGACCGGGACGGGCTGCGCGAGCTGGCGCTGACCCCGCCGCTCCCGCTGCACCGGCCCGACCTCGACGTGCGGGTGCTGTACGGCGGCACGCTGGTCGACCGCGCCACCCCGACCCTGGCCCTGCCGACGCCGGTGGACGGCGGCCGGGTGCACGACTTCGCGATCCGCTACCGGCTCCCGGCGGCGCACGCGCCGCGGTCGCACCTCGTGCACGTGCCGCGGCAGCCGTGCGACCTGCTCGACCTGCGGGTCCGCTTCGAACCCGACGCGCCGCCGCGCGTGTGGGCGTTGCGCGGCGCGTACCCGCACGACGTCGCCGAGGTGTCCGGATCGGGCGACCCGCACCCGGTGGACGAGGCCGGCGAGATCCACGTGGAGTACCGCCACCTCACCCCGGGACTGGCCTACGGGGTGAGGTGGGCGGTCGAGCCGGCGGACTCCTAGAAGGTCAGGCCCCAGCTGTTGAGGTAGCCGGTGTCGTTGGAGACCGCGTCACGCACCCGCAGCCGCCAGGTGCCGTTGGCCGGCTCGGCGGAGTTCGCCGAGGGCATCGCGGGCCGGGACGCGCCGCTGGCGGCGGCCGGGCTGGAGCTGTGCCGGGGTGAGCTGGCGGCCACCGCCGAGGAGGCGGGACACCGGTTCCACGACGCCGCCCGCCGGTTCGCCGCCCTGCCGCGGCCGCACGCAGCCGCCGTGGCCGAGGAGCTGTCCGCGCGCCACTGCCACCGGGCGGGCGACCGGGCCACCGCCGCCGACCGGGTGGCGGCCGCGATCAGCACGTACCAGGACCTCGGCCTGGCCCGTGACGTCCGCCGCTGCGAACGCGCGTTGCGCGCCTACCGCGGGGAGGTGCGCCGGGGCAGGCGCGGCTACGGGCAGGCGTTGTCCCCGCGCGAGCGCGAGGTGGCCGCGCTGGTCGGCCGCGGGTTGACCAACCGGCGGATCGCCGAGGCGTTGTTCCTGTCCCAGCGCACGGTCGACAAGCACGTCGCGCAAGCTCGGCGTCACCTCGCGCACCGCGATGCGCGACGTCGAGGCGTGTCAGTCGAGCAGGGCGTCGGCCTCCACCTCGACCAGCACGTCGGGCTCGAACAGGTAGTCCACGCCGATGAGCGACGCGGGCGGGAAGGGCCGCGGGATGCCCAGCTCGTCGGCGACACCGGCGATGCCCGCCAGGAAGGCGTCCATCAGGTCGGGGCGCCACCCCGTGACGTAGAACCTGAGCCGCACCACGTCGGCGAAGCCCGCCCCGGCCCCGGCCAGGCCGCGCGCGGTGTTGCGCAGGGCCTGGGCGACCTGGCCGGTCAGGTCACCGGTCGCGACCGGGTTGCCCTCGGCGTCACGGGCGATCTGCCCGGCCACGTGCACGTGCCGCGTGCCGGTGGCGATCGAGACGTGGTGGTAGGGGACGGGCTGGAACATGCCCTCGGGGCTGAGCAACTGCACGGTCACGGGAGATCCTCACGCTGGTCGTCGGTGGTATCCAACGTCTACCTGGTACACGGAGGGAACTTCAACGAGACTAGGTGTCGTGGAGGAAACCGCCCAGATCACCGCCCCGCACCGCGAGCTGCTCGACCAGGTGCTCGACAAGTGGTCGCTGCAAGTGCTGGACAAGTTGTGCGGCCGGCCGTTGCGCTTCAACGAGCTGCGCCGCGAGATCCCGGTCGTGACCCAGAAGTCCCTGACTGCGACGCTGCGCCGGCTGGAGCGCAACGGGATGGTCGAGCGCGTGATCACCAGCTCGCGGCCGATCGCCGTCGAGTACCGCATCACGCCGCTCGGCACCACGTTGCAGGACCTCATCGACGCGCTGCTGCGGTGGAGCACCGACAACATGGCCGACGTCGAACGGGCGCGGGCGCGGTTCGACGCGGAGGCGTGAGGGCCGCGGCGATCGGCCCCGCACGTCCACCTCGGACGGTCCCCATCGCGATCGACGATTTCGCGAATCGGCGTTCGACAGTCCCCGGTGGACGGTCGGTTGGGCGAAGTGGCTGCCGGGCGTAGGCCGGTCGTACGAGGTTCGCCGGCGGGCGTGCCGCGGTGATTGACAAGGTCACTGGTGCGCCGCACATTGGGAGCGCTCCCAGATCATCACCGTCGATGAAGGAAACCTCCTATGAGACCGCGTCTCGTCGTGCTCCCGGCACTCGCCGCGCTCGTGGCCGCCCAAGTCGTGCTGACCTCACCGGCACGCGCGGCCGACACCCCGGTCACCGTCACGGTCAACACCAGGGCCGGGCTGGAGGTGGTGCACGAGGCCGCCGCCGGCGTCAACCACGCCATCTGGGACACCCACCTCGGCAGCGACGCCGTCGCCGACCTGCTCAAGGACGCGGGCGTGAAGGCGATGCGCTACCCCGGCGGCTCGTACTCGGACATCTACCACTGGGCCGACCACACCGCGCCCGGCGGCTACGTCGCGCCCAACACCGACTTCGACACGTTCATGAGCGGGGTGCGCCGGGCGGGCGGGCAGGCGATCGTCACGGCCAACTACGGCACCGGCACGGCCGAGGAAGCGGCGGCCTGGGTGCGGTACGCCAACGTGGAGAAGCGCTACGGCGTGAAGTACTGGGAGATCGGCAACGAGAACTACGGCAACGGGCACTACGGCTCCGGCTGGGAGGCCGACAACCACCCGTCCAAGAGCCCGACCTACTACGCCACCCTGGTCCGCGATTACGCCACCGCGATGAAGGCGGTCGACCCCACCATCAAGATCGGCGCGGTGCTCACCACGCCCGGCGAGTGGCCGGACGCCATCACGGCGGCGGGCGACCCCGGGTCGTGGAACGACGTCGTGCTGTCGATCGCCGGTCCCGTGGTCGACTTCGGCATCATCCACTGGTACCCCAGCGGTGACACCGCGGCGCAGGTGCTGACCAAGACCGACCACGTGAAGGACCAGATCGCCCTGGTGCGCGAGCAGTCGCGCCGGCTGGCGGGCAAGGACCTCGACATCGCGCTGACCGAGGTGAACACGTCGGTCGGCCGCAACACCCAGCCGGGCGCGCTGTTCGCCGCCGACGCGTACGCGGCCATGATCGGCCAGGGCGTGTTCAACGTGGACTGGTGGAACGTCCACAACGGCATGGGCCAGGTCCGCGAGATCGCGGGCCACACCGACTACGACGACTTCGGCCTGCTCTCCAGCGGCAACTGCAACGCCGAGGGCACGGTGTGCCAGCCACCGCTCAACACGCCGTTCGCGCCCTACCACGCGATCTCGATGGTGTCGAAGTTCGCCCGGCCGGGCGACCAGCTCGTCCGGGCCGCGTCCACCGACCCGCTGGTGCGCAGCCACGCGGCGCGGCGCGCCGACGGCGGCCTGTCCGTGATGCTGATCAACCAGGACCCGGACGCGGCCAAGACCGTGGACCTGCGGCTGGCGGGCTACACGGCCGCCGCCGACGCGACCGTGCTCCGCTTCGGCAACGGCGACACCGGCATCACCACGTCCACCGGCTCGTCGGCCGCGGTGACGCTGCCGCCGTACTCGATCACCACCGTCGTGCTCAAGCCGGCCGGCTCGGTGGGTGGCCCGGCGGCGCCCGCGCGCCCGGTCGCGGACTCGGTCACCGACACCACGGCCACGCTGTCGTGGCCGGCGCCGCCCTCGGGCGTGAAGTACGAGGTGCACCGGACCGTCGGCGCGCACACCGAGCAGTGGGGCGAGACCACGGGGACCACGTTCACCGCGGCCAACCTCGTGCCCGGCACGGAGTACACGGTGAACGTGGTGGCCCGTGACAACGCGGGCAAGGTCTCGTGGTCCTCGCCGCCGCTGACCTTCACCACCCGCACCCCGGCCACGTCGACGTGCGCGGTGACC
This sequence comes from Saccharothrix sp. S26, assembly GCF_021390395.1. GTDB lineage: Bacteria > Actinomycetota > Actinomycetes > Mycobacteriales > Pseudonocardiaceae > Actinosynnema. Next base: position 147,396 of record NZ_JAJUWT010000001.1, read on the forward strand.
TACAAGGAGACCACCAACTGGGGCAACGGCTTCGTCGCCGACCTCCAGGTCACCAACACCGGCACGCGGCCGCTGGCCGGGTGGACGCTGACCTACACGTGGCCGACCACCTGGCAGCAGGTCTCCAGCGGCTGGAACGCCACCTGGTCGCAGACCGGCACCCGGGTCACCGTCGCCAACACCGCGGCGCTCGCGCCCGGCGAGTCGACCACGGCCGGCTTCGTGGGCGCCTACCAGGGACCGAACGTGCACCCGGTCAAGTACTTCCTCAACGGCAGGCTCTGCACCACCCGGTGACGTGACGCCGCCCCCTGCCGCGCGTGGGCCGGGGGCGGCCTCACCGGACGTGCAGGCCCAACCCGTCCGCGCCCGGCCGCTCCAGGCCGGGCAGCAGGCGCATGTCGTGGTCGTAGTCGGTGCTCAGCGGGCGGAACGGGACCGGGTCGTCGGTGAACAGGCCCGCCAGCCGTCGCCGGTAGTCCCGCTTCGCCGCCTCGAACCGCTCGGCGGGCACGTCGACCGTGCCGGGCACGGCGAACGGTTCGAGGGCCGCCATGCCGGTGAACCAGAACAGGCCGTGCTGGAGCGGGAAGAGGACGTCCGCCAGCGGGCCGTGCGCGCCCCGGTCGGAGAACGCCGACTCCCGCGCGCCGAACGTCACCGACAGCAGCGCGCGCCGTCCGCCCAGCGCACCCTCCGTGTAGGGCGGCGGCACGGCCGGGCCGTAGGCGAAACCGTTGGTGAACACGCGGTCGACCCAACCCTTGAGGATCGCGGGCACGGAGAACCACCACAGCGGGAACTGCAGGATCAGCGCGTCCGCCCAGCGCACCTTCTCCTGCTCGGCCACCACGTCGGCGGTCAGCGCGCCCGCCAGCGTCGCCCGTTCCTGCGCGTGCAGGACGTCGAGCGGCCGGTCGCCGGCGAGGTCGGGGAAGTCGTCGGCGTCCACGGTCGCCTTCCACTTCATCGCGTAGAGGTCGGACACCCGCACCTCGTGCCCCGAGGCGCGCAGCTCCTCGACCGCGAAGGCGGCCAGGGCGGCGGTGAGCGAGCGCGGTTCCGGGTGGGCGCTCACGACGAGGATCTTCTTGCGGCTCATGCCGTCACGTTCTCCCGGTGCGGGCGCGGCAGCCAGCACCCGGTTCATCCGGCGGAACGGCGATCCTGGTACCGCGAGGGCCACGCATACTTGATCGCATGGACGGCGTGGACATGCTCAGCGGGAACGGTGTCGGTGATGCGGGGCGGGCGCTCGGCGGGTTCCTCCGCGCCCGCCGTGGCCGCGTCACGCCGGAGCACGTCGGGCTCGCCGCGGGTCGTCGCCGCCGGGTGCGCGGGCTGCGCCGCGAGGAGCTGGCCCAGCTCGCGGGCATCAGCGTGGACTACTACGTGCGACTGGAGCAGGGACGGGCCACGCAACCGTCGGCCGAGGTCCTCGACGCGCTGGCCCGTGCGCTCCACCTCGACGCGGCGGAGCGCCAGCACCTCGCGACCCTGGCCGCCGCCGGGCGCGGTACCGCGCCGCAGGCCCGCGTCAGCCCGTTGCTGCGCCGGGTGCTGGCCGCGGTCGGCGACTTCCCGGCGTTGGCGACCAACCACCGCCTCGACGTGGTGGCGTGGAACGACCTGGGCGCGGAGCTGTTCGGCGGGCTGGGCGACCCGGGCCGCCGTGACCGCAACAACGCCCGGTTCCTGTTCCTCGACGAGGCGTCCCGGTCGGTGTTCCCGGACTGGGACGCGCGGGCCGCGGACGCGGTCGGCCAGCTGCGGGTCTCCGCCGGGCGCTACCCCGACGACGCGGACCTGACCGCGCTGATCACCGAGCTGTCCGCGCGCAGCGCCGAGTTCCGGCGCATCTGGGCGGGCGGCGAGGTGGTGATGTGCGCGGCCGGGACCAAGCGGGTGCGGCACCCGGTGGTCGGGACACTCACCCTGGACTACGAGACGCTGCACGTGCCCGCGTCGCCCGGTGAAACGGGCGTGGTCGTGCACGTGTTCAGCGCCGAGGAGGGCAGCGAGGAGGCCGCCGCCCTCGCTCGGCTGGCCGCGTTCGCGGCGGCGTGAGGGTTCACCGGGCTTCGCGGCGAGCCCGGTCGTCGTGAGGGTTCACCCGGCGTCGCCGCGACCCCGGTCGTCCAGCACGAGCGGGGCGCGGCCCTTGACGGTGTAGCGGACGTGGGTGACGTCCGGCGCGTGCAGGACGCGCGTCGGGACCAGCTCGATGCCCTCCTTCCGGCCCAGGCCGAGGTCGGCGTCCAGCAGGCGCAGGCCGGTGCCCAGGACCACGGGCGCGATGTGCAGCTCCAGCTCGTCCAGCAGGCCGGCGGCCATGACCTGGCGGACCAGCGTGCCGCCGCCCGCCACCGCGACGTCCTTGCCGCCCGCCGCGGCCTTCGCCCGCGCCACGGCGCTCTCGACGCCGTCGGTGACGTAGGTGAAGCTGGTGCCGCCCTTGCGCTCCAGCGTCGCGCGCGGCCGGTTGGTCACCACGAACACGGGCGCGCGGAACGGCGGCTCCTCGCCCCACGGCACCTCGCCGCCGTCGGCCATCCGCCGTCCCATCACGTAGGCGCCCGCGGCCTCGAACGACTCCCGGATGACGTCGGAGCTGACGTCCTGCTCGCCGCCCGCGAAGCCCTGCCGCTCGCGCCACGCCATCGCGTTGGTCGCCCAGCGCGTGACGCGGAAGAACTTGACCGCCTCCTCGGACGCGAGCCAGTCGCCGCCGTCGCCTTCGTGGCGCGGTCCGGCGTAGAAGCCGTCGAGGGACACCGACAGCTGCGCGGTCACCTTGGTCATGGCGCTTCCTTCCTCCCGGCGACGCCCGACGGGGTCGCTCGGCAGGGGATCGGAGCCGTCGACGGGATTTCTACGTCGTCGCGGAAGAAGTTTTGGCCGAGGTGCAGCGGGCGGCCCGCAGGAGGAGGAACCGCTGTTCGGCGAGGTTGCCCGCCAGCCGCGCGGCCCGGCGGAACGCCTCACCGGCCGCCTCGGCGTCACCGGCCTGTTCGAGCAGGTGGGCGCGCACGGCGTGCAGCCGGTGGTGCCCGGCCAGCTCACCCCGCTCCAGCTCGGCCACGACGTCCAGGGCGGCACGGGGACCGCGCACCTCGCCCAGCGCGACGGCCCGGTTCAACGCGGTGACCGGGCTGGGCGCGAGCCGTTCCAGCACGTCGTAGAGCGCAAGGACTTGCGGCCAGTCGGTGTCCTGAGCCGTGGCCGCCTCGCTGTGCACGGCCGCGATCGCCGCCTGCACCTGGTAGGGGCCGACGGGGTGGGTCGCCAGGCTGCGCGTCACCAGCTCGGTGCCCTCGACGATCAGCGTGCGGTCCCACAGCGACCGGTCCTGCTCGGCCAGCGGGACCAGGATGCCGTCGGCCCCGGTGCGGGCCGCCCCGCGTGCCTCGGTCAGCAGCATCAACGCGAGCAGGCCGGCCGTCTCGCCCGAGTCGGGCAGCCGTTGGTGCAGCTCACGGGCCAACCGGATCGCCTGCCCGGTCAGGTCCGGGCGGCGCAGCAGCGGGCCGGCGCTGGCGCTGTAGCCCTCGTTGAACAGCAGGTACAGCACGTGCAGCACGACCGTGAGCGCCTTGTCCCGCTCGGCGGGCAGGGACGGCAGCTCGAAGCGCGCGCCCGCCTGGAGCAGCCGCTGCTTGGCGCGCGAGATCCGCTGGCCCATGGTCTTGTCCGGCACCAGGAACGCGGCGGCGATCTCGGTGGTGGTCAGCCCGGCGACGGCCCGCAGCGTCAACGCCATCTGCGCCGGTGGGGTCAACGCCGGGTGGCAGCACAGGAACAGCAGCTCGAGCAGGTCGTCCCGGGCGGGCTCCGCGTCCGGCGGCGGCGCGAGCAGCTCGTCGCGCGGCACGGCGTCGAACAGCGCCTGCTCCCGGCGTTCCCGTGCCGCGTCGGACCGCACCAGGTCGACGTAACGGCGTGCGGCGACCTTGGTGAGCCAGCCGAGGGGGTGTTCGGGGACGCCGTCGCGTGACCACGCGGCGGCGGCGTCGATCAGCGCTTCCTGCACGGCGTCCTCGCACCGCGCGAAGTCGCCGTGCCGGCGGACGAGGATGCCGAGCACCCGCGGCGTCAACGCGCGCAGGACGTGCTCGACCGGCTCGGCGGTGGTCAAAGGTCGCCGCCGCCCTGCTCCATCAGCGGCCACACCTCGAGACCGCCGCCCAGGCCCCGGCTGTAGCGCAGGGCCGGGTACGACCGCGCGATCTCCTCGGCCCGTTCCTCGCTGTCGACGTCGACGACGAAGTAGGAGCCGACGTACTCCTTGGCCTCCAGGTACGGCCCGTCGGTGACGACCGGCGCGTCGTCGACCACGCGCACCGCCCGCGGGCGGGACACCAGGCCGCGGGACTCGACCAGCTCGCCGGACTCGCGCAGCTCGGCGTTGAACGCGTCCACCTCGGCGACGAGCTTCCCGAACTGCTCCGCGTCCACGCTGTTCCACACCCGCTCGTTGCCGTAGATCAACATCAGGTACTTCACCGCGGGCCTCCTGTGGGTCGGTTCGGACAGCGGGATTGTGCCGGCTGGTCGCCTGCTTTCGAAAATCTTTCGAAAGCTCGCTGCGTTCGCGTGGCTTCTCGCGGTGTAGATCGTGCTGAACTGGTGAATCGTTGCAGTTCAGCGCCCTCGTTGTGTTTCGCCGAATTTCCGATAGTGTCGGAAACCGTGAGCGGGTTGGAGATCCTGGCACGCACGTGCCGCGTGAGCAGGCCGCGGACCGACCGGCCGCGCCCTCCCGCACCGCTGGTCGAGATGGTCTTCCCCGCCCTGAACAGCGCCTGGGCCATGGAGGTCATGCGCGGGGTGGTCGACTCGGGGCTGGACGTGGTGCTGTCCTCGGCGGCCGGTCGCGGCACGTCGTGGGCGGTCGACGTGGTGCGGGCCCGGCGCGCCGGCGTGCTGCTGGTGACGTGCCCGATCAGCGTCGCCGAGGAGCGGGTGTTCGCGCGCGCCGGCGTGCCGCTGGTGCACATCGACCCGGTCGACGCGGCCGCGCCGGACCTGCTCAGCGTCGGCGCGACCAACCGCGCGGGCGGCGTGACGGCGGTGAAGCACCTGCTGTCGCTGGGGCACCGGCGGATCGCCGTCGTCGGCGGCCCACCCGACGTGCTGTGCAGCCGTGCTCGCGTGGACGGCTACCGCTTCGCCCTGCGCCGCGCGGGCCTGCCGTTCGACACCGCGCTGGTCCGGCACGCCGACTTCACCCGCGAGGGCGGCCGCCGGGAGGCCGCGGAACTGCTGCGCCTGTCCCACCGCCCGACGGCGATCTTCGCGGCCAACGACGACCAGGCCCTGGGCGTCCTGGAAGCGGCCCGCGCGGCGGGCCTGTCCACACCGCGCGACCTCAGCGTCGTGGGCTTCGACGACCTGCCCGCCGCCCGCCGCGCCACCCCGGCGCTCACCACGATCCGCCAACCACTGGCCGCCATGGGCGAGCAGGCGGGCCGGATGCTGACCGACCTGATCGCCGGCCACCTCCCCCCGACCGACCGCGTCGAACTGGCCACCACCCTGGTCATCCGCACCTCGACCGCCCCGCCGCCTCTGGCGTGACGGGGCGGCCGTCCGGTCAGCCCGTGGTCGTCACGGGGGCGGACGGGGTGGTGCTCGGCGCGGGGGATTCGGTGGCGGTCGGTTGGGACGTGGTGGTCGGTGGGGTGGTGGTGGTCGGGACGGTCGGCATCACGACGGTGAAGGGGACGCCCGGGGTTTCGTGGCAGCCCGTTTCGTCGTGGACGACGCGGGGGCGTGGGTAGCGGTTGTCGTGGCGGTTGTCGCCGTCGCAGCCGTACCAGGGTGCGTTGAGCGGGCGGCCGTCTTCGTCGTAGAGGTGGACGTCGGTGAGCGGCTTGCCGTCCTTGTCGAAGACGTAGATGTTGGCGGGGGTCGGTGGCGGGGCGTTGTAGGAGGTCGAGTTGCTGATCGGGTAGCTGTCCCAGCGCGTCATCAGGGTGCCGAGGATGAGCAGCAGCACGCCCAGGGCGAAGCCGGTGGACGGCAGGCTCACCCACAGCCAACGGCGGTCCGTCCTGGCCTTCGGGCCGGCCACCAGCGACAGCGCGGCCAGCGCCAGGGCCACCAGGAACCCGAACGCCGGCCGGTACACCAGGATGCCGCCCGCGGCGATGAGCAGCGCGCGGCCCACCCACCACACCGGCTGGAAGGTGCGCAGGGACGCGAACGCCCTCTGCACGTCGGACCGGTCGGCACGGGCCAGCGCGTCCTTGACCGCCTTGGTCTCCGGCAGCGCCGCGATGTCCGCCATCAGCCCTTCCTGGCGGAACACCAGCAGGGCCGCGGCCGCCGTGCACAGGCCCACGAGCACGGTCGCTTCGAGGGTGTCGCCGCGGGTGAAGCCGAAGCCGAACGCCACCACCGTGCCGGCCACGAGGCTCCAGAACGCCAGCCGCGCCACGAACGACGTCCCACCGCCGGTCGCGGCCGCGGGGGAGGAGGGGGACGGGTAGCCCGCCGCCACGCGCAGCTCCTCGGCGTACGCGCGCGGCGTGCCCAGCCGGTCGATCAGCGCGGCCAGGGAGAACTCGTCGCCCATCTCCTCGGCGACCTCGACCACGTGCGCGCCGGCGTCGTCCATGATCTCGGCGACCTCGGCGGCGGGCAGGTCGGACAGCGCGTCGCGCATGCCGTCCAGGTAGTGCTGGACCTCGGTGTTCGTCTGCGTGTTCATGCACCCTCCCCCAACAGGTCGTCCAGCGTCCGCGCGAACGACTTCCAGGTCTTGCCCGACTCGAGCAGCCGTTCTCGGCCCGGCTCGTTGAGGCTGTAGTACTTGCGGTGCGGTCCCTCTTCGCTGGGCACGACGTACGACGTGAGCAGGCCGGCGTTGTAGAGCCGGCGCAGGGTGCCGTAGACCGACGCGTCGCCGACGTCGTCCAGGCCGCCCTGGCGGAGCCTGCGCAGCACGTCGTAGCCGTACCCGTCCTCCTTGCGCAGCACCGCAAGGACGGCCAGGTCCAGCACCCCCTTGAGCAGCTGACTGGTGTCCATGCGCCCTCCCCGGTGGTGTGCGTTGGATGGTACTACGGAATGCGCAGTACCGCGTACGAAGGGGTAGTGCGAGGATCATGCCCGTGGCGACGGAGTTCGTGGGAGACCCCTCGTGGGTGTGGGGCCTGGCCTCGCGCGACGACGACGTGCGCGCCCAGGCCCTCGAACGCCACCGCGCGCTGGTCGAACGGGCGCGGCAGGCGCTGCACTGGTCGAACGACGTGTGGCGGCGGGCCGGGTCACCCGCGCCGCGCGAGCCGCACCTGGCCGCCGAGCTGGACCAGGCCCAGGCCGCGTTCCGCTACCACCTCGGCCAGACGATCTTCGAGCTGGTCGGCTCGCTGCACGACGACGACCCCGAGCTGCGGGAGCGGCACGCGCCGTTCGTGCTGCTCTACCTGGTGTGGGAGGGGCGGTACCCGGACGACTGGCGCGCGCCGGACAACAACCTGTGGTCCCCGTGGGGCCGCAAGGAGTCGGTGTTGCGCGCGTTGGGCGAGCGCGGCGTCCCGGAGGCGATCCGACCGCAGCTGACCGACCTGCTCGCCGACGTGGTCCGCCGCCCGTACCGCTGCAAGGACTGGAGGTACGCGGGCCTGGTCCGGCACATCGCGGACGACCGGTTCCACCAGCGGATGCACGCCTTGCTGGACGACGACGACCCGGTAGTCCGGCTGCGGGCGCGGTTCCTGCTGGACGTCGCCGCGCACCCGGAGGCCGGGGTGACGCGGGTCAGGTGGCAGCGGTGGCTGGACGCCGACCCGGGCCGGGTGCGCGGCCCGGGTGACGTCGACGGGTGACCGGTCAGGACCGGAGCACGGCCGCCTCGCCCGCCGGCACGCGCAGCTCCGACTCGCACCGCGTGCCGCTGAGCAGCTCGGTGCCGGACGCGGCCAGGCGCACCTCCGCGTCGGTGTGGTTGACCACGAACAGGTAGTCGGCGTGCGCGCTGCGCCGGCGCACCACCTCCACGTCACGCGGCAGGTCGTCGCGCGCCCGCACGCCCGCGTCGGCGAACGCCTCGCGCAGCACCCGGTCGAGCGCCGCGCCGCGCAGCCGGGTCGAGACGTACCAGGCGCGGCCCGCGCCGAGCCGGTGCCTGGTCACCGCCGGGCCGCCCGCCGCCGGGCCGTCCAGGTAGGAGCGCACGACCTCCGCGCCCTCCGGCGTGATGTGCTCGGCCCACACGTCGCCGCTCAGCTCGCCGTCGCCGTCCAGCGCCACCCGCTCGCCGGCGCGCAACGGCAGGAACTCCTCGACCTCCAGCCCGAGCACCTCGCGCAGCGCGCCGGGGTGCCCGCCCGGGTGCACGGTGTCGTTGGCGTCGACGATGCCGGAGAAGTACGAGACGACGAGCGTGCCGCCACCGGCGACGTAGTCGCGCAGCACCCCGGCCGCCGCCGTCGACGTCAGGTACAGCGAGGGCACGACGACGAGCGGGTACGCGCTCAGGTCGGCCTCCGGTGCGACGAAGTCGACGGTGAGCCGGGCGTCCCAGAGCTGCTCGTAGAACGCGCCGACGCGTTCCCGGTAGGACAGGTCCACCGACGGCCGCCAGTCCAGCTCCAGCGCCCACCACGACTCCCAGTCCCACAGCACCGCCACGTCGGCGTGCACCAGGCTGCCGCGCACCTCGTGCAACGCGCCGAGGTCGCCGCCCAGTCGCACGACCTCCCGCCACACCCGGCTGCGCGTGCCGGAGTGGGGCAGCATCGCGGAGTGGAACTTCTCCGCGCCGAATCGGGAAGCGCGCCACTGGAAGAACATCACCGCGTCCGCGCCGCGCGCCACGTGGGTCAGGCTGTTGCGGCGCATCTCGCCGGGGCCCTTGGCGAGGTTGCGCGGCTGCCAGTTCACCGCGCCGGTGGAGTGCTCCATCAGCATCCACGGCCGCCCGCCCGCCACCGCGCGGGTCAGGTCCGCCGACAGGGCCAGGTCGATGTGGTTGCGCCTGGCCTCGGCGGTCAGGTAGTGGTCGTTGGCCACCACGTCGACCTCGCGGCCCCAGCGCCAGTAGTCGATCGACTTGCAGTTGGTGGTCATGAAGTTCGTGGTGATCGGCGCGGACGAGTGGGCGCGCAGGATGTCGCGCTCGGCGGTGTAGCAGGCCAGCAGCTCGTCGGAGCAGAACCGGGCGAAGTCCAGCTCGTGCGCGGGGTTGCCGGTCGTGCCGGACACGCGCGGCGGCTCGATCTCGGCCCACTCGCCGTAGCGCTGGCCCCAGAAGCTGGTGCCCCACGCCTCGTTGAGCGCGTCGAGCGAGCCGTGCCGGGCGCGCAGCCAGCGCCGGAACGCGGTGGCCGACTCGGGGCAGTAGCACGCGCCGACCGGCGCGCCGTACTCGTTGTGCACGTGCCACATCGCCACGGCCGCGTGGTCGCCGTACCGCGCGCCGAGCTGGTGGGTGATGGTCGCGGCGGCCTGCCGGTACGCGGGCGAGCTGGGGCAGAACGTGGCGCGCGACCCGCGTTCCAGCACCGTGCCGTCCCGGGTGACCGGCCGGATCTCGGGGTGCGCGCGGTAGAGCCACGCGGGTGGCACGACGGTCGGCGTGGCCAGGTTGACCGCGATGCCCGCGCCGTGCAGCAGGTCGAGCAGCCGGTCCAGCCAGCCGAAGTCGAACTCGCCCGGCCGCGGCTCCAGCAGCGCCCAGGCGTGGATGGCGACGCTGACCAGGTTCACCCCGGCCTGGCGCATCAGTTCCACGTCCTCGACCCACACCTCCTCCGGCCACTGCTCGGGGTTGTAGTCCCCGCCGTAGACGAGCCCGTCCACGCCCACCGGCATCCGGGGCACCAGCGGGTCCGCCGCGGCCCGCTCGTCGACCTGGCGGGGCACCACAAACGTCATGAACACTCCAGTGGCTGTGAACGTGCACGGTCTGATCGCAGATTACGGTGCAGATAAGACGGGGTGTCAAGTGGTTGACAGGCAAGACGTACGGACAACTACTGTGCACGTTCACAGCGCGGTTCTCGCTGGCAGTGGCGTCAGCGACGCGGAACCCCCGGAGACCTCATGCGACTCGACATCGCGAAGAAGGCCGCGGCACTCGGACTCGGCCTCGCCCTGCTCGCCGGCTGCGGCGGCGGCACCGAGCAGACCACCGACGGGCCGGTCGAACTGTCCTTCTGGGCCTGGGCGCCCGACATCGACAAGGTCGTCGACAAGTGGAACGCGAGCCACCCGGACGTCAAGGTCGTGGTGAGCAAGCAGGCACAGGGCGACGAGCTGGTGACCAAGCTCCTCACCGCCGCCAAGGGCGGCAACCCGCCCGACCTCGCGCAGGTCGAGTTCCAGTCGTTGCCGACCCTGGTCAGCAACGACGTGGTGGCCGACATCTCCGAGGGCGCGGCGGTCGCGAAGGACAAGTTCGCGCCGGGCGTCTGGGACCAGGTGACGCTGGGCGGCAGCGGCGTCTACGCCGTGCCCCAGGACTCCGGGCCGATGATGTTCTACTACCGCGCCGACCTGTTCGCCGAGTACGGCCTCAAGGTTCCCACGACCTGGGACGAGTACGCGCAGACCGCCCGTGACCTGCGGGCCAAGGCCCCGGACAAGTTCCTCGGCACGTTCTCCTCCAACGACCCCGGCTGGTTCGCGGGCCTCGTGCAGCAGGCGGGCGGCTCGTGGTGGTCGGTCGACGGCGACACCTGGAAGGTGACCGTGGACGACGCCGCCACCAAGAAGGTGGCGCAGTACTGGAGCGGGCTGATCCGCGAGGGCGCGATCGACAAGTCCCCGATGTACACCCCCGAGTGGAACAAGGCGCTCAACGACGGCACGCAGGTCGGTTGGCTGAGCGCGGTGTGGGCACCCGGCGTGCTCAAGGGCAACGCGGAGAGCACCCTGGGCAAGTGGGCCATGGCCCCGATGCCGCAGTGGGACGCGGCCGAGCCGCGCACCGGCAGCTGGGGCGGGTCCACCACGGCCGTGACCGCGGGGTCCAAGCACCAGAAGGCGGCCACCGAGTTCGCGGTGTGGCTGAACACCGACCCGGCCGCGGTCGAGGGCCTGGTCACGCAGAGCGCCATCTACCCGGCGGCCACGTCGGCGCAGGAGGCCCTGACTAACCCGCCCGCGTTCTTCCCCAACCAGCCGGACTTCTACACCAAGGCCGCGGAGATCGCCGCCACGTCCTCCGGCTTCACCTGGGGACCGAACGTCAACGTCACCTACACCGCGTACCGCAACGCGATCGGCGAGGCGATCAGCGGCGGCGGCGACCTGGTGCCCGCGCTGGCGAAGATGCAGGGCGCGACCGTGGACGACATGAAGGCCAACGGCTTCAAGGTCGGCGGCTGAGTTCGTGGAGTCGACCCGGATGACCGGGCGGGGTGGCACGGCGCCGAAGCTGGCGCCGTACGCCTTCGTGGCGCCCGCGGTGGTGTTGTTCGTGCTGGTGTTCGCGCTGCCGATCGCGTACACGGTGTACCTGAGCCTGTTCCGCACCGAGGTCAAGGGGCTGGGGCTGGGCCGGGGCAGCCGGTCCGAGGTGTTCGTGGGCCTGGACAACTACGTGCGCGCCCTGACCGACGCGGAGCTCGGCGCGGGCGCGGTGCGGGTGGTGGCCTACGGCGCGATCCTCGTGCCCACGATGCTGGGCCTGGCCCTGGTGTTCGCGCTGCTGCTGGACGAGGACCGGGTGCGCGCCCGCGGGTTCAGCCGGATCGCGATCTTCCTGCCCTACGCGATCCCCGTCGTGATCGCGTCGCTGCTGTGGGGGTTCCTGTACCTGCCCGGCACCAGCCCGCTCAACCAGCTGCTGGACGCGTTGTCGCTGCCCGGGGTGAACCTGCTGTCACCGGCCGGGATCTACTTCGCGGTGGCCAACATCGCGGTGTGGGGCGGGGTCGGCTACAACATGGTCGTCCTCTACACCGCGCTGCGGTCGATCCCGCGCGACCTGTACGAGGCCGCCCGCATCGACGGCTGCACGCCGTGGCAGGTCGCCGTGCGGATCAAGATCCCGCTGCTCGCGCCCGCGCTGGTGCTGACGTCGCTGTTCTCGATCATCGCGACGCTCCAGGTGTTCGTGGAGCCGACCACGCTGGCGCCGCTGACCAACTCGCTCTCGCTCACCTGGACGCCGTTGATGAAGGTCTACCAGGACGCGTTCGGCCGCGGTGACATCTACTCCGCCGCCGCGACGTCCGTGCTGATCGCCGCGGCGATGTTCGCGCTGTCGTTCGTGCTGCTGCGGGTGACGCGGTCGCGGGCGTTCGGGGGTGAGCGGTGAGGGCGCGCCTGGGCGGGCTGCCGACGTTCGTGCTGCTCGTGGGTGCGGCGTACTGCCTGTTCCCGGTGGCGTGGGTGGTGGTCGCCGCGACGAAGAGCACCGGCGAGCTGTTCTCCACCACGACGTTGTCGGTGGGGACGTCGCTGTTGGCGAACCTCGGCGAGCTCGGCTCCTACCGCGACGGCGTGTTCTGGCGGTGGATGGCGAACTCCGCCCTGTACGCGGGCCTGGGGGCGCTGCTGTCGGCCGCGTTGTCCGGCGTGACCGGGTACGCGCTGGCCAAGTACTCGTTCCGGGGCCGGGCGTTGATCTTCAACGGGTTGCTCGCGGGCGTGCTCGTGCCCGCCGTGGTGCTGGCCATCCCGCAGTACCTGCTGCTGTCGAAGGTCGGCCTGACCGACACCTACCTGTCGGTGCTGGTGCCGGGTGTGATCAGCCCGTACGGCATCTACCTGGCCCGCGTCTACGCCGCCGCGTCCGTGCCCGAGGACGTGGTCGAGGCGGCCCGCACCGACGGGGCGAGCGAGCTGCGCATCCTGACCTCCGTGGCGCTGCCCATGATGGTCCCGGGCCTGGTCACGGTGTTCCTGTTCCAGTTCGTGTCGATCTGGAACAACTTCATGCTGCCCTACATCATGCTGGGTGACGACGGGAAGTTCCCGGTCACGCTCGGCCTGTACACGATGCTCAAGCAGGGCAACACCACGCCCGCGCTGTACACGCTGGTCGTCACCGGTGCGCTGGTGTCGGTGCTGCCTCTGATCGCGCTGTTCCTCACGTTGCAGCGATACTGGCGCATCGACTTGCTCTCCGGAGCGGTGAAAGCATGAGGGAGTCATGAGCGTCGAGCGCAGCAAGGCGGCGCGGAACCGGCCGACCATCCACGACGTGGCGGCCGCCGCGGGGGTGTCGCGCGGCACGGTGTCGCGCGCGCTCAACGGCGGGCGCAACGTCAGCCCCGCCGCGTTGGAGGCCGTGCTGAAGGCCGTGCGGACCACCGGGTACGTCGCCAACCCGGCCGCGCGCAGCCTCGTCACGCAACGCGCGCACTCGGTGGCGTTCGTGCTCACCGAACCGCAGCAGCGGCTGTTCGAGGATCCGAACTTCAGCATCCTGCTCCAGGGCTGCACGCAGGAGCTGGCGGAGCTCGACGTGCCGGTGCTGCTGATGACCGCCAGCACCGAGGTGGAGCGCAAGCGCACGAGCCGGTTCATCGCCGCGGGTCACGTCGACGGGGTGCTGCTGGTGTCGTCGCACACCGGCAACCCGCTGTTGGAGGAGCTGCGCGACTCGGGCATCCCGGTCGTGGCCTGCGGCAAGCCGATCGGGCACGAGGGACAGGTGGCGTACGCGGCGGCCGACGACCGCTCGGGCGCGCGGCTGATGGTCGAGCACCTGCGGTCGCGCGGGCGTCGGCGGATCGCCACCATCACCGGTCCGCCCGACACGCCCGGCGGCGTCGAGCGGCTCGCCGGGTACCGGGACGTGCTCGGTCCCGACGCGTCACCGGACCTGATCGCGCACGGCGACTACAGCCGTGCGGGTGGTGAGGCGGCGATGGCGTCGCTGCTGGGCCGTGCGCCGGACCTGGACGCGGTGTTCGTCGCGTCCGACCTGATGGCCGCCGGTGCGCTGAACGTGCTGCACGACTCCGGCCGCCGCGTGCCCGAGGACGTGGCGGTGGGCGGGTTCGACGACTCCAGCATCGCCACCTCCACCCGCCCCGCGCTGACCACCGTGCGCCAACCGTTCCAGCGCATCACCCGCGAGATGGTGCGCCTGCTGCTGGAGCAGATCCAGGGCGAACCACCCGCCGCCTCCATCCTGCCGACCGAACTGGTCGTGCGCGCCTCGACGTGACGCCGGTTCAGCGGCCGAACGACTCCAGCGCGCGGCGACGGGCCGTGACGTCGTCCGGGTCGTCGCCGTGGACGAGCAGTTGCAGGGTGCTCAACGCCACGGGGTTGTCGGTGCGGGTGGTGTCGTGGCCGGAGGTGATGAGCACGCCGCCCGCGTTCAGGGCCGGGCGGACGTGGGCGAGCAGCTCGGCCAGCGGGGCGGCGGCGGTCAGCTTCACCGACTCGGCGCAGCCGTCGAGGGCGTCGGGGCGGACCGACCGCAGCGCCAGCAGCGGGATCGAGCCGCTGGTGATCCGGAAGTTCAGGTCGAGCATGACCGGTTGTCCGTCCAGCGTCTCGGCGCAGTCCAGGCTGCACAGACCGCGGTAGCCGACGTCGGCGGCGCGTTGGGTGATCGCGAGGCACTCCGCGAGCAGGTCTGCCGGCGGCGCGCTGACCAGCCCGAACCGGCCGCCGACGTACACGCCGGCGTCGTCGACGCGCTGTTCGGTGACGGCGATCAGGCGGGCGACGGCGTCCGGGCCCACGCAGAGCTGCACGCCCCAGTTGCGCGCCAGGTACAGGTACTCCTCGACCACGAACTCGCCGAGCAGGTCGGTGAACGCCGGCAACGCGACCCGCTCGCCCGCCTCGTGCAGGTAGACGTCGAGGCTGCCGCCGTGCGCGTCGTTCGTGGCGGCCTTGAGCACCCAGGACTTCTCCGCCGGTGTGGCCTCGGCGAGCTCGGCGCGCGTGACGACGCTGCGGCGGGCGTGGAAGCGCGGGGCCACGAACGTGCTGATGGTGGCCTTGTTGTTCAGGTAGCCGACCAGGTGGGCGGTCTTGACCACCCGTTCGTCGGGGCACAGCGCGGTCGGGTGGGGGTACTCCATCGAGATCGACAGGCCGTCGGCCATGGCCTCGGTGACGCGGGCGGCGAACCCGGCCTCGTCGCGGAACTCGCGCAGGTCGTCGCCGACCGGCAGGCCGCCGTCGCGCAGCTGCGCCAGCAGCGCCGGGTCGGTGCCGCCCGCGCTGCAGATGACCGGGGTGTCGCCGGCCACCGCGATCGGGCGGGCCGACAGCGCGTCGACGGTGGTGCGGTGCCGGGGGTCGGCGACGGCCGGGCGGGCGCAGAGGGCGACGCCGGGCCCGTACACGTCGGTGAGCGCGCGGGGCGCGCCGACGGCGGGCGGCAGCGGAGTGGAGAGGCTGATGGCGTGCTCCCGTGGGGGTGAGTCGGGACGGCCGCGCAAGCCACACGGTGGTGTGGACGTCGATGCCGTGAGAACCCGCTTGGCGCGGGGTGAGAGCGGTGGAGCGTGCCGTGCGCGAAGCGTCCACCGCTGGCCCGGTCGATGCCGGTGGCCGGATGCGTGAACCGTGAGTGACCAGCCCGGACGCGGGCTGTGTCCCCTCAGCGTCTCACGCCGCCCCCACCTCACCCAAACGCCCGCCCGCGAGCGCCCGACGTGCGGGGTGGAGTCGGGCTCCCCGGTCAGCGGGGGGTGAAGGTCAGGCAGAGGCGGAGGGGGTGTTCGCCCCACGTGTTCATCGCGTACATGGCCAGCAGGCCGCCCGCCCCGATCGACTCGCGGGTCGCCGGCGCCGTGAGCGACGCCTGGCCCAGCCACATCGGGGTCCCGGCGGGCGGGGTCGGGGCGGTCCGGGCGATCGAGACCGGCCGGCCCTCGTGCTCCTCCACGGCCAGCAACACGTACGGCTCAGCCAGGTCCGCGGTGTGCGCGCCGGGCTCCACGGTGACGTGCTCACCCCGCTCGGCCGCCGCCGCGCTGACCCGGCCGACCCAGCGGAACGCCTCCAGCAGCGTGTCCGCGGTCAACGCCTCGTGCGCTTCGAGGCCGGTCACGCGCGTCAACCCGGCCACCTCGCTCGCGATGCCGCCGTCCTCGGACCGGTAGCGGTCGAGCAGCATGATCGTGGACGACTCCGCGTCCAGCGCGACCAGGTCGCGGAACCGCCGGTCGGTCAACGGCGTGCGCGCGAGCACGCCCAGGCCCAGCTTGCCCAGCACCGCGTCCGGCTCGGTCATCCGCCAGAACGTGCACTCGTCGTCGATCCACAGGGGCAGGTAGCCGCCGACCGGCAGACCGGGCACCACGGTCGTCAACGTCGACCCCACCGCGGGCGCGGCGGCGGCCGGCGGTCCGGGGAACGGCGGCAGCGCGGCGAACCGCGGGTCCACGCGCGCGGTGCGGATGACGTGGTGCGCCCACGCCCGAACGCGGGACAACGGGTGGTCGGCGAACTGCGGGTCGTACCGGGGGTCGTCGCCCTTGTGGAACGGCAACCGCCCCTGCACCTCCGGCGCGTACGGGTGCGGCATCACCCAGCCGTCGAACCCGAGCTGCGCCACCAGCACGGCCTCCCGCATCCCGGTCATGCCCCGCTCGGCCGCCTGGAGCTTGAGCACGGCGCTGCACTCGGCCTTGGGCACGGTGAACGAGCCGATGAAAACCTGCCCGGACGGCTGGTTCGGCAGCGGAACCTTCACGACCTGGAACAACGCGGGCACGTCGCCGAGCCGCACGGGGTGCGCCTCGATCAGGCAGCCGACCTCGCCGGTCGCCACGGTCAGGTCGTGCCGCAGCTTCGGCAGGTCGTCCAACGACGCGGGCAGGTCCGGCACGAGGTCGAAGTAGCTGAGGCTGACCTGGTCGCCGGTGGCGGGGTTCACCCAGGTGGTCCGGTCGTGTTGGTGGAGGCCGGTCGTGTCGAATGAGATGGGCACCCGTCGACCCTAGGTCTTCCGCCACGCGACCGGACCGGGCCGTGCGCGTAGGCGTGGATCACCGCGTGCGCGCGTCAGCGGTCCGCGGTGGTGGGGAAGTCGGTGGCGAAGGTGTCGACCTGCGGCAGGTCGTGGCCGAGCCGGTCGCGCTTCGCGGTGAGGTAGCCGATGTTGTGCGGGTTGGGCGGGGCCAGGTGCGGGACGCGGGCCGTGACCTCGATGCCCGCCGCCTCCAACGCCGTGATCTTGTCGGGGTTGTTCGACATCAGCCGCACGGACCCCACGCGCAGGTGCTTGAGGACGCGCGCGGCCGCGGTGTAGTCGCGGACGTCGACCGGCAGGCCCAGCGTGGTCGCCGAGTCGAGCGTGTCCAGGCCCTGCTCGTCCTGCAGCACGTGCGTGCGCACCTTGGCGACCAGGCCGATGCCGCGCCCCTCGTGGCCGCGCAGGTAGATCAGGACGCCGCTGCCCTCGGCGACGATCCGGTCCAGCGCCGCGTCCAGCTGGTCGCCGCACTCGCAGCGCATCGCGCCGAAGATGTCGCCCGTCATGCACTCCGAGTGCACGCGCACGAGCACGTCCTCCCGCGACCCGAGCGGGCCGTGGACCAACGCCAAGTGCTCGTGCCCGTCGGCCCGGAACGCGACCGCGCGGAACGTGCCGCGGCGCGTGACCAGGTCGGACTCCGCCACTTCGTCGTCGTTGAACGCCTCGTCGCGCATCCGGCTCCTTCGTCCACCCCAGACACCGGCCGGGCGTTCACTACGCTCGGCCGGAGTTGCACCGTAGCTCGCACGATCGGCGGAGGTCACCCTGTTCAGCATCACCGTTCGCGATCACGTGATGGTCGCCCACAGCTTCCGCGGCGAGGTCTTCGGTCCGGCGCAACGCCTGCACGGGGCGACGTTCGTGGTGGACGCGAGGTTCAAACGGGACGTCCTCGACGCCGACAACATCGTCGTCGACATCGGACTGGCGACCGAGCGGTTGCGCGCCGTGCTCGCCGAGCTCAACTACCGCAACCTCGACGAGGTGCCGGAGTTCGCGGGCGTCAACACCTCCACCGAGTTCCTGGCCAAGCACATCGCGGACGAGTTGGCGGAGGCCGTGGACGCCGGGTCGCTCGGCGAGGGCGCGCGGGGCCTGTCCGGCATCGAGGTCACGCTGCACGAGTCGCACGTCGCCTGGGCGAGCTACGAACGCGCGCTGTGACGGTCCACTTCGTCCGGCCCGTGGATGACCCCGCCTCGCCCAGCGGCGGCAACGCCTACGACCGGCGGGTGATTCGGGCGTCGGGCGGGGTGCGGGAGATCGTCGTGCCCGGCGCGTGGCCGAGGCCAGCGCCCGCCGACCGCGCGGCGTTGGGGCGGGCGTTGGCCGGGGTCCGGGACGGCTCGGTGGTCGTGCTCGACGGGCTGGTGGCGTGCGGTGTGCCGGAGCTCGTCGTGCCGCACGCCCACCGGTTGCGGCTGGTGGTCCTGGTGCACCTGCCGTTGGCCGAGGAGACCGGTCTGGAGCCCGCGGTGGCGTCCCGGTTGGACGCGGCGGAACGGGAGTGCCTGCGCGCCGTCGCCGCCGTCGTGGCCACGAGCCCGTCGGCGGCACGGCGGCTGGCCGCGCACCACGGGCTCGCGCGCGTCCACGTCGTCGTGCCGGGTACCGATCCCGCGCCGCCGGCGACCGGCACGGACGGCGCGTCACGGCTGCTCTGCGTGGCCTCCGTGACGCCGCGCAAGGGGCACGACGTGCTGGTGCGCGCCCTGGCGACGGTGGCCGACCTGCCGTGGACGTGCGCGTTCGTCGGGCCGCGGCGGTGGCCTGTGGAGGAGCTGATCGACCGGCACGGCCTGGGTGCGCGCATCGAGCTGACCGGGCCGCTGGGTGGTCCGGCGCTGGAGCGCGCGTACACGACGGCGGACCTGTTCGTGCTGGCGTCGTTGGCCGAGACGTACGGCATGGTGGTGACCGAGGCGTTGGCGCGCGGCGTGCCCGTGGTGGCGAGCGCCGTGCCGGACGCGTTGGGTGACGGCGGGGTGCTGCTGCCGGCGGGTGACGTGGCGGCGTTCGGCGGGGCGTTGCGGCGGTGGCTGACCGACGACGGGTGGCGGCGTGAGCTGCGCGGGCGTGCCGCGGCACGTCGCCGTGAGCTGTCCACATGGGACGAAACGGCGGCCGGCCTGGCCGAGGTGCTGGCTAGTCTGCGGCCATGAGCACCTTCGCCCCGGAATGGCTGTCCCTGCGCGAGAAGGCCGACGCGGAGGCCCGCGCGCTCGACCTGGTCGACCGGCTCCGGGAGATCGATCTGAACCGCGACCCCCTCGTCGTGCGTGATCTCGGGTGTGGAACGGGATCGTTGGGACGATGGCTCGCCGGCCGGCTGGGCGGTCCGCAGCACTGGGTGCTGCACGACCGCGACCCCCGGCTGCTCAGCATCGCGGCGGCGACCGTGAGCGGGGTGACGATCGAGACCCACGAGGGTGACGTCACCGGGTTGACCGGCGCGGACCTGGCCGGGACGTCGCTGGTCACCGCGTCGGCACTGCTGGACCTGCTGACGCGGGAGGAGGTCGAGGGGCTGGTCGGCGCCTGCGCGGACGCGGGGTGCCCGGCGCTGTTCACGCTGTCGGTGGCGGGCCGGGTGGAGTTCGACCCGGCGGAGCCGGCGGACGCGGAGTTCGAGGCGGCGTTCAACGCGCACCAGCGGCGGGTGGTCGACGGGCGTCGCCTGTTGGGGCCGGACTCCGTCGCGGTCGCGGTGGAGGCGTTCGAACGGCGGGGTGCCGAGGTGACGACGAGCCCCAGCCCGTGGCGGTTGGGCGCGGACCAGGCCGCGTTGGCGGGGGAGTGGCTGCGCGGGTGGGTCGCGGCGGCGGTGGAGCAGGAGCCCGGCCTGGCCGCCGAGGCACCGGACTACCTGCGGCGGAAGCTGGAGAACGGCCCTCGTGTGGTGGTCCACCACACGGACCTCTTGGCGGTGCCGCGGTGAGGCGGCTGGGGCCTTGGGTGCGGCTCGGTGGCGCGGTCGCGATCCTGGCGGTCTTGGGGTGGCGGTTGGGGGCCGAGGCGTTCCTGGACGGGCTGCGGGCGGTGGACGGGCGGGCCGTGGCGGCGGCGTTGGGCGTCGGGGCGGTGACCACGGTGGCCTGCGCGTGGCGGTGGTGCCTCATCGCTCGCCGGCTCGGGTTGCCGCTCACCCTGGGCACCGCCGTGGCCGACTACTACCGCGGCCTGCTGCTCAACGCCGTCCTGCCCGCCGGCGTCCTCGGGGACGTGCACCGGGCCGTCAGCCACGGGCGGCAGGTCGGGGACGTCGGCCGAGGGGTGCGGGCGGTGGTGTTCGAGCGGGCGGCCGGGCAGGTGGTGCTGGTGGCCGTCGGGATGGCCGTGCTGATCAGCGGGAACGTGCCGGTCGAGGTGCCGGGCTGGGGGCTGTCGGCGCTCGCGCTGGTGCTCCTCGCGGCCTGCGGGTCGGCGAAGGTCCGCCGGGCGGCGCGGACGACGTGGGCCGACGCGCGCACCGGCCTGGTCAACCTCGACGTCCTGCCGAAGGTCACCCTGCTCTCCGTCGCGGTGCTGGGCGGGCACGTGGCGTTGTTCGTGGTCGCGGCCCGTGCGGCCGGCGTGCAGGCGCCGCTCACCCGGCTCGTCCCGCTGGTGGTGCTCGCCCTGCTGGTCATGGCCGTCCCGCTGAACGTCGGCGGCTTCGGGCCGCGGGAGGCGTTCCTCGCGGTGGCGTTCGGGGCGGCCGGGCTCGGTGCCGCGCAGGGGCTCGCGACCGGTGTCGTCTACGGCGTCCTGGCGCTGGTCGGCAGCCTGCCCGGCGCGATCACCCTGTTCCGGCCGTCACCACAGCGCCAGGTACGGCCCGAACGACCCGACCAGGGACGCGAGCACGTCCCGGCCCTTGTCGGCTGACGCCGCCGAAGGCCGCCCCACCACCCCGGACGTCGTGTACGCCCCCAGGCCCAGCGTGAGCAGGTGCGGCCGGTCGTCGGCCAGGTGGTCGCCCGCCTCGTACCCGGGCCGCACCAGCTCCGGGTGGGCGTGCAGCAGGATGGACGTCTCCAGCTCACCGGCGTGCATGTCGCCGCGGGACGTCGTCTCCAGCCCGGCGGCGGTCCGTGCCGCGGCCCAGTCGCCGCTGCCGGGGAACAACGCCATCCCCTCCGACTCCTGCACCACGTTCGCCAGCACGTAGTTCCCGCCGTGCCCGCTGACCAGCACCAGGTGCGGCACGCCCGACCGGCGCAACGAGTCCGCCACGTCCCGCACCACCGAGTACAGCGTGCGCGCCGAGATGCTCACCGTGCCCGGCCAGGCCGAGTGCTCGTGCGAGCACGAGATCGTGATCGGCGGCAGCACCTGCACCGGGTGCGCCTCGGCGACGGCCCGCGCGATCGTGCACGCGACGATCGTGTCCGTGGCCAACGGCAGGTGAGGGCCGTGCTGCTCGTGGCTGCCGACCGGCAGCACCGCCGCGGTCGCCCCGCGCGCCCGCACGTCTTCGGTGGTGTCAGGCAGGAACATGCCCGGAACCGTAGTCAACGCGGTGGCACAGCGGCGGCAGCTCGCCACCGGCCAGCAGCGACGGCAGGTCGTCGAACCGGCTCTCGCCCGTGATCAGCGCGTCGAACACCGGGTCGGCGAGCAGGTCCAGCGCCAACGCCATCCGCTCGCGGTACGTGCGGTCCGGCCGCGCCACCACGCCCACCTGGCTGCTGCGCAGCCGCAGCCGACGCGAGTGGAAGAACTCGCCCAGCGGCACCGCGACCCGCCGGTCGCCGTACCAGCTCAGCTCCAGCACCTGCCCTTCCGGCGCGAGCAACGCCAACGACCGGGACAGCCCCTCCTCGGACGCGCTCGCGTGCACGACCAGGTCGCAGCCGCCCTCCGCCTCCTCGGGTGACGCGAACCGGATCCCCAGCGCGTCGGCCACCGCCGCACGCGCCGGATCGGTGTCGACGAGTTGCGGCCGCACGCCCGGGAACCGGGCCAGCAGGGCGGCCACGGCGCACCCCACCATCCCACCGCCGACGACCGCGACCCGGTCGCCGACCAACGGCTTGGCGTCCCACAGCGCGTTCACCGCCGTCTCCACCGTGCCCGCCAGCACCGCGCGGGCGGCGGGCACGGTGTCCGGCACGGGCGTGACGGCGTCGGCCGGCACCACGTAGTGCGTCTGGTGTGGATACAGGCAGAACACCGTGCGACCGAGCAGCGGCCCCCGCTCCACCACGCCGACGTTGAGGTAGCCGTACTTCACCGGCCACGGGAACCGCCCGTCCTGGAACGGCGCGCGCATCACCTCGTGCTGGCTTTCCGGCACCCCGCCGCGCAGAACCAGGCTCTCCGTGCCCCGGCTGATCCCCGAGTACAGCGTGCGCACCAGCGCGTCGTCGGGCCCCGGCTCGGCCAGCGGCACGGCGCGGATCTCACTTTTTCCCGCCGAGGTGAACCAAAGGGCCCTCGCAGAGCGTGTCACCTGTTACAACCTCCGACCGACGAGGGGCACGATGACGACACTCCACCACAGCGCCACCTCGCCGACACCCTGGGCTCAGCGGCAAGCCGGCACCGAGACCGTCGCGTGGGCCGGCGTGCAGGTGATCGTCCTCGGCGTCCTGGAGTGCGCGGTCGGGCTGGGCACGCTGGGCTGGCTCGCGGGCATCGCGTACGCGGTGGGCAACCAGGCGTTGCTCAGCGGTGCGGTGCGACGGGCCCGGTCCGCGTTCGGGCCCGCCGATCGCGTCACGTCGGCCAGGGGCCTGCTCGTCGGTGGCGTCACGGCGCTCGTGGCCGACGGCGGGCACCACACCACGCTGCTCGTCGTGCTCGCGACCGTGGCGCTGGCGTTGGACTTCGTGGACGGGCGGGTGGCCCGCCGCACCGGCACGGCGTCGGCGTTGGGCGCGCGGTTCGACATGGAGGTCGACGCGTTCCTGATCCTGGTGCTGAGCGTGCACGTGGCGGTCACCCTCGGGCCGTGGGTGATGGTGATGGGTGCGCTGCGGTACGCGTTCGTCGCGGCGTCGTGGGTCGTGCCGCGGCTGCGCGGTGCGCTGCCACCGAGCCAGGCGCGCAAGGTGGTGGCCGCCGTGCAGGGGATCGCGCTGGTCGTGGCCACCTCCGACCTGCCGCCGCACCCGACCGTCCTCGTCGGACTCGCGCTGGCCTCGCTGACCTGGTCGTTCGGCCGTGACGTCGCCTGGTTGTGGCGCACCGCCCCCACCGCACCGGAAGGAGTCGGCCATGGCTGACGCAGCCCGCCCGAACGTCGTCGGCAACATCGCCCTGTGGGTGTTGCAGGTGCTGCTGGCCGCGTACTTCGCCTACAGCGGTGTGTCGCTGCTCGGCGACGACTTCGTGGGCAAGTTCGACAGGATCGGCTCGGGCCAGTGGCTGCGGTACGTGACCGGCGTGCTGGAGGCGGCCGGCGCGCTGGGCCTGCTCGTGCCCCGGCTGTGCGGGCTCGCCGCGCTGGGCCTGGTCGGCGTGATGGCCGGTGCGGTCTTCACGGAGCTGGTCGTGCTGGGCGACTCCGACGGCGCGGTGCTGCCCGCGGTGCTGCTCGCGCCGGCGGCCGTGGTCGCGTGGGGCCGTCGTGACACGGTTCGCGCGTTGGTTCAGCGCTTCGGGAAGTAGCGCAGCACGGCCACGTCGCCGACCTTGGTCACGTCCTCCAGGTGGAACCGGCGCGCCGGACCGCCGGGGAACCGCGCCGGGTTGACGAACCGGGGCGCGGCGGCCTGCCCGATCAGCATCGGCGCGACCGCCATGCGGATCTCGTCGGCCAGCCCGGCGGACAGGAACGCGGTGTGGACCCGGCCGCCGCCCTCCACCATCAGCCGGTCCACGCCCCGCGCGCCGAGGTCGTCCAGCAACGCGCCGAAGTCGACCGACGGACCCAGCGACACCACGTCCGCCAGCTCGCCGACGGCCGCGACCGCGCGCCGGTGGCCGGAGTCCGCGGTGTAGACGACCTTGTCGCCGCCGCGGTGCCAGAACTCGGACGTCGGGTCGAGGTCGCCGCTGCCGGTCACGGTGACCTTCACCGGGTGCTCGGGGCGGCCCCGGGCCACCCGGTCGGCCCGGCGGCGCGCGCAGTTGACCAGCAGGCGCGGGTTGTCGCGGCGGATCGTGGCCGCGCCGACCAGGATCGCGCCGGACTCCGCGCGCACCTGGTCGACGTGGTCGAAGTCCTCGGCGTTGGACAGCGGGAACCGCTGCGCGCTGCGGTCGTCGATGTAACCGTCCACGCTGACGGCCACGCTGAGCAGGACGTACGGGCGGGTCACGGACCCACCGTACCGACGGCTGCCGGCGTGCTTCGGGCCGATCCGGCGCGGGCCGCGCTCTCGTACCATCAGCGGGTGCAGGACGTCCTCCGGTCCACGTGGGCCGAGCCCCGGCCCCAGCAGCCGCCCGCGCGGGTGTGGCGGGACTGGGCGCTCGTGGGCGTCCTGGTGCCCGCGGCGGCGCTGGAAGCGGCCCTGCGGACGGACCTGCCGTGGCGGCCGCTCTGGGCGGTCGTCGTGATCGCCCTGGTGCCCACCGTGCTGTGGCGGCGGACCAGGCCGCTGCTCGTGCTCGTCGTCGCGTTCGGCGTCACGGGTGTGGTCTCGCTGGTCACCGGCCACGACCGCGGCGAGCCCTACACCACCGCGTTCCTGCTGATCCTGGTGTACTCGGTGGTCAGGTGGGGTTCCGGGCGCGAAGCCGTGCTCGGCCTGGGGCTCACGGTCGGCAGCGCGTGCCTGTCCGCGGTGGTGCGCGACCTGGCCGTCGCCGACGTCGTCGGCGGGCTGGCCGTGCTGCTCGCGGCCACCGCCCTGGGCGTGGCCATGCGCTACCGGTCCCGGTTGCGCACCCGCGAGCTCGACCGGGTCAAGCTGCTGGAACGGGAACGGCTGGCCCGCGACCTGCACGACACCGTCGCCCACCACGTGTCCGCGATCGCGGTCCGCGCCCAGGCGGGCCTCGCCACGGCGGCGACGCGGCCCGACGCCGCGACCGACGCGTTGCGCCTGATCGAGGCGGAGGCATCGCGCGCCCTCACCGAGATGCGCGCGATGGTGCGCGTCCTGCGGCGGGGCGAATCGGCCGACCTCGCGCCCAACCCGCGCATCGCCGACCTCGAACAGCTCGCCACGTCGTCCCGCACCGGCCCGTCGGTGGAGGTGGGCCTCACCGGCGACGTGGACGACGTGCACCCGTCGATCGGCGCGGCGGTCTACCGCCTGGCCCAGGAAGCCGTCACCAACGCCCGGCGGCACGCCCGGCACGCCACCCGCATCGAGGTCCGCGTCGCCGCCGACGACACGTCGGTGCACCTGCGCGTGAGCGACGACGGCGAAGGGGCCGCGCCCAGCGACCCGGGTTTCGGGTTGATCGGCATGTTCGAGCGCGTGGACCTGCTCGGCGGCACCTGCGCCGCGGGCCCCGACCGCGACCGCGGCTGGACCGTCACCGCCACCCTGCCCAGGACGGGAACGCCCGCATGAGCGTCCGCGTGGTCGTCGCCGACGACCAGGAGATCGTCCGCACCGGCCTGACCATGATCCTCGACGCCCAACCCGGCATCGAGGTGGTCGGCGCGGCCGCCGACGGCCGCCGCGCCGTGGAGCTGGCCCGCCGCCTGCGCCCCGACGTGTGCCTGTTCGACATCCGCATGCCCGGCGTCGACGGCATCGAAGCCACCCGGCTGCTGGCCGGACCGGACGTGGACGACCCGCTCGCCGTCGTCGTGATCACCACGTTCGACCTGGACGAGTACGTCTACGCCGCCCTGCGCGCCGGTGCGGTCGGCTTCCTGCTCAAGGACGCCGGGCCCGCGCTGCTCACCCAGGCCGTCCACGCCGCCGCCGACGGCGACGCGCTGATCGCCCCGAGCATCACCGCCCGCCTGCTCCGGACCTTCGCCGCCGCCGAGCCCGCGTCACCCGCGCAACCCGTCGAACCGCTCACCGACCGCGAGGAGCAGGTGCTGGCGACCGTCGCCCGGGGCCGCACCAACAGCGAGATCGCCGCCGAACTCCACATCACCCTGAGCACGGTCAAGACGCACGTCGCGAGCCTGATGGCGAAGCTGGGCGCGCGCAACCGCGTCGAGATCGCCCTGTGGGCCTACGAAACCGGCCGAAAGTACTAGCCCGCACCTGCCCGTCGGTACCGCCCGGCTCCGGCCTTTCTCCCGATGACCTCCGCCGCGCCGATCCGCAGACTCGGTGCACACCGGACATCACCGAAGGGCCTCCGCCGTGACCTCCTCCCGCAGGGCCGACTGGCTCGTGCCCACCGCGTTGATCGCGCTCACCCTCATCCCGGTGGCGGGCGGCGCGATCCGCCTCACCGACCTGACCGGCGGTGAGGTCACCCCGGAGAACGCGCGGTTCTTCGCCTCACCCGTCCCCGTGGTGCTGCACATCGTCACCGCCGTCGTCTTCTGCCTCGGCGGCGCCGTCCAGTTCTCACCGGCCTTCCGCGGGCGCAACCACCGCCGCCTGGGCCGGGTCCTGCTCCCGGCCGGCCTCCTGATGGCCCTGACCGGCCTGTGGATGACCCTCTTCTACCCCTACCCGGAGGGCGACGGCGACCTCCTGGCGGCCTTCCGGCTGGTGGCCGGCTCCACCACCGTCCTGGCCCTCGTCCTCGGCTTCCGCGCGATCCGACGTCGTGACCTGGCCCGGCACCGCGCGTGGATGATCCGCGGCTACGCCCTCGCCCAGGGTGCCGGCACGCAGGCCCTGGTCACCATCGCCTGGGTGGTGCTGGTCGGCCCGGCCACCGGCTCGACCAGGACGCTCCTGCTCGGCCTGGCCTGGGTGATCAACGCCGCGGTGGCGGAATGGGTCATCGGTGAACCGGGCAGGCGCCGCCGCGCGTTGTACCGGACGAGACCAGCCGAGAGGACGGCATGACCCGAAGCACCGCGCCCGTCACGGCCCTGGCGGCCTTGCTCGTCCTGCTCGCCCTGCTCGTGCCGGGCGACGTCGACTCGTTGACGCCCGCCACGTTCCTGCGCCTGCCCGTGGAGGCGCTGCTCGGCGTCGTGCTGGTGCTCGTCCTGCCCGAACGGCCCCGACGCGTCGCGGCTCCGGCCGCCGGTGCGCTGCTGGGCGTCCTGCTCATCGTCAAGGCACTGGACCTCGGCTTCGACGCGGTCCTGCACCGGCCGTTCGACCTGGTCCTCGACTGGCCGTTGCTCCAGCCCGCGGTCGACTACGTTGACGTGACGGCGGGCCGGTTCGCGGCGGTCGGGGCCGTCGTCGCCGCCGTGCTCCTGGCGGGCGCGGTGATCGTCCTGCTGGCCCGGTCCACTTCACGGCTCAGCCGCGCGGTGGGCCGACACCGCCCCACCGCCACCCGCGCCGTCACGATCGCCTGGATCGCCCTCGCCCTGCCCGTCGTGCCGATCGCCTCGCACAGCACGACCACGCTCGTCCACGACCACGCGCTCCAAGTGCGGGCCGGCCTGCGCGACCGGCAGGACTTCGCCCACGAGTCGGCCGCGGACCCGTTCGCGGGCACACCGGGCGCGGACATGCTGACCGCCTTGCGCGGCAAGGACGTCGTCATCGCATTCGTCGAGAGCTACGGGCGTTCCGCCGTGACGCACCCCGACATCGCCCCGCACGTCACCACCGCCCTCGACGCGGGCACCCGCCGGCTCACCGCAGCCGGTTTCAGCTCGCGCAGCGCGTTCCTCACCTCGCCGACCGCCGGCGGGGGCAGTTGGCTCGCCCAGGCCACCCTGCTGTCCGGCCTGTGGGTCGACAACCAGCAGCGCTACCGCACCCTGCTGGCCGGTGACCGGTTGACGTTGGGCGGCGCGTTCCGGCGGGCGGGCTGGCGCTCGGTCGGCGTCATGCCGGGCATCACGAGGGCGTGGCCGGAGGGCGCGTTCTTCGACTACGACCGGATCTACGCCTTCGACGACCTGAACTACCGCGGGCCGCGCTTCGGCTACGCCACCACCCCCGACGAGTTCACGATGGCCCGGTTCCAGCAGTTCGAGCGCACCGACGGCCACGCACCCGTGATGGCGGCCATCCCCTTGCTCTCCAGCCACGCCCCGTGGTCGCCCGCACCGACCACGATCGGCTGGGACCACCTCGGCGACGGCTCGGTCTACCACTCGATGGCCTCGGGCGAGGCCCCGGCAGAGGACATGTTCGGCCGCGACCCGGCCCTCGTGCGCGCCGACTACGCGCGCACCGTCCAGTACTCGGTGGACACCCTCGTCTCCTACGTCGAGACCTACGGCGACGACGACCTGGTGCTCGTGTTCCTCGGCGACCACCAACCCGCCCCGTTCGTCACCGGCCCCGACGCGGGCCACGACGTGCCGATCACCCTCGTCTCCCGCGACCCGACCGTCCTGGACCGCACCGCCGCCTGGGGGTGGACCGAGGGTCTCGCCCCGAGCCCTCAAGCCCCCGTGCGCCCGATGAACGCCTTCCGCGACCAGTTCCTGACCGCGTTCCGCTAGCCACGTCCAGTGCCGGAACGGTCACGCATCGGCAGCGAATGCACTACGGTCGTCGGCGCAGACGGATCATTTCCTGGGGGAGTGCGATGAGATCCTTCCGACGCGGCCTGTTCGCCGCGACCGCCGTGACAGCCTTGGTCGGCGCGACCGCCACCGTCCCGACCGCCACCGCCGGCGAGGACGTGAGCGCCCTGCTCGCCGAGTCGTTGCGGCAGGCCGTGGTGGCGCAGGACTTCAAGGACGTGCTCGACCTGACCCCGCCGGACCAGGTCGCCGCGTCGAGGGCGGGCGCACCGGAGAAGCACGACCCGCTGCCCGCCTCGGAAACCACCCGCCTGGGCGCCACCGCGGCCCGGCCGCTGCACCAGACGCCGAACATGGACCTCGCCGTGATCGAGATCGACCGCATGGGCCGGCCGATCGCGATGGCCGACGTCCTGCTCAGCCCGCAGTACCCCAACGGCGTCGTGGTCCCGCTGAACCGCAAGGGCCTGTCCACCGACCAGGTCCGCTACCGCTGGTGGGACGACACCGAGTGGGACGTCAACGGCGGTCGGGGCACCCGTGACGTGCTGCCCGGTCGGGAGAACGCGCCGATCGACTTCTCCTCGCCGTACCCGGCGTCGGTGCTCAAGCTGATGGTGGGCTTCGGCGTCCTGCGCCTGGCCGACCAGGGCCGGGTGGACCTCGACGCCGTGTACGACTACCGACCGGTGACGCAGCACCCCGTGTGCGGCGGCCCGTCCAGCAAGGTGATCCGTCAGCACTTCGACGAGATGATCACCAAGTCGCAGAACGAGTCGACCTGCGCGCTGATCAAGATGCTCCACGACCTGGGCGCGTGGGACGAGGTCAACCGCACCTTCGCCGACCTCGGCATGCCGACGCTGATGGTCACCGGCACCAACCCGGAGAACGGCGGCCGGTGGATCGGGTCGAACATGAGCAGCATCGACACCGCCAAGCTGCTCCTGCTGGTCAACGGCGGCGCGGGCGTCCTGTGGACCACCGACGCGGGCCGGCAGGTCACCCGCGACGAGCTGACCACCGCCTCCCGCGTCCAGTTCCTCAAGTCCCTGAACAACCAGGGCCACAACGAGATGCTCTCCACCACCAACCACTGCGGCCGCGACTACCCGGTGCAGGGCATCCCGCAGGAAACCCCGGCCCGCTGGGTCCAGCCGGACGGCACCATGATCGTCGGCTCGGCCGTCTACGACAGCGACGTGCGTCCCTGCGACGCGGCCGCCGAGGTCACGTTCAGCCACAAGACGGGCTGGGTCGACACCACCGGCAGCGACGCCGGCATCGTGAGGTCCCTGCCGGGCAAGGCCAGGCGCAACTACATCGTCGTCGCCTTCTGCAACCTGGGCACCGACTACGTCGACACCTACCGCCCCGCCAACCGCCCCAACGTCTTCCCCGTGCTCTACACCGAGAAGTACGCCAAACTGGGCAAGGCCGTCGACGACATCATGACCGCCCTCCAACCACTACCCCACATCACCGCCCAAACCCCCTGAACCCCCACCCCCATCCACATCGGACCCGCAGCGCACCCACCGAGGCCCGATTTGACATGGGTTCGGGTGCTTTAGGCTGGTCGAAGCCGGCAGGCCTGGCGGGACGCTCTTCCCCGCCGGGCCTGCCGGCTTTGGCCTGCCTGGAGTGCCCGTAAGGGCCCCATGTCAAATCGGGCCGGGCTAGACCACCGAGCCCCAGACCTGACCCTCCCCGCCATCACCCGATCGTGAAAATGCCGTTGGCACCTTCACCCGACATCGGCTGGACTTCCCCCATGAGCG
The DNA here is from genome assembly GCF_021390395.1 of Saccharothrix sp. S26. GTDB lineage: Bacteria > Actinomycetota > Actinomycetes > Mycobacteriales > Pseudonocardiaceae > Actinosynnema. The sequence goes on from NZ_JAJUWT010000001.1 coordinate 177,550, forward strand.
ACCAGCCCGCAGTACGCCCGACACCCGTCAGCGGCTTCCCCGAGTGGCTGCCGCACGTGCGCCTGGTCGAACAGCGCCGGCTGGACGACATCCGCGCCACCTTCGAACGCTACGGCTTCTGCTCCATCGAAACCCCCGCCGCCGAACGGCTGGACGTCCTCCTCTCCAAGGGCGAAACCTCCAACGAGGTCTACACCCTCACCCGCGCCCAAAGCACCACCGCCCAACCGAACTCAACCACCCAGCCGAACTCATCCGACCCGCAACTGGGCCTGCACTTCGACCTCACCGTCCCCTTCGCCCGCTACACCGCCCAGCACTTCAACGACCTGGTCTTCCCCTTCAAGCGCTACCAGATCCAACGCGTCTGGCGCGGTGAACGACCGCAGGACGGGCGGTTCCGCGAGTTCACCCAGTGCGACATCGACGTGATCGACGTCGACGAGACGGCGATCCACTTCGACGCCGAGCTGCCGCGCATCGTGCACGAGGTCCTGACCTCGCTCGACCTGCCGCCGTGGACGATCAACGTCAACAACCGCAAGGTGTTGCAGGGCTTCTACGAGGGCCTGGGCATCACCGAGCCGCTGGACGTCATGCGGGCCGTGGACAAGCTGGACAAGATCGGCCTCGACGGCGTCTCGGCCTTGCTGAGCACTCGCCTCGATCCAACCCAGCTGGCCTCCGTCCTCGCCCTGGCCCGACTGCGCGGTGGTCCCGAGCAGGTGCGCGAGCTCGGCGTGCGGTCACCGTTGCTGGACGAGGGCCTGGCGGAACTGGACTTCGTCCTGCGCGAGCTGTCCGACCTCCCCGGCGTGGTGGCGGACTTCTCGATCGCCCGGGGCTTGGACTACTACACCGGCACCGTCTACGAAGGCCGGTTCGTGGACTGGCCGGAGTACGGCGCGATCTGCTCCGGCGGCCGTTACGACGACCTGGCCGGGTCGTTCATCCGGCGCAGGCTGCCCGGCGTCGGCATGTCGATCGGGTTCTCCCGGATCTTCGCCAAGATGCTGTCGGCCGGCCTGCTCACCACGGGCCCGAGCAGTCCCGCCGACGTCCTCGTCGTACTCCCGAAGGACCGCCGCGCGACCTCCACCGACACCGCCAGAACCTTGCGCGCCAACGGGTTCAACGTCGAGCAGTACCACCAAGAGGACAAGGTCGCCAAGCAGATCCGGTACGCCTCCCGCAAGGGCATCCCGTTCGTGTGGTTCCCGCCCTTCGAGGACGGCCGTCCGCACGAGGTCAAGGACCTGGCCACGGGCGCGCAGACAACCGCCGACCCGTCGTCCTGGTCACCTCACGTCCCCGCCAACCGGTCCGGGATGCGCGCCAGCGGGTAGTTCTGCCAGAAGTACCGATCCGCCGCGTGCTGATCACCGGCGAAGTTGACCGCCTCGACGATCCGCCGCCCGCGGATCCGGAACGCCAACGCCCACGTGATGTCCAATCCCTCCGGCCGGGTGCTCCACCCTCGGTGCAGGTCCACCACCCACTCGCCGTCCGCCGCCAGGAAGATCGGCTCCGCGCGGAACCCCGCTTCGGCGAGTGCGCCGAAGAACGCCAGCACCTCCTCCACGCCGACCTTGGTGCCGGACAACGGGTGGTGGCCGGGGATCGTCCACCGGATGTCGTGGGCGAAGAACCGGCGCAGGGCGTTCACGTCACCGGAGCCGTAGGCCGCGTAGTAGTCCTTGATCAGCTTCACGTTGGGGTGCTCGGGAGCGGCGCTCGCGGTGCCGCCGCCGAGCAGCGAGCCCGCCGCCACCCCCACCGCGGTCGCGCCCAGACCACGCAGCACGTCTGCTCGGGACAGGTGTTCAGTCATGGGCCCGATCGTGCTCATGACCCGAGCACCGCGTCCAAGACCTGTGCCCATGCCGATCGGTAATGCGGAGGCGCGCGAGCGTGCCGATGCGCCACCATGCCGTGGTGGACGACGCCGTGGTGGACGAACTGGACCGGCTGCTGGCCGACGGACGTCGGCGCGGCCGGGACGAGCCCGACCCCGTGCTCGCCCTGCTGACCACCCTCGACGTGACGGGTGACGAGGCCACCGGGCCGGCCGCGTTGGCGGTGCTCGCCCGCCGCCCGCGCGCGTTGATCCGCCTCGACGCCGACGCCCGCCGCGTCCGGTGGTGGCTGTCGGAGGACTACCTGCCGCCGGACCTCCTCCGGCTCGGCACCCGACTGCCCGAGCCGGGCGCGTCACCGTTGAGCGTCGCGCTGGCCTGCACCCACGGCGACGGCCGGATCCGTGAACGCGGCGTCCGGGAGATCGTCGCGCGACCGGTGCCCGAGCTGGTGCCGTTCCTGGTGCTGCGGACCGGTGACTGGGTGCGTCAGGTGCGTGACCAGGCCCGTGCGGGCCTGGCCGTGCTGCTGCACGACGACCCCGCCCGGATGCTGCCCGTCGCCCTGGGCGTGGGCCTGCGGATCGAGGGGTGGCTGCGGGGATCGTTCGTGCGCAAGCAGCTCGTCGCCGCCGCGGCCGATCCCCGTGCGCCGTTGGAGTCGTTACTGGGCTCGCCGGACCGGCGGGTTCGGGCGTTCGCGTTCGGCGCGGGGACGTGGCGGCCGGACCGGAAGGTGTCGGTCGCGTTGACGGCTCCGGACGTGCGGCTGCGGTCGGCGGCGGCGGAGGCCGCGGCACGCGACTGCGTGTGGTCTGGACGGGTGGAGGTGTTGCGGCGGCTGGCCGGGTCACCGCACGCCGAGGTGCGCGTGCAGGCGTTGACCGGGCTGGTGCGGCTGGGGCGTGACGCGGAGGTCGTGCCGTACCTGGACGACGCCTCCTCCCTCGTGCGCGCCCTGGCACGGGCCGCGGCGTCACGGGAGGGCGTGGACGTGCCGCAGTACTACCGGTCGCGCGTGACGCCGGGTGCGATCGACGGGTTCGCCGAGGTCGGTGGCGACGGCCGGCACCTGATCGGCCTGTTGGCCCACCCCTCGGGACGATCCGGGCCCGCGCCCTGCGGGCGCTGCGGTTGCTCGAGCAAGCCTCGGACGACCTCGTGCTGCCGATGTTGCGCGATCCGGCGTCACCCGTGGTGCGCGAGGCGACCGCGGCCGTGCGGTCGGTGCCGGCGACGTTGCCGTGGGAGCTGCTGTCCGACGACCGACCCGCGGTCCGGTTGGCCGGGTACCGACTGGCCCGGCGGCTCGGACCGGTCGCCGAGCTGCGCGCCGCGTTGACGGTCGTGACCGGTCCGCACGCCCGGTTGGCGCGGCGCGGCCGATCGGACGCCACGCGGATCTCACGCTCCCTGGTCTCGGTGCCGTGGCGACGGCGGACCGTCGCACCGCTGGAGGTCGACCCGGCGGACGCACCGGCCCTGCGGGCTTTGCTGACCCGCGCCGCCGCCGACCTGGACGAGGAGACCACCGACCTCCTCCAGAAGCACCTGACCAGCCCCACCTGACCTCAACCCGCGCCGATCACCCTTGCCGATCACCCGCGGCCGATCACTCCCGCCGATCCGTCACGTCCGCATCTCGCGCGTCCTCCACAACACCAGCACGAAGTACGGCGTCCCGATCAACGCGATCACCAACCCCGCCGGCACCTGCGCGGGCGCGATCACCGTCCGGCCCACCGTGTCCGCCGCGCTCACCAGCACCGCCCCGACCGCCGCCGCCACCGGCAGCACGCGGGCGTGCCGACCACCGACCAACGACCGCGCCAGGTGCGGTGCGACCAACCCCACGAACGCCACCACGCCGATCGCCGACACGGCCGTGGCCGCCAGCACGCCCGCCGCCAGCAGGATCACCAGCCGCGACCGCTCCACCCGCATCCCGAGCACGCGCGGCGTGTCCTCGTCCAGGCTGTGCAGGTCCAGCTCGCGGTGCCGCGCCCACAGCAACGGCGTCAGCAGCGCCAACGCCAGCGCCGTCGGCACCACCTGCTCCAGCGTCCGCCCGTACGTGGAACCCGACATCCACGTCAACGCCTTCGCCGTGTTCCACGGGTCCGACGTCACGATCAGCAGCGTGATCAGCGCCATCCCGGCCGACCACAGCGCGATGCCGATGACCACCAGCCGGTCCGAGTCCAGCCCCGATCGCCACGCCAGCCCGTAGACCAGCGCGAACGCCACCATCGCGCCCACGCCGGCGGCCCCGGCGATGTGCCACGCGCCGGCCATCGGCACGGCCGTGATCAACCCGATCGCGCCCAGCCCGGCGCCCGCCGTGATGCCCAGCAGACCGGGTTCGGCCAGCGGGTTGCGGCTCACCGACTGGATGCCGCACCCGGCCACGGCCAGCGCCGCGCCCGCGACCAGCGCCGCGAGCACGCGCGGCAGCCGCTGGTCGACCACGAACGTCAACGCGGTGCCGGTCCGCCCGGCGAACCAGTTCGCCAGGTCACCCAGCAGCACCAGCCGGTCGCCGAGCATCAGCCCGACCGTCGGCGCGGCGACCAGCAACACGCCCAGGACCACCGACGTGACCACCAGCCGTCGTGACGACGTGGCCACGCCGACCCGCCCGGCGGGTGCCTGCCGGGGCGTCCCGCTCGAACGGCCGCGCCGCGCCAACCAGATCAGCACGACCGCGCCGACGATCGTCGTCATCACGCCGGTCGGCACGCGCACCGCCGCCGCCGAACCCATGACGGCCCGCAGCAGCACGTCCGCGCCGAGCACGATCACCACGCCGACCAGCCCGGACACCGGCAGCAGCGCGCGGTGCCTGCCCAGGCCGGGCACGAACGGCGTGAGCAGCCGGGTGATCACCGGCGCGCTGAGCCCGACGAACCCGATGGGCCCGGCGACCGTCACCGCCGCCGCCGTCAACGCCACGGTCAGCAGCACCGCGCCCACGCGCGTGCGCCGCACCTTCAACCCCAGCACGGTCGCGTTGTCGTCGCCCAGCGCGAGGATGTCCAGCGACCGCCCCATCACCACCAGCGCCGCCACCGCGACCACCACGACCGGCGTCATCTGCGCGGTCGCGTCCAGGTCGCTCACCGTCAGCGAGCCGGAGCCCCAGGCGAACAGCCCGGTCGTCTCCTGCTCGTACATCAGCAGCAGGAGGATCGTCGCGGATTGCAGCGTCAGCATGACCGCCGAGCCGACGAGCACCAGCCGGGGGCTGGTCGAACCGCCGCCGGACAGCCCCAGCACGACCACCGCCGCCGCGAGCCCTCCCGCGAACGCCGCCGCGCCCGCGGGCAGCGTGGGCAGGCTCAACCCGAACGCCGCGATCGAGACCACGGCGAGGTGCGCGCCCGCGTTCACGGCGAGCGTGTCCGGCGAGGCCAACGGGTTGCGCGCCACCGACTGCATGCCGGCACCGGCGACGCCGAGGGCGACACCGAGCAGCAACGCGGCCAGCAGGCGCGGCACGCGCGAGCCCTCCAGCACCGCGAGGGTCTGCGCGTCCCCGTCGCCCACCAGGGCGGCGAGCACGTCGAGCACGCCGGTCGACGCGGTGCCCTGCGTGAGGTGGACGGCGGAGAGCAGGGCGATGAGCGCCACGATCCCCGCCGTCACGACGGCGGCGCGCATCAGGCGGTGGCAGCCTTCACGAACTGCTCGGCGACCTTGACGACCGACTTCGGCCCGCCGAACGTCCACGTGCCCGGCTCCAGCTTGACGACCTTCTTGTTCACCACGAACGGCAGCCGCTGCCACACCGGGTTCGCCGCGAGGCCGGTGGTGAACACGTCGTCCTCGGAGGCGCTGTAGAACAGCATCGTCTTCGGGTCGGTGATCGCGGTCAGGCCCTCGACGTCGGTGGCGCCCAGGCCCCACTGCGGGTCGACCTCGCCGGTCCACGCGTTCTTCAGCCCGACCGCCTCGGCGGTGTCGGAGACCAGCGAGCCCTTGCCGAACGGGCGGATGTTGACCGTGCTGCCCTGGAGCCAGCCGTCGGCCATGACGAACGGCGTGCCGGTCGCGCCCTTGGCCTCGACCGCCTTCTTGCCGTCGGCCAGCGCGGTGTCCAGTTCGGACAGCAACTCGTCGCCCTCGGCGGCCTTGCCGACCGCCGCGGCCACCAGCTTCGTGTCCTCGCGCAGCCGGTCGAGGTTGCGCGAGGCGTCGCTGGCCTGGGTGACGATCACCGGGACGTACTTCTCCAACTGGCCGACCAGCGTCTCGTCCCGGCCCTTGGCCATGATCACCAGGTCGGGGTCGAGCGCGACGATCGAGTCGACGCTGGGTTCGTTGCGCTTGCCGACGTCCTTCACGTCGGCGGCGAGCGGCACGGCCGCGTCCCACGTCTTGTAACCGGTGGCGTCCGCGACACCCACCGGCATGACACCCAGGGAGGCGACGGTCTCGGTCTCGGCCCACTCCAGCGTGACGACCTTCTTGGCCGGGGCGTCGAGCTTGACCTCCTTGCCGCGGGCGTCGGTCACGGTGACCGGGCCGCCGGTGGACTCGGTCGGGGTGGACGTCGGGGTCTCGGTCGTGCCGCACGCCGACAGCAGCACGGCCGCCGTCACGAGGGCAGGGGCAAGCAAGCGCATCGCTGGTACCTCTCAGGGAGAAGGGGAAGGGCTCAGGCCGGTCGCGGGGTGTGCCTGCCGAGGGGGCGGCAGTGGATCGCGCCGGTCACCGGGTCGTCGGCGACGTGCACCGTGACGCCGTAGGCGCGGGTGAGGTGCTCGCCGGTGAGGACGTCGCGGACGCCGCCCGCCGCGACGACCCTGCCCTCGCTGAGCAGCACGACCTCGTCGGCGATGATCGCGGCGTGGTCCAGGTCGTGCAGCACCACGCCGACCGCCACGCCGTGGTCGTCGGCCAGGTCGCGCACGACGTCGAGGACCTCGACCTGGTAGCGCAGGTCGAGGTGGTTGGTCGGTTCGTCCAGCAGCAGCACCGACGTCTGCTGAGCCAGGCACGACGCGAGCCACACGCGTTGCAGCTCGCCGCCGGACAGCTCGTCCACGCCGCGGTCGGCCATCGGGGCGACGCCGGTCAGGTCCATGGCGCGCTGGATGGCGGCGCTGCCGTCGAGGTCCACCCCGCGCCACCCGGTCCGGTAGGGGTAGCGGCCGTAGGAGACGACGTCGCGCACCGAGACGCCGGAGGGCGTCGGCCGCTGCTGGGTGAGCAGGGTGACGTTGCGGGCGAACTCCTTGCCGGACAGGGGCGAGTGCCCCCAGACCGACCGCTCGCCCATCCGCACGCGCCCCTCGCGCGGCCGGTGCAGTCGCGCCAGGGATCGCAGGACGGTCGACTTGCCGGACCCGTTCGGCCCGACGAGCGCGGTGACGGTCCCGGCGCGCAGTCCGAGCGAGACACCGTGCACCACCGCGCGGTCGTGGTGCGCGAGAACCAGTTCCTCACCGGCGAGCAGCGCGTCTCCCTTAGACATGAGGGGAGCCTAACCTAATCTCACGAATCACCCATATGGGCGTGATCTACTGCACTTCTCGGCCTAACGGGTAACGCCGAGCAACCGTGATCAGGCCGCGAAGTGCCGCCGCGTGTCGGCCACCATCGACTCGAACACCAGCGCGTTGAGCCTGCCGCCGCCCTTGAGCGCGGGCTCGTAGGCGAACGTCCACGTCAGCCGGCACCCCTCGCCCGACCGCTCCACCAGGTAGTCCTCGCCGAAGCGCCGGAACACCGGCAGGTTCGACCGGTCCACCAGGAACGACTGCCGCCGCCCCTCCTCCCAGCGGATGAAGTGCTCGTACAGCCGCAGCACGCCCAGCACCGCGGCCGTCCGCGTCGTGCCCACCCCGAACGGGCGCGGCGAGGTGTACTCCACCGACGACAGCAGCCGGCACCACCACAGCGGGTTGGAGGCGGCCAGTCCCCGCCAGACACGTTCGGGCGACACCGGCAGGTCCAGCACGTAGCTGTGGCGCTGCGGCGCGGAGTCGTAGAAGTCCACGTCGAACGGCTCCAGGCTTGGCACGTCGTCCAGTGTGACGCCTGCGTGCCGGTTTCACCGCTCGTCGCCTCCGGGGCACCGCACCGACCCGACCGGCCGCCGCCGGCCCGACCGGCCGCCACCCAACGCCGCCGAACACCACCCAGAGCAGCACCGATTGATCCGGTCGGGCGGACCCGGTGCTCGAACGTGTGGATCAGCGCCGCCGCCCCTTGGCCGTCGCGCCCTCACCCTGGTTGCGTACACCCGTCAGGCGACCAGACGAGAGGTGCGTGCCGATGGCGCAGCCGTTCCAGCTGCCGGATTTCTACCTGCCCTACCCGGCGCGGCTGAACCCCAACCTGGATCGCGCGCGGGCGCACACCAAGGCGTGGGCCTACGAGATGGACATGATCGACGTGCCGCAGCACGGCACCGTCATCTGGACCGAGCGCGACCTCGACTCGCACGACTACGCGCTGCTGTGCTCGTACACGCACCCGGACGCCTCGGCGGACGACCTCGACCTGGTCACCGACTGGTACGTGTGGGTCTTCTACTTCGACGACCACTTCGTGGAGCTGTACAAGCGCAACCCGGACGTGGCGGGCGCGAAGGCCTACCTCGACCGGTTGCCGCTGTTCATGCCGGTCGACGGCGCGATCACCGAGGCGCCGACGAACCCGGTCGAGAAGGGCCTGGCCGACCTGTGGACGCGCACGGTCGGCAGCCACTCCGAGGACTGGCGCCGCCGGTTCGCCGACAACACCAAGCACCTGCTGGACGAGTCCATGTGGGAGCTGCTGAACATCTCCGAGGGCCGGCTGAGCAACCCGATCGAGTACATCGAGATGCGCCGCAAGGTGGGTGGCGCACCCTGGTCGGCGAACCTGGTCGAGCACGTCACCGGCATGGAGGTGCCCGCCCGCATCGCCCTGTCCCGCCCCATTGGCGTCCTGCGCGACACGTTCGCCGACGCCGTGCACCTGCGCAACGACCTGTTCTCCTACGAGCGGGAAGTGCTGGACGAGGGCGAGCTGAGCAACGGCGTGCTGGTGCTGGAGAAGTTCCTGGACATCCCGACCCAGGAGGCCGCCGAGGCGGTCAACGACCTGCTCACCTCCCGCCTGCACCAGTTCGAGCACACCGCCGTCACCGAGGTGCCGCTGCTGCTGGACGAGCACGGCATCGACCCGGCGGGCAGGCTCGCCGTGCTGGCCTACGTGAAGGGCTTGCAGGACTGGCAGTCCGGCGGCCACGAGTGGCACGCCCGGTCCAGCCGGTACATGAACGAGGGCGCCGTCACCGCGAACCCCGTGCTCGGCGGCCCCACGGGCCTGGGCACCAACGGCATCCGGGCGCTCATCGCCACCGCGCCGCAACGGCTGCGCAGCTTCGGCCACGTGCCGTTCGAGCAGGTGCCGCCGCTGCCCGAACCGGCGCTGGACATGCCGTTCGAGCTGTCGGTGAACCGGAACTGGGCGCACGCCCGGGAGCAGAGCATCGCGTGGGCGCGGGAGATGGGCATCTTCGACGACGTGCCCCGCGTGTGGACCGAGAGCAAGCTGCGCGACTACGACCTCGCGCTGTGCTCGGCCGGCATCGACCCGGACGCCACCGCGGACGAGTTGGTGATCAACGCGCTGTGGCTGACCTGGGGCACCTACGGCGACGACTACTACCCGGTCGCGTTCGGCCGCACGCCGGACCTGGCCGTGGCCAAGGCCGCCACCGACCGGCTCAAGCAGATGATGCCGCTGGAGGGCGCGTCGCCGTCGCCGGTGACCCCGCTGGAGCGCGGCCTGGCCGACGCCTGGCAGCGGACCACGGCCCCGATGCCGCTGGAGAACCGGCGGCAGTTTCGCCACACGCTGGAGCTGATGCTCGACAGCTGGATGTGGGAGCTGAAGAACCACCACGAGAACCGCGTGCCCGACCCGGTCGACTACGTCGAGATGCGCCGGCACACGTTCGGCTCGGAGCTGACGATGAGCCTGGCCCGGCTCGGCCACGGCAGGCTGGTGCCCCCGGAGATCTACCGGACCCGCACGATCGCCAACATCGAGAACTCGGCGATGGACTACGCCATCATCCTCAACGACCTCTTCTCGTACCGCAAGGAGATCCAGTTCGAGGGCGAGGTGCACAACCTGGTGCTGGTGGTGCGCAACTTCCTCGACGTGGGCCTGGAGCGGGCGATCGGGGTCGCGACCGACCTGGCGAACGCGCGGTTGAAGCAGTTCCAGCACTCGGTGGCGGTCGAGCTGCCCGCGCTGTTCGAGGAATTCCGCCTGGGACGCGAGGCGCGCGAGGCGCTCAACGCCTACGTCGGCGAGCTGCGGGACTGGTTGGCGGGCATCCTGAACTGGCACCGGGAGGTCGTCCGCTACCACGACGCCGACCTGGCCAAGCACTTCGGCGGCCGGGAGGTCGCGGTCACGCCGCAGTCGCTGCGCGGGCCGACGGGCCTGGGCACGGCGTCCACCCGCATCCTGGCGAACAAAGGGTGACACAAAGCCGACTGGATGCGGCCGGAATGCGCGGCGCACGTCGACGGCGTGCCCGTGCGGCTCGGTGACCAAGGCGCACCGCTGGGCTGAGCCTCGTTCGACGTGGACGGCAGGAACACCCGGCCGGTCTCCCGGTCCACGACGGGAGCCGGGTCGCCCCTGGTGAACGGCCGTTCCGGGTCGTCCGGCACGCCGCTGAGCACCACCCGCGCGGGCCTGGGCGAACGCCGGCACCGTGTCCGCCGCGGTCCGCACCAGCGCCGGGACGCGGTAGCACCCGTACGCGAGCCCGCCGGACACGGGGACGGCCGCCCCCAGGTCGGCCGTCCCCGTGAGTTCCGAGGTGCCCGCGCACCCGAACCGGGGCCGGACACGCCGCGGCGTCCCAACCGGCAGGGGGAGCACCGGTCGGGACGTCGACCCCTCGAACCGGGCGGAGGTGTGGGGCAACTCCGCCGGGTCACTTCATCGATCCGCGGTCATGGGCACACCCTGCTCGGCCCACCGGGAGCGAACCTAGGATGAACCTTGAACCGGCTGTTCGAGGGGGCTCCAGCGTGGACTTCGGACTGCTCGGCGGCGTCCGGGCACGGGTCGGCGGCGCCGACCTCGACATCGGGCACACCCGGCGGCGCAGCGTGCTGGCGGCCTTGCTGCTGGAGTCCGGGAGGCCGGTGCCCGCGGAACGGCTCGTCGACCGCGTCTGGGGTGATCAACCGCCGTTGCGGGCGAAGGAGACCTTGTACGGCTACGTGTCGAAGCTGCGGTCGGCCGGGATCGACATCCAGCGGCGGCCGGGCGGCTACCTGCTGGATACCGACCGGGTCGACCTGGTCGAGTTCCGCGCCCTGGCGAAGCGGGCGCGTGCCGAAGCCGACTCCGACCGTGCCGCCGAGCTGTACGACCAGGCGTTGGCGTTGTGGCGCGGCGAGGCGCTGGACGGGCTCGACTCGCCGTGGTTCGCGCAGGTCAGGGAGTCGTTGCAGGCTGAACGGGCGGCCGTCGAGCTGGACCGCAACGACGTGGCGATCCGGCTGGGCCACCACGCCGACCTGCTGCCCGCGCTCCGCGACGCCACGCAGGCCCACCCGCTGGACGAGCGCCTCGCCGGCCAGCTCATGCTCGCCCTGCACCGCAGCGGCCGGTCGTCGGAGGCGTTGCGGCACTACGACGCGTTGCGCCGCACGCTCGCCGACGAGCTGGGCACCGACCCCGGCGCCCCGCTGCAAGAGCTCTACCTGCGACTGCTGGGCCGGCAGGCCACGCCGGAGACGGAGACCACCAGGGCGGTGCCCCGGCAACTGCCCGCGCCGCAACGCTGGTTCACCGGCCGCGAGAAGGAGATCGCCGACCTCGCCGAACCGTCGGCCACCGTCGTGATCACCGCCATCGGCGGCGCGGGCGGCATCGGCAAGACGGCGTTGGCGCTGCACTGGGCGCACCAGCACGCGGACGACTTCCCGGACGGCCAGCTCTACGTCAACCTGCGCGGTTTCGACCCGGTCGGCGACCCGGTGACGCCGCAGAACGCGCTGCGCGGCTTCCTCGAAGCCCTCGGCGTCGCCGACCCGCCCGCCGACCTCGACGCCCAGTCCGCCCTCTACCGCAGCCTGGTCGCGGACAAGCGGATGCTGGTCGTGCTGGACAACGCCCGCGACACCGCCCAGGTCACGCCCCTGCTGCCCGGTGGCGCGCACTGCACCGTGCTGGTCACCAGCCGCCTGCAACTGCTCGGCCTGCTCACCGCGCACGGCGCGCGTTCGGTCGTGCTCGACGTGCTGGACGAGCACGAGTCCCGCGCGTTCCTCGTCTCCCGGCTGGGCGCGCAACGCGTCGAGGCCGAGCCGGACGTGACCCGAGAGCTGCTCGAACTGTGCGGCGGGCTGCCGCTGGCGCTGAGCATCATCGCGGCCCGTGCCGTGACGCAGCCGGACCTGCCGCTGTCGGCGCTGACCGAGGAGCTGCGGGAGCACCGGCTGGACGCGTTGGACGACCTCAGCGCCGACCTGCGCACGGTGTTCGCCTGCTCGTTGCGGGTGCTCAGCGACCAGGCCGCGCGGCTGTTCGGGCTGATCGGCCTGACGTGCGCGCCGGACCTGGGCCTGCGGGCGATCACCGCGCTCACCGGCCGGTCCGACACGCGCCGGCTGCTGCGCGAGCTGGAGGCCGCCCACCTGGTGCAGCAGCACCGCGTCAGCCGCTACCGGATGCACGACCTCGTCCGCCTCTACGCCGCCGAGGTGGCGCCCGCGCACGCCGACGCGAACATCGAGGCGTTCATCGGCTACTTCGCCGCCACCGCGCACGACGGGGACCGGCTCATCGAGCCGCACCGCCCGCCGGTGCCCAGGCCGGACGGCGACGCGGCGCCGCTGCCCGACGTGACCGCGGCGATGGACTGGTTCGACGCCGAGTACGAGTCCCTGCTGGCCGCCCAGCGGTTGGCCGCTGGGCACGGCCGCCACGACCTGGCGTGGCACCTGGCGTGGGCGTTGACGAACTACCACCTGCGGCGCGGTCACGCGGCCGAGGACATCGCGGTGTGGCGGACCGCGCTGGAGGCCGCCTACGCGCTGGGCGACCGGTTCAAACAGGTCTCGGCGCACAAGTTCCTCGGCATGGCGTTGACCGACGTGGGCCGCTACGACGAGGGCGACCACCACCTGCGGCAGGCGTTGGAGCTGGTGGACGACGACTACGGCAAGGCCGCCGCGCACCGCGCCATGGCGTGGGCGATGGAACGACGGGGTGACGTCGAGGGCGCGCTGGAGCACGCGCTGGCCCAGCTGGAGCGGTTCCGGGCGCTCGGCATCCCGGTCCGGGTCGCGGAAGCGCTCAACGACGTCGGCTACCGGATGGCGAGGCTCGGCGACCACGCGGGGGCCGAGGCGCACTGCCGGGAGGCGTTGGCGCTCAACGTGGAGCTCGGTCACGTCGAGGGCGAGGCGGCCACCTCGGACAGCCTCGGCTACATCGCCCACCACCACGGCCGCGACGCCGACGCGGTCGAGCACTACCGGCACGCGTTGACCCTCTACCGGCAACTGGACAACTCCTACGAGGAAGCCACCGTGCTGCGGCACTTCGGCGACGTGCTCGCCGCCGTCGGGCGGCACGCCGAAGCGCGTGACGCGTGGCAACGGGCCCTCACCCTGTTCCGCGCCCAGGGCCGCGTCGAGGACACCGAGGAAGTGCTCGCGCTGCTCGGCTGACCCGCACGACCAGTCACGTGACAGATGCCCGGCCCCTCGGCCCGCTCCTAGCGTCGGTGGCACGCAACCGAGGGAGGAACTGTTGTGATCAAGCTCGCGATCATCGTCGGCAGCACCCGGCGCGGGAGGTTCGCGCCGGTCGTGGCGAACTGGTTCGCCGACCGGGCCAAGCAGCGCGAGGACCTGACCGTGGACGTGCTCGACCTCGACGACCTGGACCTGCCGGACCGGCTGCACGCGTTCGGCGAGGATCCCGCTCCGGAGGTGGCCCTGGTCTCGCCGCGCCTGCGTGACGCGGACGCGTTCGTCGTCGTCACGCCCGAGTACAACCACAGCTTCCCCGCGCCGTTGAAGAGCGCGATCGACTGGCACTTCACCGAGTGGCAGGCCAAGCCGGTCGGGTTCGTGTCCTACGGCGGCATCGGCGGCGGGTTGCGGGCGGTCGAGCAACTGCGTCAGGTCTTCGCCGAGCTGCACGCCGTCACGGTGCGGGACACGGTGAGCTTCCACGGCGCGTGGTCCCGGTTCGACGAGGCCGGGAACCCGGTGGACGCGGCCGAGGCGGACAAGGCCGCCACGACGGTGCTCGACCAGCTGGTCTGGTGGGGCACGGCGCTGAAGGAGGCCCGCGCCAAGCGGCCTTACGGGACCTGACGCGCGGGCGGTGCGGCTCAGGTCCCGGCGGAGGAGATCAGGCACACGGTCGTCGTGCTGCCGGGTGCCGGCTAGGGTCGGAGATGTGCTGCACGGTCGTTCCGCGGAACTGGCGGTGGTGGACGACCTGCTGTCCGCCGCGCGCGCCGGTCGCAGCGGTGTGCTCGTGGTGCGGGGTGAGGCGGGCATCGGCAAGTCCGCGCTGCTCGACCTCGCCGCCACCCGGGCGACCTCGCCGCCACCGGGCCCCTCCGGGTTCCTGGTCCTGCGCGGCACCGCGGTGGAGCCGGAGTCGGTCGTGCCGTTCGCCGGGCTGAACCTGCTCCTCGGGCCCGTCGTGGACCGGGTCGACGCCCTGCCGCCCAACCAGGCCACCGCCCTGCGCACCGCCCTCGGCCTCGCCCCGCCCGACGGCGGCGACCACCACCTCGTTGGCCTGGCCGTGCTGACCCTGCTGGCCGACCTCGCCGAGCACCGCCCGGTCCTGTGCCTGGTGGACGACGCCCACTGGCTCGACCAGGGCTCCGCGCACGCCCTGGTCTTCGCCGCCCGCCGGTTGCAGGCCGAGGGCGTCGCGGTGGTGTTCGCCGCCCGCGACCTGCACGCGCCCCCGTTCCCCGCGCCCGGCCTGCCCGAACTGCGCCTCACCGGCCTGGCGCCCGAGCACGCCGCCGCGCTGCTCGACGAGCACGCCGCCGACCTCCCGAGCCACGTCCGCGACCGGATCGCCGAGGAAGCCGACGGCAACCCGTTGGCGCTGCTCGAACTGCCCGCCGCCCAACGGGAAGGGCGCCTGCCCGCCCACGCCTTCGGCGTCGCCGCCCTGCCCACCCACAGCCGCGTCCAGCAGACGTTCGCCGACCGCATCGGCACGCTGCCCGAACGCACCCGAACCCTCCTGCTGGTCGCCGCCGCCGACGACACCGGCGACCCGGGCGTCGTGCTCAAGGCCGCGGGCCTGCTGGACGCCACCGTGGACGACCTCGAAGCCGCCGAGCAACGCCAGCTCCTGCGCTCCGACGACGGCCGGTTGACCTTCCGCCACCCCCTGATCCGCGCCGCCGCCTACCAGAGCGCGCCGCTCAAGCACCGCCTCGCCGTGCACCGGGCCCTGGCCGAGGTGCTGGACGACGCCCACCGCAGCGCCTGGCACCTGGCCGCCGCCACCACCGCGCCGGACGAACAGGTCGCCCGGGCCTTGGCCCGCACCGCCGAGGACGCCCGCGACCGGGGCGGGTACAGCGCCGTCGCGTCGGCCTACCACCGCGCCGCCGAGCTGACCCCCGACCCGGTCGAACGCGGCCACCGGCTGGCGGCGGCCGCGGGCGCGGCGGGTGCGGCGGGCCAGTTCGACCGCGCGGTCGTGCTCGCCGACCGGGCGTGGGAGCTGGTGTCCGACCCGGTGGACGGGGCCAGGGTGGCGCGCATCCAGGCCAGGCTGGCCGGCGAGCAGGGACGGTCCGCGCAGGCCGCGGCGCAGCTGCTGCGCGCGGTCTCCTGCGCCGAGCACACCGACCGCGAGCTGGCGGGTGACCTGCTGTTCAACGCCGCCAACCACGCGTGGGCGGGTCAGGACCTCGACACCCTCAGGGACATCGCGGCACGGGCGCGCGACCTGCCCGGTGCGGACGACACGCGAGCCGTGGTGACCGCCGCGCTGGGCCTGGCGGGCGACGACGTGCCCGGTGGCATGGCCGCGCTGCGCGGGCTCCTGGGTTCCCCGTACGTGGGCGGACCGGGCAACGCCGTCACCGCGTGGTGGCACCTGGTCCTCGGTGACGACCAGGCCGCGCACGCCTGGGCGTTCGACCTCGAACGCCGGTCCCGCGCGCAAGGCGCTCTCGGCGTGCTGCCGCGTGCCCTGGCCTACCTGGCGCGGGGCCGCCTGCACCTGGGCCGGCACCGCGACGCGCGGGCCACCGCCGAGGAGGGGCTGCGCATCGCCGGGGACATCGGCCAGGAGTTCAGCGTCGGCTTCCTGGCCGGTGTGCTGGCCGAGCTGGCGGCCATCGAGGGCGACGAGGTCCGGTGCGCGGAGCTGGTGTCGATCCTGACCGAGGGCTCGTCGCGCTCCGTGCGGGCCGCGGGTGCGTCGGCGTTGCTGGACCTGGGCCTGGGCCGGCACGAGGCCGTGCTGGACCGGTTGGCCGACGTCGCCGCCGGTGCGGACCGCCTGCACTCGATCACCAGCCTGCCCGACCTGGTGGAGGCGTCCGCGAGGCTGGGCCGGCACGGGTTCGCCGAGAACGCCGCGACCTGGTACGACGAGTGGGCGTCGAGCACCGGCCGACCGTGGGCGCGGGCCGTCGCCGCCCGCTGCCGCGCCCTGCTCACCGACGACGAGCGGTGGTACGCGCGAGCCGTCGACCTGCACCGGGCGCACGAGGGCCGCCCGTTCGAACGCGCCCGCACCGAGCTGCTGTACGGGGAGTGGCTGCGCCGGGCCCGCCGCCGGGCCGACGCCCGCCCGCACCTGCGCTCGGCGCTGGCGGAGTTCGAACGGCTCGGCGCGACACCGTGGGCGTCGCGCGCCCGCACCGAGCTGCGCGCCACGGGGGAGAGCCGCTCCGCACCGGGCCCGGACCCGCTCGGCACCCTCACCCCGCAGGAGTTGCAGGTCGTGCGGCTGGCGGCCGAGGGCCTGAGCAACCGGGACATCGGCGCGCAGCTGTTCCTGAGCCCGCGCACGGTCGGCTACCACCTCTACAAGGCGTACCCGAAGCTGGGCGTCGCCTCCCGCGTGGAACTGGCCAAGCTCGACCTCGCCTGACGACCCGACCGGGTCGTCGCCTCACCGGGACGCGGGTTCGGCGGCCAGGCGGAAGAGGTCGCGCGTCGGGTGCACGTCGACCGGGACGCGCGTCCCGACTTCGACGACCCGCTCCCCGGCGACGAGGTGGCTCGTGGTGAACGGCGGCCGGCCCGGCACGGCGACCAGCATCCGGATCCTGGTGCAGCGGTCGTCCTCGCCGGACCACACGTGCTGCGCCGACGTCACCTCGCCCAGCACGCGCACGCCGGCCGCGTCCAGCTCGCGCCACACGCGCTGGTCCCGCAGGGTGCCGACGACGAACAGGACCAGGACGACCGCGGTGAACGGGGTCCAGACGAGGCCGGTCACGACGACGCCCGCCCTGGCGTCGTCGGGGACGAGCCCGCTGACACCGGCCAGCAGGATCAGGGGACCGGCGCAGACGACCAGGAGCCCGAGCGCGGTCCAGCCCGGCTGCTCGGTGAAGCCAGTCGGGCGGTTCACCGGCCCTTCGGCCTCGGGCAACCCGCCGCCGGCCGGGGAGTCCGGAGCACTGCGCGAATGTCCTGGCACAGGCGGAACATAGCGAAGCCGATCCGGTCGCGACACCCCTTCGAGCGGCGCTCCTGCCCAGCGCACAGCCGAATGGTCTAGACCCATTGACAGCACCCGCCGGGCGTACGCACGCTTGACGGCAGCCGGCCGCCGCCTTGCCCCAGGAGGACCAACGGTGAAACTCCCAACGAGGACGGCGCGAGCGCTCGCCGTCCTGGTGATGGCGCTCGGCGCGATCGCGGTCTGGAACATCGACGCGGGCCCCGCCTCGGCCGCCGAACCCCTGCGGGGCATCGTCCCGGCCCCGGTCTCGGTGCAGCCCTCCCCCGGCGTCACGCACGTGATCACCGCGGAGACCAGGATCCACACCTCGCCCGCCGCGCACGGCGTCGGTGACCAGCTCGCCGCCCTGCTCCGCCCGTCGACCGGCTACGCCCTGCCCGTCACCGACACCACCGGCGTCCCGGCCGACGGCATCGCGCTGCTCGTCGGCGGCGCGCCCGCGTCCGTCGGCGACCAGGGCTACCAGCTCACCGTCACGTCGGCGGCCGTGCTGGTGCGCGCCACCACGCCGGCGGGCCTGTTCGCGGGCGTGCAGACGCTGCGCCAGCTCCTGCCCGCCAAGGTGGAGAGCCGGACCGCGCAGCCGGGCCCGTGGACCGTGCCGGGCGCGACGATCACCGATTACCCGCGGTTCTCCCACCGCGGCGCGATGCTCGACGTGGCCCGGCACTTCCACCCCGTCGCCACGGTCAAGCGGTACCTCGACCAGCTCGCCCTCTACAAGGTCAACTACTTCCACCTGCACCTGACCGACGACCAGGGCTGGCGGATCGTGGTCGACAGCTGGCCGCGGCTGGCCACGCACGGCGGCAGCACCCAGGTCGGCGGCGGACCCGGCGGGTACTACACCAAGGCGCAGTACCAGGAGATCGTGGCGTACGCGGCGGCACGGCACATCACCGTGGTGCCCGAGGTCGACCTGCCCGGCCACACCAACGCGGCGCTGGCGTCGTACGCCGAGCTGAACTGCAACGGCGTCGCGCCCGCGCTGCGCACCGACATCGCGGTCGGCTACTCGTCGTTGTGCGTGTCCAAGGAGATCACCTACGCGTTCGTGGAGGACGTGATCCGCGAGATCGCCGCGTTGACGCCCGGGCCGTACCTGCACATCGGCGGCGACGAGGCGAACGCGACGACCGACCAGGAGTACCTGACGTTCATGAACCGGGTGCTGCCGCTGGTCGGCAAGTACGGCAAGAAGCCCATGGGCTGGCACGAGTTCGTCAAGACGACCACCGACACCGGGGCGGTCGCCCAGTACTGGGGCACGACGACGTCCAACGCGGTGGTGCAGAACGCCGCCGCGCGCGGGCAGAAGGTCCTGATGTCGCCCGCGAACAAGGCGTACCTCGACATGAAGTACAACTCCGGCACGCCGCTGGGCCTGAGCTGGGCGGGCCTCGTCGAGGTGCAGGACGCCTACAACTGGAACCCCGGCACGCACGTCAGCGGGGTGCCCGAGTCCGCCGTGCTGGGCGTCGAGGCCCCACTGTGGAGCGAGACGATCGTGACGCCGGCGCACGTCGACTTCATGGCGTTCCCGCGCCTGCCGGCGATCGCCGAGCTGGGCTGGTCGCCGTGGTCGACGCACAACTGGGACGCGTTCCGCCTGCGCCTGGGCGCGCAAGCCCCGCGCTGGACCGCCATGGGCCTCGACTTCTACCGCTCACCCCAGGTTCCCTGGGACAACGGCGGCACCACCACCACGACCACCACGACCACCCAACCGTCCGGCGCCTGGGCCCCGAACCGCGCGTACACGGCTGGCACCCAGGTCACCTACAACGGCGTCACCTACCAGTGCCGCCAGTCGCACACGTCCCTGGTGGGCTGGGAACCACCGAACGCCCCCGCCCTCTGGCAACGCCTCTGACCAACACCCGAGAGTCCTACGTTCAGAACGCGTGTGTCCTACGTTCAGAACGCGAGAGTCCTACGTTCAGAACCCCCGAGTTCAACGCTCAGAACGTCACGCGGGCGGCGGACACCGGTCGTTCCGCCGCCGCGTACGTCCCCGCGGACGACGTGTTCACGCTCCACCGGTACCGGCTGAACTCGCCGGTCGCGTCGGAGGCGTAGAACATCATGTGCCCGTACCCGGCGCCGTCGGTCGACGCGGTGGCGTTGAAGATGCGGTTGTCGGGGAACCGGAAGTAGTTGCCCACCCCGTACACGCCGTGCGGCTCGGACGTGCAGTCCACCACCTCCACCGCGTACTGCGTCTCACCGGCGAAGTTCAGCCCGCGGGTCGGCGCGGTGTAGACGCCCTTGACCGAACGCACCATCACCACGTGCCCGGTGTTGGTGTCCTGGTCGTTGCGGTAGTCGATGGCGATCAGGTCACCCGGACGAAGGTCCGCCACCCTGGTGACGCGCTCGAAGTGCGGGATCTCCCGCTCCGCGAACGCCGCCCGGTAGTCCCGCGCGAACGGGCTGGCGACGCCGAAGTGGGCGCTGAAGAAACCTGAAGTCGCCCACCGGTACGTCCGCTTGAGCACGGCGGTCAGGAACGAAGCGCACTGGCTCTGGTTGACCCACCCGGACGCGTCGCCGGGCGAGCCCCACCGGACCACGTTCGGCTGGTCGGGTTCCTTGTAGGTGTTGTTCGCCAACGGGCACGTCGGCAGGGACAGGTAGCCGACCAGCTGCTCGGCTTCGAGCAGGTGCGGTGTGGACGGCCGGTGTGGACGCGGCGTCCGGGCCGGCGCGGCGGTCGTCCCGGGGGTCGCGCCCGCCGGTGCGGCGAGAGCGGTTCCCCCGGAGGACGGTCTGCGCGACAGGTCCATCGTGCGACTCCCCCTTCGATGCGGGCCCGCATACCGTAGTCGAAGGGGGTGGGCCGCACGTGGCGGTTCAGCGCACGTAGACCAGCAGAACGGTGGTCAGCACGGTGCACATGGCCAGCATGGTGGCGATCCCGGTCATCGCCGCACCGGCCGTCAGCAGGATCCGGGTGAGCAGGCCGAGCACTCGGCGCAGGAGCTTGACCAGGCCCATGACCAGCGTCAACGCGCCGATCAGGACGACCACCACGAGCGGCGTCCACTCGGTGGTGGGAGATGATTGAGCTAACGCGGTGAGCATGTTCATGATGACCCCCGGATGGCTTCCTGGGTGAACTTCACCTAGACTCACTGAAGTTGACTGAACCTCAGTAACTTGAGGGTAAGTCCAGCTGTATAGGAGTGACAAGCCCCTTACGGGGGTATCGGCTCGTGACTTTTCTCCGCAATCGTGTATGTTTCACGCTTCAGCTAGTGCGCTGAAGTTCACTGAAGGGCGCGCGGTCGTGGTCGTTGCGGATGACTCCCACACGCTGGCGCACCGCCTCCGGGCGCTGCGCGAGGAGCGCTGGCCCGACGTGACGATCACGCAGAGTGATCTTGCCCAGGCGTTCAGCGCCGAGAAGCCGGCCAGCGTGCCGCTGCTGTCGTCGTGGGAGAGCCGCACCAAGCCCAAGACCCCGCCGCTGCACCGCCTCGCCGCCTACGCCACGTTCTTCGCCACCAAGCGGTCCGTCGCCTCCCGTCCCTACCGGCTGGTCCCGGTCGAGGAGCTGACCCCGGACGAGCTGCGCCGGCGTGACGAGCTGCTGCGCGAGCTGACCGACCTGCGGGCCGCGGCCGCCGAGCGCGAGGACGGCGCCACCCCCGCGCACGACCGCGCCGACCGCGGCTTCTGGTACTTCCACGACCGGCACGTGATCACCATCGTCGTCGCCCAGCTCCCGGCCGACATGCGGGCGAAGATGCCCTACTCCGACCCCACGCAGCCGGACTACGTCGAGCTGTACACCTACGCCGACCTCGACGCCCTGATCGAGCTGCACGGCCACATCCGCGCGCTCAACCCGCGCAGCCAGGTCAACTTCCGCATCGCCTCCGACCTCGCGCCCGACGACTACACCACGCACCTCGTGCTGCTCGGCGGCGTCGACTGGAACCTCGTCACCCGCGAGCTGCTCGACCGGGTCGACCTGCCGATCACGCAGGTCGCCCGGCACGTCGAGGACGAGGCGGGCGGGTTCGTGGTGCGCACGCCCGGCGGCGACGAGCGCCTCTACGCGCCCAAGCTCGGTAACCACGACGGCCGCGAGGTCCTGCTGGAGGACGTCGGGCACTTCTACCGCGGCACGAACCCGTTCAACCACAAGCGAACGGTGACGATCTGCAACGGCCAGTACGGCAGGGGGACCCTCGGCGTCGTGCGGGCACTCACCGACAGCAGGTTCCGCGACCGCAACGCCGAGTACCTCGGCCAGCGGTTCGCCGGCCTGGCCTCCTACAGCGTCCTCACCAGGGTGATGGTCGTGAACGGCCAGGTCGTCACGCCGGACTGGAACCTGCCGTACTTCCGCCTCTTCGAATGGCCGGAGGGCCAGAGTTGAACGCCGCAGCGCCCGCGCTCGCCGGGACCCCCGCGCCAGGCGGGCGACCCGGGCCGCGAGGCCCCCGGTCGGCGAACCACCACGGTTCGCACCGCCACCTGCTGACCCGGGACGCGTTCGCCGTGCCCGCCGCGGTGGACGCGATCATCGTGCCGACCGCGCGACCGACCGCCTACCTGGAGCACGTCGTCACGCTCGCCGCGCACCACGGCTGCACGCTGGTCGTGCTGTGCAGCCGTCACGCGTCCGCCGACGCCGCCACCGCGCTCGCCGAACGCGCCGGTGTCGAGATCGTCGCGGTCGACCTCGCCGTCGCCCCCGCGGGCGTGGTGCCCGACTTCCGCACGACGGCGATGCTGCGCGGCGGCCGGTTCGACCGCCGCACCGACACCAGCCTGAAGCGCAACCTGGGGCTGCTGCTCGCCACCGCGGCGGGCTGGGAGCGGGTCGTCTACGTGGACGACGACGTGGTGATCCCCAACCCCGACGACCTCGGCACGGCGGTGGGCCTGCTCGACACCTTCACCGGCGTGGGCCTGTCGGTCGGCGGCTACCCGGACAACTCGGTGGTCTGCCACGCCTACCGGGAGGCGGGCGGCGACCAGGACACGTTCATCGGCACGGGCGCGCTGGCGATCGGCCGCGAGTCGTTCACCTCGTTCTTCCCGAACATCTACAACGAGGACTGGTTCTTCCTGCTCAACGACACGGGCCTGTCGCCGTCGGCGGTGACGGGCCTGGCGTTGCAGAAGCCGTACGACCCCTACCGCGACACCACTCGGGCCCGCACCGAGGAGCTGGGCGACTGCCTGGCCGAAGGGCTGTTCGGCCTGCTGGACACCGGCCGCGGCCTGACCGAGGCCACCGCGGGCTACTGGCGGTGGTTCCTGGGCCAGCGCAGGCGGTTCATCGACGAGGTGATCGCGCTGGTCGAGGACACCCAGCCGGACGGTGCCGCGAAGGGCAGGATGATCGCCGCGCTCAAGGCCGCCCGCGGTCGCAACCGCCTGATCGAGCCGCGGCTGTGCGTGGACTACCTCACGGCGTGGCGCGCCGACCGCGAGGTGTGGCGCGACCACGTGGAGGCGACCCGGGGCCGATCCGTGCCGAAACTGCTGGCCGACCTGGGCCTGCCGCACCACTGCCGCCCGCGCGCCTGACCGCCGTCGCGGGTGCTCCCATGTGGCGGAACGCTCAGTCCGCGGCCCGTCGCGGCGATTAGGCTCGCCTGCTGGGAACGTGCGGGCGAGGCAGACGGAGGCAAGGCATGACGAGCACCGATGGTCGGCAGAAGTGGCTGACCGTCGCCGAGGAGCTGGCCGCGGCGTTGCGGGTGGACGCGGCGGAACGCGACCGGCGGGGTGCCGAGCCCGTGGCCGAGGTCGAGGCGTTGCGCCGCTCCGGGCTGCTCGGGATCGGCGACTGGGCCACGCAGCAGGCCGTGACCAGGGTCGTCGGCGCGGCGGACGCCAACGTCGGCCACCTCCTCGGCTACCACTACCTCCAGGTGTGGCGCAGCGGCCTGTTCGACAACCCGGACCACCGACCCGGCGACAACGGGTCCGGTGCCGATCTCTTCTGGGCAGGGGTCAGCAACCCGCTGGACGCCGCACTGGAGCTGCGCCCGGTCGACGGCGGGTTCGAGGTCAGCGGCCGCAAGACGTTCGCCACCGGCGCGTCGGTCGCCGACCGGCTCGTGGTCAGCGCCACGCACACCGACACCGGCGACAAGGTCACGTTCACCCTCGACGCCAAGGCCGACGGCATCACCTACCGCGGTGACTGGGACAACATCGGCCAGCGCCTCACCGCCAGCGGCGGCGTGGTGTTCGACCGCGTCCACGTGCCGTCCGACCAGGTGCTCGGCACGCACGACGAGACCAGCCCGCGCCTCTCGCTGGCCGCCCTCGGGTTCCAGCTCGTGCTGGCCCAGCTGTACGTGGCGATGGCCGAGGGCGCGCTGGCCGAGGCGTCCCGGTACACCCGCACGACCACCCGCCCGTGGTTCCTCAGCGGCGTCGACGCGGCCACCGCCGACCCGTACGTCCTGGCCACGTACGGCGAGCTGGTCGCCGAGGTGCGGGCCGCCGGCCTCCTCGCCGACCACGCCTCGGACCGGCTGGACCTGGCGTCGCGGCGCGGCGCGGACCTGACCCACGACGAACGCGCCGAGACCGCCGCCGCGATCTCCTCGGCCAAGGTCGTGTCCACCAAGGTCGCCAACCAGACCACCAGCCGGGTGTTCGAGCTGTGCGGTGCGCGGGCCACGGCCGCCGGCTACGCCTTCGACCGGTTCTGGCGCAACGCCCGCACCCTCACCCTGCACGACCCCGTGTCGTACAAGGCGCGTGAGCTCGGCGCGTACTACCTGACCGGCGAGCACGCCCCGTTCACCGGGTACAGCTGATGGAACCGCTGCTCGCCCGCAGCGTGCGCCTCGAGGACGACGGGGTGCACATCCTGGACCGGCGCGACTTCCCGTTCGAGAAGACGTGGGTGCGCTGCGCCACGGTCGCCGAGGTCGCCAAGGCCATCGAGGACATGGTCACGCAGTCCTCCGGGCCGTACTTCGCCGCGCTGTGGGGCATGGTGCTGGCCGCCCGCGAGGCCCGCGGCCTGCCGCGCGACGAGGCCCGCGCCCGGCTCGACCGGGCCGGGCGGCTCCTGGTCGCCACCCGTCCCACCAACAACCACCTGCGCAAGGCGGTGGCCGCCGTGCTGGCCGGGGTGGACGCGGCCGACGACCTCGAAGCCGGTGCGCTGGCCGGCGCGCGAGCGGGGGACGAGCGCTACCGCGACCGCAGCCGCCGCCTCGGCGCGCACACCGCGCGACTGCTGCCGGACGAGGGCGCGGTGCTCACGCACTGCTGGGCCGACCTGTACCTGACCGAGACCGTCGCCGCTGCCCAGGCCATGGGCAAACGTTTGCGCTTCGTCTGCACGGAGACCCGACCGTACCTCCAGGGCGCACGCCTGACCGCGGAGACGCTGGGAGAGATGGGCGTGGACACGACCCTGATCACCGACGGCATGGGCGCGGCGGTCATGTCGACCGGCGAGGTGGACGTGCTGCTGACCGCCGCCGACCGCGTCACCATGGACGGGCACGTGGTCAACAAGGTCGGCACGCTCGGCCTCGCGGTCGCCGCGCACGCGTTCGACGTGCCGTTCCTGGCCATGGTGCAGGCACCGGACCGCCTGGCCCCGACCGCCGCCGACGTGCCCATCGAGCACCGGCCCGGCGACGAGGTGCTGCACACCCTGGGCCGCCGCACGGCCACCGACCGGGCCCGCGGCCTGTACCCGGCGTTCGACGTCACCCCGCCCCGGTTCGTCACGACGGTGGTGACCGACCGCGGTGCGTACGCTCCGGACGGTTTGGCCGATTACTACGTTGGGGACGTTCATGACTGAATGGGTCGTGCTGGACATCGAAGGCACGCTCAGCGCCACCGACCAGGTCCTGGTCACGCTGTACGACTACGCCCGGCCCCGGCTCGGGCCGTGGATCGACGAGCACGGCGACGACCCGGCGGTGGCCGAGGCCGTCGCGCAGATCCGGGAGCTGTCCGGTGTGGACGGCGGCACGGACGAGCTGGTGCGCGTGCTGCACGGCTGGATGGACGCCGACCAGAAGGTCACGCCGCTCAAGACGTTGCAGGGCCTGATCTGGCAGCGCGGGTACGCGCGGGGCGACCTGGTGGCCGAGTTCTTCCCGGACGTCGTGCCGGCGCTGCGCGCGTGGCACGCCGGGGGCGTCAAGCTGGCCGTGTTCTCCTCGGGCTCGGTCGCGGGCCAGGTGGCGTTCTTCGCCCACACCGCGGACGGCGACCTCACGTCGTTGTTCGAGCACCACTTCGACACGGTCAACGCGGGCCCGAAGCGCGAGGCCGCGTCGTACCTGAAGATCGCCTCCGTGCTCGGCTCCGACGACATCACGTTCTACTCCGACGTGCCCGCCGAGCTGGACGCCGCCGCCGAGGCGGGTTGGCGGACCGTCGGCGTGGCGCGGCCGGGGGAGCCGTACGGCGACGCGGACTTCGGTCCACACCGGACGGTGCGGGCCCTGTGACGCCGGGGGAGGCGCTGGCCGCCGAGTGCGCCCGGTACACCGCGATGGGCTGGATGCGCGGCACGTCGGGCAACCTGTCCGTGGTCGTGGACCGCGACCCGCTGCGGCTCGCGGTCACCGTCAGCGGCAAGGACAAGGGCGAGCTCACGCCCGACGACGTCGTGATCATCGACGCCGACGGCCGCACGGACGACCCGGTGCGCGTGCCGTCGGCCGAAGCGGGCCTGCACGGGCGGATCGCGGCGGTGTCCGGCGCGGGCGCGGTGGTCCACGTGCACGCCCTCGCGCCCGTGGTCGCCGCCGAGCGCTGGCCCGGGGGCGTCGAGCTGAGCGACCTGGAGATGCTCAAGGGCTTCGGCCGCCAGGCGCACGAGACCGTCGTGGTCCCGGTCGTGCCGAACAGCCAGGACATGCGGGTGCTCGGCGACGCGTTCGAGGCCGGTTTCCGCCCGGACGTGCCGGCCTTGATCGTGGCCCGGCACGGGGTGTACGTGTGGGGTGACGACCTCTACCAGGCGCGGCACCGGCTGGAGTGCTTGGAGTGGCTGTTGCGCTTCAAAGCCGAGACCACGAACCCACCGCGAGCGTGAGGGAGCAGGCGCGATGACGTTGCTGACCGTGTGGTCGGACACCGACCCGGAGACCGCCCTGGTGCGCACCACCGACCCCGCCGAGGTCGCGGCCGAGCTGAAGCGGCTGGGCGTGCGCTACGAGCAGTGGCCGGTGGTGCCGGGCGTGACCAAGGACAACGCCCTGGAGGTGTACGCCGAGCAGGTCGCGCGGGTGACCGAGACCGAGGGCTACATCCTGGTCGACGCGATGGAGATGACCCCGTCGGACGACCCCGAGTGGCTGGAGTCGGCGGGTCGGGCGCGGCTGAAGTTCCTGGCCGAGCACACCCACGACGACGACGAGGACCGGTTCTTCGCGCGGGGCTCCGGCGTGTTCTACCTGCACGTCGACGAGCGCGTGTACGCGGTGCTGTGCGAGGCGGGCGACCTGCTGAGCGTGCCCGCGAACACCACGCACTGGTTCGACATGGGCACCCGGCCGGACTACGTGTCGATCCGGTTCTTCCACGACGACGACGGCTGGGTCGGCAACTTCACCGGCAGCGAGATCGCCAAGTCGTTCCCCACGTTCGACGTGCTCATGGCGGGTCACCGAGCGAGCTGAGCTCGGCGGCGAGGTTGGCCTTGGCGCGGTCCTCCCAGCGTGCGCGCGCGTACGGGGTGACGTAGAGCGGGTCGCGCCCGGCCAACGACCGCAGCACGGCGGCGCGGCCGACCCGCCAGGCGTCGTCCGGCACGTGCGCGTACTCGGCGCGCACGGCCGCGCGGTAGCGCTCGTAGACGGCCGGGTCGGCGCCGAGGACGGCCAGGTCGGCGTCCAGGAGCAGGCACGTCAGCGGGTCGTCCGAGGCGTGGTCGGCGGTGGCGAGCACGAGGTCGGCCACCTCGTCGGCCTCGGGCAGGCCGGCGAGCCGGTCCCGGGCCCACTCGGCGCTGCGGCGCTCGTCGTCGCCCGGCTTGCCGTCGTAGATCACGTCGTGCGCCAGGGCGGCCAACGTCAGCACAGCGCGCTCGCGTGCCGTGCGGTGGTCGGCTTCGGCGAGCACCGTGACGTCGCGCACGACGGCCAGCACGTGGTCGGCGTTGTGGTAGCCGCGGTGCGGTTCGGCGTAGCGCCGCACGAGGTCCGCGGGCCCGTGCGCGCCGCCCAGCACCCCGACCGCCTCGTGCCACCGGACTTCCAGCTCATGCATGGGGCAACCTCACCGTGAACGCCGCGCCGCCCTCGGGTGCGGGACCGGCCTCGATCGTGCCACCCAACCGGGTCACCAGGCCGTGCACCAGGGCGAGGCCGACGCCGGTGCCGACCGGTCGGGACCGTTCGTACTTGGCGTGCAGGGCACCTTTCCGGAACGCGACGCGGTAGTCGTCGTCGGACAACCCCGGACCGCCGTCACGCACTTGCAGCACGTCGTCCAGCGCCAGCACCACCGGCTTGCCGGCGGGCGTGAGGCGCAGCGCGTTCTCCAGCAGCCCGTCCAGCACCTGCCGCAGCCGCCGGGCGTCCGTCCGCCGCACGGTCGGTCCCGGCGGCAGTTCCAGCCGGAACTCGACGCCTTTCGCCGCGCACCGCGCCCGCCACACCTGCGCCGCCGACGACACCACGTCGACCAGGTCGACCGCGGCGAGGTCGACCCGGAAGTCGTCGGCGCCCAACCGGGCCAGGTCCAGCAGGTCCGTGACCAGCCGGTCGAGCCGGTGCGCCTCCTCGGAGATCGTGCGGCCCACTCCCGGCACCTCCGCACCGGACACCACGCCGTCGGCCAACGACTCGGCGAACCCGCTCACCGCGGTTAACGGCGTGCGCAGCTCGTGGGAGACCGACAACAGGAACTCCCGCTGCCTGGCCTCGCTGCGCGCCAACGCGTCGGCCAGCGCGTTCACCGCCCCGCCCACCTCGGCGACCTCCGCCGGCCCGTGCTCCGGCGCGCGCAGGTCACGCCGACCGCCGCTCATCGTGCGCGCGACCTCCGCCGTGCGCCGCAACGGCCGCGCGACCAGCTTGCCCAGCAGCCACCCGGCCACCGCCGCCACCAGCAGCCCGAACCCCAGCGCGACCGCGATGTTGCGCAGCAGTTCGCGCCCCGGCCCGTTGCCTGTCGCCGTTTCCTGCACCAGCGCGACCCCGGGCCGCACCTCGACCAGCCGGGTGCCCGCGGTGCCCGACCGGACCCCGGTGTCACGCACCGCGCGCACGGCTGGCGCGGCGCCGACCAACCCGCCGTCCGGCCCGATCCGCACCAGGTCGATGCCCTGCCCGCGCAACACCTCGACCGCCCGCAGCCGCCCGGCCCGTCCGACCTCGAGCTGCCCGGCCACCACGTCCGCCTGGTCGGCCAGCGCCTGCCGGCTCACCTCCCGCGACGTGCTCAGCACCAGCCGCGCCGACACCAGCCCGGCCACCACGACCGCGACCCCGGCCACGGCCAGGCACAGCGCCGTGATCCGGAACGCCAGGCTCGTGCGGCCGGTCACGACGCCTCGACCGAGTAGCCGACCCCGCGCACGGTCCTGATCGGACTGCGATCACCGAGCTTGGCCCGCAACTGCGCCACGTGCACGTCCACCGTGCGCGTGCCCGCGGCCGCCGCGTAACCCCACACCGCGCTCAGCAGCTGCTCCCGCGCGAACACCCGGCCCGGGTGCCGCATCAGGTGCGCCAACAGGTCGAACTCCGTCGACGTCAACGCCACCTCGGCCGCGCCCGCCCACACCCGCCGCCGGTCGCCGTCCAGCTTCACCTCACCCACCACGTGCACCGGGCTGACCTGCGGCGTTCCCCGGCGCAGCACGGTGCGCACGCGGGCCACCAGCTCGCGCGGGCTGAACGGCTTGGTCACGTAGTCGTCCGCGCCCAGCTCCAGGCCGAGCACGCGGTCCACCTCGTCGTCGCGTGCGGTCACGAACAGCACCGGCGTCCAGTCGCCCGCCGCGCGCAGCGCCCGGCACACCTCGACCCCGTCCATCCCGGGCAGCCCGACGTCCAGCAGCACCGCCACCGGCCGCAACCGCCGCACCGCGGCCAACGCGTCGTGCCCGTCCGCCTCCACGTGCACGCCGAACCCGTCCCGGCGCAGGTAGAGGCAGATCAGGTCGGCGATGGCCCGTTCGTCCTCCACGACCAGCACGAGTCCCGGCACGCCGCGCATCGTGGCACGACGGGGGCCGTGATCAGGGCGACGAGCGTGTTCGGGTTCGGTAAAGGTCGCGGGCGGCATCCCCGGCACGGGTGAAATCCGGTCATTCCAGGTGAGCGCGGCATAACGACTCGGTCTCGACGTGCATCAACCGAACGGCGCAACGCGATACAGCAGCGACGGAGCAGTCCGATCCGCCGAACGCCACTGCGAGCCCATGCGGAGACCCCCATGCGCACGACAAGCCGCATCCTGTTCGGAGCAGTCCCGTTGCTGGCCGTGATCGCGGCCGGTGTCCTGGCCGGCGGCGCGTCCGCCCAGCCGAACCAGGACCCGCCGCAGTCCGGCGACCCCCGCGCGACCGCCGTCGCCGGGAACATCGACATCGGCCAGCCGGGCAACGCGTGCGCCACCGTCGGCCTGCCCGGCACCGAGGCGACCCTGTCCGGTGGGTTCACCGACGACGGCACGTACATCGACATCACCGCCAACCCGGACGGTTCCCAGATCAGCGGCGTCGTGGTCAAGGGCGGCGACGCCTACAACGTCTACCCGGCGCTCGGCGCGCTGCCGTGGCCGGACCTGCACGCCCCGCTGAACGCGAGCGGCAAGCCGGCCGCGATCAGCCACTGGTTCGTCTGCCTGACCCCCGTCACCACCACGACGACCACCACTACGACCACCAGTGACACGACCACGACGACCACCGTGGGCACCACTCAGCCGACCGTGACGACGACGGCCACCACCGTGCCCACGACCACCACCGCGGTCCCCGTGATCACGACCACGGCACCGCTCGTCGTGATCACCCCGACCACGACCACCAAGGCCGCCGGCGCGGTGGTCGTGCCCGGCTCGGGCGAGGGCCTGGCGAGCACCGGCTTCGACGGCTGGTGGCTGCTCGTCGCCGGGCTGTCCCTGCTGGCCGCGGGTTCCGCGTTCCTCGTCTCGCCGAAACTCCGCAAGCTCCTCCGGAAGTGAACGGTCCGATACGGACGGTGAACATCACCACGTCATAACGAATAGACGGCAACCCGCTTCGTTCGAATGGGCTACCTCGATAGAGGGGTGGTCGGTGTAGTTCGATCCCCCGGTCAGCCCTCGAACCACGCGGAGCAGCACCATGCGCATCACCACCCGCCGTCTTCTCGGAGCAGCCGCCCTGCTCGCCCTCTGCACCACCGGTCTGCTGGGCGGCACCGCCTCGGCCTCGCCGGGCGCGCCCCTCGACGCGGGCGACGACCGTGCCACCGCGGTCGGGGGCAACGTCGACATCGGCCAGCCCGGCGACGCCTGCGACGTCGTCGGGCTGCCCGGCGACGAGCTGACGATGCCCGCCGGCACCTTCACCGTCGAAGGCGTCAACATCACCGTCACCGCGCACCCGGAGGGCTACGTCCTCACCGGCGTCGTGGTGAAGGGCGGCAACGCCTACAACGTCTACGACGCCGCCGACCTGGGCGACCTGGCCTGGGAAGACCTGCACGCGCCGCTCAACGCCAGCGGCAAGCCGGCGGGCATCAGCCACTGGTTCGTCTGCGCCGAGCAGGACGACTCGGTCACCACGACCACCACCGCCCCGACCACCACGACCACCACGGTGACGACCACCACCGAGGCCACCCCGACGACGACCACCACCACCACCGACTCCGTCGCGGTCACCCCGACCAGCACCTCGACCCCCGCCGCCGCACCGGGCACGGACAACGAGGGCAACCTGGCCAACACGGGCTTCGACGGCGGCTGGCTGCTCATCGTCGGCCTGGCCCTGGTCGCCGCCGGCGCCGCCTTCGTCGCCTCCCCGAAGCTGCGCTCCCTCCTGCGCCGCTGACCTTCACCTGCGCCTTCGACCTATCCCACCCTCGACGCGACCTCGCCTTCCCCCTGGGACCGCGAGGTCGCGTCGAGGGAGCCGCCATCTGCGAAGCAGGGGCAATCCAACACTGTGACCTGCGCTACCTCACTTGATCCAGGGGGCAGCCCAGCCGCACCTCCCGGAACAGCGCCGTCTACGATCCGATGAGCCGGCGGCGCCACCCACCGGCACAGCCAGTACCAGACAGTGCAGGAGGCACCGTGACGGCCGTAGCCCCGCAGCCGATCGCAACGCGGCCCTTCGGGACTCGCGAGGCGGTCAAGGGTTCGTTCCTGCTGCGGATGTTCCGCACCACGGACCACAAGCAGATCGGGATCATGTACCTGGTCACGTCGTTCGCCTTCTTCATGGTGGGCGGCGCGATGGCCATGCTGATGCGGACCGAGCTGGCTCGGCCGGGTATGCAGTTCCTGTCGCAGGAGCAGTTCAACCAGCTGTTCACCATGCACGGCACGGTGATGCTGCTGCTCTACGCGACGCCCATCGTGTTCGGCTTCGCCAACTTCGTCCTGCCGTTGCAGATCGGCTCGCCGGACGTGGCGTTCCCCCGCCTCAACGCGTTCTCGTACTGGCTGTACCTGTTCGGCGGCCTGATCGTGATGGCGGGCTTCCTCACGCCGGGCGGCGCGGCCGACTTCGGCTGGTTCGCCTACACCCCGCTGTCGAACGCCATCCACTCGCCCGGCGTCGGCGCCGACCTGTGGATCTCCGGCCTGGTCGTCGGTGGTCTGGGCACCATCCTCGGCGCGGTCAACATGATCACCACCGTGGTGTGCCTGCGCGCGCCCGGCATGACCATGTTCCGCATGCCGATCTTCACCTGGAACATCCTGGTGACCTCGGTGCTGGTGCTGCTGGCGTTCCCGATCCTGACCGCCGCGCTGCTGGGCCTGCTGGCCGACCGCCACCTGGGCGCGCACGTGTTCGACCCCGCCAACGGCGGCGTGATCCTGTGGCAGCACCTGTTCTGGTTCTTCGGCCACCCCGAGGTCTACATCGTCGCGCTGCCGTTCTTCGGCATCGTGTCGGAGATCTTCCCGGTGTTCAGCCGCAAGCCGATCTTCGGCTACAACGGCCTGGTCTACGCGACGCTGGGCATCGCGGCGCTGTCCGTGGCGGTGTGGGCGCACCACATGTACGCCACCGGCGCGGTGCTGCTGCCGTTCTTCGCGTTCATGACGTTCCTGATCGCGGTGCCGACCGGCATCAAGTTCTTCAACTGGATCGGCACGATGTGGAAGGGGCAGCTGACGTTCGAGACCCCGATGCTGTTCAGCATCGGCTTCATCGTCACGTTCCTCTTCGGTGGCCTGTCCGGCATCCTGCTGGCCGCGCCGGCGATCGACTTCCACGTCTCGGACACGTACTTCGTCGTCGCGCACTTCCACTACGTGCTGTACGGCACGATCGTGTTCGCCACGTTCGCGGGCATCTACTTCTGGTTCCCGAAGATCACCGGCCGGATGATGGACGAGCCGCTGGGCAAGCTCCACTTCTGGACCACGTTCCTCGGCTTCCACGCCACGTTCCTGGTGCAGCACTGGCTGGGCAACGAGGGCATGCCGCGCCGGTACGCCGACTACCTGCCCAGCGACGGCTTCACCACGCTGAACACGATCTCCACGATCGGCGCGTACATCCTGGGCGCGTCCACGCTGCCGTTCATCTGGAACGTGTTCAAGAGCTACCGCTACGGCGAGACCGTGCACGTGGACGACCCGTGGGGCTTCGGCAACTCGCTGGAGTGGGCCACCTCGTGCCCGCCGCCGCGGCACAACTTCACCGAGCTGCCGCGCATCCGGTCGGCGCGCCCGGCGTTCGAGCTGCACTACCCGCACATGATCGAGCGGCTGCACAGCGAGGCGCACGTGACGTTCACCGGCAAGGCGATCGCGCACGAGGACGCGCCGAAGGCGCCGTCCGAGGTGGCCGCCGCGGCTGTGCAATCGGGCACAGCCTCGGAAGGGACCGAGGGCGACCACAAGTAACGCTTGTAACCTGAGCGCAGGTTCAACGGCGAGCCCCGACGACCGGCGTCCGAATCCTCGGGCCCGGGTCGTCGGGGCTCGCCGCTGTCTGGCATAGGAGCCATCAGTGACCAAGCCCAGCGCCACGCCCGTCCTCATCACCGTCACCGGACCGGACAAGCCGGGGGTGTCCTCGGTGCTCTTCGCGGTGCTGACCAGGCACGGCGTGGAGATCCTCGACGTCGAGCAGGTCGTCATCCGCGGTCGGCTGGTGCTCGGCGTGCTCGTCGCCGCCGACCACGACCCGGAGGGGTTGCAGGAGGCCGTCGAGCAGGCCATGGCGACGGTGTCCATGCACGTCGAGGTGGAGATCGGCGCGGACTCGCGGCGGACCGCGCGGCTGGAGTCCAGCCACGTGCTGATCCTGCTCGGCCGCCCGGTGACGGCCCGCGCGTTCACCGAGGTGGCGCGGCGGCTGGCGTCGTTGGGCGTGAACATCGACGCGATCCGCGGTGTGGCCGACTACCCCGTGACGGGCCTCGAGCTGCGGGTGTCCGTGGCCGCCGACACGCCGGAGAGCGACGCCCAGCTGCGGTCGGCGTTGGCCGAGGTGGCGGTGCGCGGCGGGTTGGACGTCGCGGTGGAGCGGGCCGGGTTGACCCGGCGGGCCAAGCGGCTGGTGGTGTTCGACGTCGACTCCACGCTCATCCAGGGCGAGGTGATCGAGATGCTGGCCGCCCACGTCGGGGTGGAGCCGCAGGTCAAGGAGATCACCGACGCGGCGATGCGCGGCGAGTTGGACTTCACCGAGTCGCTGCGGCGGCGGGTGGCGTTGCTGGAGGGCTTGGACGAGTCCGTGCTGGACGAGGTGGCCGAGTCGCTGGAGCTGACGCCGGGCGCGCGCACGACCGTGCGGACGTTGAAGCGGCTCGGGTTCCGCTGCGGGGTCGTCTCCGGCGGGTTCACCCGGGTGATCCAGCGGCTGGTGGACGAGCTGGCGCTGGACTTCTGCGCGGCCAACGAGCTGGAGATCGTGGACGGCAAGCTGACCGGGCGGGTCGTCGGCGACGTGGTCGACCGGGCGGGCAAGGCGGTGGCGCTGCGGCGGTTCGCCGAACAGCAGGGCATCACGCTGGCGCAGACGGTCGCCGTGGGTGACGGCGCGAACGACATCGACATGCTCGGCGCGGCCGGGTTGGGCATCGCGTTCAACGCCAAGCCCGCGTTGCGGGAGGTCGCGGACACCGCCCTGTCGCACCCGTTCCTGGACGCGGTGCTGTTCGTGCTGGGCGTGACACGCGCGGAGGTGGAGGCCGCGGACGCGGCGGACGGTCTGGAGCTGAACCGGCTGTGAACCCGATCCTGCGGATGCTGGTGGACCGGCACTACGCGACCGACGAGGAGGATCCGGCGTCGGTGCGGGCGATGCCGGTGGTGATGCGGATCGAGCGGTCCGCGCCGCCGTCGAGGACCGACGTGCTGGAAGCCGCCGCGGCCGCCGCGATCGCGGTGTGCCTGGACGACCGGGCCCTGCCCGGCGGTGAGTGGCACGACGAGCTGGTGGCCTGGGTGCGCGGCCGGATCCGGAAGGTGGCGCGGCGGGCGCGGGGCGCGCACTGGGAGGCCGTGCAGGCGTTGCCCGGCGTCACGATCACGGTGGGCAGCGCGTCGGTGCGGGCGTTCGTGCCGGGTCGGGTGGTGGACCTGCCCAAGGAGCTGAGCCGGTTGCAGATCTCGGGCAGCGAGCTGCCGCCCGACGAGCCCGGCCCGATCCCTCCCGGCGCGCACGAGCTGTGGCTGAACCCGCGCGTGGAGATGACCGCGGGCAAGGCGGCGGCCCAGGTGGGGCACGCGTCGATGCTGCTCGCGCCGCACCTGTCCGACGCCGAGCTGAAGGAGTGGGCGGCGCTGGACTACCGGTGCGCCGTGCGGTCGCCGTCGGTGGCGGCGTGGGACGAGCTGGTGGCGCGGCCGGACGTCGTGCTGGTGCGGGACGCCGGGTACACCGAGGTGGCGCCCGGAACGGCCACGGTGGCCGTGAACCGACGTTTCGGATGACCGTTTTGCGGTAACCATCCCCAGCGTGGGCCTGCTGGACGTGCTGGACGCGAAGCTCGGTGACGGGCTGGAGAGCTTGTTGTGCGCGCACCACGCGAGACGGTTGCGCAAACTCGGGTGGGGTTCGGTGTTCGACCCCGCGGACGGCTGGTGGACGCCGCGGCGGCCGGTGCGGACCGGCAACCGGGTCGAGGTGCTGGTGGACGGGCACGAGGTGCTGCCCGCCATCGCCGAGGCGATCTCGTCGGCCCGCAAGTCCGTGCACCTGGCGGGGTGGTGCGCGAGCCCGGACTTCCGGCTGACCCGTGAGCCGGGCTCGCCGACGTTGCGCGAACTGCTGGCCTCGGCGGCGTCCCGGGTGCCGGTGCGCGTGCTGCTGTGGGCGGGGCCGCCGGTGCCGATGTTCGAGCCGACCCGCAAGCGGGTGCTGGCGAGCCAACGGGAGTTCACCCGGGACAGCGCGGTGCGGTGCGAGATCGACGCGCGCGAGCGGACCTTGCACTGCCACCACGAGAAGATCGTCGTGGTGGACGACGAGGTGGCGTTCGTCGGCGGCATGGACCTGACCGCCGTGGAGGGCGACCGGCACGACACCGCCGAGCACCCGCCGCGCGAACCGCTGGGCTGGCACGACATCGGCACGCGCCTGCGCGGCCCGATCGTCGCCGAC
Source organism: Saccharothrix sp. S26 (assembly GCF_021390395.1). Taxonomy (GTDB): domain Bacteria; phylum Actinomycetota; class Actinomycetes; order Mycobacteriales; family Pseudonocardiaceae; genus Actinosynnema. The sequence goes on from NZ_JAJUWT010000001.1 coordinate 213,877, forward strand.
GTGGCCGAGCACTTCCGGCAGCGCTGGCAGGAGATCGCGGGCGAGCAACTGCCGCCCGTGACCCCGCCCGCTCCCGCCGGTTCGTCGTCGGCGCAACTGGTGCGCACGATCCCGGAGCGCACCTACGACTTCTGCTCGCGCGGCGAGTTCAGCCTGCTCGACTCCTACCTGCGGGCACTGCGCTCGGCGCAGCGCCTGGTCTACATCGAGAACCAGTTCCTGTGGTCACCGGAGGTGACCGAGGTGCTGCTGGCCAAGCTGCGCAAGCCGCCGCACCCGGACTTCCGGGTCGTCCTGGTGCTCCCGCGCAAGCCGAGCAACGGCGCCGACACCACCCGCGGCCAGCTCGGGCGCCTGCTGGACGCCGACGACGGCAACCACCGCCTGGTGGCCGCGACCTTGTCCTCGCACGACGGCGTGACGTCCTCGTCGGTCTACGTGCACGCCAAGCTGGCCATCGTGGACGACCGCTGGCTGAGCGTGGGTTCGGCCAACCTCAACGAGCACTCGCTGTTCAACGACACCGAGGTCAACCTCGTCACCGACGACCCGGCGGTCGCCCGTGACACCCGCCTGCGCCTGTGGTCGGAACACCTGCAACGCCCGCTGTCCGCGGTGTCGGGCCCCGCCCACGAGGTCGTGGACCGCCTCTGGCGCCCGACCCTGACCTCTCCCGGCAAACACCGCCTGACCGCCCTGCCGGGCGTCTCCCGCCGCGCCGGCCGCCTCCAAGGCCCGCTGCGCGGCCTCCTCGTCGACGGCTGACCCGCGAGTCCTACGTTCAGAACGCGAGAGTCCTACGTTCGCGTCGCGCGTGTCCTACGTTCAGAACGCGCGTGTCCTACGTTCAGAACCCCCGAATTCAACACTCAGAACACGCGACCTGCGCGAACGCCGTCAGTTGTTCGCCGCGTCGAGCCGCTTGAGCGCCGCACGCACGACCTCCGGGTCGTACGTCGTCCAGAACGGCGGCAGCGAGGCGCGCAGGAACCCGCCGTAACGGGCCGTCGCCAGGCGCGGGTCGAGGATCGCCACCACGCCCTTGTCGTTCATCGAACGCAGCAGCCGCCCGGCACCCTGGGCCAGCAGCAGCGCCGCGTGCGTCGCCGCCACGGTGAGGAAACCGTTGCCGCCACGCGTTTCCACCGCCTTCTGCCGCGCCGACGCCAGCGGGTCGTCCGGCCGCGGGAACGGGATGCGGTCCATCACCACCAGCGACAGCGACGGCCCCGGCACGTCCACGCCCTGCCACAACGACAACGTCCCGAACAGGCACGTCCGCGCGTCCTCGGCGAACCGCTTCACCAACTGCCCGGTCGCGTCGTCACCCTGGCACAGCACGGGGTGCTCCAGCTTGCCCCGCAACGCCTCCGCCGCCGCCTTCGCCGCACGCATCGACGAGAACAGCCCCAACGTCCGTCCACCGGCCGCGTTCACCAGGCCCTCGATCTCGTCCACATAGGACGGTGGCAGCCCGTCGCGCCCCGGCGGTGGGAGGTGCCGTGCCACGTACAGGATCCCGGCGCTCCCGTGCGAGAACGGCGAGCCGACGTCCAGCCCGCTCCACCGCGGCCCGCTCACGTCCGACGGCGGCTCCTTGTCCGTCGCCGCACCCTCGGCCTTCTTCACCCCGGACGACGCCGGCAGCCCCCACTGCCGCGCCAACGTGTCGAACGTCCCGCCCAACGTCAACGTCGCCGACGTCAGGACCGTGGTGCGCTTGCCGAACAGCCGCTCCCGCAGCAACCCGCCCACGCCCAGCGGCGCGACCCGCAGCGACGGCGCCTTGGTGCGGTCCGCGAAGTCACCCGACACCCACACCACGTCGTGGTCGGCGTCGAACGCCTCCAGGATCCGCGTGGCGCAGTCGTGCACCTCGTCCAGCAGCGACAGCGCCAGCTTGCGCGAGGTCGCGCCGTCGACGTCCTCCTTGCGTTCCGGCCCCAACGACGTGATGCACGCGTGCGCCGCGTCCTTGGTCGCCCGCAACGCGCCCGCCAACGCCTGCGGCAGGCTGTCGAGCCGACCCGGGGGCATCTCCTCGAGGATCATCGCCAGGCCGTCGCTCGCCTCGGCCATCCGGTCGGCCACGCCCTGGTCGATGAGCCGTCCGCAGCGCCGCGCGGCCGTGGCGACCAGGGACGCGCTCAGCTCCTCCGTGGCCACCGACGTCACCCGGTCGACCAGGTCGTGCGCCTCGTCGATCACGACCACGTCGTGGTCGGGCAGCACCTGGTAGCCCTCCAGCGCGTCCACGGCGAGCATCGCGTGGTTGGTCACCACGATGTCGGCCTTGCCCGCCTCGGCCCGCGCCTTCTCGGCGAAGCAGTCGACGCCGATCGGGCACTTGTTCACGCCCAGGCACTCGCGCGCGGTCACGGACACCTGCCGCCACGCCTGGTCCGTGACGCCGGGGACGAGCTCGTCCCGGTCGCCGGTCTCGGTGTCGGACGACCACTCGTGCAGGCGCTTGATCTCGCGGCCCATCTTGGACACCGCGAACGGGTCGAACAGGCCCGCGTCCTCGGGCTCGTCGGGCGCGCCGGTGTGCAGGCGGTGCATGCACAGGTAGTTGCGGCGGCCCTTGAGGATGGCGAAGCGCGGTTCGCGTCCCAGCTCCTTGCGCAACGCCTTGGCCAGGCGCGGCAGGTCGCGGTCCACGAGCTGGCGTTGCAGGGCGATCGTGGCGGTGGAGATGACGACCGTCGACTCCTCGGCCACCGCGTGCCGCAGGGAGGGCACCAGGTAGGCCAGCGACTTGCCGGTGCCGGTGCCCGCCTGCACGGCCAGGTGCTCTCCGGTGCGGATCGCCCGTTCGACGGCCTCGGCCATGTCGACCTGGCCCTGCCGTTCGGCTCCGCCCACCGCCTCCACGGCGACGGCGAGCAACGTCCGGGTGTCGGGGATCGCGGTGGTGGCGGGCACGGCGAAGACCGTACCCGCCCACCCCGTCAGGGCGGGTCGGACACCCCAACGCGTCCTGAGCGTTGAACTCGGGGGTTCTGAACGTAGGACACTCGCGTTCTGAACGTAGGACTCGCGCGGGGTCAGTGGTCCAGTGCCACGTCGCCGGTGATCCGCTCGGTGTTCCGGCGCGTCTTGGCCCACCCGTTGCGCCCGCGCGCCAACCGGATCACGGCCCGCCACGACGTGATGTAGAAGGTGTAGATGTAGAGCGCGTACGCGAACCCGAGGCCGACCGCCCGCCAACGACCCAGCGCAGGCGCGCACCGCGTCCGGTACACCGGTCCCCACAGCACGAACGGCAGCAGGCCGAACATCCCGTACACCGTGAACAGGATCCACGCGCCGTCGACGAACCACGTCCACACCTCGCCCGGCGCGGTCACGGCCCGGTGGCCCAGCAGCAGCAACGGGATGGGGTAGACGAGCGTGCCGAGCAACTGCATCCACGGCTGGGCCAGGTAGTACATCATCTCCGACGCGCCCAACGTGGACAGGTGCGGCGACGCCCAGATCCGCCGCACGTACCGCAGGCACTGCATCGTCCCCTGGCCCCACCGGGTGCGCTGCGCGAGGAACCGCCGCAGGCTGTACAGCCCTTCCTGGTGCACGTGCGCGTCCAACGTGAACCCGGTGCGCCACCCCGCGGTGAGCAGGTGCACCCCCAGCTCGAAGTCCTCCAGCAGCGACCCGCGCCACGGCTGACCGGCCGGCCCGGCGATGGAGTCCAACGCCGACAACCGGGTGAACTGGCCGTTGCCGCCCATGGAGATCGTGCCGGTGACCCCGCGTGACAGCTGGATCGCCGCGATCGCCGTCCGGAACTCCAGGTCCTGCATCCGCACCAGCAGGTCGCCGAGCACCCCGCGCCACCGCGGCACGCCCGCCTGCCGCACGCCCGCGTTCACCATCCGCACGTCCACCTGCACCGCGCCGATCGCGGGGTCGCCGAACAGGTGCTCCGCCGCGCACACGTCCAGGCAGTTGCGGGCGGGGCGCCCGTCGGCGTCGACCACGACGACCACGGCCCGGTCGGCGTCCGCGTGCCGCCCCATCCACAGCTTCAACGTCCGGTAGGCGTCGTTGAGCGCGTCACCCTTGCCGGTCCGCGCGTGCGGCCGCCGCCGTCGCACGAGGTGGATGTTGCGGTCGTCGCGGAAGCCGCGCACGACCTCCGCCGTGCCGTCGTCGGAGTCGTCGTCGATGACCCACACGTGCGCCCCGGGGAACGACTCGCGCAGGTACCGGACCGTGTCACCGATGACGGCCTCCTCGTCGCGGCACGGCACGAGGAAGTGCCACTCGAAGTCGGCCGCCCGCCCCACCGGCCGCGGCCGGTACCGCAGGTAGGGCACCACGATCAGGAACACGTACGTCACGAACGCGACGCTCATCGTCAGCGCCAACGCCTGGGTGAACCCCAGCAGCACGTCGAGGTTCATCGCGCCACCACGACCACGTCGGCGCGCCTCACCGCCGCGTCGCCAACCACACGAACGCCACCAGCGCGGCCGCGCCGCCGAACACGCTCACCATCGAGCCGAGCAGCGTGTGGCCCCAGTAGTAGCCGCGGTCGACGCCGAGCCACTCGACCAGCCCGACCAGCGTCAACACCCGCGCCTGGTTCACCACGACCACCGCGACGCCCGCCACGACCAGCGCGAACAGCACCCTGCGCGTGATCCGCGGCCGCAACGCGATCATCACCGCGCCCACCGCCAGCAGCGGCACGACGAGGAACGCCGACGTGCACTCGGGCGTCATCCGCAGGCCGAGCGGGGTGCCGGAGCCGAGCCCGAAGTAGACGGTCTGCCGTGCCACGACGACCTCCACCCCGTCGGAGCTGATCAGGTCGAGCAGCAGCCCGGACAGCAGGATCTCGGCGGTCCGGTAGGCCCGGTGCGCCACCACGAGGCCGGCGGCGGCCGCCACCAGTGCGACGACGACCACCCGGTTGAGGCGTTCGGTGCGGGGCACGGCAAGCGCCACTGAAAGAGTCCTTCCATCCGATCAGGGATCGCCCGATAGGGCTGCTTGAAGGTCATCGGATCGCCGTACTGCGAACCTCACCCCCGGATCGAGTGACAACGTGAGGTGATTTCGGGCTGACTACCCACCTGCGGTGGTCCCGATTGGGCGATTCGAGTGGCCGCCGTCCCCCTTTACGGTCAGTAACCCTTAATCCCACGGGAGGAACGCCGATAGGGGCAATTGCTCGATAAACACGTTTCGAGAAAGGAGCCCCATGCGTGTCCGAATGACGCGTCGTGCCGCGGTGGCCGGGCTGGTCGCCGTCGCGGCGCTCGTCGTGAGCGCCGCGCCCGCCTCGGCGGCGCCCGGGGACGCCTCGGCCCACGGCGCCAAGCTCGCCCTCTCGCTCCTGGGCCGGGACGCGGTGTCCGCCGGGCCCTTCGCCGCCGCCGCCGCGGACGGCCCCACGACCAGCACGTTCGCGTCCGTGGACCGGCCCGGCGTGCTGCGCACCGGCGTGCTCGACGCGTCCGCGTCACGCGATGACAAGACCGGCGGCGTCAGCTCCTGGGCGAGCACCGCCGACGTCCGCCTCGACCTGCTCGCGACCGTCACCGGCGGCCTGTCGGCCCAGTTGGCCGAGGCCGAGTGCGCGGCCACCCAGAAGGGCGTGATGGGCAAGGCGAAGCTCGCCGGGCTCGACCTCGGCCGGCTCGGCGACGTCGACGCGGAACCCGCGCCCAACACCGCGATCGACGTCGACCTCCTGGGCGTGGACATCGCCAGGGTCGTGTTCAACGAGCAGGTCCGCAACGCCGACGGCAGCCTCACCGTCAACGCCGTCCACGTCACCCTGATCGGTGGCGTGCTCGGCTCGCTCGGCTCCGGCGACCTGGTGATCTCGTCCGCGACCTGCGGTCCGGCCGGCTTGCCGATCCCGATGGCGTCCGGCGCGGGCCTGTGGATCGGGCTGGGCCTGCTCGCGCTGTTCGGCGTGCCCGTCGGCGCCGCGGCGCTGCGCCGCCGGCACGACCTCGAGGCGGTCTGAGCATGTACAGGGTTCCCGGCAGCGGTGTCGCGGTCGGTACGGGAATCGGCTCGTTGGCGGCCACCGGCGCCGGCGTCGCGTGGTGGGTGGTGGCCGGTGTCGTGCTGCTGGTGGCCGGCCTGCTGCTGATCCGCGCGTCACGCGGGCGACGAGCGGCGGCCGACGAGTAGCGCGCGTGCGCCCCGGTCGCGCGCCCACCCCCAGTCGCGCGCCCGGGGCGCCGCACCACCCACCGAACCGCAGTGAGAGGAGCAAGGTGAAGGAAGTCGTGCTGCTCGCGGGCACCCGGCCCGAAGCGGTGAAGATCGCGCCGGTGGCGCTGGCGCTGGGCGACCACCCGGTGCTCCGACCCGTGATCGTGCACAGTGGACAGCACAACGGCATGGTCGAGCAGGCGCTGCGCTCGTTCGGCCTGCTCGCGGACGTCGAGCTGGACGTGCCGCGGGTCACCGGCAGCCAGGCCGAGCTGCTGGCCCGCCTGGTCGCGGAGTTCGACCGGCTGCTGCGCGAGCGCGACCCGGCCGTCGTCCTCGTCCAGGGCGACACGACCACCGCACTGGCGGGCGCGCTCGCCGCCTTCTGGCGCGGCATCCCGGTCGCCCACCTCGAAGCCGGCCTGCGCACCGGCGACCTCGCCGGGCCGTTCCCCGAGGAGGGCACCCGGCAGATGATCGCCCGGATCTGCGCGCTGCACCTCGCGCCCACCGACGACGCCGCGGCCGCGCTGGTCCGCGAGGGCATGGCCGACCGCCGGATCGTGGTCACCGGCAACACCGTGGTCGACGCCGTGCAGCGCGTCGCCGCCGCCGACCTGCCCGCCCGCGACCCCCGGCTCGCCGTGCTGGAACGCGTGCTCGACGAGCGCTCCGAACGCCTGGTCCTGGTCACGGTGCACCGGCGCGAGTCGTGGGGCGAGCCGCTGTCGCGCGTGCTGCGCGCCGTGCGGGCGATCGCCGACCGGCACCCCGACGTGCGCGTGCTGCTGCCCGTGCACCCGAACCCGCGGGTGCGCGCGGCGGCGCGGAACCTGCTCGGCGGGCACGAGCGGATCGTGGTGACCGAGCCGTTGGACTACTCCGACCTGGTGCGCGCGCTGCGCCGGGCCGCGCTGGTGCTGACCGACTCCGGCGGCCTCCAGGAGGAAGCGCCCACGTTCGGCGTGCCGGTGCTCGTGCTGCGTGACACGACCGAGCGGGTGGCCGCGGTGGACGCGGGCTGCGCGTGGCTGGTCGGCACCGACCCGATCCGGATCATCGCCGAGGCGGGCTGGGTGCTCGGCGCGCGGCTGCGGCTGCCGTTGGGGCGCAACCCGTTCGGCGACGGGCGGGCGGCGGGCAGGGTGCGCGGGGCCTTGGAGCGGCTCGTCGGCCTGCCGAACGACTTCTCGACCGCGCCGCTGCCCGTGCGCATCCCGTGCTGACCGCGCCCTGTCACTCGATCAGGTATCGGTTTTTCCACTTGCGGGTGATGTGGGCGCTAGATCGTCAGCCGCCGTCCGCCGGGGCTCGATAGTCCTCACGTCCGTGATGAAGGAGAAGGGCGACACGATGAAGCAGATCGGAGCGCGCCGGGTCGGCGCCGTGGCCTCGGCGCTCGTACTCGGCCTGGTCGCGGCCGCGCCACCGGCGTCGGCGGCCAACCCGGCGGGGGTGGCGTCCGTCGGCTCCGCCGAGTTCACCAAGGCGGGCACGCGGGTCACCGTCGCGCCGCTGGCGCCGTGCGCGGTGGACGGCCGGACGTCGAACTCGTCCGAGGCGGTGAGCCGCACGGGCGTCCGGTTCGGCCCGGGCACGTCGTCGTGCGCCACCGCGGTCGTGGACCCGGACCACGGCACGACCAGGACCACGTCCGAGGCGGACGGCACCGAGTTCGAGCTGTCGGCGCTGGTGTCGGCGGGCGGGCCGCGCCTGCGGGTGGCCCGGTGGAAGGTGACGTGCACGGGCACCGAGTCCGGCACGAGCGCGGGCTGGGCGGCCGACGGTTTGCAGGGCTTCTCGGGGCTGCCGGAGCAGATCACGCCGAACTACGTGCACGAGGTGAAGGCGGGCAACGGCGCGGTGCTGGCGACCGCGACGTTCGGCGAGACGATCCTGCCCGACCCGAACGACGGCAGCATCGCGATGAACATGCTGCACCTGCGCTTCACCGAGGCCTCGGGCTTGACCGGCGACGTCGTCCTCGGCTCCACCGCCTGCTCCCCAACCCCCTAACCCGCGCGAGTCCTACCTCCAGAACGCGTGTGTCCTACGTTCAGAACGCGAGAGTCCTACGTTCAGGACCCCCGAGTTCAACGCTCAGAACACGCCACCCGCGGGTTCGGGTGCCCCGGAGCCGATCCGGGGCACCCAGGGGGTCAGCCGACGCGCGGGGTGCCCTTCAGCGTCACGCCGGCGTCACCGAGCTGCGCCAACGCCCCGTCCACCGTCGCCCGCGCCACACCGGCCGTCAGGTCCAGCAGCACGGTCGTGGCGAACCCGGCGCCCGCCGCGTCCAACGCCGTCGCCCGCACGCAGTGGTCCGTGGCGATCCCCACCACGTCCACCCGCTCCACGCCACGCGCCCGCAGCCAGTCCACCAACTGCTCGCCCGCGCCGGACGTGCCCTCGAACCCCGAGTACGCCGCCGCGTACTCGCCCTTCGAGAACACCGCCTCCACCGCCGTCACGTCCAGCTCCGGGTGGAACGACGCACCGGCCGTCCCCGCCACGCAGTGCACCGGCCACGAGTCCACGAAGTCCGGCGTCTCGCTGAAGTGCGACCCCGGGTCCACGTGGTAGTCGCGCGTCGCCACGACGTGGTCGTACGACGACGACGCGACGTGCGCCGAGATCGCCGCCGCCACCGCCGCACCGCCCGCCACCGCCAACGACCCGCCCTCGCAGAAGTCGTTCTGCACGTCCACCACGATCAGCGCCTTGCCCATCACAGCCTCACAGGAACGTCGTCGGAATCGCGGGCTCGCCGCGGGACAGCTTCAGACCCTCCCACGGCACCGTCACCAGGGCGGCACGCAGCCGCTCCCGGCTCTCCACCAGGGTGTCGAGGTCGTCCACCCGTTGTCCAGCGCGGACCAGCGGCACGGCCAGCAGCCGGTCGTGCTCGCCCGTCGACGGCTGGGCGTCGTGCGGGAACACGACCTCCTCCAACGCCGTCCCGGTCTCCTTGTGCCGCCGCAGCGCGCTCTTGCGCCCGCCGCGCGACTCCTTGTGCGAGCTGCGCTTGGCCACCGGCCGCCCGTCCACCTCGACCAGCTTGTAGACCATGCCCGCGGTCGGTGCGCCGGACCCCGTGACCAGCGACGTGCCGACGCCGTACGCGTCCACCGGTTCGGCCCGCAGCATCGCGATCGAGTACTCGTCGAGGTCGCCCGACACCACGATCCGGGTGTTCCGCGCGCCCAGCGAGTCGAGCTGGTCGCGCGCCTGCCGCGCCAGCACGCCCAGGTCGCCGGAGTCGATCCGCACCGCGCCCAGCTCAGGCCCGGCCACCTCCACGGCGGTCTTGATGCCGTTGGTGATGTCGTAGGTGTCCACCAGGAGGGTCGTGTCCACGCCCAACGCCTCGACCTGCGCCCGGAACGCCTCCTCCTCGCTGTCGTGCAGCAGGGTGAACGCGTGCGCGCACGTCCCGGCGGTCGGGATGCCGTGCCGCCGGGCCGCCTCCAGGTTCGACGTGGCGGTGAACCCGGCCAGGTACGCGGCGCGTGCGGCGGCCACCGCCGCCTCCTCGTGCGTGCGGCGCGACCCCATCTCGATCATGCGCCGCCCGTTGGCCGCGCTGACCATCCGCGCCGCGGCCGACGCGATCGCGCTGTCGTGGTTGAGGATCGACAGGGCGAGCGTCTCCAGCACCACGCCCACGCCGAACGGCGCGCGCACGGACAGGATCGGCGAGCCCGGGAAGTACAGCTCGCCCTCCGGGTAGCCGTCCACGTCACCGGTGAACGAGTAGTCCGCCAGCCACGACAGCGTGGCCTGGTCGACCACGTTCGTGCGTTCCAGCAGCTCCAGGTCACGTTCGGTGAACGTGAAGTCGGTGATCGCGTCCAGCAGCCTGCCGGTGCCCGCGACCACCCCGTACCGCCTGCCCTCCGGCAGCCGCCGGGCGAAGACCTCGAAGACGCACGGCCGGTCCGCGGTGCCGTCGCGCAGCGCCGCGGCGAGCATCGTCAACTCGTAGTGGTCGGTGAACAGCGACGTCGACATGGGGACAGAGCCTAAGCGGTCGGCCGGGGTGGCCCTGCGGGCTCCACCGCGGAGCGGAACATGACACCATTGGCGGTATGACCACGCCCGTCGAGCATGAGCGGACGCAGGTTGACCCGGCAGGCGAGGAGGTCCGCTCCGAGGACCGCCCCTGGCAGACGCTGGTCTGGAACGACCCGGTGAACCTGATGTCCTACGTGACGTACGTGTTCCAGAAGCTGTTCGGCTACAGCCGCGACCACGCGACCAAGCTGATGCTGGACGTGCACCACAAGGGCAGGGCGATCGTGTCGTCGGGGACCAAGGACAAGGTGGAGGCCGACGTGGCCAAGCTGCACGCGGCCGGGCTCTGGGCGACCATGCAGCGTTCGTCGTGAAGAAGTGGACACGCACCGGCGACCAGGTGCTCGGCCGGTTCGACCGGCAGGAAGCGGCCGTGGTGCGCGGCCTGGTGAGCCAGATCCAGGACATGCTGCTGGCCCGCGCCGAGGAGGCGCCGCAGGACGAGCTGGCGGAGCTGACCGGCATCCGCACCGGGCCGTCCACGCCGCCGGACGACCCGATCCTGGGCCGGCTGCTGCCGGACTTCCACCGGCTCGACCCCGACGCGCCGGACCCGGCCGAGGTCGACTCGGCCAACGCGCTGCGGTCGTTGCACGAGCCGGAGCTGCTGGACCTCAAGACCGGGGTCGCGGCCGTGGTGCTCCAGACGTGCCCGCCCGACGGCGGTGAGGTGCGGCTGGCGTTGGAGCAGGCCGAGGCGTGGCTGTCGGCGTTGAACGACGTGCGGCTGGCGCTGGGCACGGCGCTGGACGTGCAGGAGGACATGCCCGACGAGCTGCCGCCGGACGACCCGCGGTCGCCGCACCTGGGCGTCTACCACTGGTTGACGTGGGTGCAGGAGACGCTGGTCGAAGCGGTCATGAACTGATGCTGGTGGGGCGGGCGGCGGGGGCGGCCGTGCTGCTGACGCCCGGTGGGGCGGTGGCCGGGGTGGACGTGCGGGGCGCGCCGGTCGGCACCCGTGAGCTGGACCTGCTGGACCCGTCGACGTTGGTGCGGCGGGTGCACGCCGTGGTGCTGGGCGGGCCTTCGGTGGTCGACGGTGTCGTGCGCTGGCTGGCCGAACGCGGCCACGGCTTCCCCGTCGGCCCGCAGCCGTTCGAGGTCGTCCCGATCGTCCCCGCCGCCGAGCCCTTGGGCCTGCCCCCGGCCGACGGCTACGCGATGTGCACCTCCGCCGTGCCGCTGGACGCCCCCGCTCTGGCCCTGATCGGCTCGACCGCCGTCGGCTTGGTCGTGGTGGACGCCGACCTGGACCCGGCGGGGTGCCGAAGGGTGGCGATGTCCGCCCAGGACGCCTTGGCCCGCGCCGGCGTGACCGCGCCCGCCACCGTCTTCGCCGTCGCCACCGGCCACCCGACCGACACCGGCTTGAACACCCTCTGCACCACCGCCACCACCGCCCTCCACCACGCCGTCGGCCGGTCCTGAGCGTTGAACTCGGGGGTTTTGGACGTAGGACTCTCGCGTTCCGAACGTAGGACTCGCGCGAGAGTCCTACGTTCGCGCCGCGTGTGTCCTACGTTCGGAACGGCTGAATTCAACGCTCGCGAACGGGGTACCCGGCCGGTATGGCCGGTGTGCAGAAGGCGTTGAAGTGGGTGCGGACGAGTCCGGCGGTCGGCAAGGCGGCCGGGGCGTTGGCGGAGGCGGTGCCCGCCGCCCTACGCCGACGCGAGGTGACCAAGCTGCTGCGCGCGCGAGCCCTGGGACGGCCGGTGCACCCGGCGGTCGTGGCGTTGCCCATCGGGCTGTACGCGGCGTCCGCGGCGCTGGACCTGATGCCGGGCGGCGGCAAGGCGGCGCGGACGGCTATCGGGGCGGGGCTGGCCCTCGCACCGGCGGCGTTGGCCACCGAACTGGCCGAGTACGGCACGCTGCCCGAGAACAAGCGGCGGGCCGCGTTCGTGCAACTGGCCGCCAACGCAGCGGCGACTGTGTGCTACCTCACGTCGTTCCGGCTCCGGGGCCACGGCTTCGGCCTGATGGCCAGGGGCGCTTCCGCGCTCGGGCTCGCGGTGCTGGGCGCGGGCGGCCTGCTGGGCGTCCACCCGACCGACCCCGCGGTGCACCGTGCGGTCTACGAAGGCACGCGCGAACCGGTGTAGTGCGAGTTCTCACACCCCGGGACACCTTCCCCCACCACGTAGGATGGAGGGGTGCTGGTGATTCGCCGTGACCTCGTCGACGCGATGGTGGCGCACGCCCGTCGCGACCACCCGGACGAGGCGTGCGGGATCATCGCGGGCCCGGAGGGTTCCGACCGCCCGGAGCGGTTCATCGCGATGGACAACGCCGAGCGCTCGCCGACGTTCTACCGCTTCGACTCGATGGAGCAGCTGCGCGTCCACCGCGAGATGAGCGCGAACGACGAGGAGACGATCGTCGTCTACCACTCGCACACGGCGACGGAGGCATACCCGTCCCGCACGGACATCTCCTACGCGAGCGAACCGCAGGCGCACTACGTGCTCATCTCCACCCGTGACCCGGAGCAGCACGAGCTGCGCTCCTACCGGATCGTGGACGGCGTGGTGACCGAAGAGCCGGTCGAGGTCGTGGAGTCGTACATGTTCGCCCACACCGGCGCCGACGACACCCCCGACTGTCCCTGAGCCCTCCAGGTGCGCCCTCGCGCACCACTCGTGGCACCACCTTCACCAAACCCGGCTCCTCGGAGGTACCAGCATGGCCGTCACCGTCTCCATCCCCACGATCCTGCGCACCCACACCGGTGGGCAGAAGTCCGTCGAGGCCGCGGGCGCGACGCTCGCGGAGGTCATCGACGACCTGGAGACCAACCACGGTGGCCTCAAGCAGCGCCTGGTCAAGGAGGGCGCGCTCCACCGGTTCGTCAACGTCTACGTCAACGACGAGGACGTGCGGTTCGCGGGCGGCCTGGAAGCGGCCGTCAAGGACGGCGACACCGTGACGATCCTCCCGGCCGTCGCGGGCGGCTGACCCACCCCTCCGGAGGACGCATCGTGGCCCGGTACGAGTCACTGCTCGACGCGGTCGGCGGCACGCCCCTGGTGGGGCTGCCCCGGTTGTCGCCGTCGAAGGACGTGCGGCTGTGGGCGAAGCTGGAGGACCGCAACCCGACCGGCTCGATCAAGGACCGCCCGGTCCTGATGATGATCGAGGAGGCCGAGCGCAGCGGGGTGCTCACGCCGGGCTGCACGATCCTCGAACCGACGTCGGGCAACACCGGCATCGCCCTCGCCATGGCCGCCAAGCTCAAGGGCTACGGCCTGGTGTGCGTGATGCCGGAGAACACCTCCGCCGAGCGCAAGCAGCTGTTGCAGGCGTACGGCGCGCGGATCGTGTTCTCGCCCGCGGCGGGTGGCTCGAACCAGGCCGTGGCGCTGGCGAAGGAGCTCTCCGCGCAGAACCCGGACTGGGTGATGCTCTACCAGTACGGCAACCCGGCGAACCCCGGCGCGCACTACCACGGCACCGGGCCGGAGATCCTCAAGGACCTGCCGACGATCACGCACTTCGTCGCGGGCCTGGGCACCACCGGCACGTTGGTCGGCGTCGGCCGGTACCTGCGCGAGCACAAGCCGGACGTGCAGGTCATCGCGGCCGAGCCGCGGTACGGCGAGCTGGTCTACGGGCTGCGCAACCTCGACGAGGGCTTCGTGCCCGAGCTGTACGACGCCGAGGTGCTGACCGGCCGCTACTCGGTCGGCTCGTACGACGCGTTGCGCCGCACCCGGCAGCTGCTGGAGGTGGAGGGCATCTTCGCGGGCATCTCCACCGGCGCGATCCTGCACGCGGCGCTGGCCGCGGCGGAGAAGGCGGCGGCGCGCGGCGAGTCGGCGGACGTGGCGTTCGTGGTCGCGGACGCGGGGTGGAAGTACCTGTCCACCGGCGCGTACGCGGGCACGTTGGACGAGGCGGCGGAACGGCTCGACGGCCACCTCTGGGCCTGAGCGCGCGAGAAGGGCCCCGCCTGTCCGGGCGGGGCCCTTCTCGCGCGCGGTCAGCCGACCGTGCAGGGGATCCCGTTGAGCCGGAACGAGTCCGCCTTCGCGGTGTTGCCGCCGTGGGTGGCCTGGAAGCCGATCGTGACCGAGCCCGACGGGGCGATGGAGCCGTTGTAGTTGACGTTGGTCGCGTTGACCATGCCGCTGGTGGGCGAGTAGGTCGCGTTCCAGCCGCTGGTGATCGCCTGCCCGCTGGGCAGGGTGAACGCGAGCGTCCAGCCGTTGATGGCCGTGGTGCCGGTGTTGGCCACCGTGATGCTCGCGGTCAGGCCGGTGTTCCAGGCATTGACGGTGTACGTCACGCGGCAGTTCGACACCGGCTGGGTGGTGGTGGTGCTGGTCGTGGACGTGTTGGACGTCGTGGTGGTGGTCGTGGTCGTGGTCGTGGTGCTGGTGGTCGTCGAAGTGGTCGTGGTCGTGGTGTCACCGGGCTTGTCCAGCCCGAAGAACTGGATCGCGCGCAACGCCATGCCCGTGCTCAGCACGTTGTGGCCGGTGCCCTGGAGGGAGATGGCCTCGACCTTGTCGCCGTAACGGGTGCGCGTCCAGCCGGACTGCGGGCTGTCGGTGGACGTCGGCGTGGTCGACAGGCCGTGGACGTTGGTCCACTGGTCGATCGTCTCGCCGAAGTTCGGGTACCGCAGCGTGTCGTCCGCGGTGCCGTGCCAGATCTGCACGCGCGGGCGCGGGCCGCTGTAGCCGGGGTACATGCCGCGGGCGATGTTGCCCCACTCCTGCGGCGTGCGCAGCACCTGGCCGTTGGCGCAGGCGCTGTTCCAGCCGGAGCCGTCGGTGGTGGCGAAGCAGCCGGCGGGCACGCCCGCGAACGCCGCGCCCGCGGCGAACACGTCCGGGTAGTCGGCCAGCATGACGTTCGTGGTCATCGCGCCGGACGAGACGCCGGTGACGAACACGCGGCTCGTGTCGCCGTTGTAGCGCTGGAGCACGTACCGGACCATCGACATCAGGCCGACCGGGTCGCTGCCGCCGTCACGCCGCAGCGCCTGCGGGCTCGACACGTCGAAGCACTGACCGCTGCGGGTGGCCGACGGGTAGATGACGATGAAGCCGTACTGGTCGGCCAGCCGGGCGAACTCCGTGCCCGAGTAGAACGCCGGGCCGGTGCCCGTGCAGTAGTGCACGGCCAGCAGCACGCCGGGCCTGGCCTGCACGCGGTCGGGCACGTACAGGTGCATGCGCAGGTTGGTCGGGTTCGTGCCGAAGCCGGTGACCTCGGTCAACGTCGCCGCGGACGCCTGCGGTGCGGCCACGAGCGCCAGCACGAAGGCCGCCGCGGCGGCCAGGGAGGTCACGATCGCGCCGAGGACCTTCACGGGGCCACCACCCGTCCGGTGTTGTCGATGCGGCCGGGGCACAGGTTCTTGGCCGCCAGGCCCTGCACGATGCGCGGCACCGCGTTGACCGTGTTCTGGTAGCTCGCGTGCATGAGCACGATGCCGCCGGCGTTCGCGCCGGTCGCCGCGCGCACGATGGCGTCGGTCGACGCGCCGTTCCAGTCCTGCGTGTCGACCGACCAGATGACCTGGGTCAGGCCGAGCTTGCGCGCCTCGGTCTGCACGGTGGCGTTGGTCGAGCCGTAGGGCGGCCGGAACAGCGTCGGCGTTTGGCCGCTGGCGTTGCGGATCGCGTTCTGGGTGTCGGCGAGTTCCTTGGCCACGGCGGCGGCGCTGAGGTTGGTCAGGTACGGGTGCGACCACGAGTGGTTGCCGATCCACATGCCGGCCTGCGCGGCCTCGCGGGTCAGCTGCGGCTGCTGCTGCACGCGTGAGCCGAGGTCGAAGAACGTGGCCCGCGCGCCCGCCGAGCGCAGCGCGCTGATCAGGGGACGGGTGAACTGCGCGTTCGGGCCGTCGTCGTAGGTCAACGCGACGTACCCGTTGCACGCGAGCGCGACCGGGCCGGCTTGCGGCGCGGGTGCGGCGCCCGCAGCGTTCGAGGACAACAGCGGCGCGGCCACCAGCAGCACCGCGGCCAGCAGGGTTCTCAAGACCATTCCCTCCTCCTTGAGGATCACGGCGTGAGTTGTCGTCACTATCTGGCGCGGAGCGGTCGCGGACAACGAGTTTCGTGAATGTTGCGAGTCTCAAATGGCACGGTGATCTGCGGCAACGACCGGTGCACCCGTTTGGTCGCGTCCGCTCGGCCCGAAACCTTTCGATCGGCCGCGCGGTGGTTCGCGCGAATACCTGTCGCCGGTCGTGCCGGGTAATTGCACAACATCCGGGACGGTAATGGCGGAAATTGTCGCGTTACCGATTCTCCTTCGGCAACCCGTATCCTCCGACAGGTCGTTCACCTCGGTTGATGCATTCGAGTGAACCTTGGCGGCGGTCGAATTAATGAACCGGCGGGTGCCCTGTCGCCGCATTTTTCGGCATCGGTCGGGCTGCTATCGTTTCACCCATGCAATTGACGGTGCTCGGGTGTTCGGGCAGTGCGCCGGGCCCTGATCTGCCCACCTCCGGGTACCTCGTCGAGGCGGGCGGCGTGCGGATCGCGCTGGAGCTGGGCAGTGGCGTGTTCGGCCCGCTCATGCGGCTGTGCGACCCGTTCGACCTCGACGCCGTGCTGCTGTCGCACCTGCACCTCGACCACTGCGCGGACTTCGGCTCGCTCGCCGTCTACCGGCGCGAGCACCCGGAGCCGCCCTACGACGTCACCGAACACCGGTTGCGGGTGTTCGCGCCCGCGCACGCGCCGTCCCGGCTCGCCAACGCGCACGCCGCCGGCCGCGCCGAGCTGGCCACCACGGACCTGACCGAGACGTTCGACTTCGTGCCGCTGGCGCCCGGCCGGTACGCCGTGGGGCCGGTGGACGTGGAAGTCGCCGCCATGCGGCACATCTGCGAGGCCTACGGGTTCCGCATCTCCTACGGCGGCGCGTCGCTGGCGTTCTCCGGCGACACGGTGCCGTGCCCCGAGCTGGTGCGGCTGGCCGCGGGCGCGGACCTGCTGCTGGCCGACTCGGCGTGGCGCACCCAGGCCGGCCGGGCCAACTACCTGCACATGAGCGGCCGGGAGGCGGGCGAGGTGGCGCGGGCCGCCGGCGTCGGCCGCCTGGTCCTGACCCACGTCCTGCCGTGGTCGGACCGCGAGGGCGTGCTGCGTGACGCCGAGGAGGCGTTCGACGGGCCGGTCACCCTGGCCACCCCCGGCGCGACCTACGCGATCTAGCCCGCGAACGCGGTGGAGGGCAGGCCCTCGCCGACGCCCGGCAGCACCAGGACCGACCCGGCCAGCTCGCTCGACGCCCCCTCGCCCAACCCGACCCGCGCGGTCGTCACGTAGAGGTCGGTGAAGTCCGCGCCGCCGAAGCAGCACGCAGTCGGCTGGCCCACCGGCAGCTCGACCTCGCGGTCCAGCCGGCCGTCCGGCGTGTACCGGTGCAGCGCCGCGCCACCCCACAGCGCGACCCACACCGCACCGGACGAGTCCACGGTGAGGCCGTCGGGCAGCCCGCGCGGCACCTCCGCCAGCGGACGGCGGTTGGTCGCCTCACCGCTCTCGCGGTCGTAGTCGAGCACGTCGATCCGCCGCTGCGCCGAGTCGACGTAGTACATGAGGCTCGCGTCGGGGCTCCAGCCGATGCCGTTGCTCACGCCCACCTCGTCCAGCACGACCTTCGCGTCACCGCTGGGCTCGACGCGGGCCAGCCAGCCGCCCGGGTCCTCGTCGTAGCGCATCGTGCCCGCCCACAGCCGACCCGCCGGGTCGACCGCGGCGTCGTTGCCCCGCACGCCGTCACGCGCCCAGTAGACGAGCCACGTCTTGGCGCCGTCCCGGTCGATCAGCGCCACGCCGTCGCGCAGGTTGAGCACCAGGCCACCCCTGGTGCGCGGCTTGGCCGCGCCCACGTGCTGCGGCACGTCGAGGACGGCGTCGTCGTCGCGGGACGGGCTGTACCGGTGCACCTCGCTGCCGAGGACGTCCACCCAGAGCAACGTTCCGCTGGCGTGGTCCCACGTGGGGGCCTCACCCAGTTCCGCTTCGGCCCGCACCGCCACTTCGATCGACACCGGCACAGCCTACGGTCACGCCCGGGCCGCCCACGGCGAAGACGCGGAACTCGCCGCCCGACCCCGGATCCCCGCGTAGCCTGGGTGACGTGGACCCCACCGGCCCCTTCACACCGCCGACGCCCGAGCCGGTGCTCGCCGCGCCGAAACCGGCCAAGCCGTTGGCCAAGCGCGTCGTGCCGCCCAGGCCCGTGCTGTCGGCCGTGGTCGTGCTCGGCTTCGTCGGCCTGCTCTACGTCGTCGAGGCGGTCGACACCGTCCTGGGCGGGGCCCTCGACGACGACGGCGTGATCCCGCGCGACTTCAGCCAGTGGGACAACATCGCGTGGTACCCGCTGCTGCACGGCGACTGGGCCCACCTGACCGGCAACGCCGTGCCGCTGCTCGTGCTGGGCTTCCTGGCCACCTCCGGCGGCATCAAGCAGTTCTTCCAGATCACCGCCGTCATCTGGCTGACCAGCGGCCTGGGCGTGTGGCTCTTCGGCTCCTACGGCAGCCACATCGGCGCGTCCGGCCTGGTGTTCGGCTTCCTGGTGTTCCTGCTGGTGCGCGGCATCTTCGCGCGCAGCCCGCTGCAGATCGTGCTGGCCGTGGTCGTCTTCGCGATCTACGGCGCGGCGCTGTGGGGCGTGCTGCCCGGTCAGCCCGGCATCTCGTGGGAGGGGCACCTGTTCGGCGCGCTCGGCGGCGTGCTGGCCGCGTGGGGCGTCGCCCGGGATGCCAGGAAGGGCGCCGCGGCTACGCTGAACGCGTGACCGTCACGGCCGATTCGCCCATCGCGATCTTCGACTCCGGCGTCGGCGGGCTGACCGTCGCCCGGGCGATCATGGACCAGCTGCCGGGCGAGCGGATCCGCTACGTCGGTGACACGGCCAACTGCCCGTACGGGCCGCTGCCGATCGCGCAGGCGCGGAAGTTCGCGCTGGAGGTGATGGACCGGCAGGTCGCCGACGGGGCGAAGCTGCTGGTCATCGCGTGCAACACGGCGTCCGCGGCCTGCCTGCGCGACGCGCGCGAGCGCTACGACATCCCGGTGATCGAGGTCGTGCTGCCGGCCGTGCGCCGTGCGGTCGCCACCACCCGCACGGGCCGGGTCGGCGTCATCGGCACGGTGGGCACGGTCGGCTCCGGTGCCTACCAGGACGCGTTCGCCGCCGCCCGCGACATCGAGGTCACGGCGGTCCCGTGCCCGAGGTTCGTGGACTTCGTGGAACGCGGCATCACCTCCGGCCGCCAGGTGCTGGGCCTGGCGCAGGCGTACCTGGAACCGTTGCAGCGGGCCGAGGTCGACACGCTCGTGCTGGGCTGCACGCACTACCCGTTGCTGACCGGCGTCCTGCAGATCGTGATGGGCGACGGCGTGATGCTCGTCTCCAGCGCCGAGGAGACCGTGAAGGACGTCGTGCGGGTGCTCACCGAGCACGACCTGTTCCGCTCCGGCGACCCCGACCAGCGGTTCAGCTGCACCGGCCCGGTGGAGCCGTTCACCAGGCTCGCCCGCCGATTCCTGCCCGGGTTGGAAAAGGCGTCCTTCCAAGCCCACGGCTGACCTGGCACGCTCCACGGGTGCTGTTGACCATCCTCGGCTGCTCGGGCAGCCTGCCGGGACCGCACGGACCCGCCTCCGGCTACCTCGTCGAGGCGGAGGGCTGCCGACTCGCGATCGAACTGGGCAGCGGCGTGCTGGCGGCGTTGCAGGCGCGTCACAACGCGTTCTCGTTGGACGCCCTGCTGTTCTCCCACCTGCACCCGGACCACTGCGCCGACTTCACCACCCTCGCCGTCATCCGCCGCTACCACACGCACCCGCCGCACGACACCCGCGAGCACCGGCTGCCCGTGCACGGGCCGACCGAGACCGCCGACCGGTTCGCCCGCGCGTACGCCGAGACCGCCGACGAACTGCTCACCACCGACCTGAGCGACGTGTTCGAGTTCCACACCCTCACCGACGGCGAGGTGACGCGCATCGGGCCGTTCGAGATCACCGCGGTCCGGGTCGACCACCCGACCGAGGCGTACGGGTTCCGCATCGCCACCAAGACCGCGACGTTGGCCTACACCGGTGACACCGGGCCGTGCGAGGCGTTGCGCGACCTGGCGCGTGACGTGGACGTGCTGCTGTCCGAGGCGACGTGGACGCACTCCGACGACCGGCCGCCCGGCACGCACCTGTCGGGCGTGCAGGCGGGGCGGGTGGCGGCGGAGGCGGGCGTCGGCCGGCTGCTGCTCACGCACGTCGCGCCGTGGACCGACCGCGACGCCGTGCTGGCGGAGGCGCGCAGCCAGTTCACCGGACCCGTGGAGGTGGTCAGCCAGGGCGACACGTACGCGGTTGACGGGTCGAAGGTCCGGGTAATCGGCGGCCATGGCAACTGATGTCGTCGAGCTGATCCTGGCCGACCACCGCAGGTTCGAGGAGCTGTTCCGCACGTTGCGCGACCGCGAGTCCGACCGCGCGATGGCGTTGAGCGAACTGGCGGCGCTGCTCGTCGCGCACGCCGAGGCCGAGGAGTCCGAGGTGTACCCGGCCCTCAAGCGGTACAAGGAGGTCGACAACGACGAGGTCGACCACGGCGCGGAGGAGCACGCCGAGGGGCACCAGGCGTTGCTGGCCCTCATGGAGGTCCAGGACACCAGCTCCGAGGAGTGGGAGAGCAAGCTGGAGGAGCTGGTCGAGGCGCTCAACCACCACGTGGACGAGGAGGAGCGCACGATCCTCAACGACGCGCGGCAGGAGGTGTCCGACGAGCGGCGCGAGGAGCTGGGCCGGTTGTTCGTCGAGATCCGGCAGAGCCGGTTGGACGACGACTGCGGTGACATCGGCTACGTCCGCAAGATCGCGGCAGCCACGGCGGACCGGATCGACTAACGTCGATCACGTGTCGAACGTCGAGGTGCGTCGGGTCGGTCAGCACGACTTCGTGGCCACGAACGACCGGGGCGCGTCCGTGCGCGTCGGTCGCAAGGGGGCCGAGGGCGCGTTCACGCCCGTCGAACTGCTGCTCGCGGCGGCGGCGGGCTGCGCGGCCGTGACGGCGGAAACCCTGATCACCCGCCGCGTGGACGGCGACCTGGTGGCCCGTGCGGACGACGTGCGCGCGCCGGACGGCCACTCGCTGTCCAGCGTCCCCGTGACCCTGGACTACGACATCTCCGCCTTGGACGACGCCGAACGCGCCGCCCTGGAAACCGCCGTCCGCCGCGCGATCGACCAACTGTGCACCGTCACCCGCACCCTGAAAGCCACCCCTCCCACCCCCCTAATCCTCCCTAACCCGTGAGTCCTACGTTCAGAACGCGCGTGTCCTACGTTCAGAACGCGCGTGTCCTACGTTCAGGACCCCCGAGTTGAACACTCAGAACGCCCCCGGCTGTCGTGAGCGTTGAATTCGGGGGTTCTGAACGTAGGACTCTCGCGTTCTGGACGTAGGACACTCGCGTTCTGGAGGTAGGACACGCGGGGGTTAGGAGGTGCCCACGCCGTTCCAGACGGCGGTGGAGCCGCTGTGGCCGATGCGGACGGTCTGCACGGTGGCGGCGGCACCTGCGGCGATCACCAGGACGGCGACGACCGCGGCGATCCGACGCCACGTCTTCGGCACGGCCGGGTCCTCGGCGGCCGCGGCACGTTCGCGGTCCGCCAGTCGGCCCGCGACCAGCAGCGCCACGACCACCACCCCGAACCCCAGCGCGAACGGCAGCAGGTCGTTGCCCAGGTCGGCGTGACGCTTGATCAACGGGTTGCCGAGCTGCTCGAAGTGCAGGTACAGCTGGTCGCCAGCCGCCTGCGCCAACGGCACCGAGCCCACCCCCAGCAGCGTCACGCCCAGCAGGGGCCACGCGTACCGCTGCCGCCACCGCGGCACCACGGCCATCGCCGCCGCACCCGCCGCGGCCAACGGGAGCAGCACCACCACCGCGTGGACCAGCAGCGGGTGCGCGGGGAGACCGAAGATCGTCACCAGGTCGTTCGCGAGTGCCATGCCTCTCCCTACGCCGGTGGGTCGCCCCCGGGTTCAGCGACATAGGGTAGTGCCGTGCTGAGGACCGATGGCAGGAACGACGACGTACTGCGCGACATCCGGATCACCCGCGGCTTCCAGCAGTGGCCCGCCGGGTCGGTGCTGATCGAGTTCGGCAACACGCGGGTGTTGTGCGCGGCCAGCGTGACCGAGGGCGTGCCCCGGTGGCGGTCCGGCTCGGGCCTCGGCTGGGTGACCGCCGAATACGCGATGCTGCCGTCCGCGACGCACACGCGCAGCGACCGTGAGTCGGTGAAGGGCCGGATCGGGGGACGCACGCACGAGATCAGCCGCCTGATCGGGCGCTCACTGCGCGCGTGCATCGACCTGGCCGCGCTGGGCGAGAACACGATCGTGATCGACTGCGACGTGATCCAGGCCGACGGCGGCACCCGCACCGCCGCCATCACCGGCGCGTACGTCGCCCTGGCCGACGCCGTCACCTGGTTGGGTGCTGCCGGCCGCCTGGCCGACCCCCAGCCGCTGTCGTGCGCGGTGTCGGCGGTGTCGGTCGGCGTGGTGGACGGGCGCGTGCGCCTCGACCTGCCGTACGAAGAGGACTCGCGGGCCGAGGTCGACATGAACGTCGTCGCCACGGACGCCGGCACGTTGATCGAGGTGCAGGGCACCGGCGAGGGCGCGACGTTCGCCCGGTCGACGTTGGACAAGATGCTCGACCTGGCCCTGGCCGGCTGCGCCGAGCTCAACCGCATCCAGGCCGAGGCGCTCGCCCTGCCGTACCCCGGCGTCCTGCCCGAGCCGAAGGCGAAGAAGAAGTGAAGGTCTTGCTGTGAAGCTGCTGCTCGCGTCGCGGAACAAGAAGAAGCTCGGCGAACTGCGCCGGATCCTGCTGGCCGAGGGGCTGGAGGGGATCGAGGTCGTCGGGCTGGACGACGTGCCGGAGTTCCCGGAGGCCCCGGAGACCGACCCGACGTTCGAGGGCAACGCCCTGGCGAAGGCCCGTGACGCGTTCAACGCCACCGGCCTGCCGTCGGTCGCGGACGACTCCGGCATCGCCATCGACGCCCTGAACGGGATGCCGGGCGTGCTGTCGGCCCGCTGGTCCGGCCGCCACGGTGACGACCAGGCCAACCTGGACCTGGTGCTCGGCCAGTTGCGCGACGTCCCGGACGAGCGCCGTGGTGCGGCGTTCGTGTGCACGGCCGCGTTCGTGGCGGGCCCGGACGCGGAAACCGTCGTGCGCGGCGAGTGGCGCGGCACGATCACCCGCGAGCCCGCCGGCGAGAACGGCTTCGGCTACGACCCGATCTTCCGCCCGGAAGGCCACGACGTCACCTCCGCCGAACTGACCCCGGCCGAGAAGGACGCCCTCTCCCACCGCGGCCGCGCCCTGCGACTGCTCCTCCCGCACCTGCGGCAACTGGCTCAGTAGTACTCGATCCTCACGCCGGGCCCGAGCACGTCCAAGCCGATGTACTCGTCTCCCCGCAGGAGGCGGAGGCGGAGGTCCATCCCCCGGAGGGGACGCAGGTCGAGCAGTTCGGAACCTTCGGTGTACAGGGTCAGGACCTGCAAGTGCTCGAGCCGCGAGGCGGCGCGCAGGTTCCGCGCCGCCGCTCCCTCCAGCTCCAGGTGCACCAAGTCGGGCAGGTGGACGTCGATGTCGTCGACGACCTCGGGGGTGTCCGATTGCACGCAGAGGGCGTGCAGGGCGGGTAGCCGACGCAGAAGTGCCAGGTCTGCTCCGCCATGGGGGACGCTGATGTCCAGGTATTCCACCTTGCGCATCGCCGGTAGGGCGTCCAGGTCGATCGAACCGTCCAACGAGAGCGCGACCAGGTCCGGTAGGCGTTCGAGCAGAGCCAGGTCCCGGTAGCCGGAAGCCCCGCGGAGGTAGAGGTGCCGGAGAGCGGGGTGCTCCGAGAGCGGAGCCAAGTCGATCTCACCGATGCACACCTGGTACAAGAACGAGAGGTGCGGGATCCCTCTGAGGTGGTCGAGATCGGCGCACGGTCGGTCCAGCAGCCAGAGCTCGGTCTCGGTCAGGTTCCGCAGCGAGCCAAGGAGCGGTAACAACCGGAGCGACCGCACGCTGATGCGGCCATCGTCAAGCGGGGCGTCGGCGAGCACCTCGCGCGCGTAGCGTTCGGGGTCGAAGTACTCCCAAGCGTTGATGATCTCGTTCTGCACGTCCTTCCGGGCGTCCCGCGCGTAGTGCGCGAGGCGGGGGATGGCGTCCGCGCCACCGGTCAGCGCGACGGCACGGGTGGTCGCTGCGGCGGCGGCCTCCGACAGCCCGTCCAACGTCTCCGGCAGGTAGCGCAGCACGCGGTGGCCGATGGAGGCCAGGGAACGGGTCTCCCGCACGCTGCGCGGCGGCACGAGGTGGTCGCGGATGACGTGGTCGATCCGGGAGTGCACCGGGGCGTCCACATCCGTGACGGTCTCGAGGCACGCGGCGGCCAGCAGGCGCAACCGCCGGGCGTGCCGGGGCTCGGCGTCGGCACGGTCCAGGATGGCGGTCAGCAGGTCACGGGTCTGTGAGCGCTTGCCGTGGCCGCACGCCATCACCACGGTCTCGCGCCACGTGTCCAGGTGCGCGTTGCGGGCCAGCGTCTCGATGTGCTCCTGCTCGGTGGCCTCACTCGCCGCCAAGTACTCCTGGAACGTCCGGTGCACGAAGTCGACCCGCCCGGACACCGGCTCCCGCAGCACCCCGCTGCGCTCCAGCAGGTGGGTCAGGACCACCTCCGCGGGAGAGTCCACGGTGGGCATCGAGGTCAGCTTCAGCGACACGAAAGAAATCGCTCGATCGAGTGGCAGTTCACTCCGACCGGCCTGGATCAGCCGCCACGCCAGATCCCGCAGCAGCACGGTCTTCTCGGTACCGCTCAACATGCCCGCGATCTCGCGTTCCGCGTCACGCAGGTCCAGCAGCATGGTCAACGCCGCCTGGTACAGCTCCATCCGGCTCTGCGGCAGCTCGGAGGTCCGCCCCAGGTTCAGAGCGCACAACATCGCGCACAACAACGGCGAAGCCGCCAGCGCCCGCAGGTGCGGCCGGTTGTCCAACTGCCGCAGCAGCCGCCGTTCCGCGACCGGCAGGTCCTCCGGCGCGCACGGCAGCGACTCGGCGTCACGGGCCGCCTCGTGCCAGCGTTGCAGGAACACCCGTACGTCGGCCGGGCTCATCTGCTCCAACAACACCGAGCCGAAGCCCTCGTCGTGCAGCCACCGCTGGTCGGCGGCCGCCGGCCGCGACGTCACCACCACGCGGGCCCGCGGGAACGCCGGCACCAGCTCCCGCAGCCAGTCGCGCACCAGCCGCCGCTTCCCGGCCGGCACCTCGTCCACCCCGTCGACCAGCACCAACCCCTGACCGGCCCGCAGCACCCGGTGCACCCAGCCGCGGGGCATCAAGCCGACCAGCCACCCCGCCGCGTGGTCCAGGAACTGCTCGGGCCGGGGCAGGGGCGAGTCCGCGTACCGGCGCAGCCGCACGACCAGCGGCACCAGGCCGTTCCACGACGCCAACCGGTCGGTGAACGCCTCTCGTGCCGCCGTCACGGCCAGCCAGTCCAGCAACGTCGTCTTGCCCGACCCCGCCTCACCGCGCACCAACGTCCGGTCGGCGTTGCCGATGGCCGCCTCCACCCGCAGCGAGCCCGGCACGTGGTCGACGTCCGCGCCGAACCAGCGGTCGAACTCGAACCGAGAGCCGCGGCGGTCCTGGTCGGTCACGCTCAGGCTCAGGTAGGCCACGCTCAACGCGAGCTTCGGCCGGTGCCGCATGGTCAGGCCCAGCAGCTCCAGCCGGTCCAGGGTGTTGCCGACGTAGCGCAGGTACTCGTCGCGGAACTCCTCGTCGGTCTCGGCGCCCGCCGGGGCGTGCAGGCTGGTGCGCGGCAGCCGGGCCAGCACGTCCTCCAGCAACGCCGTCTGCTGGGAGGCCCGGCCCAGCACCTCGGCCAACGCGCGCGGCTGGAACTCGGGGAGGTGCCGGATCACCTGGACGAGGTACCGGCACGCCTGGTCCAAGGCGATCTCGTAGAGGCGGGTCGCCTGCTCGGACAGCCCGGCGTCGCGGACGAGCGTCGCGCGCACCCGGCGGGCCAGCAGCTCGGGGTCGGCGTCGGCCGCCAGCAACGCCTCGTCGGACAGGTCCAGCTCACCCAGCGCGTCGACCACGGCGTCCAGCGCCGCCCGCGACTCGTGCTCCGGCAGCGACGCGAACTTGGCGGCCAGCAACGGCTCGAGCTGGTCACCCACCTGGTGGCCGATTCCCGCGATCAGGTGATCGAGTCGGGCGCGCTGGCGCACCGACGACAGCTCCTCCGCGGCCAGCGAGGCCAACGACGCCGCGCGGTCACGCGACTTTCGCCTCCGGGCCAGCCAGGCTTTCGCGGCGTGCTGCGCCACGGCTTCGCCGAGCTTGCCGGCCGCCGCCTCCAGAATGGCGATGGTGCCCTCCCCGTGCTCCCCGCCGACAGGGTCGGGCAGGGGAGGACGCCCGGCAATCGGTCGTACGGGTGATCAGGCGGGCAGTTCGCGCAGCAGCTTGGCCACGTGGCCGGTCGCGCGGACGTTGTACATCGCCTTCTTGACGTTGCCCTCGGGGTCGACCAGGAACGTCGAGCGGATCACGCCCATGACGGTCTTGCCGTAGTTCTGCTTCTCCCCGAACGCGCCCCACTCGGCCAGCACCTTGCGGTCGACGTCGGACAGCAGCGGGAAGTTCAGCCCCTCCGCGGCGGCGAACTTGGCCAGCTTCTCGGGCTTGTCCGGCGAGATGCCGACCACGTCGTAGCCCGACGACGCGAGGTCGCCGAGGCTGTCGCGGAAGTCGCACGCCTGCTTGGTGCAGCCCGGCGTGCCCGCGGCCGGGTAGAAGTAGACGACCACGGAGCGGCCGAGGTAGTCGGAAAGCGAGACGGGCTTGCCCTCGCTGTCGGGCAGCGTGAACGCCGGGGCCTTGTCGCCCGGGGACAGGCGCTTCTGCTCGGTCATGGCCCCAGACGCTACAAGGTCAGGCCACGCCCTCGTACGTCGCGCTCGGCTCCTGGTCGGCCCCGTTCGGCTCGACCACCAACCGCAGCCGCACGGGCTCGGCGGGCACCGCGAACGCCACCGTCAGCACGGTCTCCGCACCGGGTGCCACCTCGGTGACCCCCGCGCCGACGCCGTTGATCCCCTGCACGGAGTCGCGCACCTCGGCCACCGGCGCGCCGTCGACGAACGCCCGCAGGGACAGTTGGCTGGTCCGGTAGGCGGTCTTGGTGCCGTTGACCACGGTCAGGGTGAACACGGCGGTGCGCGGCGACTGCGGGAACGACGTGTCGCTCGGCTTGAGCGACGTGGGCGGCTGCACGGTGACGGCCATGCCGTTGCCCCACACGCGCTGCGTGCCGAAGGCGGTGGAGCCCGAGGACGACGGCGAGTCGCCGCGCTGCTCGGCCACCGCGGACGGCCCGGGGGGCGTGGAAATGTCGGAGGGGTCCGCACATCCCGCCATTGCCAGGCCGAGGCACACGCCGGCGGCCAGTCTGGCGAACTTCACGAACCTCCCCTTCCCGCCCCGGCGGTGGGCTTGACTGCGACTGCCACCACCATGACGGTGTCGAGGGGTGCCCGGTGGCCGAACCAGGGCCTTGATTCGCACCTGGTGCCTGCCTGTGGCCAAGCCGTGATGACGCACGGCTGCCCGCGTGGGCGGCGCCACACCTGACGGGCGCCCACGCGGGTCGGCGGCGGCCGAGCACCGGGCGAGCGGGTCGCCCGGAAGTTGGGGAGCGCGTCGGGGGGCGTGCGCGCTCCACTACGATCATCGCGGCCCGTGGCCGAACCGCTACACCTATACTTCGGTCTTCACCCGTTCGGACGCACCCTGGATGGGCGAACGTCCCGCGAGTTCGGCCAGCAGCTCGTAAGAGCGCAGCCGGTCCGACTGCTCGGCGACCATCGTCGTGACCATCAGCTCGTCGGCCCGCGTGTCCTCCAGCAGCCGCTCCAGCTCGGCCTCGACGGTCTTGGGCGACCCGATGACCTGCGACGCGATCCGGTCCTCGAAGATCAGCCGCTCGACGTCGGTGTACGGGTAGTCGGCGGCCTCCTGGGACGTGGCCAGCGGACCGGGCCGCCCGCTGCGCAGCTTGACGAACGCCAGCGCGCCCGGACCGGCGATCCACCGCGCCTGCTCGTCGGTGTCCGCCACGATCACCGAGGCGCAGACCAGCGCGTACGGCTTCTCCAGCCGCTCGGAGGGGCGGAACCGCTCGCGGTACAGCGCCAGCGCGGGCAGCGTGTTCTCCGCGCTGAAGTGGTGGGCGAACGCGAACGGCAGCCCGAGCAGGCCCGCGACCTGGGCGCTGTACCCGCTCGACCCGAGCAGGAACACGTCCGGCTTGTTGCCCTCGGCGGGCATCGCGTTGAGCTGCTCGGTGCCGTTGAAGTAGCCGGTCAGCTCGCTGAGCTGCTGGGGGAAGTCGTCCACCGAGAGCGGGCCGGTGGTCCGGCGCAACGCCTGCGCGGTGCGCTGGTCCGTGCCGGGCGCGCGGCCGATGCCGAGGTCGATGCGGCCGGGGTGCAGGGCGGTCAGCGTGCCGAACTGCTCGGCCACCACCAGCGGCGGGTGGTTGGGCAGCATCACGCCGCCGGAGCCGACGCGCAGCGTGGTGGTGGCGTCGGCGACGTGGCCGATGAGGATCGCGGGGGAGGAGCTGGCGATGCCGGGCATGTTGTGGTGCTCGGCCAGCCAGAACCGGGTGAAGCCGAGCCGTTCGACGTGCTGGGCCAGCTCGCGCGTGTGCCTCAACGCCGTGCGCGCGTCGCTCGCCGTGGTGACCGTGGCGAGGTCGAGTGCGGACAGCGGCACGTCGCGAAGTCGGCTCATGCCTTCCACCAACGTCGAAGACCCCGAATGCCTTCCTGGTGTGACGGTCCCGACACCGGGAAGTGCCCGACCGGGCCCCGGTGTTGGTCATGGCATGGACGTCGTGGTCGTCGGTGCGGGTCAAGCGGGGCTGTCCGCGGCCTACTTCCTCAAGCGCGCGAACCTCGACCACGTCGTGCTCGACGCCGACGAGGGGCCCGGCGGCGCGTGGCGGCACCGCTGGCCGACGCTGCGGATGGCGACCGTGCACGGCATCCACGATTTGCCCGGCATGCCGTTCACCGAACCGGACCCGACCGCGCCCGCCAACGAGGTGCTGCCCGCCTACTTCGCCGACTTCGAGCGCCGCAACGGCATCGACGTGCGGCGGCCGGTGCGCGTGCACGCCGTGCGCGACCACGACGGCCTGCTGCGCGTGGAGACCGACCAGGGCGTCTGGGAGGCCCGCGCCCTGGTCAACGCCACCGGCACGTGGACCCGCCCGTTCTGGCCCCGCTACCCCGGCCAGGAGCTGTTCGAGGGCCGTCAGCTGCACTCCTCGCAGTACCGGGGGCCCGAGGAGTTCGCCGGGCAGCGCGTGGTCGTGGTCGGCGGCGGCACGTCGGCCGTGCAGCAGTTGCTGGAGGTCGACCGGCACGCCGCGCGCACGACCTGGGTGACGCGCCGTGAGCCGGAGTTCTTCGACGAGCCGTTCACGCCGGAACTGGGCCGGGCCGTGGTGGCGAAGGTGGAGGACCGGGTCCGCCGGGGCCTGCCGCCGCGCAGCGTGGTCAGCGTCACCGGCCTGAACCTCACCCCGGCCGTCCGCGCGGGCCTGGCGACCGGTGTGCTGGCCCGTCGGCCGATGTTCGACCGCATCACGCCGGACGGCGTGGCCTGGCCCGACGGCACGCACGAGCGGGTCGACGTGATCCTGTGGGCGACCGGGTTCCGCGCCGCCCTGGACCACCTCGCCCCGCTGCGCCTGCGCGGCCCCGGCGGCGGCATCCGGCTCGACGGCACGAGGGTCGTCGCCGACCCGCGCGTGCACCTCGTCGGCTACGGGCCGTCGGCCAGCACCGTCGGCGCCACCCGGGCGGGCCGTGCCGCGGCGAAGGAGATCAAGGCGTCGCTGACCCTCCGACCGGCCGCCTGAACAGCCGCGACGCCTTCTGCCCGAGCAGGTTCGCGCCGACGCCCAGCTTGTACCGCAGCACGTCCAACCTGCCCACGTCGCGCCGGGCCAGGAACTCGCGGGTGGCCGCCGCGTCGAAGAACCACGGGAACAGCGACGACGGGTCGTTGAAGCCCTCCCACAGCTGCTCGCCGATGTCCTCCCGGCGTGACGCGGCCAGCATCACGGTCTTCTGCTCGTTCGACAGCGGCGCGAGCAGCCCGTTGGAGAAGTCGCTGGTGTAGCGGCCGTGCTCCCACCACTCGTCGAACCGCCCGGTCAGCCACGACGCGGTGAACGGGCCGTCGTGCGCGGCGAGTTCCTCGGCGAAGAACCGGGCCATCCGGGTGGCGTTGTTCGCGCCCTGGCCCGCCAGCGGGTCGTTGAGCACGACGGCGTCGCCGAGGCCGAGCACGTGCCGCCCGGACGGCAGCACGGCCACCGGCTTGCGCACCACCGGCACGACCTGGCCCTTGATCCAGGTCACCGGGCTGGTCGGGCGCGCGGGCCGCAGGAACGCCGACTCGTGCGGGAACAGCTCGTCCACGACCTCCTTGAGCACGTCGAGGCCCTCGTCGGCCGAGGTCACGCCCCGGAACCGGTCGGCGCGGCCACCCGGCGCGGCCTCCACCACGATGCTGCGCGACTCGCCCACGTCCTTGTCGAAGAACGGCACCCAGAACACCTCCAGCGTGCCCGGCAGGTACGAGAACACGCCCTCCCGGTGCTCGGGCCGAGCGGCCAGGTCGTAGCCGTGGATGTTGACCATGAACAGGCTGCGCTGCGGCTCGGAGTGCACCGACCGCGCCGGGTCGCGCTCGAACAGGCCGGTCAGCGACTTGTGCCCGGCCGTGACGACCACCAGGTCGTGCGCGGCGGCCAGCTCGTCCAGGTCGTCCACGTCGACCTCGCCGATCACCAGCTCCGCGCCCCGCTTCTCCACCTCGCGCATCCCGGCGGAGAACTTCAGCCGCTGGTCCACGGCCAGCGCGGGCTTGCGCAGCGGCGCGTCGACGGAGAACGCGAGCGCGCGGCCGTCCGTGAACAGGTCGAGGTGGATGCGCCCCATCCGGGACGCCTCGGGCCAGAAGTCCAGGCCCAGCTCAGCCTCGTACTCGACCTGGTCGCCGAACAGGCAGGCGGTCGGCCGGCCGCGGTCGTCGAGGTGCTCGTCCGCCGTCCGGTCGGAGTAGAGGGTGACCTGCCATCCGGCCCGCAAGAGCGCCGCCGACAACACCAGACCCGCCTGACCTGCACCGATGACCCCGATTGTCGCCACGCTACCGATCCTGGGCAGCGGGTGTGCGATGGCCAATAGCACGATCGGGTCGACTAGCCTCGATCAGGTGCACAGGGGGTTGCGCGTCGTTGCCGGGCTGTTGCTCGGCTTCGGATCCGCGCTGGTGGATCTCTTGGTGGTGGTGTTCACCCGGAAGGCGGCTGTCGCCGCGGCCGGGTGGGAACGGCGGCGGCTGCGCGCGTTCCTCGGGATCGACAGCGCCGAGCCCAGCCGCGAGCAGGCGGTGCGCTACCTGGCCGTGCGCGCGCCGGTCGGCCTGTTCGGCGGTTTCGTGCTGGCCTGGCTGTTCTACGGGCTGGCCATGGGCGTGGTCGTGGCGTACCGGCTGGTCGCGGGCGGTCCCACCAGCGGGCTGGACCGGTCCGACAACTGGACCGACTTCCTGTGGACGGGCTTGATCGGGCTGGTCCTGCTCTACATCGAGGTCCAGGGCATCATCGGCGTGGTCGCGCTGGAGGCGAAGGTGGCCCGGCGCTGGCTCGGACCCAGCGAGGCCGAGCTGCTGCGCCTGCGCATCGACGAGCTGGCCGCGAGCCGGGCGGGCATCGTGGCCGCCGTGGACGCCGAGCGGCGGCGCATCGAACGCGACCTGCACGACGGCGTGCAGCAGCGGCTGGTCGCGCTGGGCATGCTGCTCGGCCGCGCCCGCCGCAACCCCGACCACGCCGACGCCCTGCTGGCCCAGGCGCACGAGGAGTCCCGGCACGTGCTGGAGGACCTGCGCGAGGTGGCGTGGCGGGTCTACCCGGCGGCGCTGGACTCGTTGGGCCTGGTCGAGGCGTTGGAGGCGGTCGCGGACCGGTCGGCGATCCCGGTGCGGATCCGGTGCGCGCCCCTGACCGCCGCGCCGCAGGTGGAGACGGCCGTGTACTTCGTGGTGTGCGAGGCGGTGACGAACGCGGCCAAGCACTCGGGTGCGACCATGATCGGCGTGGACATCACCCAGGAGGCGGGCGCGGTGCGCGTGCGGGTCGCCGACGACGGCGTCGGGGGAGCGGACCCGGCGGGCGGTGGGCTGGCCGGGCTGTCGCGGCGGGTGCTCGCGCTGGACGGCACGTTCGGCGTGACCAGCCCGGCGGGCGGCCCCACGGTGATCACCGCGGAGGTTCCGTGCGGGTGATCCTGGCCGAGGACTCGACGTTGCTGCGCGAGGGCTTGGTGCGGCTGCTGGTCGAGGAGGGCCACGAGGTGCTGGCCGCCGTCGGTGACGCGGAAGCGCTGGTCAGCGCCGTGGCGGCGCACGTGCCGGACGTCGTGGTGACCGACGTGCGGATGCCGCCGACGAACTCCGACGAGGGACTGAAGGCCGCGTTGGAGATCCGCCGGCGGTTCCCCGGCGTGGGCGTGCTGGTGCTGTCGCAGTACGTCGAGCAGCGCTACGCCGTCGACCTGCTCACCGAGCACGCCGACGGCGTCGGCTACCTGCTCAAGGACCGCGTGGTGCAGGTGGAGGAGTTCCTGGACGCGTTGCGCCGGGTCGGCGCGGGCGACGTGGCGTTCGACCCGGAGGTGGTGCGGCGGCTGCTGGCCCGCACCACCCACCCGCTGGACGTGCTGACCGAGCGGGAGCGGCAGGTGCTGGCGCACATGGCCGAGGGGCACACGAACAACGCGATCGCGTCCCGGCTGCACGTGTCGCGCAGCGCGGTGGAGAAGCACATCAACTCGATCTTCGACAAGCTCGGTCTGTCCGACGTGGACGGCTACAGCAGGCGGGTGCTGGCGATCCTGCGCTACCTGCGGGCCTGATCGGACTTGCGGCGCTGGGCCAGCCGTGACACGACGAACCACCCCACGGCCAGCACGACCAGGCCGAGCACGACCTTCGACACGATGCCCATGTACTGGTCGACGAGGTGGTAGTTCGCGCCGAGCACGTACCCGGCGAGGATGAGCGCGGTGTTCCAGATCAGGCTGCCCGCCGCCGTCAGCAGCAGGAAGCTCGGCAACGGCATGCGCTCGACGCCCGCGGGGATGGAGATGAGGCTGCGGAAGATCGGCACCATGCGCCCGAAGAACACCGTCGCCTTGCCGTGGCGGGCGAACCACTCCTCGGTGCGGTCCACGTCGGACACGTTCACCAGCGGCATGCGCTGGGCGATGGCCCTGATCCGGTCACGGCCCAGCGCCGCGCCCAGGTAGTACAGCGCCAGCGCGCCGGCGACCGACCCGGTGGTGGTCCACAGGATCGCGGCGAACAGGTTCATCTTGCCCTGGCTCGCGGTGAAGCCCGCCATCGGCAGGAACAGCTCGCTCGGCAGGGGAGGGAACAGGTTCTCCAGCGCGATCGCGATCCCGGCGCCGGGCGCGCCGAGGGTTTCCATCAGGTCGGTGATCCACGAGACGACGTCCATGATCCCAAGTTACGAACGCGCCGGTGCCGTCACCATGAAGTCCGCCGCACACCGGGGTGTGGAAAACCTCAGTCCTCCACCGCGGCGCGTGCGGCCAGTGCCTTGGCGTACCGCGAGATCACGGCTTGGAGCACCCGGCGGTAGAGCCACCCCGTCCCGCGTGCCTTGGGCTCGAACGACGAGTGCCAGCGGATCGCCGTCCCGTCGCCGTCCGGCGAGAGGTCGATGAACGCCCGGTAGTCGCGAATGGCGAGACCCGAGAGCAGGACGTAGCCCACCCGCCGGTTCGGCGTCAGTTCGACGACCTCCTCCCTCGTCGGCTCCTTGCGGCCTTTGTTGTGGAATACCCGCACTTCGCCGACGCCATGCGCGTCACCCGCGCGTTCGCGCTCGTACCGCAGCACGGGCGACCACTCGGGCCACGTCGAGCTGTCGGCGGCCAGCCGGTAGACCCGTTCCGGCGGTGCTTCGCTGCGGACGCGCACGTCCACTCTCTGTACCATGCGGTACATGTACCATCTGGTACATGACGGAACAAGGGGGTGCGCGGCAACGCCTGCTCGCCGCCGTGGTCGAGCACCTCGCCGAGCACGGCCTGGCCGACGTGAGCCTGCGCGGTCTCGCCGAGGCCGTGGGCACCAGCCACCGGATGCTCATCTACCACTTCGGCTCGATGGAGGGCCTGCTGGTCGAGGTCGTGCGCGCGGTCGAGGCGAGGCAGCGGGCCGTGCTGGCGTCACTGCCGACCGACGACCCGGCCGAGGCCGCCCGCGCGTTCTGGCGCACGCTGACCAACCCGTCCCTGCGCGCCCACGAACGCCTGTTCTTCGAGCTCTACGCCCAGGCCGCCCAGGGCCGTCCCGGCACCACGCCGCTGCTGGACGGCATCGTCACCGACTGGCTGGAACCGATCGCCGCCGTCCAGCGCTCCCTCGGCCACCCGCCGGCCGTCGCCGAGGCCCGCGCCCGCCTCGGCCTGGCCGTCGCCCGCGGCCTCCTGCTGGACCTGATCGCCACCAACGACCTGCCCGCCGTCAACGCCGCCATGGACCAGTTCATCACCCTGACCACCCCGTGAGTCCTACCTCCACGCCGCGTGTGTCCTACGTCCAGAACGCGTGTGTCCTACGTTCAGGACCCCCGAATTCAACGTTCAGAACCCCCGCCGCCCCTCCGTGAGCGTTGAACTCGGGGGTCGCGAACGTTGGACTCTCGAGGTGCGAACGTAGGACTCTCGCGGGGGACGTAGGATCGGCAGGCGTGAAGCGGATCCCGGTGGTCGTGGTCGCGGGGTTCCTCGGGGCCGGCAAGACGACGTTGCTCAACCACCTGCTCAACGGCAGCCGCGGCACGCGGATCGGGGTCGTGGTCAACGACTTCGGCGCGATCGGCATCGACGCGATGAGCGTGGCCGGGCAGGTCGACTCCACCGTCTCGCTGAGCAACGGGTGCCTGTGCTGCGCGGTCGACGTGAGCGAGCTCGACGCGATGCTGGCCAAGCTGGACTCGCTGGTCGACGTCATCGTGATCGAGGCGAGCGGCTTGGCCGAACCGCAGGCCATGGCGCGGATGGTGCTCGCCACCGAGAACCCCCGCCTGACCTACGGCGGCCTGGTGCTGCTGGTCGACGCCGCCGAGTTCCCCGACGACCTGGCCAAGGCACCTGCGCGTGGCCGACCTCGTGGTGCTGAACAAGGTCGACCGCGTCACGGACCCGGACGCGCTCGCGGCCGAGATCGAGCGGCTCAAGCCGGGCGTGCCCGTGGTGCGGTCGTCGTTCGGCCGCGTGGACCCGGCCCTGCTGTTCGACCCGCGCCCGCGCGAGCGGTCCGGCCAACTGTCCTTCGAGGACCTGCTGGACGAAGAGCACGACCACGTGCGCTACGACAGCGTGGAGTTCACCGGCGGCGCGATGAACCCGTTGCGCTTCATGGCTTTCCTCGACGCACGGCCCAAGGGCCTGTACCGGATCAAGGGCTTCGTGCGGTTCGACGTGCCCGGCCACCGGCAGCGGTTCGGCCTGCACACCGTCGGCGCGTTCCTGCGGTTCGAACGGTCGGCGTGGCCGGGGCTGCGGCGCACGGAGCTCGTGCTCATCGGCACGGGCCTGGACGTCGCCGCGATCCGCGCGGAGCTGGCCGCCTGCGAGGAGCCGGACCCGGCCTCGGTGGACCCGCAGTCGATGCTGGAAGTCCTGCGCTACACCGCGCAACCCCCGACGGTGAACGCCGGGGGCCGCCGGTGACGTGGGCTCGGAGAGACTCGAACTCTCACTGGCACGGACCTAAACCGTGTGCCTCTGCCAATTGGGCTACGAGCCCGTCGGCGCAAGCTTATCGGCAGGCTTGAGCAGCCCGATCCCGAGGGACACCACGCCCGCCGCCAGGCTGAGCCCGCCCAGGTACAGCAGCACGATCAGGCCGTTCGCCCGCGTCACGCCGTCACCCATGGCGGAGAAGAAGAACCCCGCGGGCATGAGGATCGCCGCGACCGGCACGCCGAGCCGCGTCACCCAGCCCCACGGCCCGCGCACGTCCGCCGCGTCGGCGTAGAGCAGGCACACCAGCCCGAGGATCAGCAGCACGCCGGCGTGCGCGTGACCGGCTCGGAAGAACGACTGCTGGAACTCGGTCAGCTCCACCTCGCCCTGCGCCACGGTGGTCAGGAACCGACCGCCGAACTCGACGCCGACGACGCTCAGCAACAGCACGCCCGCGAGCCGACGGGACGCGGGGGACAACCGGATGGCCGCCATGACGCTCCTCCACTTGAATGGAAACGCCGTTATGAAAGCACTCGTCGGCCGGTCAGGTCAACGCGGTTCCCTCGCCTCAACTACGGTTGTGACCAAGGAGCAGCAGCTAGGAGGAGATGTGGCCCGCGATCCCGACACCATCCAGCGCGAGATCGAGCAGGCTCGCAACGCGCTGGCCGTGACCCTCGACGAGCTGGGGAACAGGGCTAACCCCCAGCGCTTCGTCGAGTCCGGCAAGGAGAGCGTGCGCGCGAAGCTCGACGAACCCAAGATCCGGTACTCGCTGATCGCGGTCGCCGTGCTCGTCGGGTTCGCCTTGCTGCGCAAGCTGTTCCGCTGAGAGTGGCCTACTGCCCCTTGGCGACGAGGGGCATCAGCACCTGTTCCACCACGCGGTCGACGAACGTCAGGTCGAGCGGGTCACCGGTGAGCATCAGCCGGTAGATCAGGGCCGCGCCCGCGATCTCGACCGCCATGCCGCGCGGCGCGTCCGGGCGCAGTTCGCCGCGCTCCTCGGCGCGGTCGAGGATGTGGCGCAGCACGTCGCGCTGCGCGGTCAGGAACGTGCCGCGGAACGCGGCGGCGAGTTCCGGCTCGTGCGGCAGCTCGCCGACCAGCGCCTGCGCGGCCTTGCCGATCGGGCCGGACAGGAACGCGGCGAACGCGGAGAGGAAGTCGCGCAGGTCGCCCGCGAGCGAACCGGTGTCCGGCTCGGCCAGGTTCTGCTGCGCCAGCTGCGTGCAGGTGTCGATCACCAGGTCGAGCTTGGACTCCCACCGCCGGTAGATCGTCGCCTTGCCCGCACGGGCGCGCGCCGCGACGGCGTCCATCGTCAGCGCGCGGTACCCGACTTCGGCCATCACCTCCAGCGCCGCCTGGCGCAACGCGTCGTCCCGGCTGGCGTCTCTCGGTCTGCCCCGTTGCGGGGTCCGAGCGGCCCCGCTGTACACCGGTGTGGCCATTTCGCGCTCCTGTCGCCTTTGGCCGGACATCCTAGGCCGGGTGCGCCCCGATGCGGACTTCGATCACGTACCGCGCGCCGTGCGGCTTCGGGTTCACCCCGTCGGTGGTGGCGCGAGGCCCGCGCGCGTGTGCAGGTACGCCACGGAGAACGCGAGCGCGTCGCCGTCGAGCAGGTGCACGACGGCTCGCGCGGAGCGCCCGACCGCGATCTCCTCCACCAACTGGTCGGCCGCGAGCCTGGCGGCGATCAAGCCCGGTGCGGTCGCGTCGAGTTCCTTGCCTGCGGCGCGCACGGTGACCGCCCAGTCGTCGCCGTTGCGCCGGTAGTTCGCCGTGATCGGGAGTGTGGACACGGCACTCTTCTACCCAGTGGAGGCCGGACATGGGGCCACGACGTTCCCGTGCGCCACTCGATCGTGTACTCGAAAAACCTGTACGGACCGTGCATGACCCGTAACGGATCGCCATGGAGTATCGATAGGCCATTCGGAGTAACCCCTTTTGGTCTGAGAGGTCCTGATGAGCCGTCGAGTGATCGTTGTGGTGTGCCTGGCGCTGGGTTTGGTGGTCGCGCCCGGGGTGGCGTCGGCCGACACGCCGTGGCACGTGCCGGACGGCTGGGGTGAGGACGTGCGCGGCGACGTGTGCAAGTTCCGCGGCGAGCCCCCGTGCCACACGACGACCACCAACGCCCCCACTACCACCAAGGCCACGACGACGACCACGGCGCCCGTGACGACGTCCACCGGTGGCTGGTCCACGAGCGTGACCACGACGACCGGCGTCTCCGGGACGTCCGCGACGGCCACGACGACCACCACGACCGGCGTCGCGGGCACCACGACCGCGTCGACCACCACGTCCGCCGTGACGACGTCGACCGCGGCCACCACGACCAGCGCGGCCCGTGCGACCACCTCCAGCGCGGGGCCTCGGGTGATGTCGGCGAACGCGCAGCGCGGGTTGGCCAGCACGGGCGCGGCACCGTTGTGGATCGGGGTGGGCGGTCTGGTCGCGCTGCTCGCCGGGGCGGTGCTGCTGCTGTTCAGCCGCCGTCGCCGCGCCTGACCGCGCCGTTCACGTCGTGAGCCGGCTCGCCACGCCCCGCCACACGACGTCCATGACGTAGGCCGTCGCGAGCGCGGGCCCCACCTCGGGCCTGCGCTCGCACCACAGCGCGAGCCGTTCGGTCGAGCCGACCACGATCTCGGCGAACGCCTCGGCCTCCACCGCGTCCACGTCGGAGTCGAAGCTGCCGATCACCGCGGCGATCAGGTCGGTCTGCTGCCGCCGGATGCCCTCGACCTCCTCCACGGCCGACGGCACGGTGATCGCCGCCTCCTGCCGCAGCAACGCCCACGACTGCTTGTGCTCGGCGATGAACTCGAAGAACGCCATCAGGCCGCGCCGCAGGACCTCCTCGGGTCCGTCCGCGCCCGCGATGGCCCGCTGCGTGCGGTCGAGCAGTTCCGTGCGCGCCCGGTGGATGCAGCCGATGAGCAGGCCCTCCTTGGAGCCGAAGTACTCGTAGAGCATCGGTTTGGACACCCCGACCCGTTCGGCGATCTCGTCCATCGACGCCGCCAGGTAGCCGCGTTCGGCGAAGACGCCCTCGGCGATGTCGAGCATCTGCGCCTTGCGCTGCGCCTTGGGCATCCGGCGGCGACGCGGCTCGGTGGTGGTCACGAACCGAGACTACCGGAGGTAACTTACTTCGAGTAACCTACTGAGCGGTATGTAGGCGGACGTGGAGGAGACGGGCATGCACCGAGAGGTCGAAGTCCTGGTCATCGGCACGGGCTTCGCCGGCCTGGGCATGGCGATCGAGCTCAAGCGCGCCGGCAAGCGCGACTTCGTCGTGCTGGAGAAGGCGAGCGACCTCGGCGGCACGTGGCGGGACAACTCCTACCCCGGCTGCGCGTGCGACGTCCCGTCCCACATGTACTCGTTCTCGTTCGAGCTGAACCCCCGCTGGTCGCGCATGTTCGCCCGGCAGCCGGAGATCTGGGACTACCTCAAGCGGGTGGCCGAGAAGTACCGGTTGCGCGAGCACATCCGGTTCAACACCAAGGTCGCCGGGGCGCGGTGGGACGAGGACGCCAAGGTCTGGCACGTCGCCACCGAGAACGGTGACAGCTACACCGCCAAGGCGGTGGTCGCGGGCGTCGGCGCGTTGCACATCCCCAACATCCCGGCCCTGCCCGGCATCGAGGGCTTCGCCGGCAAGGTGTTCCACTCGGCCGAGTGGGACCACGACTACGACCTGCGCGGCAAGCGGGTCGCCGTCGTCGGCACGGGCGCGTCCGCGATCCAGTTCGTGCCGCGGATCGCCGACGAGGTCGGCCGGTTGACGGTGTTCCAGCGCACGCCGCCGTGGATCATGCCCAAGATGGACCGGTCCATCAGGACCTGGGAGCAGAAGCTGTTCCGGGCGCTGCCGTTCACCCAGCGGCTGTACCGCGACTTCGTGTACTGGACGCGGGAGTCGAGCGCGCTCGGCTTCGCCGTGAACCCGAAGATCATGGAGTTCGCGCAGAACATCGCCAAGCGGCACATGCGCAGCCAGGTGCCCGACGAGGCGTTGCGGGCGAAGCTGACGCCCGACTACACGATGGGCTGCAAGCGGGTGCTGATCAGCAACGACTACTACCCGGCGTTGAGCAAGCCGAACGTGGAGCTGGTGACCGACGGCATCGCCGAGGTGCGGGCGAACGGCATCGTGGACGCGGCGGGCGTCGAGCACGAGGTCGACGTGATCATCTACGGCACGGGGTTCCACGTGGTCGACTCGTTCGACTACCTCGACATCACCGGCAAGGGCGGCGTCGACCTGGCCAAGCAGTGGCGCGAGAAGGGCATCGAGACCTACTACGGCATCACGGTCTCGGGCTTCCCGAACCTGTTCTTCCTGCTCGGCCCGAACACCGGCCTGGGGCACAACTCGGTGGTGTTCATGATCGAGTCGCAGATCCGGTACGTCCGCCAGTGCCTGGAGCTGCTCGACCGCCACCAGGCCGACGAGCTGGACGTGCGGCCGGAGGTGCAGGCGCGGTTCAACCGGCAGTTGCAGCGCAAGCTGACCAAGGGTGTGTGGACCGAGGGCGGCTGCAAGAGCTGGTACCTCGACGCGCAGGGCGTCAACCGCACGGTGTGGCCGGGCTTCACGTGGCGCTACTGGATGCGCACCAAGACCGTCCGCG
Source organism: Saccharothrix sp. S26 (assembly GCF_021390395.1). Classification (GTDB taxonomy): domain Bacteria; phylum Actinomycetota; class Actinomycetes; order Mycobacteriales; family Pseudonocardiaceae; genus Actinosynnema. The sequence goes on from NZ_JAJUWT010000001.1 coordinate 254,754, forward strand.
CCGAGGACTACACCCTGACCCGCGCCCGCCGCACCCGCGTCCCCGCCTGACCCGAACGTTCAACTCGGGTGTTCCGAACGTAGGACACTCGCGGCGTGAACGTAGGACTCTCGCGAGAGTCCTACGTTCGGAACGCGAGAGTCCTACGTTCAGGACCGGTGAGTTCTACCGTCAGGACAGGGGGACGCCGGCGGCCTTGGCGCGTTCGGTGCGCAGGCGGGTCACGTCGGGCAGGTCGAGCGGGCCCGGCTTGGTGCCCGTGGCCCACTCGATCAGCAGGTCGGCGATCTGCGGGTTGCGCGGCAGCACGGGACCGTGCAGGTAGGTGCACAGGATCCGGCCCTGGACCGCGCCCTCCACCGAGCCGTCGTTGCCCGTGCCCACCTTCACGTGCGCCAGCGGACGCGCGGACGGACCCAGCACGGTGCGGCCCTGGTGGTTCTCGAACCCGGTCAGCAGGCCCTCGAACAGCCCGTCGGCCGGCGTCGCGATGACCTCGCCGATGGCCCGGCTGCCACCCGCGTGGGACGTGGAGTCGATCAGCCCGAGGCCGGGGTGCGTCACCTGGTCGGCGCGGGTGAACGACTCGCCGAAGATCTGGATCCCCGCGCACACCCCGAGGATCACCGCGCCACGCGCCGCCGCCCGCTGCATGCCCGGGTGCTCGCGCAGGTGCCGCACGGCCAGCGTCTGCGCCGTGTCCTCACCGCCGCCGACCACGTAGATGTCGCACGACTCCGGCACCGGCTCGCCGAACCGGATGTTGACGATCTCGGCGGAGATGCCCCGCCACGTCATCCGCTTCTCCAGCACGACCGCGTTGCCGAAGTCGCCGTACGTGCCCAGCAGGTCGGGCAGCACGAGCGCGATCTGGACCTTGCTGGTGCTCACTGGGCGGCCCTCGCGTTCAGGTCGCGGAATGCGGTGTAGTTGGCGATCACCTCGACCGGCCCCGGCGGCATGGCGTCGATCGCCAGCAGCGGGTCCGGCACGATCGTGTGCTCCACCTCGGCGTAGGTCAGCCGCACGGCCAGGTCCGTCGCCCGCTCGCCGGACGCGATCACCTGGCGCCCGCGCAACCGCTCGAACGGCACGTCCCACAGCCACGACAGGTCACGCCCGTCGGCCTCGTGCGCGTTGATCACGAGCACCGCGGGGTGGTCCGCCTCGCGCACCACGGTCAGCGTCTCGCTCCACCCGGCCGGGTTCTTCGACAGCAGCAGCCGCGCCCGGTGCCCGGACCGCTGGATCGTCCGGTACCGACCGGCCACGTTGGACACCGCGCGCAACCGCTGCACGGCCTCCTCCACCGGCACGCCCAGGGCGACCGCCGCTGCCGTCGCCATCACGGCGTTGGCCTGGTTGAACTTGCCGGGCAGCCGCAGCGACAGCTCCACCTTCACGCCGTTGGGCGTCACCAGGTAGCCGTCGCCGGTCACCCACTGCGGCCGCGGCCGGGCCAGGTCGCACCCGGTGCAGTGCCAGTGCTCGCCCTCCCAGCGGATCGGGTCGCCGCAGCGCGGGCACGAGGCGGCGTCGTTGTGCCAGCCCGTCCCGGTGGCCACCCACACCACGTTCGCCGAGTCACGGGCCGCCGACGTGACCATGATGTCGTCGCAGTTGGCCACGACGACCCCGGTCACCGACGCCAGCGCCGTGCGCAGCGACTTCTCGATGGTGCGCACCTCGCCGACCCGGTCGAGCTGGTCGCGGCTGAGGTTGAGCAGCACGGCCACCGCCGGTGACGCGGCCCGCACGACCTCGGGGAAGTACCCCTCGTCGACCTCCAGCACCGCGTACGGCGCGTCGGGCTGCTTGGACAGCGCGGTCACGTGCCCGTCGGGCATGTTCGCGCCACCGTGGTTGGTGGCGACCTCGCCCAGGGCCGACACGGCCCGGCTGAGCATCATCGTGCTGGTGGTCTTGCCGTTGGTGCCGGTCACCAGCGCGACCGAGCGGCCGGACGTCAAGTGCGCCAGCGCCTGCGGGTCGAGCTTCAGCGCGACCCGGCCGCCGATCATGCCGCCCGCGCCCAGGCCCATCTTCTGCGACAGCTTGGAACTCATGTTGCCCAGTCGCACGGCCGCCGCGGTCCGCAGCGGCAGGCGGGCTGGGTCTGCACCTGGTGTGTTCGGCAACCGACTTCCCGGATCTGTCAGGGGAGGGAGATCCCCCGATGCTACCGGGGCCCTTGGTGGTCCAGCTCCCGCAGGGTCCGGATCAGGTCGACCGTGCTGAGCTGGCACAACTGGGCCATGTACTCCAGCGCGGGCAGGTCGAGGTGCACCTCGGGCGGCTGGCCCGGCACCAGGTGCGCGAGCCTGCCCTGCGCCCAGCGGCGCAGCGGCATCAGTTGCGGTCGCGTGTCGGCGACGACCGTGGCGAGGTCGACCGAGAGGTGCCCGGCCGGCGTGTCTCCGAACACGCGTTCGTGCACCCGCGCGAGAACCTGGTGCGCGGGCACGCCCAGCGCGACGCAGATCTCCACCAACCGGACCACCGAGCACTGGCGGGTGCCCAGTTCGTACGTGGCCAGCGTTTGCAGCGAGATGTCGCTCTGCAGCCGGCGGTTGAGCTCCTTGCGGGTCCATCCGCGCTGCTTGCGAAGGCTGCGGAGCTCATCACCGAGCACGCGCTGGTACGCCGCTGTGTCGATCTGCACCGTCGATCCTCCAGTCCGCCGGGGCCCCGACAGACCCCACGCAGATGGAAAGCGCGACAGCACGATCGCTTACGCGAGTTGTCCGATTTACCGCCCGATCGGGCTAACGGAGTAGTACTGAAAGTAGCGTTTCAACGCCTCAACACGCTGGTGACGCCGCTCTCCCCCGGTCCGAGGAACCGGGGGTCGGGCTTGGCCACGAGCCCGTCCCACATCGCCTTGCCGGCCGCGAACACCTCGCGGAAGTGGCCGTAGGCGGTCGTCGTCGCCCACTCGGACGTGTCGTGGCCCACGCCGAACGCCTCGATGCCCGCCGAACGGCACAGCGCCACCGCGCGGGGCAGGTGGAACCGCTGGGTCACCACGGTCGCCCGCTCGACGCCGAAGATCCGCTTCGCCCGCGTGCACGAGTCCCACGTGTCCAGGCCCGCGTAGTCGGCCACCACGACCTCCGCGGGCACGCCGTGCTCGATGAGGTAAGCGCGCATCGCGCTGGGCTCGTCGTACTCGACGGTGCTGTTGTCACCGCTGACCAGCAGCACGTGCACCTTGCCGCGCCGGTACAGGTCCGCGGCCACGTCCAGCCGGCCCGCCAGGAACGGCGTCGGCGTGCCCGCCCTGGTCAGGCCCGCGCCGAGGACCAGCGCCACGGGCGCGTCCGGCACGTCGGCCGCCTCGTGCCGGTAGGCGGCGCTGCTGGTCTGCACCCACACCCACGGCGTGGCCGCGACCACGGCCAGCAGGCCGAGCGCGACCAGCACCCGCTTCCAGCGGATCCGCCGGACGAAGCTCCCCACCGCCACCCCCCGAGTCGACGATCAGTTGACGCAGCGCACCCCGTCCGCCGTGATGGGCGGCTCGGTCGTGGTCGTGTCCGACGGCGGCTGCCGACGCGCGCCGTCCAGGCCGACCAGCGGCTTGCCGGCCAGGGTCTGGGTGCCGGGCCCGTCGTAGTCCGCGCCCACGAACACGCGGACGTGACCGGCCGGGATGTTGGCGTCCTCCTCCAGCTCCAGCCCGCCCAGCGCGTCCGAGACGGCCTCCGCGCCCGCCTCGCCGCCCACGCCGTAGCGGACCACCGAGGTGTCCATGGGTGCGGCGTTGTCCGCGCCGCCGTCGACGAACCGCTCGGCCACGAGCGCTTGCAGCACCCGGCCGGCCAGGCCCGGCGAGCCGGAGGCGTTGCGGACCTCGACGGTCACCGAGGCGTTGTCGACGGCGGGGGCGCTGGTGCCGGTCGAGGTCGGGTCGGTGCCGAGGGTCTTGAAGAACCTCTTCACCTCGCGCTCGTTGATCTCGATCGCGGTGCCGTCCTCGGGCGTCTCCAGCTCCGGGTTGCCGGTCGGGATGGTCTCGAACTTGAGGTTGCCGCCGGTCAGGTCCTTCATCTGGGTGGCGAACCGCAGCACGTCCCAGTCCTTGTCGAGCACGATCGACTTGGTCAGGGCGTTGATCAGGGCGCTGAGCTTGCCGGGGTCCGACAGCGTGCCCGCAGACAGGATCTGCTTGGCCAGGCCCGCCATGAACACCTGCTGGCGCACGATGCGGTCGAGGTCGCCGCGCAGCAGCCCGTACCGCTGCCGGACGAACGCCAGCGCCTCGCGGCCCTGGATCTTCTGCGGGCCGGCGGCGAAGTTCGCGCCGGACATGTCGTCGCGGGTGGCCTGGTTCAGGCACACGTCCACGCCGCCGACGGCCTTGGTGATCTCGTAGAACCCGACCAGGTTGATCTCGGCGTAGTGGTCGATGGTGACGCCGGTCAGGTCCTCGATGGTGGTGATGAGGTTCTTCGCGGCGCCCTGGCGGGACTGGACCTCCAGCTGCGCCGGGTCCGTGACGCCGTCGCGCTCCAGCTTGGCGCGGGCCTCGTTCTTGCCGTAGCCGTAGGCTGAGTTGATCTTGTGTCGGCCGTAGCCGCCGGCGATCTGCACGTAGGAGTCGCGCGGGAACGACACCGCGACGGCCTTGCCGCCGTCGTTGGGCACGTGCATCAGGATCAGCGTGTCGGTGTTCAGGCCGCCGTCGTTCTCGTTGCCCGCGTGCAGCTCGTTGAGGATCTCCTGGGGCAGCGGGTTGCCCTTGGAGTCGGTGCGGCTGTCCATGCCGACCATGAGGATGTCGACCGAGCCGTCCGCGGGCTTCTCGCCGCCGCCCGCGTCGCTGATCACGTCGGTGGTGGAGATCTCGCTGAGCAGCGTGCTGAGGTTCGCCCACGCGTAGCCGGTGCCCACCAGCACGGCCGCGGAGAACAGCGCGAGCAGCGACCGGCCGAACATCGCGCCGCCCGAGGTGGGGCGGTCGGGCGGGCGGCGGCGCGGCGGCCCGGTGTTCGGGCGGGGTCGTTGGCCGGTGGGACGCGGCGCGGGTGCGGTGCGCCGGGGGGCGGCACGGCGGTCGTCGGCGGCCCGGGCGCGGCCCGGCTCACCGCCCGCCCTGGCGCGTTCACCGGCGCGCGGGGCGTTCGGGCGGGGCCGCTCGCCGGACGACGGGTCGGCCACCGGGCGCGGCGGCCGCTCACCGGGGGCGCGGCGCTCGCCGGTCGGGCGCTCGGGCACGCGGCGGTCGCCGGCGGGCCGTTCGGGCACGCGGCGCTCGCCCGTCGGCGGGAGACCGCGCCGAGGCGGCTCGACCCGGCCCCCGGGCTCGGCGCGGCGCGGCGGCTGCGGGGCACGCGGCGGCTGACCTGCGGAAGGACTCCGAGGGGGAACGGGTCGCCTGCGGAACCCATCGGGTTCGCCTGGCCTCGGCGGCCGGTTGTCCACTCCCACTCCTCCCATGTACCCGGGTACGTCCCACTGGACGCATGACGGGCCGCCCGGGTTGCCACCAGCGTCGCACAGCGGCTCCGCCGGACGTGGTGATACCGGGCGCAGGGCCGTCTGACCAGGACGGTTACCCGATTGTGAGGTCCGCGGTGTTCCGTTCGTAGACTGCTGCCGTGCTGACCATGCAGGATGCGCTGCTCGCGCTCACCAGGTACTGGACCGAACGGGGCTGCGTCGTCGTGCAGCCGTACAACACCGAGGTCGGCGCCGGCACGTTGAACCCGGCCACCGTGCTGCGGGTGCTGGGTCCGGAGCCGTGGCGCGTCTCCTACGTCGAGCCCAGCGTGCGGCCCGACGACGCGCGGTACGGCGAGAACCCGAACCGGTTGCAGACCCACACCCAGTTCCAGGTGATCCTCAAGCCGGACCCGGGTAACCCCCAGGAGCTGTACCTGGGCAGCCTCGAAGCGCTGGGCATCGACGTCCGGGCGCACGACGTGCGGTTCGTGGAGGACAACTGGGCCTCGCCCGCGCTCGGCGCGTGGGGTCTGGGCTGGGAGGTGTGGCTGGACGGGTTGGAGATCACCCAGTTCACCTACTTCCAGCAAGCGGGCGGCATGTCCCTCGACCCCGTGTCGGTCGAGATCACGTACGGCATCGAGCGCATCATGATGGCCCTGCAGGGCGTCGGCCACTTCAAGGACATCGCCTACGCGCCCGGCATCTCCTACGGCGAGGCGTTCGGCCAGGCCGAGTACGAGATGAGCCGCTACTACCTCGACGACGCCGACGTGGAGGCGAACAAGCGGCTGTTCGAGGAGTACGCGGCCGAGGCGCGTCGGATGCTCGACGCGCGCCTGCCCGTGCCGGCGCACAACTACGTGCTCAAGTGCTCGCACGCGTTCAACGTGCTCGACGCGCGTGGCGCGATCAGCACCACCGAGCGGGCCCGCGCGTTCGGCCGGATGCGCGGCCTGGCCCGCGAGGTCGCGCAGCTGTGGGCGGCCCGCCGCGAGGAGCTGGGCCACCCGCTCGGCGTGGCCGAGGTGCCCGCCCCCGCCGCGCTGCCGGACGCGTTCGCCGAGGTGGGCGAGCCCAGCACGCTGCTGTTCGAGATCGGCACGGAGGAGCTGCCGCCCGCCGAGGTGACCCGCACGGTGGAGGCGGTCGGCAAGGCACTGGCGGACAAGCTGGGCGCGACCAGGCTGGCGCACGGCGCGGTCGAGGTGCACGGCACCCCGCGCCGGATCGTGGTGCTGGTGCCCGACGTCGCGCCGCGCGAGCCGGACGCGGAGAAGACCGTGCGCGGTCCCCGGGTGTCGGCCGCGTTCGACGCCGACGGCAACCCGACCAAGGCCGTGCAGGGCTTCGCCCGCGGCCAGGGCGTGGACGTGGGCGCGCTCGGCCGCGTCACCGAGAACGGCGTGGAGCACGTCGCCCTGGTCCGCACCGACCCCGGTCGCGGCGCGGTCGAGGTGCTCAGCGGGCTGCTCGGCGAGGTCGTGTCCGAGCTGCGGGCCGAGAAGAACATGAAGTGGAACGACCCGAAGCTGTCGTTCACCCGCCCGATCCGCTGGTTGCTGGCGCTGCTGGGCACGACGCCGGTGCCGGTCGCGGTGTCCTCCCTGGCCGCCGAGCCGAAGACCCGCGTGCACCGCACCGCGGCCACGCCCGTGGTCGACGTGCTCTCGGCGGACGGCTACCTGGACTTCCTGGCCGGGCACGGCATCGACGCCTCGGCGCGGACCCGCCGTGACGCCATCGTGGCGCGTGCGGAGGAGCTGGCCGCGTCCGTGGGCGGGGTCGTGGACTTCGAGGGCGTGCTGGACGAGGTCACGAACCTGGTCGAGCGGCCGACGCCGATCCTCGGCTCGTTCGAGGAGCGCTACCTGGAGCTGCCGTCGCAGATCCTCACCACCGTGATGCGCAAGCACCAGCGCTACCTGCCGGTGCGCGCGCAGGACGGCTCGCTGCTGCCGCACTTCGTGGCCGTGGCCAACGGCGAGGTGGACGCCGACCTGGTCCGCGCGGGCAACGAGGCCGTGCTGCGCGCCCGGTACGAGGACGCGGCGTTCTTCTGGCGCGCCGACCTGCGCACGCCGCTGGAGGACATGAAGGCCGGGCTGGACAAGCTGACGTTCGCCGACAAGCTGGGCTCGATGGCCGACCGGGCGGGCCGGATCGCGGCGCTCGCGCGTCGGCTCGCCGAACAGGTCGGCGCGGCCGACGAGACCCTGGCGCGGGCGGGCGAGCTGGCCAAGTTCGACCTGGGCTCGCAGATGGTGATCGAGCTGTCCAGCCTGGCGGGTGTGATGGCCCGCGAGTACGCCGAGCGGGCGGGGGAGACCCCGGCCGTGGCCCGGGCGCTGTACGAGATGGAGCTGCCGCGTTCGGCCGGCGACGCGCTGCCGTCGTCCACGCCCGGTGCGCTGCTGTCGCTGGCCGACCGGTTCGACCTGCTGGCCGGGCTGTTCGGCATCGGGGCCAACCCGACCGGCAGCTCCGACCCGTTCGGGCTGCGGCGGGCGGCTCTGGGCGCGGTGAGCGTGCTGCGGGCGTTCCCGGAGCTGAAGGACATCACGCTGACCAAGGCGCTGGCGCTGGCCGCCCAAGAGCTGCAGGTGTCGGCGGAAGCGCTGGACACCGCGCGCGAGTTCGCCGTGCGGCGGTACGAGCAGCAGTTGCTCGACGCCGGGCACGACCACCGGTTCGTCAACGCCGTGCTGCCGCTGGCCGACGCGCCCGCGGTGGCCGACACGACGTTGGCGGAGCTGACCGACCTGACGGGTCGGGAGGACTTCGCCGCGCTGGTGGCCGCGTTGCAGCGGGTGCGGCGGATCGTGCCGGCCGACACCGTCGGCGAGTACGACCCGCAGGCGCTGGTGGAGCCGGCCGAGGTGGCGTTGCACAAGGCGCTGGCCGAGGTGCCGTCCGGCGTCACGGGCCTGGCCGCGTTCGCCGCCGCCGCGACCGGGCTGACCGGGCCGGTGAACACGTTCTTCGATGAGGTGCTGGTGATGGCCGAGGACGCCGACGTGCGCCGGGCCCGGCTGGGGCTGCTGGCCGCGATCCGCGACCTGGCCGCGCCGGTGCTGGACTGGCAGGCCCTGGGCACCGCGCTGGGCTGAGCACCCCGACTACGACGATCCCCGCCCCCGGTGAGCCGGTGGGCGGGGATCGTCGTAGCTGCCTACATGTCGCGGTTGTCGTCCAGGTTGGTGCTGGCGACGGCGACGGTGTGGTCCGGCGTGACCTGTTCGGCGGCGGCGGACCCGGCGCCCAAGGCGAGCAACGCCGCGGCGGCCGCGGCCACCAGCGCTGCGGGGATCATTCTCACGCTGCTTCTCCTCACACACCCGGCCAGGGTTCGGCACGCGACACCATCGCACAGAAATCGTCGGAACGGGAGTCCCCTTTCGCACCTGCCAGTTCCGTGACCAATCGGGTGCGGAGCGTGATATATACCCACTGTAACGGTCCGACCAGCGGGTTCGATGTTCTCGGAAGGTCAACTGACCGAATGGCGCGGACCATTCGGAGCTGTGCGGTTGCTACGTCTTGACGAACCGCCGCCCGGAGGGATGGAATTCCGCGACATTCCGTATTTCCGACGTCGACGATGTGCCCGCGCAAGGGGTTGGCGAATGCTAAGGCTGGTCAGAGCCGTGTCCTGCGGTCTCCTCGTCCTGTTCGTCGGCGCGTGCGGCTCGTCGGTCGACCCGCTCGCGCCGGCCACCGGCAGCCGTGCGGCCAGGCCGGTCGTCGGCGTGATCCTGCCGGACCGCTCGTCGTCGGACCGGTGGGAGGAGCAGGACCGGCCGCTGCTGCTGCAAGCGCTCAACTTCGCGGGCATCGAGGGCCTGATCGAGAACGCGGACGGTGACGAGGCGAAGTTCGCCAGCATCGCCGACGAGATGATCTCGCGCGGGGTGAAGGTGCTGATGACGACGCCGCTGAGCCCCGAGGGCGGCGCGGCGGTCGAGCGCAAGGCCAGGGCCGCGAACATCCCGGTCATCAACTACGACCGGATCAGCCTCGGCGGCCAGGCCGACTACTACGTCTCGTTCGACAACCTCAACGTCGGCGAGTTGCAGGCCGAGGGCCTGCTGAAGTGCCTGGGCGACAAGCCGGGCGCGCGGATCATGGAGTTGCAGGGCGCGCCGACGGACAACAACGCGACCCTGTTCTTCGACGGCCAGCGCCGCAAGCTCGGCCCCAAGTACGACACGGGCGCGTTGCGGCTGGTGGACAGCAAGGCCATCGACAAGTGGGATCCGCTGATCGGCAAGGCCGCGTTCGAGCAGATGCTGTCGGCCAACGGCGGTTCGGTGGACGGCGTGGTCGCGGCCAACGACGGGCTGGCCAGCGCGGCCATCGAGGTGCTCAAGGCCAAGGGCCTGGCCGGGCGCGTGCCGGTGACCGGTCAGGACGCCACGGTGGAGGGCCTGCGCTCGATCCTGCGCGGCGAGCAGTGCATGACGGTCTACAAGCCGATCCGGGACGAGGCCGAGGCGGCGGCGCGGCTGGCCATCGCGGTGGCCCGCGGCGACCTCAGCGGCGCCGACGACCTGGCCACCGGCAACACCCGCGACCTGGTGGCGAAGCGGGACGTGAAGTCGGTGCTGCTGGGCGCGGACCTGATCACCCGGGAGAACGTGCGCGCGCTGGTGGCCGAGAGCGTGGTCAAGCCGGCGGAGCTGTGCGCGGGCGACATCGCCGACGACTGCGCCGAGCTGGGCATCCTGGTCAACTAGGCGGCGCTGCCGGGGCCGGGCAGCACGTCGACGTCGCCAGGGCCCATCGGCTCGCCGCACTCCGAGCAGTGCAGCTCCACGTGCGCGACCCGGCCGCACGCGTGGTGGCGGTAGAGCACCGGAGGGCCGGCCTCGCCCGCCGTCCAGCGGTCGCCCCACCGCACCATCACCATCAGCACCTCGACCAGTTCGAGGCCCTTCGGCGTGAGCGCGTAGTCGTGGCGCGGAGGCTTGGCCGAGTACTCGCGCCGCTCCAGCACGCCCTGCTCCACCAGCCACTTCAGCCGTTCGGCGAGCACCTTGCGGGAGATGCCGAGGCTCTCCTGGAGCTGGTCGAAGCGGGAGATGCCCACGTAGACGTTGCGCAGGACCAGCGGCGACCACGGCTCGCCGACGACGTCCATGGTGCGCGCGATCGAGCAGGCCATGTCGCCGAACCGGGTTCGCTGCACGTCACCGAGTCTACCGCTTGTGGGTTCCCTCAGGGAACCTTCTGCGCTACGGTGAGTTCCCTCAAGGAACTCGGAGGTGCGCCATGGCTCGACCGCCCGTCGTCACGCCGCAGGAGTGGCAGACCGCTCGCGATGCCCTGCTCGTCAAGGAGAAGGAGCTCACCCACGCGCTGGACGCGCTGGCCGCCGAACGCCGCAGGCTGCCCATGGTGCGGCTGAGCACCGACCACGAGTTCACCGCGCCCGACGGCTCGGTGGTCGGCCTCACGGACCTGTTCGCCGGCCGCCGGCAGCTCGTCGCCTACCACCACATGCTCGCGCCCGGTGACGACCACCTGTGCTCCGGCTGCTGCTCGTTCACCGATAACCTCGCCGACCAGGTCCACCTCAACGCCCGCGACACCACGCTGGTCCTGATGTCACGCGCGCCGCAGCCCGAGATCGCCCCCGTGCGCGAGCGGATGGGCTGGACCGTGCCGTGGTACTCGTCCGGCCAGGCGTTCTACGACGAGCTGGGCCTGGGCGGCGGCTTCGGCCTGAGCGTGTTCCTGCGCGACGGCGACGAGGTGTTCCGCACCTACTTCACCACCGGCCGCGGCGTCGATCGGCTGCGGATGGACTTCAACCTGCTCGACCTGACCCCGTACGGGCGCCAGGAGCAGTGGGAGGACTCCCCGGAGGGCTGGCCGCAGACCCCGACCATGGCGTGGCTGCGGCTGCGTGACGAATACGAGGTGTGAGCCCCGATGAGCCGCGTCATGACCGAAGCCGACCGTGACGAGTTCCTCGCCGGCCCGCACGTGGCCGTGCTCAGCGTGGCCGCCGCCGACGACCGCCCGCCGCTGACCGTGCCGGTGTTCTACGCCTACCGCGACGGCCGGATCACGTTCTTCACCGGCACGCGGGGCCGCACGGCCCGCAAGACCCGGCTGCTGGAACGCGCGGGCGCGTTCAGCCTGAACGTGCAGCAGCCGACCTACCCGTACAAGTACGTCACCGCCGAGTGCGTGGTCGAACGGGCGGACCGCGCGCCGTCCACCGCCGAGGTGCGGGCCGTGACCGGCCGGTACCTGCCGGAGGCCGACGCGCGAGCGTTCGCCGAGTCGGAGACCACCGACCCGTCCGGCACGTTCGTCCTGTTCACCGGCCGCCCGGTGCGCTGGCTGACCCACGACTTCGCCGAGCCGGAAAACTAACCCTCTTCGTCGTGCCGCCCGGAGATGAACTCCTGCACCCGGATCTTCACCCGGATGAGCGGCTGGCGGATGCGGGCCTCCCGGCGGTACGCCCGGCGCATCTTGCGCGAGCCCTCGGCGTACCGCCAGCGGGCCCACGGCGAGCCCGGACGGGCCAGCCGCACCGCGCCGATCTCGGGCAGCACGGGCACCAGCAGCCCGAGCAGCCCGGTCCACACCTTGCCCTTGAGCAGCGCCACGATGGCGAACCCGAGGTTGACCAGGATGATCAGCACCCGCAGGGCCAGGCCCTCGCCGTAGAACTCCTCGTAGCCCAGCGGCCGGGCCCCGAGCAGCAGCAGGCCGGTCATCCCGATGGCCAGGAACACCGCGTCGACCGACAGTCGGCCGTCCTTGGTCCAGTACACGTCCCGCAGGTGCAGCAGCAACGCGAACTCGTCGAGCACCAGGGCCGCGCCGACGCCGAGCAACGCGGCTGCGGCAACCCGCACCCCGTGCTCCTCGTCGGGCGCGGCCAGCCCGATCACGCCGCCGAGCAGCATGAACACCGCGCCGAACACGACGTGGTGGATGTGCGTCCCACCAGGGGTGATGTTGCCCGGCCACCAGCGGACCTTGGCCCTGATCAGGCGCACGCTGATCCGGATGAAGACGAAGGTCAGCACCAGGCCGAGGAAGAAGAACAGCAGCCGGGCTTGGGCCAGGTGGAGCTCGTACACACCACCATCTTCACCCGTCGGGACTACTTGAAGGTGATGCCGCCCTGGATGTCGCCCGCCTGCACGACGTTGCCGTGCACGGTGCCGGACAGGTGGTTGGTCACCCGGCCCCTCTGCGTCACGGCGTGGTGGGCCCGCAGCTCGGACCCGAAGGCGGGATCGGACTCGACGGCCCGGTGCAGCGCCTCGCTCAGCGCGGCGACCTGAGGTGAGCCCTCCTCGGTGCCCTGGGCGGCGGTGAGCGCCGCGGTGGCCGCGGGATCGTCGGCGAACTTCGCCCGGACCAGCTCGTACAGGCCGGCGACGGCCCGCGAGGCGAGCGAAGCGGCGATGGAGACCAACATCGGTTCCGGCATCGGGGACCCCCTGTGATCGCGGCCTCGCCCACCGTAGCAGTGCGACTCGCCGCATTCTTCCGCTCGACTGCCGGCGGGGAGTCGTGGTTGACTGTCTTCGGTCGTACCTTTCTGTGTTCGTGTTCCACCACGCTCGCGGAACGGAGTTGCGGGCGCCGAACTTTCCTCGCCAGGAAGGGCCGGGGCCCTAGCTGACCCGGTGGTCGCAAGCGCGATCCGGCACCTGTTAGAGGAGAAGTAGCAAGATGGCAGTTCAGGGCACCGTCAAGTGGTTCAACGCGGAGAAGGGCTTCGGCTTCATCTCCCCGGACAACGGTGGCGCCGACGTGTTCGTGCACTACTCGGAGATCCAGAGCAACGGCTACCGCACCCTGGAAGAGAACCAGCGGGTGGAGTTCGAGATCGGCCAGGGCCAGAAGGGCCCGCAGGCGCAGACGGTTCGACCGCTCTGACCTAATCCGGGTCACCACCAGGACCTGGATCTTTTCGGGCCGCCACGCCTCGCAGCAGCGGGGTGTGGCGGCCCGAATCGTCTCTCCCGGGCCCTGCCCGGCCCCCGTCAGGCCCTCAGCGCGGCCGGCTGGCCGACCTGGCCGCCGTAGACCCGCTTGCCGACCAGCCGGGCGTCGTCGAAGACGAAGAACGCCGTCGTGCGCACGCGGTAGGCCAGCCCGGTGGGCTGCTCGCCGCGCAGGCTGCCCAGGTGGGTGCCCCGCAGCTCCAGCTCCACGATCACCGCGTCGTCGGCGTGGTGCAGCTCCACGAGCGTGCTGCGCTGGTCCGGGAACGCGTCGCGGACGCGCGCGTAGTACCCGGCGACCTCGGCCCGCCCGTCGAACACCTGCCCGGTCGCCACGATCTCGCACCGCGGGTGGTCGAACGTGCCGACGGCGGTGTCGAACTCGTGCTCGTTCTCCGACTCGAGGTGCTCGAGGACGATCGCCTCCCGCAGGGCCCGCAGTGCCTTGGACGCGGTCATGCGCGCACGAAACACGCACCCGGACCCACCAGTCAAGACGGCATCTGCGTGGAAGGCGGCGCGAGCAGGGCTCACGGGCGCATTTCGTAGGCCCCCGACAGCGCCGCCACCCGGCCCCAGACCCGCTCGAAGCGATCCCGGTCGACCACGGGCTTGCGCACCTGCTCGACCGCCCACGCCTGCTGGGCCTCGGTGGACGACGCCTTGCCGTGCAGCGCGACCGCGTAGGCGGAGAAGTCGCGCACCAGGACGTCGAACACCTGGTCCAGCACGTCGCCGTCCAGGTCGGTGATCCGGGCCTGCTCCAGCACGAGCCGGCCGTAGACGACCAGCGTGAACAGGTGACCGAGGTTGAGCAGGAAGTCCAGGTCCTTTTGCTGCTCGTCGTCGGGCGCGGCCGTGGTCAGCAAGGTGCGCAGCGCTCGGGCCTGCTCGTGGAAGCGGGCGACGTTCGGCACGTGCGCGTGGTCGCGGTAGGCGGTCTCCCAGTCGGGGAACCGGATCGCGCCCAACCCGCGGGCCGGGCCCTGGTGCCAGAAGAACTCGTCGTCGGCCGGGTCGTGCCTGGTCGGGACTTCGGCGTACTCGGCGGGCCGGAACAGGTAGTTGGGCATGAACTTGAGCACCAGCGCCAGGTTGACGTGGACCGTGCCCTCCAGCTTGGGCAGCGCGCGGATGTCGCGGGCGGCCATGGAGAAGTAGGTGTCCTTCTCGAAGCCCTTGGCCGCGATCACGTCCCAGAGCAGGTCGATCACCCGCTCGCCCTCGCTGGTGACCTTCATCTTGGTGATCGGGTTGAACAGCAGGTAGCGGCGGTCCTCGGGGGAGGCGCTGCGGAAGTAGTCCACCGAGCGGTCGGCGAACAGCTTCATGGCGACCAGCCGGGCGTAGGCGTCGACGAAGTTCTGCCGGACGTGCGGGAAGTCGGTCACCCGCTTGCCGTAGAGGATCCGGTTGTGCGCGTGGGTGATGGCCTCGTAGAACGCGTGCTCGTTGATGCCGATCGAGGCCGTGCACAGGTTGAACTTGCCCACGTTGACCGTGTTGAGGGCGGCGCTGAACGCCTCGGGGCCGGTGTGCAGGACGTCGTCCGGGGTGACGGGGTAGTCGTGCAGGCGGAACTCGCTGACGAACATCTGCGAGTCGACCACGTTCTTGACCAGCTCGAACTTCTCGTGCTGCGAGTCGACGGCGAAGAACACGTACCCGTCCGGGCCCTCGACGTCCGCGCGGCGGCCGAAGACCGACACCATCCCCGCCACGTTGCCGTTGCCGATGTAGTACTTGCCGCCGGACGCGGTGAAGCCGGTGGCGGTGGGCGTCAGCACCATGTCGGTGGAGTAGACGTCCGCGCCGTGCTCCTTCTCCGACAGCCCGAACGCGAAGACCGCGCCCCGGTCGAGCAGCTCGGCGGCCTTCTTGCGGGCCACCGCGTTGTCGCTCATCCAGATCGGGCCGAGGCCGAGCACGGTGACCTGCCAGGCGTACCAGTACTGCAGGCCGTAGAAGCCAAGCACCTCGCTCAGCGCGGCGTTGCGGGCGGCGTCCCAGCGCTTGTCCGGGTTCCCGTCGGCCTCGGCGGCGGGCGTGCAGAAGGTCGCGAACAGCTTCTCGCGCGCGACGAAGTCCAGGAACTCGGTGTACCAGACCTTCGCCTGGTCGTCGGCGATCAGGCGGCGCTTGCCGCGCTCCTCGAACCAGTCGACGGTCGCGCGCAGCAGGCGGCGGCTCTCCGCGTCCAGGTGGCCGAAGTCGTGGGTGTGGGGATCGAACAGCACCGGGGTTCTCCCTTCGTCGCCGCCGCACGCTACCAGTCGGTAACTTGTCCGGCTCGCGCGCTGGGGACGCGAGTGTCGGTGCCCGCGCGTAGTGTGCTGCGCGTCACAGACCGAGGAGTACGCCATGCATTTGCTCGCCATCGGCACCCGCAAGGGCCTGTGGCTCGCGACCAGCGCCGACCGCGCGTCGTGGAGCCTCAGCGGACCGCACCACCCGATGACCGAGGTCTACGCGGTCGCGATCGACCACCGCCGCGACCGGCCGCGGCTGCTGGTCGGCACCAGCAGCTCCCACTTCGGGCCGACCGTCGTGACCAGCGACGACCTCGGCGTGACGTGGGACGAGCCGGACCACGCGCCGATCGCGTTCCCGGCCGACACCTCGCTGGAACGGGTGTGGCAGCTCGCGCTGACACCCGACCCGGAGGTCGTGTACGCGGGCACGCAGCCGTCCGCGCTGTTCCGCTCGGAGGACGGCGGCCGGACGTACTCGCTGGTGGAGGGCTTGTGGAAGCACCCGCACCGCGAGCAGTGGGGCGCGGGGTTCGGCGGGCAGGCCGTCCACACCGTGCTGCCCGACCCGGTCGACCCGCTGAAGCTGACCGTGGCCATGTCCACCGGCGGCGTGTACCGGACGTTCGACGGCGGGTCGTCGTGGGAGGCGAGCAACACCGGGATCAAGGCGTACTTCCTGCCCGACCCGTACCCGGAGTTCGGCCAGTGCGTGCACAAGGTGAGCAGGCACCCGTCCCGGCCGGAGCGGCTGTTCCTGCAGAACCACCACGGCGTGTACCGGTCGGACGACGCGGGCGGCACGTGGACGTCGATCGCGGACGGCCTGCCCGCCGACTTCGGCTTCGCCATGGTCAGCCACCCGCACGACCCGGACGTGATCTACAACTTCCCGCTGACCGCGGACGGCGAGCGCTTCCCGCCTGGGGGCCGGTGCGCGGTGTACCGGTCGGCGGACGCCGGGGCGTCGTGGGAGGCGCTGCGCGAGGGCCTGCCGGACGGCTTCTGGACGGCCGTGATGCGTGACGCGATGTGCGTGGACGCGGCGCGACCGGCCGGCGTCTACTTCGGGTCGCGCTCGGGTGAGGTGTACGCCAGCGCGGACGAGGGCGAGAGCTGGCAGCGGATCGCCGAGCACCTGCCCGACGTGGTGTGCGTGCGCGCGGCGGAGGTGTGACGTGCGGGTGCTCGTGCTGATCCCCGGGCCGCTGCGGCAGACGGCGGGCAACCAGGCGAAGCTGGAGGTCGACCTGCCGGAGCCCGCCACGCTGGGCGCGCTGCTCGACCACCTGGCCGAGCGCTACCCGCTGCTGGACCGCCGGTTGCGCGACGAACGGGCCGGCCTGCGCCGTTACGTGAACTTCTACGTGGACGGCGAGGAGTGCCGCCGCCTGTCCGGCCCGGACACCTCGCTGGGCCCGGATGCGGAGGTGCGGATCCTGCCTTCTGTCGCGGGTGGGTGAGCGCGGTTCGGTCGCTCGACGTGGCGGTCGGGCGCGGGGCGGTGCGCTACTCGGCCAGCCGCCGGTAGAGCGGGCGCAGCGCCTCGGTCACCGACCGGCCGTCCACGACGAGCGGTTCGAGCTGGTCGAGCAGCGCGTCCGGGCGGCCGGCCGCGGTCTCGGGGAGGTCCGGCACGACTTCGGCCACCTTCGGCCGTACCCAGAAGCTCTCGAACGAGTCCTCACTCGGTTCCGGATGCGGCTCGGGTTCCTCGGGCGGGACGGGCGCGCGCAGCTCGCGCAACCGGTCCAGCAGGTCCTCGCGGGACCGCCCGCGCCAGGCCAGGATCTCGAACGGGTCGGTGTCGAACGACTCGGCGAGCAGGTAGCAGGTGGCGGCGAGGTGCTTGCACGGCACCTCCCAGTCCGGGCACGTGCAGTCCATGTGCAGCTCGCGCATCGTGCCGGGGAACAGGGTCAGGCCCAGGTCGGCGAACACGTCCTCGATCTCCGGCGGCATCTCGCCGGCCAGCAGCTTGGCCGCGAAGATCGCCCGGTCGGCCAACGCGTGCTCGATGCGCCGCCAGTCGTCGTCGCTGAACTTCCGCACCCCGATCCGCGCCCGGTACGGCTCCGGCCGCGTCCCGGTCACCAGGGCCACCACCAGGCTCGTCGACAGGGACAGGCTCATCACCTGGCCCGTGCGGGCGTAGGCGCGGCCGCGGGCGAGCCGGCCCGCCATGCCGAACGACTCCAGCACCTCCAGGAACCGGCGCGACCACCAGGTCTGCGCGATGTCGCCCCGCTTGCTGCGCAACGTGAGGCCGCCCTCGACCCGGATCGGGCGCGACGGCGGGCGGTAGCCGTGCCAGTCAGTCACCGACGGCCTCCCCGGACAGGGCGAACAGCTCGCGCAGCTCGCCGGTGGACAGCTCGGTCAGCCAGTCCTCGCCCGCGCCGACCACGAGCTGCGCCAAGCCGCGCTTCTCCTCGATCATCCGGTCGATGCGCTCCTCCAGCGTGCCGACGCAGACGAACTTGCGCACCTGCACGTGGTGGCGCTGGCCGATGCGGAACGCCCGGTCCGTGGCCTGGTCCTCGACCGCCGGGTTCCACCAGCGGTCGAGGTGGATGACGTGGTTGGCGGCGGTGAGGTTCAAACCCGTGCCACCCGCCTTCAGCGACAGCACGAAGATCGACGGGCCGTCCGGGTCCTGGAACCGCCGCACCATCTCGTCGCGCTGCCGCTTCGACGTGCCGCCGTGCAGGTAGAGGACCTCGGTGTCGAAGCGGGCGGCCAGGTGCGGCACGACCAGGGAGCCGAAGGCGGTGAACTGGGTGAAGCACAGCGCCTTGTCACCGTCGGCCAGCGCCTCGTCCAGCACCTCCTCCAGCCGGGCGAGCTTGCCCGAACGACCGGCGACGCGCGAACCGTCACCGAGGAGCTGCGCCGGGTGGTTGCACACCTGCTTGAGCCGGGACATCGTGGCCAGGACCAGGCCCTTGCGCTTGACGCCCTCCGCTTCGGCGATCTTGGCCAGCATGTCGTCCACCACGGCCTGGTAGAGCGTGGCCTGTTCGGGGGTCAGCGTGCACAGCTGCTTGACCTCGATCTTGTCCGGCAGGTCGGTGATGATCCGCGGGTCGGTCTTGAGGCGGCGCAGCACGAACGGGCCGGTGATGCGGCGCAGGCGGACGGCGGCGTCCTCGTCGTGGTGGCGTTCGATGGGGACGGCGAAGCGGGCGCGGAACGTGTTGACCGTGCCGAGGACGCCGGGGTTGACGAAGTCCATGATCGACCACAGCTCGGCCAACCGGTTCTCCACCGGCGTGCCGGTCAGCGCGACCCGGTGCCGTGCGGGCAGCGCGCGGACCACCTGGGACTGCCGGGTGGAGCTGTTCTTGACGTTCTGCGCCTCGTCCAGCACGACCCGGTCCCACCTGACCTCGGCGAGCTTGCCGGCGTCCCGGGCGACGACCGCGTAGGTGGTGATGACCAGGTCGCAGTCGGTGTCGAGGGCGCGGCCGGAGCCGTGGTAGACGCGGACGTCGAGGTCGGGCGTGAAGCGGGCGGCCTCCCGCTGCCAGTTGCCGACCACCGACATGGGGCAGACCAGCAACGTCGGCAGCCGCTTGCCGTGCGCGCGGTTGTGCGCCTCCAGCGCGAGCAGTTGGACCGTCTTGCCCAGGCCCATGTCGTCGGCCAGGCACGCGCCCAGGCCCAGCCGGTCGAGGAACGCGAGCCAGGCCAGGCCGCGTTGCTGGTAGGGGCGCAGTTCGGCGACCAGGCCGGGCGGGTGCCCGACCGGTTCTAGGTGGTGCTCGACCTCGCCGGACAGCAGGTCGCCGAGCCAGCCGGTGGCGCTGACGCCGGTGAGCGGGAGGGGCAGGTCAGCGTCCTCGGGGTGCAGGCCGGAGTGCAGGAGGACCTGCGCGGCCGTCATCTGCCCGCCGCCGCGCTTGAGGAAGGCGAGACCGGCGGCGAGGCGTTTCGGGTCGACGTGCACCCACTGGCCGCGGACCCGGACCAACGGCACCTTGGCCTGGGCGAGGGACTGCAACTCGGCTTCGGTCAGCCGCTCGTCGCCGACGGCCAGTTCCCACCGGTAGTCGACCAGGACTTTCAGCCCGAGCTCGCTCTCCTTGGCGACCTGCCCGGCCGTGCCGCGGCTGGTGGCCGTGAGCCGGAGCCCGAGCCGGTGGGGTTGCCGCCACCACGAGGGCAGCATCACGCCGAAGCCCGCCTCCGCCAGCACCGCCGCGTGCTGGAGGAAGTCGTACGCGCCCTCGACGTCCAGCTCCAACTCCACGGGCCGCCGTGCGGACAACGCCCGGTCCAGGGCCGGGTAGAGCCGCCCCGCCCGCCCGAGGTCGCCGAGCAGCACGTCCTCGGGCCGGCTGACCCACCGCCGCAGCACCGCGTCCTGCTTGTGCCACAACTGCTCGGCCGTCACCACCACGCTGGGCTCGTCCACGGCCTGCAACAGGAACTCGACCCGCCACCCGTCCTTCGCCATGCCGCCCTGGTCGGGCGTGCTGAGCCGGAAGCACGTCCGAACAGGACTCTGCCCCAACCCGCTCGCCCGCCACGCCGCCACCTTGGACCGCAAGGCCCCCGCGTCCCCGATGACCCGCGGCTCACCGACCAACGACCCCAACCACCGCCCGACCACGCCCTCGCTGCCGGGGCGCTGCCCCCGCAACGCGGCCCTCACCCCGCGGTCCACCGCCCGGTCCAGTACTTCTTCGACCAGGTCACCGCCCACATCGGACCCCCGGAACGACGGCGGCGCACTGGCCCGCAACGCCGCGTAACGCAACGCGTCCACCCCGGACGACGCACTGCGCCACCGCCCGAAACCACCACCGTCAACCGACGGCAGGACCCGCCCCCGCCGCACCAGCTCGGCCGCGAACCCCAACACATCACCGAGGAACTTCCCCGACGCACCAACCCGACAATCGGGCAACCCCTCAAGCACCACCTCGTCCACCCAAACGACGGGCACCACCCACTCCCGCCACCGAACCACCCCACGCCGACCGCCCTCCCGAACCAACTCGGGCGACGCGACAGGCCCACCAGCCGAAGAAGGCAACCGAACGGAAACCTCCCCGACCACCCCACCAACCAACTCCTGAAGCCCTTCCCCACCAACCGCAAACGGGTGCCTCACCGCCCGCCGCGGCAACCGCCCACCAACGCGCCCCGGCAACCGAGAATCCTCAGCCCAAACCCCAACCCGCCCACCACTCACGCCCAACGCGTGCAACACCAACACCCCAGCACTATGCGCCCCACCAACCACCACCCCTCAACCGACCCCACCCCATCCGCCCTCACCAACCCCTCAACCGGACTCCTCCCACCCCGCCCACCTCCGCGAGCCGAACCCAGCCTGCCGCGCCAATCGGAGCGGCAGGGGAGCTGAAGTAGGCCCGAGGAGAGCGAAGACACAGCCGAGCCGGTTCCCGCCAGCCACGTCGCGAAGATCCCAGCTCACACCAGTCAGACCCAGCCCAAGCCAGCCCAGCCGAGCCGAACCTCAGCCCAACAGGGCCGAGCAGCCCAACAGGGCCAAGTCAGGCCTAGTCCAGCCGGGCCAAACCTCGGCCCAACAGGGCCGGGTCGGGCCCAGCCCAGCCGAGTCAGGCCGGACCCCAGCCGGGCCAGGCCGGGTTTGGTGCAGTCCACCCGAGCCGGGCCCGGCCGGGCCGAACCCCAGCCGAGCCGAGCCGGGCCGAGTCAGGCCGGACCGAGTCAGGCCGAGCCGGGTCGAGCCGAGCTAGGCCGAACCTCAGCCCAACAGGGTCGGGGCGGGCCGAGTCGGGCCAGGCCGAGCCGAACTCCTGCTAAGCCAAGCCGAGCCGAACCCCAGCCGAACCCCAGTCGGGCTGGGCCGAGCCGAGCCGAGTCGAGCCGAGTCGAGCCGAGCCGAGTCGGGCCGAGTCGGGCCGACTCGGGCCGAACCCAGTCGGGTCGGGCCCAGTCCGGCTTAGCCGAACCAGCGCTCTCGCTCGGCCGAGCGCAGCCCAGGCGAAGCGGGAAACTGAGCCCAGCCAGCCCCTGCCCAATCCGAGCGATCTCAGCCCCAACTCGCCCGACCTGGCCAGCCGAACCCGATCCAGCCGGACCGGAGCTGGCCGAGGCCGAGCCAAAGCCGAGTCGAGTCGGCGCCGCCCCAACAGATGGAGCAGCGCCGAACCCGGCCCAGCCGAACCGAGCCCAACCTGGCTCGGCCGCGCCCTGCGGACCACGCTGGCTGGGCTCAGCCCAGGCCCAGTCCAGCCTGGCCCACCCAGCGTGATGGAGCGGAGCCATGCCGAAGGGGATCCATCCGGGTCTACCTCAACCCGTGGTCGAGCCAGCGGATCCCGACCGGCTTCGCCGAGTCGAGCGCAGCGGAGCCGAGTCGGGCCGGCTGGAGGTGGCGGCGGGCCGGCTCAGTTGAGCCCGGCCCGCCCCGCCGGATCGAGCGGAGCCGAGGTGGAGCCGTGCGGGTCCACCTCAACCCAACGGCCGGGGTGAGGGCCGGTCGGTCAGTGTGGTTGGTGGGTTCTCCTGCGGGCCAGGGTGGTGACGCCCAGGCCGGCCAGGCCCACTTGCAGGGCCAGTTCGATCCAGTCGATGCCCGAGGTGTCCGATACGCCGATGAGCGATGCCGCGAACGTGCCCACCAGGGCCGCCGCGATACCGACCAGAAGCGTCATCACCATCGAGATCTTCTGCCTGCCCGGCACGACCAGCCGACCCAGGCCACCGATGATCACGCCGATGACCAGCGCCGAGATGAGCCCGGTGATCTCCACGAGAGGTCCTTTCCTCGCCCTGCGCGTCCACCACGAGCATCACTCGACCGCCTCACCCCCCGAATCGGGTTTGCCCCTGACCCTCCCCTGATCCCGACCCTGAACCCCGAGCACCGCCGCGCCCTCCTCCGACAGCGCCCGGCCCGGCACGTCCGGGTCGCAGCCCACCCTCACCAGGCGTGACCTGATCGAGGTGGGGGAGCGTTCCAGGCGTTTGGCGATCGAACGGATCAGGTCGGTGGTCGGGGTGTCGCCGGCAGCGGCCAGCCAGTCGGCACGCAGGTCCTCGTCCAGGTCCGGCGTCCACGGTTGGTTGGCGTTCGCCGGCCGGTCGCGGGCCGGCGGGGTGGACGGGGCGCTCAGCCGGCCCAACGCCTCCAGCACCTGCGCGAGCAGCTTGCCGATCTTCGCGCCGGCGTCGGCGGGCAGGCGGAGGGTGCCCTCGGCCACCAGCGCTCCCGAGCCGTCCACCCCGGCCAGGTCAACGGACAGATGTGGGTCCGCCGTCGCCACCACCTGGTAGGTCGTGGAGCCGATGCGGACCGCGTTCTCGTACGTGGTTGTCGTCATGGTGATGACGCTAGCGGAGGGGTCTGACAATTTCGGGAAGCCGCGGGTGGTCAGCGGCAGAGAGGGCACGCGGGGGCGCTCGGCTCGGCCCCCGTCAGGTACGGCTTGAGGTGCTCGGCGATGGCCCTCGCCAGCGACGGCGGCACGGCGTTGCCGATCTGCCTCGCCACCTCGATCTTCGAGCCGCACCACTCGAACGAGTCCGGGAACGACTGCAAGCGCGCCGCTTCCAGGTGCGTGATCGGCCGGTCGACCCGGTGGCCGTCCTCGCCCGGCTCCCACTGCGGGTGCAGGTAGCGGCCCTTCTCCGGCTTGTAGAACTCGGTGCGGATGGTCAGCGACGGCTCGTCCCACCGCATCCGGCCCATCACGTCCGTCGTGCCGGTCTTCTTCTCCCGCCAGCACCGGGGCAGCAGCTCCGGCGGCAGGTCGAACCGGCCGCCGCCCGGCGGGATGTGCCGGTACCGCTCCAACGACAACGGCGTGGGGTTGCGGCCGATGTGCAGGTCCGGGCTCTTGAACGGGCCGGGCAGCTCCCGCCCGAAGAACTCCACCACCGACTTCGGCAAGGACGTCGTCACGGGCCGCTCCGGCAGCCCGCGCAGCACGTCACCCACCGTGTGCCAGCGCCCGCGCGGGTGCGTCGCGACCGGCAGCGGGATGCGGCCGATCCGCGAGCCGATCACGATCGTGCGCCGACGTCGTTGCGGCACGCCGAAATCCGCCGCGAGCAGGATGCCGTAGCTCAGCTCGTAGCCCTCGGTCTCCGCCTGCAACAGCGCGAACTCCGTCGAGGCCAGGAACCTGTCGACGTTCTCGATCACGAACACCGACGGCCGCGCCCGCCGCACGAACCGCAGGTACTCGCGCCACAGCGAGTTGCGCGGGTCGTTGACGTCCTTCGAGCCCAGGTTGGAGAACCCCTGGCACGGCGGTCCGCCCACGATCACGTCGACCTCGGGGATCGCGCTGTCCGGCACGGCCGCGATGTCGGACCAGCGGATGTGGTCCTCGCCGAAGTTCGCCGCGTACGTGGCCGCCGCGTGCAGGTCCCACTCGACCGCCATGACCGGCCGGTAGCCGCCCGCCGCGGCGAACCCGGAGGTCATGCCGCCACAGCCGGCGAACAGGTCGATCATGGACAGCACAAGGCTCAGGCTAGCCGACCGCGCCGCTGCAACACCGTGGTCCGCACCCGACTCGCCGCGACGGCCGGGTCCTCGTGCTCCCACACCCGCACCGCGAGCCACCCCGCCTCGGCCAGCACCTGGTCGGTGTTCGCGTCACGCGCCTGGTTGGTCTCGATCTTCGTCCGCCAGAACTCCCCGTTGCGCTTGGGCCACGTGCCGTGCTCCGGGCAGCCGTGCCAGAAGCACCCGTCCACGAACACCGCCACCTTGGCCGGCCCGAACACCACGTCCGCCTCGCGCCGCACCGCGCGCACCGGCCGCTGGTGCACGCGGTAGCGCAGCCCCAACCGGTGCAGTTCGCGCCGCAACGCCACCTCGATCCCCGTGTCACGCGACCGCTGCTTGCTCATCCGGGCGCGGACGTCCTCCGTCGTCTCCAGGTTCGGCACCAGGCCATGATGGCTCACGCCGGGTGCAGCACGTCCCGCAGCCGCCGCGCCGCCCGGTCCAGTTGCGCCCGCACGGGCAGCACCGCCGCACCCACCTGCGTGTACTCGCTCACCCCCAAATCCGCGAAGAAGAACGGCGGCATCGCGTGCACCAGCAGCTCCTCCGACCGCTGGGGACCGCCGCGCGGGTTCAGGATCAACCGCTCCACCCACGCGTCCACCTTGAACACGGTGTCCGCCAACGGGTGCACCCGCACGTCCAGCCCGTGCCCGCGCAGCACCGCGACCACGTACAGGTCCCGCAGGAAACCCACGAAGTCCGACACCACCCGGTTGCGCAACGCCTCCCGCCCCCGCGGCCCCACCTCGGCGATCACCTCACGCGCCGGCGTCCACAACATCCCCCGCGCCTGCTCGTCGACCTCGCAGAACTCGCGGAACTCCGGCCAGCCGGGTAATCGACCCAACGCCTCCACCACGTGGTGCGCGACGTGCGCGAAGGCGAAATCCGGACGCCACTGGCGGATCTCCGGTACGTCGGTCGCGCCCGGTCTCGGCGCGCCGCGGCACGCGGCCTCGACCTCGTCGGCGGTGATCCGGTGCACGGCCACGGCCTCGTGCGCCATCACGTGCGCCACGACGTGCTTGCGCCTGCTGTACCAGTGGTTGAAGTGGAACCGGGTCTCCTGCGTGACGTTGAACAACCTGCGCACGTCCATCGCTGTGGTCATGACGCAGAGGGTACGGACGGGCACCGACAGTTCCGGGAAACCGCAGGTCAGGTGATCGACAGGTTGGCGCGGTCGGCCGCCGAGCGGCCCGCGTCCCACCCGGCCGCGCTGCGCACCGGGGTCGTCTTGGCGACCGTCCGGGAGAACATCGCGCCGAAGTACTCCTCCACCGCCTTCTTCCGCTCGGCCAGCACGGGCAGCAGCCGGTCGTCGTCGGCGGGCACCTCGTTCGCCGCACGCAGCCGTTCCCCGATCCGGTGGGCGTAGGCCAGCAGGAACGACTTGCGGAACGCCGCCGACCGCGCCTCGTCGCCCTTGCGCGCCTTCTCACCCGCCGCGACCATCGCCCGCGTCGCCTGGACCAGCAACGACGCCGACAGCAGCTCCACGATCTCCAGGTCGAGCTCCTCGCCGACCAGCGCCACGAACCCCAGGTCGTACACCACGGCCCGGCAGCGGTTCGCCTCCGCGACCACGTGCACGACCTGCGCCTTGCCGTCGAAGTACCGCTTGTCCAGCCACAGCCGGCGGGACGTGGTCGTCGCCGCCTCGACGGGCATCCGCTCCAGCGCGTGCCGCGTCACCAGCTCCTGCGCCTTGGCCGACAGCGCCTCGGCCTCGTCCGGGAACGCCGTCGACTCGGCCTTCGCCAGCAGCCCCCGCACCCGGTTGAGGATCTTCGGGTCCACGTGGTGGTGGTCGATCGCGGCCAGCGGCGTGCCCGGCTTCGGCACGATCACCGGCAGCCCCGGCAACGTGACCAGCACCGACAGCACCGCCACCGCGACGGCCACGGCGTCGTCGCGCAGCTCGATGTGCCTGCTCGCCCACTGGTCGAGGTGCGGCTGGTGGACGTCCCACCAGATCGTCGCCTCGATCTCGGACAACTGCTCCTGCCAGCGCGGGTGCAGCGCCGGGTAGCGGGACGCTTCGAGGGCCAGTGAGTCCACCAGGAACGACAGCGCGCGCTCGTCCTCGTTGCGCCGTACGACCTCGTACACGTCGTAGGGCAGCCAGCCGTGCTCCCACAGGTGGTCGAACGCGCGCCTCAACACCGCCTGCACCGCGTCGTCCACTTCGGCCGGTGAGAGGGAGGAGGTGCGCGGCAGCCGGGCCCGGCGGTTCGCCGCGGCCCGCCACAACGCCTCGCGCAGGGAGTCCACGACCGCCGATTGTCCCCTTTCGGGTGTGGTGTCGCCGCAGCCGGTGCGCGTTGCGTCCCGGCACGTGCCCCGACGTGCCAGCCTCGCGCGGTGAGCCGGAAGACGCAGGCCCCGAAGCGGCGGCCGATCGTGGTGGTGCACCGTCCACAGGGGACGCCGCTGACCGTGGCGCAACGGCGGGTCGTCCACCGCTGCCGCGCCCTGCCGCAACTGCTCGACCCGCTGGAGGCGGAGCTGACGGTCAGCAGCGCGGTCGCCGACCTCCAGCCGGACGAGGAGTTCTGGGCGGGCCTGATCGAGCACGCCGTGTCGCTGCCCAGCCGCCGCAACCACGCCCTGCTGCGCGTCCTGGCCGCCGTGCTCACGGGCCGTCCGCGCGAGTGGGCGGCGAGCGCCGTGACCCCCGCGGGCCCCGCCCTGACCGTCGGCGGCGCCTGGATCTGCGACCGTTCGATCGACGCCGGCTACTTGGCCCTGATCTGCACGTACACGTTCGCGTCGGACGAGCACGCCATGGTGTTCCTGATCGACGAGCTGGCCGGCGGCGAGGTCCGCACCGCCTTCGTCACCCGTGACGTCACCACCGCGCGCGACCGCCTGTCCGACCAAGGCCCGCTGACCCCGATAGGGACGGAGGCGGCGCACTGGCTGCTGGCCAAGTCCTACCACCGCCTGGACCGCAACGCCGACGCCGTCATCGACGCGGACGTGCGGCGCACGAGGTTGCTGGCGGGCCGCCGGATCGCACTCGCGTTCGGCTGATTCCGAATCCATCACCGCTATATGCGCATTAGAGTGGTGGCGGTCACGTATACCGTTGGTCCAAACGGACACTGAATTCCCTTAATGAGGTGAATGTCTTCTGCACATGCACACCGTACGGTCGTGTTGTTGGTCGAATTGACACGCCACGGGGGTAGCGGATGTCGCGATCAGATGAGGTTCGAGGGGGCGGGGCGTCGCCGGGCAACATTTTGTCCGGATCCGTCTCCGGTGGAGCGGTGCAGGCAGGGGTGGTGCACGGGGATGTCACGTTCCACAATGCACCGTCCACTCCGCCCCCGGTGCCGCGGCAATTATTGGGCGCGCCAGTGCATTTCACCGATCGTGTGGCCGAATTGGCCGAGCTGAACGAAGCCTTGGTCGAGCACCGGCGGGACGGAACCCGCATGTTCGCCGTACTGAGCGGTCCGGGCGGGGTCGGCAAAACCGCGCTCGCGCTGCACTGGGCGCACACCACGCGGGACCGGTTCACCGATGGGCAGCTCTACGTCGATCTCGCCGGGTTCAGCGGGTCCGAGCCGGTGCAGCCGGAGGACGCGCTGGGCCTGTTTCTGCGCAGCCTCGGCGTGCCGTCCCGGGAAGTGCCGGTGGAGATCACCGAACAGGCGGCCCTTTACCGTTCCTTGACCGCGGACAAGAAGTTGCTGGTCCTGCTCGACAACGCGTACTCGGCCGCCCAGGTACGTCCGCTGTCGCCGAGCTCACCGTCCAGCGCGGTCCTCGTGACCAGCCGTAACAGGTTGACCGGTCTGGTGGCCGAGGGTGCCCGGCTGGTCGACGTCGGTCCGCTCGGCAACGTGTCGGCGGTGCGGCTGCTGGCCAAGGTGGTGGGGAAACGCCGGGTGGACGACGACCCCGAACGGGCTGCGGCGCTCGTCGGGATGTGCGGCGGCCTGCCGATCGCGGTCCGGGTGGCCGCCGCGCGGTTGGCCAGCCGCCCCAAGTGGTCGGTGCAGAAAGTCGTCACCGAGTTGAGCGACGAGCGCAACCGCCTGTCGATGCTGTCGGCGCCCGAGTTGTCCGTGCAGACCACGTTCGACTTGTCCTACCGGGCGCTTCGGCCGACCGCGGCCGCGCTCTACCGCCGGCTCGCGCTGCACCCGGGTCGCGAGTTCGGTGCGTCGGTCGCGGTGTCCGTGCTGGAGAAGGACGCCACTCATGCGTTGTTGGAGGAGTTGGTGGACGGCAACCTGGTCGAGTCCGTGGGCGAGACCCGCTACCGCTTCCACGACCTTCTGCGGCTCCACGCCCGGAACAAGGCCAACTCCGAGGACGATGCCGACGAGCGGGCGTGCGCCGTGCGGCGGATGGTCGAGTGGTACCTGAGCGGCGCGATGGCGGCGGACCTCGTGGTTACACCACACCGGCGCAGGCAGATCTACCGGTTCCTGACGCCACCCGAGGGCGTGCCGGAGTTCCCGGACCGCGAGTCGGCCTTGGCGTGGTTGGAGGAGGAGCGGCAGAACCTGATCAGCTGTGGCCGGGTCGCCGAGGAACACGGCTGGTGGGAACTGGCTTGGCACCTGTCCGATGCGCTCTGGCCCCTGCTCCTGCACCACAAGCACTATCGAGACCGCTTGGAGATCGACCGCCGCGGCGTCGACGCGGCGCGCCGGTGGAGGAACCGGTTCGCCGAGGCGGACATGCTCAAACGGCTCGGCATGGTTTGCACCACCGTGGGCCGGTTGGAGGAGGCCGAGGAGCACCTCCGGGCCTCGGTCGCGGTCGCGGAGGAGATCGGCGACCAGCAGGGCGTCGCCGACGCGGAAGGGGCTTTGGCCCGGCTGCACGTGGCGGGCGGGCGGCTCGCCGAAGCGGTCGAGCTGTTCGAGCGACTGGTCGGGACCCACCGGGAACTCGGCGCGTGGCGCAGCGTCGGGCTCACGCTGATCGACCTCGGCCGGGCGTTGACCGGGCTCGGTCGGGTCGACGAGGCACTGCGGGCACTGGACGAAGCGACGGCGCGGTTCCGCGACCTCGATCCGCCGGATCCCTACAACCGGGCAAGAGTCATGGTGGCCCAGGCTGCGGCTCACCTGCGTGCCGACGACTTGCCGCTCGTCGATCGCACGGCACACGGCGCGCTGGAGGCGCTGAAAGCGCTCGGCTCCAAGCAGGGAGCGGCCGAGTCGCACCAACTGCTGGCCGAGTCCGCCGAGCGACAGGGGAACGCGGAGTGGGCCGCAGAGCACTGGCAGCAGGCTCTGCGGCTCTACACCGAGATCGGATCCTCAAAGGCCGACGATATCGCTCAACGACTGCGTGCGGACGACCCGCAACCACCCGCAGCCGACGGCTGACCGACGTGCCCGGTGGTCCGCGCACCACACGGGCAACCCATGCACTCGCAGCGCGCGCATGTCCAGCCGAGCGACGTGCCACGCGTAGAGCGATTGAATTGCGGAAAGCACCACGGCGTTCATGTCGAGACAGCGCGCTGCGGTGGTCAGCGGCGTCAACTCGACCGTCTGGCCTAGTTCGGTCCGTGCCATGAGCCGATCCGACGACACCGCGATGGCCAGCGCCGCGAACGGGTTGTCGCGCAGCAGCGCCGCGGTCGGGTCACCGCCGTCCGCGGCGACTTCGCGCACGACGGCATCGGCCAAGTGGTCCGGTCCGCTCGTCCAACGCACCACGGGCTCCGTCACGGCGACTCCTTGAGAGGCGTCGGGACCGGCGGCACGGCGCGATGCCGACCCGGTTCAGGGATCTCGAGCAACTCGTACACGAGCCGGCGCAGCCGCGCCGACGAGCGGCCGGGCTGCGACGTCAACCGCGCGCGGACGGCCGCGCCCACTTCAGCCGCACCCGCGGCCGCCCGCTCGAGCTGCGGCCGTGCAGCCGCACCTGCCTGGAGCCGCGGTGCCCTGTGCCGCAACAGCTCCTGCGCCGATCCGTGGGACGTCGCCACGCGCACCGGTGCGCCGACGAGCACCACGGGCCGATCGATCGCCGCGGCATAGACGCCGACCGACCCGTGGTCGGCGACCACGTGGTCGGCGGCGATCAGCGCGGCCCGCCAGTCCACCTCCGGCCCGACCACCAGCAGTCCGGCGTCTCGACAGTCCGCGAGCCAGGCGTCCACCTGGCGCCGCCCGTGGCCGAACCAGGCACCGGGGTGCACCAACGACACCACTTTGAACCCCTGTGGCGTCAGCTCTTCGAGCAGGTGCGGCAACAGGTCCTCGAACCTGGCGAACAGCGAGTCGAGCCCCCAGGTGGAGCTGACGACCACGGTCGGCTGACCCGGTTCGATGTCGAGCGCGGCCCGGTACGCGTCGCGTCGCGTCAGGCTGGCCACCAGTCGGTCGTAACAGGGATCACCCGCCACGACGGCCACGTCCAGTGCCTGCGGGCACTGCCGGCGAACCACCTCCCGTTCGTCGTCGTGCGCGAGTACCAGAGCGCTCGCCAGCACGCGGCCGTTGTGCAGGAGCCGTTGCGCGTCCAACCCGTAGACGACCGGCTCGTCACCGTTGGCGATCGACTTGCCGTAGCCGGCGCCGTGCGGCATCACCACCAGCGGCGCGTGCAACTCGTGCAGCCCGCCGTAGGACGCGGCGAGGGCCAGGTCGAACCTTTCCCGGATCGCGAGCTCCCACGGCCACACGACTCCTCTGGTCGACCGCAGGAACTCGGCGACTCCATTGCTGAAGACATCAGGCGCCTGGGTGAAGACGACCTGCAGCCTCGCATCCGTCTCGATCAACTCCACCGCTTCCAGCAGACGTTGCCCACTGGTCACCGTGTGCACCACGGCCAACACCGACAGGCACCCGGCGCGGCTGACCCACCGCGACGCGTCGAGCCCGATCGGCACTCGCGGCCACTCCGGACGTGTCATGCACTCCCCCTCTTGCTCAACCCCTGGGAGAAGAGTGGCTGCCGGGTTTGGCGTGGACTTGCAGTCCGCTTGGATCTGCCGATCGTCGCCCCAGCACATGGGCAATTCGGACGAAAATTGCGAAGAAGGCCTACCGGAGTTCACCCGGTGAAGCAGACTGTGGTCAAGGGCAAGTTGGCCAGCGAAAGGTGGCGCTGGTGGAGTTCATGATCATCGGTAAGACGCGATTACACATCGACGGGAATGATTGCGACCTCGGGCCGGCCAAGCACCGTGGGGTCCTCACATTGCTGCTCTACCACTTCCCGCAACCAGTCCGAGTGGACACCATGGCACAGGTGCTGTGGCCGGGTAGTAGCGCCGAGCAGGTGAAACGCAACATCCAGCCGATCATCAGCAGATTGCGCTCCATTTTGACCAAATCGGGGACAGGGGCCTCCATCCCGAAGGAGGGCAATGCCTATCGGCTGCTGCTGCCGCGGGAAGACGTGATCGACTACCACCGATTCCGCAAATTGGCGGAGAAGGGGCGCGCAGCCGCGTCGCGCGGTGACCACCAGGCCGCCAAGGCACTACTGCGCGAAGCGCTCTCACTGTGGAACGGACGACCGCTCGAGGAGCTTGGTGGTCAGTGGGCCGACCATTGTCGTGACCAAATGGAGACGTTCGACCGGATGCCCGCGTTTTACGCCTTGCTGGACAGCCAACACCAGCTCGGCGAGCACTTGGAGGTGATGGCGGAAGCGGGCAGGCTCACCGCGACGCAGGACCCGGACGAGGCCTTCGCCGGGCTGTACATGCGTTCTTTGGACGCCTTGGGGCGCTACTCGGCGGCGCTCGAGTTCTACGCCGTGTTCTGCCAGCGCTTGTTCGAGCACGTCGGGGCCGAGCCGGGTCCCGAGTTGCGCGACCTCTACAAGAGCATCCTGCGCAAGCAGGAGAGCACCGCGGTGCCCGGTACGACCGCGCCGCATCAGCTGCCCCCGCCCGCCCGCAGCTTCACCGGCCGCGACGACCTGCTGGCCAAGCTCGACGCCCTGCTCGGTGACGGTGACCAGGGCCGGGTCGTCGCGCTGCACGGGATGCCCAGCGTGGGGAAGAGCCAGCTGGCGCTGAAGTGGGCCGCGCGGCACCGGGACCGGTTCCCGGACGGGAACCTGTACCTCGAACTGCGGGGCGCCGGACCGGGGACGCGGGTCACGCCCGACGACGTGCTGGCGTTCCTGCTGCGGTCACTGGGCTTCGAGCGAATTCCCGCCACCGGTGTCGAGCGGCAGCTCGAGCTCCGCCGGGCGTTGGGCAACCGCAGGATGCTGGTCCTGCTCGACGACGCTCACGAGAGCGCGCAGGTCAGGCCCGTCCTGGCGGCGACGCCGCAGTGCCTCACGATCATCACGAGCCGCACCCGGTTGATGGGCCTGAAGGTGCTCGACCACGTCGACCTGGTGGCCGTGCCCCCGCTGTCGACGGCTGAGTCGGTCACGTTGCTGCGCAACGAGATCGGCCGTGAGCGATCCGACGCCGACCCCGCGGCGTTGAGGGACCTGGCAGGTCTGGTGGACGGCCTGCCGTTGGGGCTGCGGATCATCGCGCAGCACGTCGCGAACCGGCCGGACACCCCTGTCGGAGACCTCGTCGACGAGTTCAGGGGACAGGACGGGCTCGGGATCCTCGGGTCGGTCCACGACAGCGACGACGAGAGCGCCACCCTGCCCGCGGCGTTCTCCTGGTCGTTCCGCGACCTGCCGGAGGACACGGCCCGGATGTTCCGGCTGCTGGCGCTGAACCCGACGGCCGAGTTCGGCGTCGACGCGGCCGTCGCGCTCTTTGGCGAACCGTACGAAACCGTCAACGCGCACCTCAGCACACTGGTGCGTAGCAACCTGCTGGACTACGGCGTGGCGCCGAGGCGATTCCGGCTGCACGACACGCTGTACGGCTACGCCTTGCACCTCGTACGCCGTGATGAACCCACGCAGGCGCGCAAGCAAGCCATGACGCGGTTGCTGGATTGGTACTTGGCGTCGTCCGCCGCCGCTGCCCAACTGCTGGACCCCCAGACCTCGCCGGTGCCACCGCTGCCCGGCATGTCGGCGAAACCAGTGCCGCTCGCGGACCAGGCGGACGCGTTGAGGTGGCTCACCAGGGAACGGGCGAACCTGGTCGCCGCGGTGCCGCAGGCGGTGCGCTCCGGATTTCACGAGCACGCGTGGAGGCTCTCGGCCAACTTCCACGAGGCCTACGACCGGTCCGGGCATTTCGAGGACGTCCTCGTCAGCCACCGGGCGGCGCTCAAGTCCTGCACCGCACTCGGCGACCTTGAAGCGTTGAGCGGCACGCACAGCAATGTCGGGATGA
This sequence comes from Saccharothrix sp. S26, assembly GCF_021390395.1. Classification (GTDB taxonomy): domain Bacteria; phylum Actinomycetota; class Actinomycetes; order Mycobacteriales; family Pseudonocardiaceae; genus Actinosynnema. Next base: position 288,207 of record NZ_JAJUWT010000001.1, read on the forward strand.
TGCTCTACCGATTGCGCAAGTACGTCGAAGCCCGGGAGCACTTCGAAGCCGGAATGGAGATCGCGGAATCCGTCGGCGCGCACGAGATCAAGTTGATCTGCTCCCACAACCTCGCCGGGATTCGCTTGGCCATGGGGGAGGTGGGCGCTGCGATCGAGCTGTACCTGGAAACGCTGGACGCAGTGCGTCAATCGGGCTACCGCGACGGCGAGGCGTACGCCCTGAATGAACTGGCGAACGCGTACCGCAAAGCGGAGCGGGACGACCTGGCGCTGGACCACTACTACCAGGCCCTGGCCATCCGGCGTTCGATAGGGCACATCCGGGGCGCGGCGACCACGCTCACCGACGTCGGACGACTGCACTTCGAGCGGGGCGAGCACGAGGAGGCCCTGCGCACGCTGCACGAGGCGCTCACCCTCCACCCGATCGGCGGGGATCGCACCCGCACCGCTGACGCACTCGTGGCGCTCACCGAGGTGGAGTACGACTTCGGCCGGTTCGGTGACGCCATCGGCCACGCCGAAGAGGCGGTTTCCACGTGCCGGGTGATAGGGGCGCGCGGCGGGGAGGGTCGAGCGCTGCACGTGTGGGGCCACGCCTTGGTTGCCCTCGGGCGGCTCGACCAAGCCGAAGAACGGTGGCGGCAAGCGGTGGACGTGCTGCGCGGCGTCCAGGAGGTAGAGGCGGACATCGTCTCGGAACACCTGGCTGATGTGAAGAATCTTCGTAATGCCATTCCCGAGCCCCGCTCGTCGGCAACCCCCTACTTCACCGCCACCCCGAGCAGGGAGATCACTGAGCGTCAGAACTGAACGAAAGAAGTGTCCCTCGACCCGGTGAAAGTTGGACCGGACAACAAAAACAGTTATCCATCAGCAGGTGTTTCTCCATCCACGGTCGGGTGGGTGACACCTGGAAGTGGTGTGCCCCGGTGTGAGCGCCCCACCGGGGCGATGATCTACTACGCGCGTGACGATCCTGTACCGCTCAATGCGGGTCATTGCCCACTCAATGCTTGGTTTGCTCGCAGTCGTCGCAATCACGCTCGTCGTCCCGGCCGGGACCGCGACCGCGGCAGGTGTCGACGATCTGGGGTCGGCGGCTTGCGTGACGCAATGGCCCGGTCGCATCGGGTGACGACCGTCGTTCTGGAGACCGAGGGAGAGTTCTGATGAAGCCCGACTTACGCCCCAGCGCGCGAAGAGCCCGCAGTACCCGTTCTCGGACGTCTGAGGCACCGACCTGATGAAGTGGGTGGGAACGCCGGTTCCCACCCACTCGGCCTGACGCGCGTCGGGCGGAAAGACAACAAGAGGGCCACCGGAATGGTGACCCTCTCGCTGTGTTGTGCGCCGCCAGGGACTCGAACCCCGAACCCGCTGATTAAGAGTCAGCTGCTCTGCCAGTTGAGCTAGCGGCGCTCGGACCTTCTTGCTCTGTCCGACGCGAAGAACATTAGCACAGCGTCTCTCTCAGTTCCCAATCGCCTGGTCAGGGCAGGTGTGCCGCCCTGGTGCAGGGGGAACTTCGCCTTGGTAACGATCCAGCATCTCGGGCAACATCGTCAACCCTTCAGGCGTCCCCTTGTCAGGGGACGCCGACAGACTCCGGTGGCGGGCTGTCAAGGCGTCCTGGGGACGAAGCGGAGGACCGGGGATGTACCGCAAGCGGGGGGCGCGCAGAGCGCTGGGGATCGTCGCGATCGGGTTGGTCGCGACGTTGATCACAAGTTGTTCGTCCGACTCGGCCTCGCCCGAGGCCGCCGCCGACGAGACCTCCACCACCTCGTCGACGCAGCCGCCGAAGCCCGTCTCGCTGAGCACCGGCCCGGCGGACGCGGCGGTGGACGTGGCGCCCGGTGCGCCGGTCGTGGCCACGGCCACGGACGGCAAGATCACGTCGGTCGCGTTGACCAACCCCGAGGGCAAGGCCGTGGCCGGGCAGTTGAGCCCGGACGGTCTGCAGTGGACCAACACCGAGCCGCTGGGCTACCAGAAGACGTACACGCTGGCCGTGACGGGCCAGGGCGCGGACGGCAAGCCGGTCACCAAGACCTCGACCTTCACCACCGTCCAGCCGCGCACGCAGACCCTCCTGGCGGAGGTGTTCCCGTTCGACGGCATGACGGTCGGCATCGGCCAGCCGGTGCACTTCAAGTTCGACGAACCGGTCACCGACAAGGCCGCCGCCGAGGCCATGATCTCGATCACCACCGAGCCGAAGGTCGACGGCGCGTTCTACTGGTTCGACGACCAGAAGGTGCACTGGCGCCCGAAGGTCTACTGGACCTCCGGCACCAAGGTCTCCATCAACGCCAAGATCTACGGCAAGCACCTCGGCAACGGCGTGTACGGCCAGGAGGACCACGTGTCGTCGTTCTCCGTCGGTGACGCGGTCGTCCACGAGGCCGACGGCCAGACCCACCAGGTCGTGACGAAGATCAACGGCCAGGTCGCGCGCACCATGCCCACCTCGATGGGCGACGCGCAGAACACCACCCCCGCGGGCACGTACGTGACCATGGAGAAGCACGACCACATGGTGATGGACTCGCGCACCTACGGCTTGTCGCTGGACGCGGGCGGCTACGTCACGCCGGTCGACTGGGCCGTGCGGATGTCCAACTCCGGCATCTTCTTCCACGGCGCGCCGTGGTCGGTGGGCGACCAGGGCAGGCGCAACGTCAGCCACGGCTGCCTCAACCTCTCGCCCGAGAACGCCAAGTGGGTCTACGACATCTCCAAGCCCGGCGACATCGTGGTCGTCACCAACTCGGGCGGCCCGGCGCTGGAGCCCTGGGACGGCTACGGCGACTGGCAGATCCCGTGGGAAGAGTGGGTCAAGGGCGGCAAGAAGTAGGGCTCTACAGGTCCGTGACGCGACCCGCCGCCACCACCAGGCGGCGGGTCGTGCGCACCTTGTCCGACCTCACTTCAGCCGGCGGCGGACTCGAGTGGCGAAGCGGGGCGTGCCAGTCGGGTGACTCAGCCGATCGAGCAACTCGTCGACCGTGAGACGGGATTTCGTCAGATCGTCCACCTGGTTGCGCACCACCCGGACCAGGTCGTCCGGAAACGCCGCGAACTGCTCGCACAAGAACTGATCCGCTGTCGTCACGCGCAGGCCGCGACGGCCCAGCGCTGCCTTGGGGAACCCCTTGGTGTCACGGGTCAAGAGCAGGTCCGCGTTGCCCGCGAGGGCTGCGGCCGAGTGCACCCGGTCGTCTGGGTCGCTCCCCGGCATCTCGGCGATGAGGTGCGCGTAGGTTGACCGCGGCACCTCGTCGTCCGGGAACACCTGCCGGATCGCGGCGCACAGCCCTGTGACGGCTCGTCTGCTCTTCTGCCCCGACCTGGAGACCACGTCGACCAGTTCGGACAGCAGGTCCTCAGTCCAGAGCACGCGGAACAAGTCTTCTTCGGCGCAATGGAGGAGCAGGTCGCAGACGTAGAACGGGAACAAGGTGTTGGTGTCGGCGAAAACGCGGGTGACGGCCACCGAGGTCGGTCAATCCTGTCGTTCGTAGAGTCCTGCGTCCGCGATCTCGTTCATCGCCGCCGACAGTCGAGCGCGCCGGTTGACCTTGCGGTCCAGGTAGTGCTCCAAGGCGGCGACCGAGATGCGGCGGTGACGGCTCCCGGGCAGGGTGCGTGCGGGGATCGTGCCGTCATCGAGCAGCTTGACCAGCAACGGGCGGGAGATTCCCAGGTACTTCGCGGCCTGGTTCGGGGTGAGCTCCTCATCCGAGTCGGGCGACACCACCCGCACTCGCCGCCCCGCAGCCTGCTGGTGCACCGCGTGCAGCAGGAGCTGCACCAGAGCATGCGGGACTTCGACTTCCTCACCATCGACAACGAGGACAGTGCGGGGCGAACGTGCGCCTGCCATCGCGTGCTCGAGTCGCGAGGACGCCTGGCGAGTCACTTCGTCAGGGTGCTCGAGTTCGATCAGTGGTTCGATCACAGACATCACCACCCCCTCCCGATGCTCAAGACTAGCGCTATCTGCAGTATCTGCAACTGGAGTCAGAGGTCCGTGACGCGACCCGCCGCCACCACCAGGCGGCGGGTCGTGCGCACCGCGTCCAGCATTCGCCGGTCGTGGGTGACCAGCAGCAACGTGCCGGTGTAGGCGTCGAGCGCGGACTCCAGCTGTTCGATCGCGGGCAGGTCCAGGTGGTTGGTCGGCTCGTCCAGCACGAGCAGGTTCACGCCGCGCGCCTGCAACAGCGCCAACGCGGCACGCGTGCGTTCACCGGGGGACAGCGACGCGGCGGTCCGCAGCACGTGCGCCGCCTTCAGCCCGAACTTCGCCAGCAACGTGCGCACGTCGGCGGGCACGAGGTCCGGCACGGCGGCGCCGAACGCGTCCAGCAGCGGCTCGTCGCCCAGGAACAGGCCGCGGGCCTGGTCGATCTCACCCACCACCACCGCCGAGCCCAGGGACGACGACCCGGACGTCAGCGGCACGCGGCCGAGCAGGGCGGACAGCAACGTCGACTTGCCCGATCCGTTGGCCCCGGTGATGGCGATCCGGTCCGCCCAGTCCACCTGGAGGTCGACGGGCCCCAGCGTGAACGACCCCCGCGTCACCACCGCCGCCCGCAGCACCGCCACCACCGCGCCGGACCGGGGCGCGGCGGCGATCTCCATCCGCAGCTCCCACTCCTTGCGCGGCTCCTCGACCACGTCCAGCCGTTCGATCAGCCGCTCGGTCTGCCGCGCCTTCGACGCCTGCTTCTCGGTCGCCTCGCTGCGGAACTTGCGCCCGATCTTGTCGTTGTCGGTCGCCTTGCGGCGGGCGTTCTTCACGCCCTTCTCCATCCACGCCCGCTGCGCCCGAGCGCGCTCCTCCAGCGACGCGCGCGTGGACGCGTACTCCTCGAACTCCTCACGCGCGTGCCTGCGGGCGATCTCCCGCTCCTCCAGGTACGACTCGTAGCCGCCGCCGTAGGACCGCACCTGCTGCTGCGCGAGGTCCAGCTCCACCACCCGCGTCACCGTGCGGGCCAGGAACTCGCGGTCGTGCGACACCACCACGACACCCGCGCGCAGCCCCGTCACGAACCGCTCCAGCCGCGCCAAACCGTCCAGGTCGAGGTCGTTGGTCGGCTCGTCGAGCAGGAACACGTCGTACCTGCTCAGCAGCAGCGACGCCATGCTCGCGCGGGCCGCCTGGCCGCCCGACAGCGCGGTCGTCGGCAGGTCGAGCGACACGTCCAGCCCCAGGTCGGCGACCACCTCCAGCGACCGTTCCTCCAGGTCCGCGCCACCGAGCGCGAGCCACCGCTCCAACGCGTCGGAGTAGCCGTCGTCACCCGTCCCGGCGGTCAACGCCTCGGTCGCGCGGTCCAGCTCGACCTGTGCCGCGGCCACGCCCGTGCGACGGGCCAGGAACTCGCGCACCGTCTCGCCGGGCCGCCGGTCCGGTTCCTGCGGCAGGTGGCCGACGGTCGCGGTGGTGGGTGAGAGGCGGATCACACCCTGTTCGGCGGGCAGCAGGCCCGCGAGGGTGCGCAGCAACGTCGACTTGCCGGCGCCGTTGGCCCCGACCAGCCCGACCACGTCACCGGGCGCGACGACCAGGTCCAACCCGGAGAACAGCACGCGGTCGCCGTGCCCGGCGGCCAGGTCTTTCGCGACGAGTGTGGCGCTCACGACAACTCCAGGGCAAAAGAAGACGCCCCTCGACTCGGGCGTCGAGGGGCGTTCCGCTTGGGGTGAGTGACGGGACTTGAACCCGCGACACCTGGGATCACAACCCAGTGCTCTGCCAGCTGAGCTACACCCACCAAGACCGGTTGACCCGGCGCGTGAAGCATACAGTGCCGCACCGCCGGGTCTGAAATCGACCCTATTTCTCCCCGTCGGCGGCCAGCAGCTCGGCGGCCACGGCCTGCGCCTGCTCCGACGTCGGCCCGGGCTGCGGCACGAACGCCGTGCGCCGGTAGTACGCCAGCTCGCGGATCGACTCCTTGATGTCGGCCAGCGCGCGGTGGGCCAGGCCCTTGCCCGGCTGCGCGTAGTAGATGCGCGGGTACCAGCGCCGGCACAGCTCCTTGATCGACGACACGTCGACCATGCGGTAGTGCAGGTGGGCGTCGAGCTCGGGCATGTCGCGGGCGATGAACCCGCGGTCGGTGGCGATCGAGTTGCCCGCCAGGGGAGCGGTGCGCGGGTCGGGCACCCACTCCTTGATGTAGGCCAGCACCTGGGCCTCGGCGTCGGCCAGCGTCACGGTGGACCGCCGCACCTCCTCGGTGAGCCCCGACTTGGCGTGCATCTGCATGACGACGTCCGGCATCGAGTCCAGCGCGGTGTCGTCGGCGTGGATCACCACGTCGACCCCCTCGCCGAGCACGTTCAGCTCCGCGTCGGTCACCAGCGCCGCGATCTCGATCAAGGCGTCCTTGCCCAGGTCGAGGCCAGTCATCTCGCAGTCGATCCACACCAAGCGATCCATCACCCGCGCGAGCCTAGTCGCCCGGTCGGACCGGTCCCGCGTCACTTCGGGTGGCGAGCCCTTCCAATCTCATTACGCTCAGGGCGATGACGGCCCAGAGCGACATCGCCGCCGGTTACGCCTCCGCGGGTCCGGCGCTCGAACTCGGCGCGGTGCTGGTCGACGGCACGGTGGAGCCGACCGCGCACGTCCGGCTCCCGCTGGCCACGATGAACCGGCACGGCCTGGTCGCCGGCGCGACCGGCACCGGCAAGACGAAGACGTTGCAGCTGATGGCGGAGCAGCTGTCGGCCGCGGGCGTGCCGGTGGTGATGGCGGACGTGAAGGGTGACCTGTCCGGTTTGTCACGGCCCGGCGAGGGCGGCGAGCGGATCACCGCGCGGGCCTCCGACACGGGTGACGACTGGCAGCCGCAGGCGTGCCCGGTGCAGTTCCTGTCCCTGGGCACGGGCGGCACGGCGGTGCCGGTGCGGGCGACCGTGACCAGCTTCGGGCCGATCCTGCTGTCGAAGGTGCTCGGCCTCAACGACACCCAGGAGTCCACGCTCGGGCTGATCTTCCACTGGGCCGACTCGCGCGGCCTGCCGCTGCTGGACATCAAGGACCTGCGGTCGGTGATCGGGCACCTCACGTCCGACGAGGGCAAGGCGGACCTGAAGGGCCTGGGCGGGGTGTCGTCGGCGACGGCGGGGGTGATCCTGCGGTCGTTGGTGAACCTGGAGGCGCAGGGCGGCGACACGTTCTTCGGCGAGCCGGAGCTGGATCCGCGCGACCTGATGCGGGTGGTCGACGGCCGCGGCGTGGTGTCGTTGCTGGAGCTGGCGGAGTTGCAGTCCAGGCCGGCGTTGTTCTCCACGTTCCTGATGTGGTTGCTGGCGGAGCTGTTCGAGGTGCTGCCCGAGGAAGGCGACCTGGACCAGCCGAAGCTGGTGTTCTTCTTCGACGAGGCGCACCTGCTGTTCGCCGACGCGTCCAAGGCGTTCCTGGAGCGGATCACGCAGACGGTGAAGCTGATCCGGTCCAAGGGCGTCGGCGTGTTCTTCTGCACGCAGTTGCCGACCGACGTGCCGAACGCGGTGCTGTCGCAGTTGGGCGCACGGGTGCAGCACGCGTTGCGGGCGTTCACGCCGGAAGACCAAGCGGCGTTGGCGAAGGCGGTCAAGACGTACCCGACGACACCGCACTACGAGCTGGACCGGGCGTTGACGTCGTTGGGCACCGGCGAGGCGGTGGTGACCGTGCTGAGCGAGAAGGGCGCGCCGACGCCGGTCGCCTGGACGAGGTTGCGCGCGCCGCGGTCCTTGATGGACACGATCGGGGCGGACGCGATCAAGCAGGCCGCCGCGTCCTCCGAGCTGCACGCCAAGTACGCCGAGACGGTGGACCGCGAGTCGGCCTACGAGAAGCTGACGGCCAAGGTGGCGCCCCCTCCGCGACAGGAGGAGGCGCCACCACCGGAGCCCGAACGCCGGGCCGAGCGCGAGGAGCCGGGCGTGGTGGCGCAGGTGCTCGGCAACTCGGCGGTGAAGTCGTTCCTGCGGTCAGCCGCGAGCGCCCTCGGCCGTGAGATCACCCGTGGGCTGTTCGGCACCTCCCGCAAGCGCCGGTGAACGCTTGATCCGCAGGGACAGCACCGCCGCGACGATGCTGAGCAGACCGGCGGCGTACCAGGTCGAGGCGTAGTTGCCGAAGTGGTCGCGGGCGATGCCGGCGGCCGTGGCGGCGATCGCCGCGCCGATCTGGTGCGAGGCGAAGACCCAGCCGAACACGACCGGGGCGGACACGCCGAACACCTGGCGGCACAGGGCGACCGTCGGCGGCACCGTGGCGACCCAGTCCAGCCCGTAGAAGATGATGAACACGAGCATCGACGGGTGCACCGAGTCGTGGAAGAGCTGCGGCAGGAACAGCAGCGACACGCCGCGCAGCGCGTAGTACACGGCGAGCAGGACGCGGGAGTCGACGCGGTCGGTCAGCCAGCCCGACAGCACCGTGCCGACGATGTCGAAGATCCCCACCAGGGCCAGCAGTCCCGCGGCGGTGGTGGTGGGCATCCCGTGGTCGTGCGCGGCGGGGATGAAGTGGGTGCCGACCAGGCCGTTCGTGGTCGCGCCGCAGATCGCGAAGCCCGCCGCCAGGAACCAGAACGGCCCGGTGCGCGCGGCGGCGGCCAACGCGGTGACGGCACGGCGGGCCGCTCCGCCGGTGGATGGCGGCACGGGCACGACCTCGTCACCGCCGTACGGTGGAACGCCGAGGTCGGCCGGGTGCTCGCGGAGGAACAGCAGCACCAGCGGCACCACCGCCAGGGCCGCGACGGACACCACCAGGCACGCCGTGCGCCACCCCGACGACTCCGACACCGCCGCCACCACGGGCAGGAACACCAACTGGCCCGTGGCGCTGCCGGCGGAGAGGATGCCGGTGACCAGGCCGCGGTGCTTGACGAACCACCGGCCGGTGATCGTCGCGACGAACGCCAGCGCCATCGAGCCGGTGCCCAGGCCGATCAGCACACCCCAGAACAGCACCAACTGCCAGGCCGCGGTCATGAACACGGTCAACCCGCTGCCCACCGCGACCAGCGTCAACGCCGAGGCCACCACCCTGCGCACGCCGAGCCGCTCCATCAGGGCGGCGGCGAACGGCGCGGTCAGGCCGAACAACATCAGGTTCACCGACACGGCGAAGCCGATCGTGCCGGTGGACCAGCCGAACTCGCGTTGCAGCGGTTCGACCAACGCCCCCGGGGTGGCCCGGAACGCCGCCGCGCCGACCAGCGCGGTGAACCCGACGCCCGCGACCACCCATGCCCAGTTCTGCCTGCTGCGAATCACGTCAGCAAGCGTCAACGAGCCGGCGCGCTCAGAAAAGTGGCTCGAAGGCCATCATGTGCAAAAATCCGGCCATGGACAGTCGTCACCTGGTCGCCGTGCTCGCGCTGGACGAGGTGGTGACGTTCGACCTCGGCACACCGACCCAGGTCTTCAGCGCCGCCCGTGACGGGCACGACCGGCGCTTTTACCAGGTGCGGGTCTGCACGCCGGGCGCACGGCCGGTGCGCAGCTCCGCCGGGTTCACCATCACCCCCGACCACGGCCTGGAGCTGCTGGCCGAAGCCGACACGGTCATCGCGGTGGGGGTGAGCTACGGCGCTCGGGTGCTCGAGGACGGCACGCTCGACGAGCCGGTGCGCGACGCGCTGGTCGCCGCCGCGGCCAGGGGCGCGCGGGTCATGTCGATCTGCACGGGCGCGTTCGTGCTGGCCGCGGCCGGTCTGCTGGACGGGCGCAAGGCCACCACGCACTGGGCGCACGCGGACAACTTCCGCCGCCTGTTCCCGGCCGTCGACCTCGACCCGGACGTGCTGTTCGTGGACGAGGGCGACGTGCTGACCTCGGCGGGCGTCGCCGCGGGCGTGGACCTGTGCCTGCACCTGGTGCGGCACGACCACGGCAGCGCGGTGGCGAACATGGCCGCGCGCCGCTGCGTGGTGCCGGCGTGGCGGCCGGGCGGCCAGTCGCAGTTCATCGTGCGCCTGATCCCCGACCAGGCCGACACGTCCACCGCACCGGCCCGCGCGTGGGCCTTGGAGCACCTGTCCGAGCCGCTGGACCTGCGGGCGCTGGCCGCGCACGCCCGGATGAGCGTGCGCACGTTCACCCGCCGGTTCCGCGAGGAGACCGGGGTCAGCCCCGCCAAGTGGATCACGCAGCAGCGCGTCGAACGGGCGCGGCACCTGCTGGAGACCACCGACCTGGCCGTCGACCAGGTGGCCCGGCACGCGGGCTTCGGCACCGGTGCGGCGCTGCGGCAGCAGATGAGCGCGACGCTCGGCGTGGCGCCCAGCGTCTACCGCACCACGTTCCGCTCAGTCGGCTAGCTCCAGGAACGGCCGCAGCAGGTCCGGCACCGCCTCGTCGGCCAGCGCCAGGCCGTCGGCCTCGGCGACGTCGACCACGTGGTACGCGCCGTCGCCCGCCGCGGTGGTGGCGGTGATCGTGACCAGGCCCGCCCGGCGCTGGAAGAACGAGCGGGAGACGCGCCAGCCGATGATGCCGGTGCGTTGCAGCGCGACCGTCTCCCGGATCGCCGAGCCCGCGCGGGCGATCAGGTGGCGCTCGGTCAACGCGTGGCCCAACGAGCGGTAGCGGTCCCACCCCAGCAGCGCGGCGAACGGCACCAGCGCCAGCACCACCTGCCACGTCCAGTCCGGCGCGAACCACGCCAGGACGGCCGCGAGCACGAGCGGCGGCACGACGGCGCGCACCATCCGGCGGCGCAGCGCGGCCACCGGGTGCCGGCGCAACGGCGTGAGCGTCGGCGACCGGTCCTGCCGCAGCACCTCCGCCGACACGCGGTGCGCCTCGGTGACCGGCGCGGGCGGCAGCAACAGGTTGCTCTCGCCCTTGCGCCCCAGCCCGGTCGTCACGGTCTTGGCGTGCGCGCCCCGACCGGCCCGCAGCAGCAACGGCTCCACCAGCTCCACGCCGCGAAGTCGTTGCTCGGCAACGGAAACCGAGCGCGTGGTGAGCAGGCCGCGGCGCACCCGGACCGTGTCGTCCGGCTCGCGCGTGAGCCGATAACCGTGGAACTGCACCACGTACACCAGCGCGGAGCCGAGCGTGGCCACCAGCAGCACGACACCGGCGAACACCGCGACGGTCAACCCGAGCGGCTGCCGGGCGACCCAGTGCGCGGCCTCCGTCATCGGGTCGAGCACCTCGATGTCCAGTTCCCGCGCGAAGTTCGCCACGAACCCGAACAACGCGCCCGCGGCCACCAACCCCGACAACGTCAACGGCGCGTAGCGCAACCATCGGTTGTCCCACTTGGACAGCTCCGTGCCCGTCCGCTCCTGGGCGGCCACCGCGGTCGTCGCGGCCTTGGCGGTGGTGAGCAGCAGCACGCGCAGCCGTTCCGCCTCGGCCGACGACACCGCGTCCAGCGTCAGGCCGTCCTCGCCGGGCTGGTCGCGCTGCCCGGTGCCGACCCGGATCGCGGACAGCCCGAACAGCCGGTGCCCGAGCTTCGCGGTCAGGTCGACGGTCCGGATCCGGTCCCGCGGCACGGCCAGGCGCTTGCGCACCAGCAGACCGGTGTGCAGCTCGACCTGCTCGGCGGTGATCCGGTACCGCGTGGTGATCCAGCGCAGCAGGCCGAACAGCACGATCGCGGCGATCACGCCCGCGCTGACCAGGATCCGCCACGTCTCGCCCTTGCCCAGCACGAGCAGGCCGACGAACAGCGGCACCAGGCCCAGCAGCTCGTTCAACGGCCGCACGACCAGCATGCGCACGTCCAGCCGGTGCCAGTCCACGACCGGCTCGGCGTACTCCGGCGCGGCGGGCAGCTCCGTGGTCACGTGGCATCACCCGGCGTGGCCTGGGTGGTGGTGGTCAGCTCGTCGGCCAACCGCACCGCGTCACCGTGCTCCAGGCCCTCGATGAGCACGGGACCGGCGGCCGAGGCGGTGGTCACGGTGACCGTGGAGAGGCCGAGCAGCTGTTGCAGCGGCCCGCGCTTGGTGTCCACGGTCTGGATGCGCGAGACCGGCGCGATCCGCCACTCCTGGTTCAGCCAACCGGCCAGCGTGTAGACCGCGTCGGGGGTGGCCTCCCAGCGGTGCACCCGGTACCGCCAGCGCGGCATGACCAGGGTGTGCGCGGTGCCGAGCACGAGGGTCGCGACCGCGGCGGCGACCTGCCACGGTGACGCGGCGAAGACCAGCGCGACCAGTTGCGGCACGAGCAGCACGGCCCAGCCGATCAGCGCGTGCAGGGTCCACAGGGTGATCGACTTGCGGCTCACCTGGTGCCGCGGCGCGCGCAGGCGCAACACTTCGTTGCTCACGCCGTCCACTGTGCCTCAAGGCCGAGCCCGCGTGCGCGCGAACCCGGCCTCGACGTCCACCGGTTACGGCTGCGGTGCGTACGGCGCCTGGAAGACCCTGGCCGTGGCGCTCTCGCCCAGGACGGCCACAGCGGCGGGCACACCGACGACGACCGAGAGACCGGCGCAGATGGCGAGCGCAGCCATGATCTTGTGCAGGGAGTGCACAACCATCGTCGAACTCCGTTCGATCGTAGCGGCTTTGTCGGCAGGGGGGAGCCGGACCAGATCCGCGGGTGACGCCCGGAAGCGTCCAAGCGGAGCATGGCACACGGGGGTCGCCACGGTCATCACCCACTTCTGCCTCTGCCCGCTGGGCAATACCCCCGGAGCGGTCGCCCCCGTTGTCGCGAACATCCCACCATTACCGGTAACGAGCCGGAAACCCGGAGGTGACTCACTCCCGTGAAGGTCGGGCGAGGGTCTCCTCGTCGAGGTCCACCCACCACACCGCGGCGCCCGCCCGGTCGCGCACGTCGATGGTCCGGTAGATGCGCTGGAGGTGGTTCTGCACGGTCTTCGGCGACAACGACAGCTCGGCGGCGATGTCCGCGGTGCTCTCACCTGCGGCGACCCGTCGCAGCACCTCGATGCCGCGCTTGGTGAGCCCGGCTCGCAACGCCCGCGCGATGCGCCGGTTGTCCTGCTCGGCGGTGGCCGAGCTGCGCAGCGGGTCCGGCCGCGCCGCCCGGTGGTCGCGGCGCAGCCCGAACGCCCGCTCGGCCAACTGGTCCACCAGCCGCGCGGACGGGTCGTGCTCGCGCATCCGCAGCAGGTCGCGCCCTTCCTGCAACTCCCACAGCCGGTACTGCTCCAATTGAGACCGGGCGTGTCGCAACGCCGGGCCCAGCTCGCCGGCCCGCTCGTACGCCACGCTCAGCGCGCCGTGCGCCCGCACGGCCACCTCCCGGGCCAGCACGCCCATCGCCAGTTCCGCCGCCCGGCCCAGCAGCCGCACCTGCTCGTCGTGACGCCCGCGCAGGCCCTCGACCCGGGCCCGTGCCATCAGCAGCTCGGCCCGCAGCACGGGCCGGTCCTGCCCGGTCAGCAACAGGTCGGCCCGACGGCACGAGCGCAACGCCCGCTCCACGTCGCCCAGGTCCAGCCGCACGTGCGTGAGCAGCAGGTTCAGCCGGGCCATCCGCACCGGCTGGTCGAGGTGCTTCCAGCGGTCGCGCACCTGCGCGCACAGCGCCTCCGCGCGGCGCAGCTTGCGCGTGCACGGCTCGCCGTCCGGGCTGCACCGGCTCGCCGCCGAACGCACCATGCAGTGCTCGTGGTACTGCGTGCGCAGCACGGTGGCCTGCTCGAACAGGATCGAGCCGATCAGCTCGACGTCCTTGGTCAGCTCGGCCAGGCCCAGGGCGCGGGCCAACGAGTGCAGCGACCGTTCCCGCGAGTCCAGCCGCAGCTCCACCACCGCCCGCGAGAAGCAGCACCACGCCTGCAAGCCGACGTGCCGGTTGGCCTGCGCGATCGCCTGCACCCGGTCGATGGTGTCCAGCGCACCCGGCAGCAGCCCGCGCTTGCCGAGCGCCACCGACTGCGCCAGCACGCTGTGCGCCACGCCCTCGGCGTCGTCCAGCCAGGAGAACGCGGCCACGGCCTTCTCGGCGGACTCCAGCGCGTCACCGGGGCGTCCCTCGTCCAGCGCCATCCGCGCCTCGCGCAGGTTGGACACCGCGGCCTCGCGCGGGTCGGCCGCCCGCTGGACCGGAATCGTCATCGTCTGCCCCCGCGGGAGAGGGTACTCACCCCAACTCGCGCTTGAGCACCTTCCCGGTGGCGTTGCGGGGCAGGGAGTCGAGGAAGACCACCTCCCTGGGCACCGAGAACTTGGCCAGGTTGCCGCGCACGTGCTCGCGCACCGCCTCCTCGTCCAGCGCGCCCGGCTCCTCGCACACGACGTAGGCGGCGAGCCGTTGGCCGAACTTCTCGTCCGGCACGCCGACCACGGCCACCTCGCGCACCCCGGCCAGGCCCGCCAGCAGGTCCTCGACCTCGCGCGGGTAGACGTTCTCGCCGCCGGAGACGATCATCTCGTCGTCCCGGCCGGCCACGAACAGCAGGCCCTCGTCGTTGCGGTAGCCGACGTCGCCGGTCGACATCAGGCCGTCGCGGACCTCCTTGTTGGCGCCGTTGGTGTAGCCGTCGAACAGCATCTCGTTGGCCACGAAGATCCGTCCGGTGGCGCCGGCGGGCACCCGGTTGCCGTCGTCGTCCAGGATCTCCAGCCGGGTGCCGTGCGGCGGCCGGCCGGCGGTGTCCGGGTGCCGGGCCAGCTCGTCGGGCCGGGCGATGCTCACCCACGACACCTCGGTGGAGCCGTAGAGGTTGTAGAGCAGCGGGCCGAAGTCCTCCAGGCACCGCCGCGCCACCGGGGGCGGCAACGCCGAGCCGCTGGAGGCGATCACGCGCAGCTTCGGCAGGTGCGGGCGGCCGGTCAGCTCCAGGATGCGTTGCAGCATCACGGGAACCACGAACAACGCGCCGCTGCCGTGCGTGCGCGCGTCGGCGACGGTGAGCGCCGGGTCGAACTTGCGGCGCAGCACGAACGTCGCGCCCAGCACGAGCCCGATCTGGAACGCGGCCAGGCCCCACGTGTGGAACAGCGGCGCGGGCACGGAGAACCGGTCGCCCGCCCTGAGCGGGATGCGCGACAGCAGCGCGGCGGCGGGCGTGAGGCTCGCCGGCTCCGGCCGCTTGGCGCCCTTGGGAGCGCCCGTGGTGCCCGAGGTCAGCACGATCATCCGGCCGCGCGGCGGGCGCTTGGGCAGCGGCGTGGCGGGTGAGCCCGCGATCAGCTCCTCCAGCGTCTTGCTCTTGGTGGCGCCGTCGACCCACGCGATCACCCGGCGCACCTTGCGCGGCGCGTTGGCCAGCAGGTCGCGGAACTCGGCGTCGGCGACGACCACGGACACGTCCTGCTCGCGCAGCACCACGGCGATCTGGCCCGCGCTCAGCCCCGTGTTGAGCAGCACGGCGTGCGCGCCCAGCTTCACGCACGCGGTCACGGTCTCCACGAATCCGCGGTGGTTGCGGCACAGCACGGCGACCTTCGAGCCCGCGCGCACGCCCAGGTCGTGCAGGCCGTGCGCGAGCCGGGTGGTGCGCTGCTCCACCTCGGCGTAGGTGAGCGCGCCCGCGTCGTCGATGATCGCCGGCCGGTCGGGGTGGCGTGCCGCGCCGGTGGCGAAGCCGAACGCCACCGTGATGTCCCACCTGAGGTAGGCGTCCACGACGCCGAGCAGCCGACCCGGGCCCATCGGCCGCACCACACCGGCGCGCACCAGCGTCGCCAGGGCGCGCAGCGCTCCCACGACCCGGTTCACCGCGTCGCCCGCAGGACCGGGCGGGTGACGCCCGCGACGGAGGCCGGCGGCGACGTGCGCGGAGCGCTTTGCTCGGGCATCGCCCGGTACGCCAGGTGCACCAGCGACCGCACCGCCTTCGGCGCGGACTTGCGGACCAGCACCCCCGACGGGAGGTCGACCTCCTCGGGACGGCGTTCCAGCGCCTGCGCCGCGCGTTCGGGCGTGGCCGCCGGGAACGCGTCGTCCGCGGACGCGGTGAAGTCGTGGAGGGCGGCCAGGTGCACGACGTGGACGACGCGGTCGGCGTCGATAGGTGAGCCGAGGTCGCCCAGCATCGGCGTCAGCTTGCCGTGCGGCTCCAGCTTGTTCGCCGAGTGCGACCTGACCAGCGCGAACACCCGTTCGCAGTCCGGTCGCCGCAGCAGCTCGGCGACCAGGCGCCTGCCGATGAAACCCGTCGCGCCGGTGACGAAGTAGGTACTCACGTCCCCGATACTGACACTACCTACCCGTGAGTAGGAAGAGTGCCGGGTGAAATCGGAACGCTTGTGATCAGTTTTCGGGCGCGCCGGAGGCGTTCACCACCGCATCGCGCAAAGCCGCGCGCAGGCGACCCACCTCCAACGGCGTCAGCACGGCCGCCTCACCCGGCGGCACGGTCACCACCACGTGACCCTGGCTGACGAAAACGGTCATGTCACGTCGACGTGACGCGATGTCGCGGCAGGAGATCTGCCACTCCTTGCCTGTGCTCACGGCCCCCAACCTCCAGCTGTCTCGACACGGGGTGCTCGGACCAATCCGGGCGCTCGTGGGGATGAGACGCACGTGGGTTGGTGCCATGACGGGACGTTCCGCCGGGCGACCGCGCCGAGCTGTCGCTAGCGTCGCATGAGCTGTGCTCACAGTCACCTGAAGGGGTGAGAAAATGGCTGAACCGCAACGGATCGTGATAATTGGATCGGGCCTGGCCGGGGCCGCGGCGGCGGGCGCGTTGCGTGAGCGGGGTTACGCCGGCGACCTCGTCGTCCTCGGCCGTGAAGAGCACCGGCCCTACGAGCTGCCCGCCTTGTCCAAGCAGCTCCTGCTCGGCGACGTGGACGAGCCGGACCGCGTGCACGAGCCCGACTTCTACGACGACCACCGCATCGAGCTGCGGCTCGGTGTCGAGGTCGTCCGCCTCGACGTGGGTGGGCACGCGGTCGAGGACTCCACCGGCGTGACGCACTCCTACGATCGGCTGATCCTGGCGACGGGCTCGACACCGCGTCGACTGCCGGTGCCGGGCGGAGAGCTCCCAGGTCTGCGGACGTTGCGCACGGTGGAGGACGCCCTGGCGTTGCGGCGCGAGCTGACCGACGGTGCCGTGGTCGTGATCGTGGGCGCGGGATGGATCGGCTGCGAGGTCGCCGCCGCGGCCCGGCGGCACGGCGCGTCGGTGACCGTCGTGGACCTGGTCGACCTGCCGTTGCGCCGCGTGCTCGGGCCGCGGATGGGGGAGGTGTTCCGCGACCTGCACGCCGCGCACGGCGTCAGGTGGCGGCTCGGCGTCGGCGTGGACGGCTTCACCGAGCACGGCGTCCGGCTCGCCGACGGCACCTCGCTGACCGGTGACGTCGTCGTGGTCGCGGTGGGCGCCGCGCCGAACACCGGGTTGGCGCGCGACGCCGGGTTGGGCCTGGCCGAGGGCGGGGTGGCGGTGGACGCCGCGCTGCGCACCTCCGCGCCGGACGTCTTCGCCGTCGGCGACATCGCCGCGCACGACCACCCGCGCCTGGGGCGGCGCGTCCGGGTCGAGCACTGGGCGAACGCCAAGGGGCAGGGCGAGCACGTGGCGGGGCCGGTCCTGGGGTCCGACGAGCCGTACGAGGCGTCGCCGTACTTCTTCACCGACCAGTACGACCTGGGCATGGAGTACCGCGGCCTGGCCGACGCCGAGCGCGACGAGCTGGTGGTGCGCGGTGACGTCGACGCCCGCGAGTTCACCGCGTTCTGGTTGCGGGAAGGGCGGGTCCAGGCGGCGATGAACGTCAACCAGTGGGACGACGGCGAGGCGTTGCAGTTGCTGGTCGACGCGCGTGCTGAGGTGACGCCGGAGCAGTTGCGCTAGGGCGTCACAGGCACGAGCCGCTGTCGGGCCCGTGGCCCGAGGCGATCAGGCGCGACAGGAGCGCGCGCAGCGTCCGCGCTTCCTCGGGCGAGAGTTCTGCGGTGAACTCCCGCTCCACCTGGTCGTGCAGCGCCTCGACCTCGCGCTGGACGGCCCGGCCCTGCTCGGTGATCACGGGCACGCGCACGCGCCGGTCGTTGGGGTCCGGCTTGCGCATGATCAGGCCCGCGCGTTCGAGCCGGTCCAGCTCGGCGGTCAAAGTGGTCTTGTCCAGGCCCAGCGCGTGGCCCAGCGCGAGCTGGGTGCGTTGGAAGTCCTCGCTGACCAGCGCGGTCAGCACGATCTGGCCCCGCGTGGTGATGCCGTGCCGCGCCGCCGCTTCCTGCGCGACCGCGCCCAGCTTCTGCGCCGCGCGGTGCAGCAGCCAGTTCAGGCCCGCGCGGCTGGTGCAGCCGAGGTCGGGGGCGAGGTCCATGTCGGCGAGCATACCCGCAGCGTGAGATATTCTCAGCTAAGAACGTCTTGACTCGGAACTACTTTGGCCATATGTTCCGAGTCGAGAATTTCTGAGGGGGGACTATGTCGCACTTGTTGCACATCGACACCAGCCTGCGGTTCGAGGGCTCGGTGTCGCGGGAGGTCGGCGCGGCGTTCGCGCAGGCGTGGCGGTCCGCGCGCCCGGACGGGCACTACACCTACCGCGACCTGGCCGCCGACCCGGTGCCGCACGTCGACCCGGCGGCGCTGGCCACCCGCGAGGCCGACGGCGACCGCCCGCTGGAACGGCGGCTGATCGCCGAGGTGAAGGCGGCGGACACCGTGCTGCTGGGCGTGCCGATGTACAACTACGGCCTGCCGTCCAGCCTCAAGGCGTGGCTCGACTGGATCCTGGTGCCGGAGCTGTTCGCCGACCAGGAGACCGGCGAAGGCGTGCTCACCGGCACGCGGGTGGTGGTCGTGACCGCGCGGGGCGGCTCCTACGCGCCCGGCACGCCCCGGCACCCGTTCGACTTCCAGGAGCCGTACCTGCGGGCGGTGTTCGGCATGCTCGGCCTGCACCCGGAGTTCGTGCACGCCGAGCTGACGCTGGCCGACGTGCTGCCGCACCTGGCCCAGTTCCGCGAGTTGGCGGCCGCGTCGCGGGAGGGCGCGCACCGGGTGGTGCGCGAACTGGCCGCCGCCTGAGGGGGGAGCGGGTGACGGGCCGTGGTCGAGGGGGACGGCCCGTCACCCGATAGTGCAAGCGTCGTGGGCCTGCCACGATGTCGTCCATGTCCGAGCCGATCGCCGCGGTCGTGGTGCGTGCCGCCGAGCTGACCGCGCGCGGGTTGCCGCGCGAGGCGATCGAACTGCTCCGGCCGGCCCTCGTGGTCAACCCGCTGCACGGCGAAGCGTGGTGCCGGCTGGCCGCCGCGTACCTCGACGCGGGCGAGCCCGACCCGGCGCTGAACGCCGCCAAGCGCGCCCTGGTCCTCGACGGCGACCCCGCGTGGGCGCAACGGCTCACCGCGCTGGCGTTGAGCGAACTCGGCCGGCACGCCGAGGCGGTGGTCGCGGCCCGGGAGTGCGTGCGCCGCAAACCCGGCGACTGGCGCTGCCAGGTGGTGCTCGCCGAAGTGCTGGCCAACAGCCCCGAAGGCCGGCGGGACGCCGTGCAGGTCGCCCGGCAGGCCGCGCACCTCGCGCCCGCGGAGGCCCGCGCGTTCCAGGTGCTCGGCGACGCCGCCCTGCGCGTGCGCGACTGGGGCACCGCCGAACGCGCCTACCGCACCGCGTTGCGGCTCGACCCCGAGGCCGACGACGTGCGCGCGAACCTGGCCACCGTGCGGCGCAAGCGCGGTGGCGCGCCCATCCCGCCGCCCTCCGGCGAAGCCCTGCACGCCGCGCACGTCCTGGTGTGGCCCGCGTTGTCGCGGCTTTCCGCGCTGCTGGTCGCGGGCGGCCTGCTCCTGCTGCTCGCGGGCATGCCGAAACCGACCCCGTTCCTCGGCTGGTTCTCCGGCCTGCTGGTCGTCGCCTGTGGCGTGGTCGCCGGCCTGCTGCTGCTCAAGGCCGGGCGCGGGGTGCGTGGAGCGGTGCTCCGGCTGCCCCGGCACCGGCCCAAGGTGGCCTTCGTCGCGACGATGTTCGGCCTGTCCGCGTTGATCCTCGGCGGGTGGACCGTCGCGCTCCTGCTCGGCGCCACCACGATGCAGCCGCTCGTGATCGCCTGGCTGTGCGCGCTGCTCGGCGGAGCCGTGGTCGTGCTCGCCGGCGGTCGTTAACCTGGGACGCGGGAAGGACGCCGATGACCCGACGCGCGCTGCTCGCGATCCTCGCGCTGATCGCGGGTTTCGTCGTGTCCGGACCCGGCCCCGGCGCCACCTCCGACGTGGTCGCCGTCTCGTCCACCGTCGACGCCGCCCACCTGCCCGGCACGACCGCGCGCGGCACGAACGCCTCGCACCCCGTGCAGGTGCACGCGGGCCAGCCGCTGGACGGCGTCCAGCCCGCCGTGCACGCCACACCCGTGCCGCCGGTGCGGGTGCACGTCGTCGACCCGACCCACCGCACCCCCGAGCGCAACGGCCGCACCCCGCTCGGCGAACGCGCACCGCCCGTGACCTCCGGTAGCTGAACCCACCCCGTTCACCTCACCCGGAGGTTCCTCCACCATGCCGCGCCCCAGCGCGCGGCGAGCGCTCCTCGTCCGCGGGCTGCTTGCCCTCGGCGTGCTCGCCGCGTCCGCCTTCACCCTGCTCACCGTCCAACCGCGCCTCGGGCTCGACCTGCGCGGCGGGACCAGGATCGTGCTCGAAACCCCGGCCGAGGCCACGGCCGACGCCACCGACCGGGCCATGGAGGTGCTGCGCCGCCGGGTCGACGAGCTCGGCGTCGCCGAACCCGTGCTGGCCCGCTCCGGCGACCACCGCATCGTGGTCGAACTGCCCGGCGTGCAGGATCCGACCGAGGCCATCGAAGTGCTCGGCCGCACGGCCCAGCTGCGCGTGCAGCCGGTGACCGGGCCCGGCGACGTGCCCACGCCCGAAGGTGACGCGATCGGCCTCGGCGAGGTCGTGATGACCGGCGAGGGCATCGAGGACGCCCGCGCCACGCCCAACCCGCAGGGCGTCGGCCACCTCGTCGGCGTCGACTTCCAGGGTGACGCGCCGCGGGCCTGGCAGCGGGTGACCGCCGAGGCCGCGTGCTCGCCGCCGGGCGACCCGAAGCGGCGGGTGGCGTTCGTGCTGGACGGCGAGGTGGTGTCCGCTCCCCAGGTCGACGCGTCCACGGTGTGCGGCACCGGCATGATCGGCGGCAGCACGTCGATCACCGGCCGGTTCAGCCAGGCCGAGGCCGAGGAGCTGGCGCTGGTGATCCGGTCCGGCGCGTTGCCCGTGCCGGTGGAGGTGGTGGAGCAGCGGACCGTCGGCCCGACGCTCGGTGCGGAGGCGATCGAGGCCAGCGCCCGTGCGGCGATCGTCGGCGTGGTGCTGACCGGGCTGTTCCTGGTGTTCGCGTACCGGCTGGCCGGGCTCGTGGCCGTGCTGGCACTGGGTGGTTACGCGGCCTTGGCCTACGCGGCGATGCTCGCGATCGGCGCCACGCTGACGTTGCCGGGGCTGGCCGGGTTCGTGCTGGCCATCGGCATGGCGGTGGACGCGAACGTGCTGGTGTTCGAGCGGGCGCGGGAGGAGTACGCGCGCCGCAAGCGCTTGCCGCGGTCGGTGGACCAGGGGTTCCGCGGCGCGTTGAGCGCGGTGGCGGATTCGAACGTGACCACGCTGCTGGCCGCCGGCCTGCTGTTCTGGCTGGCCACGGGCCCGGTGAAGGGGTTCGGCGTCACGTTGTCGATCGGTGTGCTGGCGTCGCTGTTCAGCGCCCTGGTGCTGAGCCGGGTGTTGTTGCACCTGGTCATGCCGTTGTTGGAACGGCGGCCGCGGTGGAGCGGGCTGCACTCGTTGGGGCGGGTGCGCACGTGGCTCACCTCGCGCGGCATCGCGCTGTTCCGGCGGCCGCGGCGGTGGCTGCTCGCCGCCGGCCTCGTGCTTCTCGCGGCCGTCGGCGGCCTGGTCGTGCGCGGGCTGGAGCTGGGCGTCGAGTTCACCGGCGGCCGGCTGCTGGAGTTCACCGCGTCTTCCGTCGACACCGGTCGGGTGCGGGCCGAGCTGGCGTCCGCCGGGTTCGGTGACGCGATCGTGGTGGCCTCGGGCACCGAAGGGGTCTCGGTGCGGACCGGCCCGATCGACTCGGCGGCGGCCGTGCGGCTCGGTGAGGCGGTCGACCGCGCGACCGGCGGCGCGGAGCGGGTCAGCAACGAGCTGATCGGGCCCAGCCTCGGCTCCGAGCTGCGGCGCAACGCGGTGATCGCCCTGGCCATCGCGGTGGCCGCCCAGCTCGTCTACCTGGCCGTGCGGTTCGACTGGCGACTGGGTCTGGCCACCGTGGTCGCGCTGGTCACCGACGTGGTCGTGCTCGTCGGCGCGTTCGCGTGGCTGGGCAGGACCGCCGACGCGGTGTTCCTGGCCGCGCTGCTCACCGTGATCGGCTACTCGGTGAACGACTCGGTGGTGGTGTTCGACCGGGTGCGCGAACTGCGGCGGACCAACGCCCCGTTCTCCGACGTGATGAGCTCGGCGGTCCTGCAAACCCTGCCGCGGACGGTGAACACGGGCATCGGCGTCCTGTTCGTCCTGGCCGCCCTGCTGGTCCTGGGCGACGGCTCCCTGGCCGACTTCTCCACCGCCCTGCTGATCGGCCTCGTGGCCGGCACGGTCTCCACCGTCGTGACCGCGGCCCCGGTGGCGATCGTGCTGGACCCCCGCCGAACCACCCCGCTGCCGAAACGCTTGCCCGTGTAGCAAGGTGTCCCCATGACCGGATTCGCCGCGTACCAGAACGAGATCTACCTGCAAGGCCTGGCGGGGACCGTGCCGCCGTTCACCACGGACCCCGAAGGGCTGGAGGCGTCCGCCCGGGAACGGCTCGGGCCCGGGCCGTTCTGGTACGTGGCGGGTGCGGCCGGTGGTGGGGGTACGGCGCGGGCGAACCGGCAGGCGTTCGACGACTGGCGGATCGTGCCGCGGATGCTCACCGACGCCACCGAGCGGCACCTCGGGACGTCGTTGCTCGGCACCGACCTGCCCGCGCCGGTGCTGCTCGCGCCCGTCGGGGTGCAGTCGATCCTGCACCCCGACGGTGAGCTGGCGACCGCGCGGGCGGCGGCCGAGCTGGGGGTGCCGTTCGTGCTGTCCACGGCGTCCTCGCACACGATCGAGGAGGTCGCGCAGGCCGCCGGTGACGCCGCCCGCTGGTTCCAGCTCTACTGGCCCAACGACCCGGACGTGGCGGTGAGCATCCTCGACCGGGCGCGCAAGGCCGGGTACCGGGTCCTCGTCGTCACGCTCGACACGTGGACGCTGGCGTGGCGGCCGCACGACCTCGACCAGTCCTACCTGCCGTTCCTGCGCGGTGTCGGCACGGCGATCCCGTTCTCCGACCCGGCGTTCCGCGCGGGGCTCGCCGCATCACCCGAAGACGACCTGCCGATGGCGATCCTGCGGTGGGTGCAGCTGTTCACCGGCGTCGACAAGTCGTGGGACCAGTTGGCGTTCCTGCGCGAGCACTGGGACGGGCCGATCGTGCTCAAGGGCATCCAGCACCCCGACGACGCGCGCAAGGCCGTGGACGCGGGCGTGGACGGGATCGTCGTGTCCAACCACGGCGGGCGCCAGGTCGACGGCGCGGTCGGGTCGCTGGAGGTGCTGCCGGAGATCGCCGACGCGGTCGGCGAGCAGGTCGAGGTGCTGTTCGACTCCGGCATCCGCAGCGGCTCGGACATCGTCAAGGCCCTGGCGCTGGGCGCGAAGGCCGTGCTCATCGGCCGCCCGTTCGCCTACGGCCTGGCGCACGGCGGCCAGGTCGGCGTCCGGCACGTGCTGCGCAGCCTGCTCGCCGACTTCGACCTGACCCTGGGCCTGTCCGGGCACCGCAGCCCGGCCGAGCTCAACCGCGAGGTGCTGCGTCGACGCTGAGCTGCCGCAACCGGTTCTGCAAGGTGGTGAAGTCGGCCGGCTGCACGGTGACCCACGGCGTGCCGTCGCCGCCGGTGGTCTTCGCCGACAGGTAGCGGCCGGTGACCGTGTCGAAGTACGTCAACGGCGCGGCGCACCGCTGCTTGCGGCCGAACCGGTCCCGGCGCGCGGCGTAGAGCTGGCCGCCGCCGGTGCGCTGCTCGGCCAGCAGCTTGCGCACCTGCTGCACCTCGGCGACGTGCGCCCCGGTCGGCCTGCTGGCCTGGAGGAACGACCCGCCTTCCTCGTCCGGCCGGGGTTGGCGGGGCTTGTCGTGCAACGCGTCCGCGGGCAGCGAGATCACGCCGCCGCGTCCCGGCTTCGCCTCCGGCAGCGCGGACACCAGGGACTGCACCACGTCCTCGACCCGCACGGGCTCCAGCACGAAGTGCTTGTCCGCCTTGTCCGCCCTCAGCACCACGCGCAGCGCGTCGTCACCCGACTGCACCACCAGCGCGGTGCGCGTCTCGTCGTCACCTTGGTTGAAGAACGCGTAGTACTCGGCGCTCGCGTTCGCGATCAGGCGCAACGACCGGCCCAGGTCGGCGTGCACCTGCCGGCCGCGGGCCAAACCGAGCCGTTCCAGCTCGGCCCAGCCGCGGCGGGCGAGGTCGGCCAGCACCGTGACATCACCCTCGGCGAGCTGCTCGTCGTCGAAGTCGACCTGCGTCAGCAGCGCGTTGTGCAGCGTCGGCAGACCTTCGGCCTGCCAGGCGTTGTAGAGCGCGACGACCGGGACGGCCACCCTGGTGCGCAGCACTTTCCCCCCTGTTCCCGCTATTCGCCGATGACCGGCGGGGCCACCATCGTGCCGTCGCCGAAGATGTCCTCGGTCTCCTGGAGGTAGGACGCGGACTTGTGCTCCTTGTCCTCGTCACCCTCACCCCGCGCGCCACCGGCACCCATGCCCGCGCCCATGCCACCGGCACCGGGCCCACCACGACCACCGGCCGACCCGCCGGGCCCGAAACCACCCGCGCCACCGGGCCCGAACCCACCGCGACCCTCGCCGTGCCCGAGCGCACCGGACGTGCCACCGGGTCCGAACCCACCGGGCCCGCCACCCATGCCACCCGGCCCGCCACCCATGCCGGGCATCCGACCGGCTCCGAAGCCACCGGCACCACCGCCACCGCCACGGCCACCACCGCCGGGCAGACCGGGACCACCGCCGGGTACGCGCGGCACGCCGGGTGGCGTCGTCGGGAGCCGGTTGCGCGGGTTGTTGGGGTTGCGCGGATCGTTCGGATTGCGCGGGTCGGACGGCAACCGCGGGTCGTAGGGCAACCGCGGGTCGTTCGGCGGCCGGTCCTTCGGCAACTCCGGCGGCCGGTACCCGATGTCGGGTTGGGGCCGGTTGGGGTCGGTCTGCACCCACGACGGCTTGGTCGTGTTGTCACCACCCGTGGTGCCGGGCGGCGGGATCGTCGGCTCCGTCCACGTCGGCTTGGTCGTCCCGGTCCCCGTGGTGCTGTCATCCGTGCCGTTGCGATCACCGGTGCCCGGCGGGTCGATCTCCCCCTTGCCGGGCTTGGGCTTGGGGATCTCGATCTCCTTCTTCTCGACGTTCCCGGTGACCTGGTCGGGCTCGGGGAAGTAGGGCATCGAGCTGCTGGCCGAGGTGGTGGAGCTGCCGTAGCGGTTCAGCACTTCGACGTTGTGCGCGTTGACCTGCTGACTCTGCTCGACCGCGTCGTCGTAGTCCGTGTCCCAGGGGACCACGCTGTTGTACCAAGGCTTGTCCGGCACCTGGACGGGCTCTTGAACGCTGCCCCTGGCCTCGCGGAACGCACGGCTGATCTCACCCGTGTTGTCGCCCGCCGTCGTGGCGAGCCCGCTGGTCAGGTCCGACCAACTGGCCAGTGGCGTGGTGTTGGCTCGGGCGGAGTCGCCCGCGGCGCCTTCCCAGACCGCGCCCGACGCCCGGACCGCCTCGTTGATCATCTCGCTGATCCGGGCGTGACCGGTGGAGATCCCCGCCCATGCCTCGCGGCTGGCGTCCGTGGTCTGCTCGGGCCCTTTGCCCTCCTGGAACCAGCGGTAGATCTGCTCCGGGGCGACGCACATGAGAAGGCCCATGCCATCGCTGTCGGTTGCGCCGGCCATGTCCTACCCCTTCAAGTTGCCGACCACGGTTTCCGCGATCTCGCCGGAAACAGAGCAAGGGTCGGTGTACCCGGGCAGCTTCTTGTCGTTCACCCGAACCTGCACCAAAAAGCCTTCGCCCTCGGCCACACCGACAGCGGTCGAGCACGCGCCATGGGCGGCATCGGTCGAATCGGTGTTGACCGCCGGGTATCCGGCGATCTCGGTCGGCTCGAACACCGGCAGGTTGTCGCGATTGGCGTAGACGCCGTCCAAGCCCTTGGACTTGTCCAGCAACACGACGAAGAAGCTCGTGCCGAGCGGCTCGTCCGGGTACCACTGACATCCCGTGCCGGTCGGGTCCGTGCGCTCGGTGCCTGCTTTTGTCACGCCGCGGGCGGAGAGCTGGTCTTTCTTCAGCATCGCGCACGGGGTGTCGAACTTGGCGAGGTCCAGCTTCGGGCCGCTGATGGCCGGGGCTTCACCTGCTGCGGCCGACGTCGTGGTGGCCCCAGTCGCGGTGGTGCTCGTGCTACCCCCTGGCGACGGGGTACCGCCATCCTTGGTCGTGCAGCCCGCGACGACCGCGACCAGGGACAGGACTGCCAGAACTGCTCGCCTCAAGACTGATTCCCCTCGCCCTTGAAGGCGTCGGCGTTCGCCTGCTCCTGGTTCTGATAGGTCGCCAGGGAGGCTTGGATGCTCTCGATCGTACTGTTGAGGGCGTCGATCGCCTTCAGGCTGGCCCAGCCGTAGCCGCCTGGGTCGGTCCCGGCGGTCTGTTTGATCGTCGTTGTCGCCGACTGGCTGTACGGGTCCTGGCCGGGTGACCCGAGGATCATGAATCCCACGTTCTGGTCGTAGAGCTCTTGCAGGCGGTCGCGCGCCTCGGCCAAGCCGTCGATCAGCTTCTGCGCCTGCGCCAAGTCGACGGTGAAGGCGGTCTGGCCCGCTGTCAGCCCCGAACCCGCCGGGCCCGCGGACACGGTGTCGGCTACGAACCCGATCCTCGCGACGGCCCCGCCACCCCCGGCGTCCAACATCGTTCGTGCTCCCCTCACGCTGAACTGCCCCGAAGGGATGATGGCACAGGGTCTTGGCCCACTGGGGCCTATCGCGACGGTTACTCCTTCCGGGGAATCCGTGTCCGATCCGTTCAAGACGGCGGACCTCGGCGGGCCTACCGTCGGTGGCATGATCGAAGCAGCTCGTTCCTTCATCTGGCTGAACGCACGTGTCCTCGACCAGCGGCGGTTCCTGTGCCTGTTCGACGGTGGGCCAGCCGATGCGGTGGTGGCGGCGGTGGTGGCGTATCGCAATGACGACGGTGGGTTCGGGCACGCGTTGGAGCCCGACGGGCGGGGGCCCGAGAGCCAGCCGTTGCACACCTACACCGCCTTGTCGTTGCTCGAAGAGGTGGGCAGTGCCGAGTACGCGGAGTCTGCGTGCGACTTCCTCATGACGATCACGAACGAGGACGGTGGGGTGCCCAATTGCCTGGACACCGGGCGGGCCGGCCTGCGGGCGCCCTGGTGGCAGCCGTCGGGGGACAGCGACCTGCTGGTCACGGGCCTGCTGGCGTCCGTCCTGCACAAGATGGAGGTCGAGCACGCCTGGCTGGACCGCGCCACGGAGTTCTGCTGGCAGCGCATCACCGACCTGACCAAGTCGCACCCCTACGAGGTCAACGCCTGCGCGCGCTTCCTCGACCACGTGCCCGACCGGCCGAGGGCGGAGCGGGAGTCCGCCCGGTTGGGTGCGCTGGTGCGCGAGCAGGGGCTGGTCGACCTGGGTGACGGTCAGGCGCACGAGGGGTATGCGGCGGGGGAGACGCACAAGCCGCACCACTACGCGCCGAGGCCGGACAGCTTGGCCCGCCGGTGGTTCAGCGACGAGGAGATCGGCGCGGACCTCGACGCGGTGGCCGCGGCGCAGCAGGAGGACGGCGGGTGGACGTTCCCGTGGCCCGCGTGGACGCCCGTGACGACCTACGAGTGGCGGCCCGTCGTGACCATCGAGGCGTTGCTGACCCTGCGCGCCTACGACCGGATCAGCTGACCCAGCGGCACGCCCGCCAGTTCGCGCACCTCCCGCGACAGGTGCGCCTGGTCGGCGTAACCGGTGCGCTGGGCGATGTCGGCGAACGGCACGCCGTCCCACGCGAGCTTGACCGCGCGGTCGAACCGCAGCACGCGGTGCAGCACCTTGGGGCCGTAGCCGAACGCGGCCAGGCTGCGCCGGTGCAGTTGGCGGGTGCTCAAGCCCAGCGACCGGGCCAGGTCGGCGACGCTGTCCGACGACGACGCGATGGCGCCCACCACCGGGTCCGGCGGCGTCTCGCGCAGCCTGGCCAGCGCGGCTGCCGCCAGCACCGAGCACGGGTCCGCCGCCGTGCCCAGGGCGTCCTCCAGCCGAGCGGACGGCCCCCACAGCTCCGCCAGCGGAACGCGCTGGTCGCGCAGCTCCACGGCGGGCACGCCGAACGCCGCGGGTCCCACGCCCGGTCCGAACCGCACGCCGTGCAGCGTCCCCGGCTCCATCGACGTCACGTGCCCGACCGTGTCCGGCCCGGCCACGAACACCCGACCGGACGCCGCCGAGTAGATGATGTCGGTGCACCCGTCCGGCACGACCCGGCCCACGGCGGCCGACGACGTGGTCCGGCGCCAGACGCACGCCAGACCGGGGAACGGGCGTTCCTCGTACACGCCGGCGATGGTAGTGGCGGACCGCGCAGGAGGACGTGCGCGCGGCCCGCCACGGGCTCTCACGTGCCGAAACGGATCCAGTTCAGGCTCACGTACGGCGCGGGCTGGCCGCTGGTGAACGTGACGTAGACGTCGTGCGTGCCGGTCACGCCGGAGATGTTCGCGGGCACCGTGCGCCAGCTCTGCCAGCCGCCGGTGTTGGCGATGGCGAAGCTGCCGATCGGCGTCGCGGTCGGGCTGTCCAGCCTCACCTCGACCAGGCCGCTGACCCCGCCGGACGCCCCGGACGCGGCCCGTGCGACGAACTGCGTGGCCGTGCGCGAGCCGAACCGGACGCCCGAGAACCGCAGCGAGTCGCCGTTGCGCAGCTGCGCCACGGTCTGGCCGCCGTCACCCGATTCGAGGTAGCCGCCGGACCGCGAGGTGGCCTGCTCGGCCTGGATGTCGGCGAACGCGTCCCACCCGCTGCCGCCGGGCTGGGTGGTGGTCGTGGTGGTGGGCTGGGTGCCGCCGCCCGCGGTCCACACGGCGACGTAGTCCACCACCAGCGAGTGCCCGGACTGGGTGGCCGAGGTGGGGGTGCCGAACCCGGCGACCCCGTTGGGGAACGCGCCGCCCATGGCGAGGTTGAGCAGCAGGAAGTAGCCGGCGTGGCCGGTCATGTTGTTCCACGTGGTCGCGTCGAGCTGGCTCTGGGTGACGCTGTGGAACTGCTGGCCGTCCACGTACCAGCGCAACGCCTTGGGCGAGGAGCTCTCGTCCCACTCGAACCGGTAGGTGTGGAACGCCGACTGGCACGTCGAGCCGGGGCACGCGCGGCTCGCGCCCAGGCCGTTGGTCTCGTTGCACGGCCCGCCGGGGTTGACGCCGCAGTGCAGCACGCCCCACACGGAGTTGATGCCGTTGACGTTCTCCATGATGTCGAACTCGCCGATGGCGGGCCAGTTCCAGTAGTTGCCGCGGTAGGGCGAGCCGAGCGCCCAGAACGCGGGCCAGTAGCCGAGCGCGGCCTGCCCGGTGACGTTGGGCATCTGGATGCGGCCCTCGATGGCGAGCTTGCCGCCCGCCGGCGGCCGGAAGTTCGACCGCTGGGTCTCGATGCGGGCCGAGGTCCAGTTGCCCGAGCCGTCGCGCAGCGCGGTGATGCGCAGGTTGCCGGAGCCGTCCAGTTTGATGTTGTTCGTGCTGTTGGTGTAGTTCTGGATCTCGCCGGTGCCCCAGTTGCCGGGGCCGCCGGGGTAGCCGTGGCCGAGGTCGAAGATCCAGTTCGAGGACGACGGCAGGGTGTTCGCCGACCCGTTGAAGTCGTCGCTCCACTGCAACGTCCAGCCCGACGGGGTGGAAGGCACCGAGGCGTCGGCCGACATCGTGGCGACGACCGCCAGCGGCACGGCGGTGATGAGGGCGGCAGCGGTCGCGAGGGCGCGTCGTCGTCTGCTCCGGCTGAACTCCATGAGCGGTGACCTCCTTGTCACTGTTCTCCAGTTCGGCACGCCCCATCATGAGAGCGCTCTCACGGAGATCGTTCAAGCGACCGAACGGCCCAACGCCGCTACTTGGCGTCCGCGTAGGAGTCCACGGGCACGGCTTTGAGCGGGAAGCGGACCGGTGTCGCGCCGAACACCAGCCGCGACGCCTCCTCGCCCGCCGCGGTGACCTCCGCGCACACCACGTCGGCCAGCTCCCGCGGGCAGTGCACCAGCACCTCGTCGTGCTGGAAGAACACCAGGTGCGCGCCGCGGGCCGACCGGTGCAGCCGCCGCCGCAGCACGCCGAGCAGCGCCGCCGTCCAGTCCGCCGCGCTGGCCTGCACCACGAAGTTGCGGGTGAACCGGCCCCAGTCGCGGGCCGCCCGCCGCGACCGGCGCACCGCGTCCTCGTCGTCGTCGGTGCTGCCGGTCACGGCGCGCCACGCCTCCGACGGCGGCGGGCTCGTGCGACCCAGCCGCGAGCGGACCATCCGCCCCTGCTCACCCGCCAGCGCGGCGGCCTCCACGTACCCGACCGCCTCGGGGAAGCGGCGGCGCAGCACGGCCATCGCCGGACCGGCGCCACCGCCCGTGCCGCCGTACATCGCCGACAGCATGGCGAGCTTCGCCTTGCCCCGGTCGCCGTCGAACGCCTCCGCGGCCAACGTCGTGTAGAGGTCGTCGTCCGAGGAGACCTCGGTGAACTCGTGGTCGTTCGCCAACGCCGCCAGCACCCGCGGCTCCAGCTGCGCCGCGTCCGCCGCCACCAGCTTCCACCCCGGGTCGGCCCGCACCGCCGTGCGCAGCGTGCGCGGGATCTGCAACGCCGCACCGCCGCGCGTCGCCCACCGCCCGGACACCACGCCGCCCACCACGTAGTCCGGCCGGAACCGGCCGTCCGCGACCCAGGCGTCCAACCAGGACCACCCGTGCGCCACCCACAACCGGGCCAGTTCCTTGTACTCCAGCAGCGGCTCCACGGCCGGGTGGTCGATCCCCTTGAGCACCCACGCCCGCGCCGACGGCACGTCGATGCCCTCCCGGGCGAACGCGCGCACGATGCCCGGCGGGTGGTCGGGGTTGACCTGCTTGCCGCCGAACGCCGCCGTGATCCGGTCGGCCAGCTCCGCGAGCCGTGCCGGGCGGACCCCGGTGGCCGGCCGCGGTCCCAGCGTGTCCACCAGCAGCTTCTCGTGCACGTCCGCGCGCCAGGGCAGGCCGAAGTGCGTCATCTCGGCGGCGGCCAGCGCGCTGGCCGACTCGGCCGCGAACAGCAGCCGCAACCGGTCGGCGTGCGGCAGCGTGGCAGCCAGCCGCTGCTGCTCGACGTGCACCGCGATCACCGCGTCGAGCGGGTCGGCGTCACCGGGCAGCCGTTGCTGCTCCGGTTCGAACAAGGTGGGCTGGGTGTCCCGCTTGCGCGGCCCGTGGTCGTCCGGCACGGGCAGCCCGCGCAGCCGGGCGACGGCCGCGCCCAGCCCGCGCGGCTCGCCGTGCCGACCCTGGTAGGCCAGCAACAGGTACTCGACGTGGGCCAGGTCCAGGCACCGCTCGACCCGCGCCCCGCGCGCCAACAGGTCGGGGTAGACCTCCGCCGTCTCCGCCCACAGCCACCGGGGCCTGTGCCGATCTTCCAGATCGGACACGGCCGCCGCCAGGTCCGCCGTCCGCACCACGGGTCCTTCGGGCACCCCGGCGTCGGAGAGCACGCGGAGCCGCCCCGCGTTCTCCCCGTCCGACACCAGAGCGATGAGCACGCCTCTGATTGTGCAAGCCACCCCCGACAATTCCGGTGGCGACCAGTCACCCGATCGTGGCGGAGGGCGGGGAGCAGGATGTGGCCGGTGGACCGCACCCTGTCGCCCGGTGAGCTGCTGGACCCGCGGTACGAGGTGGTGCCGTTCCACGGTCGCGTGCCGGAGCTGGCCGAGCTGGCCCGGTGGCGCGACGGTGACGCGGCGTGCTCCGCGCTGCTCCTGCACGGTCCGGCGGGGGTCGGGAAGACGCGGTTGGCGCGGCACTTCGCGGCGGGCTCGGACGTGCTGGTCGTGGACGACGCCGACCTGGTCGCACGGCTCGACCTGGGGCACCCCCGGATGCTGCTGGTCTCCCGCACCACGGGCTGGTGGTGGTCGGCGCTGCGCCAACGAGCCGCCGACCACGGCTACCGCACCGACGACCTGGCCGTCACCGCGTGCCCGGAGGAGCACGAGACGTCCTTCGCCACCGCCTGCGCCCACTTCGCGTACGCCCTGGGACTGACGCTCCCGACCACCACCGCGCCGGACGCGGCGACGTTGCACGACCTGCACCTCGCCGCCCTCGTCGCGGTGTGCGGCCCGCCCGCGCACTGGCTGATCCCGTCCGAGCCGGTGCGCGGCCGGCTCGCGGAGGACGTCCTGGCCGCCGCGCTGCTGGACGACCGCATCGACCTCGACCACACGCCGGAGGCGTTGCAGACCCTGGCCCGCGCCGCCGCACGCCTGCCGCACGCGCGCCGCCGCGCCGAGGAGGTGTTCACCGCGAACCCGGACCTCGCGGACGTCGCCACCGTGCCGACCTTGAGGATCCTCGCCGAGTGGCCCGCGCCGGCCAGGGCCCTCGCGCGCCGGGTCTTCGACGACCCCCGCTGCGACGGCGACCCGCTGCCCGCGATCCTCACCCGGACCCTGCTCCGGCAAGCCCGGACCGCGGTGGAACGCGCCGAGCTGCACGGCCTGCTGGCCGCCCGCGCGGCGCTGGCGTCGCTGCACGAGGAAGCCCTGGCCGCATCACGCGAGGAGGTCGCCCTCTACCGGGAACTGGCCGGAGTGGACCCCGCCGAGCACCGCCCGGCGCTCGCGGACGCCCTGGCCGACTTGAGCGTGCGGTACGTCGCGGTGCACCGGCCCGAGGCGGCGCTGGCCGCGGCACGGGAAGCCGTGGCGCTGTGCCGGGTCTTCGCCGCCGAGGACCGCGACCGCACCTCCCAGCTGGCCGGCGCGCTCGACCAGCTCAGCAGGCGCTGCGCCGCGCTCGGCCGCCGGGACGAGGCGTTGGCCGCGATCGAGGAGGCCGCCGAGCTCTACCGCGACCTCGCCGAGGCCCACCCGAAGCTGTTCCGGGTGGACCTGGCGGAGGTCGCGCGGCGGCTCGGGCTAGCCCGTGGTGACCAGTGAGCGCAGGAAGAACGCCACGTTCGCCGGGCGTTCGGCCAACCGCCGCATGAAGTAGCCGTACCACTCGTCGCCGTACGGCACGTACACGCGCATCCGGTTGCCCGCGCCGGCGATGCGGCGCTGCTCGTCGGGCCGGATGCCGTACAGCATCTGGTACTCGTAGGTGTCCGGCGACCGGTCCTTGGCCAGCTCGCCCGCGATCGCGATCAGCCGCGGGTCGTGCGAGGCGACCATCGGGTAGCCCTGCCCCGCCATCAACACCTTCAGGCACCGCACGTACGACCGGTCGACGTCGACCTTGTCCTGGAACGCCACCGAGGCGGGCTCCTGGTACGCGCCCTTGCACAACCGCACCCGCGACCCGGCGTGCGCGAGGTCGCGGCAGTCCTGCTCGGTCCGCTTCAGGTACGCCTGGAGCACCGCGCCCACCCACGGGAAGTCCACGCGCAGCTCGCGCAGGATGCCCAGCGTCGAGTCGGTCGTGGTGTGGTCCTCCATGTCGAGGGTGACCGTGGTGCCGACCGCGCCCGCCGCCGCGCAGATGCGCCGGGCGTTCTCCAAGGCGATCTTCTCGCCGTCCACCGGCAGGAACTGGCCCACCGCGGACAGCTTCACCGACACCTCGGCCCGCTCGGTGTGCCCGGCCAGCTCGAGCTTGCGCAGCAGGTCGAGGTAGGCCTCCACGGTGGCCGCGGCCTGCGCCGCGTCACGGGTGTCCTCGCCGAGGTGGTCCAGCGTGACGTACCGGCCGTCGGCCAGCACCTCGCCGGTGGTGGCGACGGCGGCGTCCACGTCGTCGCCGGAGATGAACCGCTTGACCACCGGTCGGGTCAGCGGCGTGCGTTCGACCAGCTCGCGGATGGCGCCGGAGCGCGAGGCGGCGAGCAGCGCGGAGCGGAGCATGATCACCCCTGGTGCGGGTAGCGGTAGGAGGTCGGAGCCGCGAACGTCTCCTTGATCGAGCGCGGGCTGACCCAGCGCAGCAGGTTGTGCACCGAGCCCGCCTTGTCGTTCGTGCCCGACGCGCGCCCGCCGCCGAACGGCTGCTGGCCGACGACCGCGCCGGTCGGCTTGTCGTTGACGTAGAAGTTGCCCGCGGCGAACCGCAGCTCGTTCTGCGCGTGCACGATGGCGGCCCGGTCCTGCGCGATGATCGCGCCGGTCAGCGCGTACGGCGCGGCGCCCTCCATCTGCTTGAGCACGGTGTCGTAGTCGGAGTCCTCGAACACGTGCACGGCCAGCACCGGCCCGAAGTACTCGGTGGTGAACACCTCGTGCTCGGGGTTGGTGCCCAGCAGCACGGTCGGCCGCACGAAGAAGCCCTCGGAGTCGTCGGCCGTGCCGCCGGCCACGACCTCGAGCTGGTCGTCGGCGTGCGCGGCCCGGAGCACGCCGGAGAGCTTGTCGAAGGAACGGCGGTCGATCACCGCGCCCATGAAGTTCGACAGGTCCGTGACATCGCCCATGGTCAACGACTCGACGTCGGCCAGGAAGTCGTCCTTCACGCGGTTCCACACCGAGCGCGGGACGTAGGCGCGGGAGGCCGCCGAGCACTTCTGGCCCTGGTACTCGAACGCGCCGCGGACCAGCGCCGTGCGCAGCACGTCGACGTCGGCCGACGGGTGCGCGAGCACGAAGTCCTTGCCGCCGGTCTCGCCGACGACCCGCGGGTACGAGCGGTAGTTCGCGATGTTCGCGCCCACCTGGCCCCACAGGTGCTGGAACGTGCGGGTGGAGCCGGTGAAGTGGATGCCCGCGAGGTCCGGGTCGGCCAGCGCCACCTCGGACACGGCCAGGCCGTCACCGGGCAGCAGGTTGATCACGCCGGGCGGCATCCCGGCCTCTTCGAGCAGCCGCATGGTCAGGTGGGCGGCGAAGCTCTGCGTCGGCGACGGCTTCCACAGCACCACGTTGCCCATCAGGGCGGGCGCGGTGGGCAGGTTGCCCGCGATGGCGGTGAAGTTGAACGGGGTGATCGCGTAGACGAAGCCCTCCAGCGGGCGGTGGTCCGTGCGGTTCCACACGCCGGGGGAGGACTGCGGCTGCTCGGCCAGCAGCTGACGGCCGAAGGAGACGTTGAAGCGCCAGAAGTCGATCAGCTCGCACGCGGCGTCGATCTCGGCCTGGATCGCGGTCTTGGACTGGCCGAGCATGGTGGCCGCGTTGAGCGTGGCGCGCCACTTGGTCGCGAGCAGGTCGGCCGCGCGCAGGAGGATGGCGGCGCGGTCGTCGTAGGACATCGCGCGCCACGCGGGCGCGGCCTGCTTGGCCGCGGCGATGGCGTCACGCGTGTCCTGCTGGGTGGCGCCGTGCAGGGTGCCCAGGACGGCGCGGTGGTTGTGCGGCTGCACGACGTCGAAGCGCTCGCCGCCGCCGACCCGCTGCTCACCGCCGATGGTGAGGGTCAGCTCGGTGGGCTCCTTGGCCAGCTCGGCCAGCTTCGCCTGCAACTGCGCCCGCTCCGGGGTGCCGGGGGCGTAGCCGAGGACGGGCTCGTTCACCGGTGCGGGGACCGTGGTCACGGCATCCACAAGCAGCTCCTTCGCCACAGGGTTGGGGTTGACCCAACGGTAGGACTTCCAACCATGCGCACCGTTGTCCGCACGTCTAGGCTTGTCCACCCGTCGTTGTAGAACTGGACAAAGATGAGCCTGCGGCAGGTCCTGATCGCCCTCGGTGATCCGCTGGTCGAGGTGCAGGTCGCGCCGCACGGGCTGGAGGCCGACGTCCTCGACGTGGTCATCCTCGACCCCGACGACACGCCCGACGTGCGGCCCGGCGACCTCGCGTTGATCATCGGGGCGCGCGGACGTGCCGCGTCACCGCTGGTCCGGGCCGCCGCGGCCGGGGGAGCGGTGGCGGTCGCGGTCAAGGTCGACACGCCCTCGCCGGTGCTGCGGCAGGCCGCGGCGGACGCGGGCGTGGCGCTGCTGGCCGTGCGGCCCGAGGTCCGCTGGGAACACCTCGAAGCGCTGGCCCGGGGTGTGGTGCACAACGCGCGCGTGACGGCCGACGCGGGCGCGGGCGAGGTGCTCGGCGACCTGTTCGGCCTCGCCCAGACCATCGCCTCGCTCACCGGCGGCATCGTCAGCATCGAGGACACCGCCAGCCGGGTGCTGGCCTACTCCCGCTCGACCGACGAGGTGGACGAGCTGCGCCGGCTGTCCATCCTCGGCCGCCAGGGACCGGAGCCGTACCTCAAGATGCTCCGCGAGTGGGGCGTCTACCAGCGCCTGCGCTCCGGCGAGGAGGTCGTGCGCATCGACGAGCGCCCCGAGCTGGGCATCCGCCGCCGCATCGCCGTGGGCATCCACGCGGGCACGCAGCCGTTGGGCACGATCTGGGTGCAGGAAGGCGGCACGCCGCTGACCGAGCAGGCCGAACGCGCGCTGCTCGGCGCGGCCCGCGTCACCGCCCTGCACCTGGTCCAGCAGCGCGAGCCCGCCGCCGCGTTCCGGGAGAACCTGCTCGCGTCCCTGCTCGACGGCCGGATGGACGCCGAGGCGATCGCCGAGCAGATCGGCGCCGACCCCGACAAGCCCGCCGCGGTGGTGGTCTTCGCGCTGCGCGGGCCGGAGCACGCCGACCGCACGGAGCACGAGCTGCGCCGGGCCGAGATGACCAGCCTGATCTCCGTGCACGCCGCCGCGTACCGGCGCAGCGCGCTGGTCAGCCGGCAGGGCGGTCGCACGTACGCCCTGCTCACGGACCTGCCGGCGAAGGCGCCGCTGCTGAGCTTGACCAAGGAGATCGTGGCCGCCGCGCGCAAGCACATGGGCCTGCGGGTGCAGGGCGCGATCGGCTCCACCGTGCCCACGGTGGACGAGGTGATGATCTCCCGGGCCGAGGCCGACCGCGTGCTCGACGCGATGTCGCGCGACCTCGACGCCGACGTGGCCACGTTGCAGGACGTGCGCTCCCGCGTGTTGATCAGTGAAACGCTCGCCCTTTTGGCCGAGAACCCGCGCATCCGTGATCCGAGGCTCGCGCGGCTCGATGGGGAACTGGCCCGTTCTCTTTTGGCCTACCTCGACGAATTCGGCGATGTGAAAAGCGCGGCCGCGAAGTTGCACGTGCACCCGAACACGCTCCGGTACCGCGTCCGACGTGCGGCGGAGGTCGGCGGATTCGATCTGGACGACCCGCTGCTCCGGTTGTTCGCCCAGTTGCAACTCAGGCTGGGCTGAAGCGGTCACGGGCCGCGACGTACCCTCCGGGAGTGAGCACCCAAGCCCGCGGCAGCGACTTCGCTGAATTGTCCAGGCTGGTCAAGCAGCAAGGTCTGCTCGACCGGCGCATCGGTTTCTACGTCATGTTCCTGGTCGGCGTGCTGGCCGCGTTCGGCCTCACCGGGGTTTCCATGGTGCTGATCGGCGACTCGTGGTGGCAGCTCGTGCCGGCCGTCGTCCTCGGCGTCGTCTTCACGCAGATCGCGTTCCTCGGGCACGACGCGGGCCACCGGCAGGTGTTCGCCGACCACAAGAACAACCAGGTCATGGGCCTGCTGCTGGGCAACCTGCTGATCGGCGTCGGCTACGGCTGGTGGATGGGCAAGCACACCCGCCACCACGCCAACCCCAACCACGAGGACGAGGACCCGGACGTCGACATCGCCGTGCTCGCGTTCAGCGCCGAGCAGGCCGAGCGCAAGCGCGGCTTCTTCCGCTGGGTCGTCAAGCACCAGGCGTGGCTGTTCTTCCCGCTGCTGCTGCTCGAGGGCTTCAGCCTGCACGTCATCAGCACCGCCGCCGCGGTCCGCCGCGAGGTGAAGGGCTGGCGGCTGGAGCTGGTGCTGATGGGCATGCACGTCGTGGTGTACCTGACCACCGTGTTCCTGCTGATGTCGCCGTTGAAGGCGGTCGTGTTCATCGCGGTGCACCAGGGCGTGTTCGGCGTCTACATGGGCATCTCCTTCGCGCCCAACCACAAGGGCATGCCGGTGCTCCAGGCGGGCCACCAGCTCGACTTCCTGCGCAAGCAGGTGCTGACCTCGCGCAACGTCACCGGCGGCTGGTTCACCGACTTCCTGCTGGGCGGGCTGAACTACCAGATCGAGCACCACCTGTTCCCGAGCATGCCGCGACCGCACCTGCGCCGGGCGCAGGCGCTGGTCCGCGACTTCTGCCACCGCCACTCGGTGTCCTACGCCGAGTGCGGCCTGTTCACCTCGTACGGCTTCGTGCTGAAGTACCTGCACGAGGCGGGAGCTGAACTGCGCGGTACAGCCAAGCTCGCTCCAGCAGGGTCCAGGTAGTCGTCGTCACCAGGTAGATCCCGGCCGCCAGCGGCAGCACGGCGGCGATCAGCACGGTCCCGAACGGCAGCAGCCGCAGCAGCCTGGCGAACGGCGGCTGCGGCCCGCCGGTGCGCAGCGCCACGGCCGCCTGCCAGCGGGACGTGGCGAACGCGACCACCGCGAGCACGGCGAACAGGGCCAGGAACACCGGCGTGTGCGCCCACACCCCGAACCAGTGCGTGCCCAGCGGCACGCCGAGCAGCGTGCCGTCCAGCAGCGGGTTCGGCGTGGTGACCAGCCGGTACATCACCATGAAGAACGGCACCTGCACCAGCGCGGGCAGGCACCCGGCCAGCATGGACGTGCCGTTGGACCGGTAGAGCTCCAGCGTCTTCTCCTGGAGCTCGACCCGGTTCTTGCCGT
Organism: Saccharothrix sp. S26; assembly: GCF_021390395.1. GTDB lineage: Bacteria > Actinomycetota > Actinomycetes > Mycobacteriales > Pseudonocardiaceae > Actinosynnema. Next base: position 327,120 of record NZ_JAJUWT010000001.1, read on the forward strand.
ACTTCTCGGAGAGCTTGCGGACCTCGGGCGCCAAGGCGGCGCGGGCTTTCTCGCCGCGCACGGCGGCACGGCTGAGCGGGTGCACGAGCAGCCGCACGGCGACGGTGAAGGCGACGATGGCCAGGGCGGGCGTGGCGAACGCGGCCAGGGCTGAGCCCAGGGCGTGGAACAAGGGGGAACTCCGTCCTCAGAGCGTGGGGGAACTGCCGGGCCTCAGGAGCTGAGGCCCAGTCCCGGAGCTCGAGGACGGGGACGGCCCGCCGCGTCGGGGTCGCGCAGCCGCAGGAACGCGGCGCGCAGCGACTTCTCGCGGATCGACAGCGACCGCACCCACGCGGGTGCGGCCTGCACCACCGGTGCGGCGGTGAGCAGCAGCACCACCAGGGCCACGGCCGTCACGGCGGCCAGCACCTCGGTGGGCGTGTTGAGCAGGGTGAGGGCGTAGAGGGCGGGCAGGTACAACGCCAACAGCAGCCGCAGCCTGGTCACACCCTCACCCCCTCGTCGATCTCAGTCCACTTTACCCACGAGCGCGGGCCGAGCGGGGTGGTCGTAGCGCACCGTCACATCGGCCTGCGGCTCGTAGGAGGCGTACGCGGGCAGCGTCCACCGCCACTCGTCGGCCGACTGCCGTTCGAGCGCGCCCGGCGACAGCCACAGGTGCACGGCCAGCTCCGCCGGCAGCCACTTGTCCAGCAGCATCGTGCCGTCGAGCAGCAGCACGCCACCCGCGCCGAGCGTCACGTAGTCGGCCCGGTGCGCCCGGTCGGTGGCGGTGTTCCACAGCGCCGGCAGCACCCGCCCCGACCCGCCGGGGTCGAGCGGCTCCAGCACCTCGCGCAACAACCCGCCGACGTCCAGCCACGAGTCGCGGAACGAGTCGGGGTCCTCGTGGCCGTACTCCAGCCGCACGGACGCCGGCCGCAGGAAGTCCCACGCCGACACCCGCAGCACCGGACGTCCCAGCGCGCGCAGCGGCTCCACCAGGGCGTCTGCCAGCTCGCCCGGCTTGGTCGGCAGGGCGCCGTCGACCAGCAATCGGGCCCACGTCGTGCGCGGCAACGCGTCGATCCGCCCGACCAGCTCGTCCACGAGCGTCCGCGGTGACAGGGGTACGACCTTCACGGCAGCGGGTGGTCCTCCCAGCCGGCGGGCAGCACGGGCACCGGCCAGGCCGGGTCCGGCTCCCACGCGCCCCACGCCGGGTCCCACCACGTGGTGCCGTCGGTCAGCATCGCCTCGACCTCCTCGGCGGTGCGCCGGATCCGCTCGGCCTCGGCGTGGTCGTACTTGCCGTCGGCGACCATCTCCTCGAACTCGTCGCGGTCCAGCTCGCGCCAGTCGCCGTCGACCGGCACCCAGAAGTCGAGCGCGTGGTCGAGCGTGTCGAAGCCGAGGGCGGTGCGGCGGAACGGGGCCTGGAGGTTGAGGTAGAAGCCCGCGAACCGGCGCTGGTCGCCCTCCCAGTACAGGTCGACCGAGTAGGCGTCACCGGGGCGGTGCAGCTGGAGCTTGCCGATGCCCTTCCAGTGCGTGCGGCCCAGCTCCTGCCAGTGGTGGGTGCGCGGGTGCGGGTGGAAGCCGAACCCGGTGCCCGGCGCGGTGTAGACGACCAGCAGGTCGGGCCCGTCCCGCACCACCCGGGTCGGGGTCACCACCCACGGCCTGCCGTGCAGCACCTCGCGGCGCAACGCCACGTCCCCTGGCCGGAAGTACCCCATGCGATCAGGCTAGATGAGCGCCCGCCGCAGCCTGGCCGCCGCCACCTCGCGGCGCGGGTCGGTGCGGGGCAGCAGCGCGACCAGGCGTTCCAGCACCGTGACGTCCTCCGCCACCAGCCCGAACGCCCACAGCGCCTCGACGTCACCCCGGTCCAGCACGCCCCGCCGCAGCGCCGCCGACAGGTCCTCCCGCTCCTCGCGCACCACCGGCGCCTCGGACCGGGGGAGCAGCTCGCCCCGGTACGCCGCCGCGGCGGCGCCCACCTCGCCGGCGCACAAGGCGTCACGCACCGCCAGGAAGTCACCGCGCACGTCCGCCGACAGCCGGTACGGCCTGGTCAGCAGCACCGCGCCCAGCTGCGCCCGCAGCCGGTGCAGCTCGGCCCGCACGGTGGTCGGGTTGCCGCGCTCCCCGTACAGGTGCAGCGCCAACCGCTCGGCGGTCAGCCCGCGCGGGTGCAGCGCCAACGCGGTCAGCAGCTCCGCGTGCCGCAACGACAGCGGCAGAGGCCGCCCGTCCAGCGAGCCCTTCGCGTCGCCCAGGAACCGCAGCGCCAGCACGGGTCTTCGCACGCCCGGTCGTGGCACCCGCAGCAGGTACCCCTCGTCCACCTGCTCCAGGACCGCTTCCCGCCCGTCGGCCAGCCGCACGCTCCCGCCGCTCACGTCCACCCGCGAGGTCAGCAGGCCGTGCGGTTCGGCGGCCAGCACCCGGCCGCTCGGGTCCAGCACCGCGCCCGGTTCGCCGCGCAAGCCGATCAGGTGCCGCGCGCTCACCGACCGCAGCCGTTCGTCCCGGGCCGCCAGGCCCGCCCGCAACCGGCCCTCCGCCAACCGCGCCGCCGCCGACACCAGCGCCACCAACGCCGGGTGCGTGCTGGTCAACGGCCCGCTGACGTCCACGACGCCGATCGTGCGGCCGGTGTCCGGGTCGCGCACGGGGCTCGCCGTGCACGTCCACCCGTGGTAGGTGCGCACGAGGTGCTCGGCGGAGTGCACGGTCACCGGCCCGCCCACGGCCAGCGCGGTGCCCATCGCGTTCGTGCCGATCGCGTCCTCGGCCCAGCACGCGCCCTCGGTCAACCGCACCCGTTCGGCCAGGCCGCGCACCGAACGCGAACCCTCGCACCACAGCACGGTGCCGTCCGCGTCGGTGACGATCATGACGTGCTGCGCCTCGTCGGCGATCCCGAGCAGCGTCTCGCGCAACACCGGCAGCGCGGCCGCGAGCGGGTGCGCGGCCCGCCGTTCGGCCACCTCGTCCGGGCCCAGCACCACCGGCGCCTCGTGCCGGTCCGGGTCGATCCGCGCGGCCAGCGACCGGCGCCACGACTGGACGATCAGCTCACGCGTGCCTCGCACCCGCTCCCCGCTCAACACCACCTCGCGCAGGTGCGCGAGCCGTCGCGGGTCCGGTTGCATGGGCGCCTCCCGGACCAGGATGACCCGCCGCCGCCGGTCCCGGCAAGCGAAACGCTGAGCCGTTCGGGTGCAACGCGACTGCAACGTTGTGACGCCGACGCTGCTGCCCACCACCAACGCGAGGACGCGGGAGACGAGACATGGCCAGGTACGCGGCGCCGGGCGCGCAGGGCAGCGTGGTGTCGTACCGGGACCGGTACGACCACTTCATCGGCGGCGAGTACGTGCCACCCGCCAGGGGCGGCTACTTCGCCGACCGCACCCCGGTCACCGGCGAGGTGTTCACCGAGGTGGCCCGGGGCACGGCCGAGGACGTGGACCGGGCGTTGGACGCCGCGCACGGCGCCGCCCGCCGGTGGGGCCGCACGACGCCCGCCGAACGGGCGACCGTGCTCACCGAGATCGCCGACCGGGTCGAGGACCACCTCGAAGCCCTCGCCGTGGCCGAGACCTGGGAGAACGGCAAGCCGATCCGCGAGGCGCTGGCCGCCGACCTGCCGCGGGCGGTGGACCACTTCCGCTACTTCGCGAGCGTGATCCGGGCCCAGGAGGGCCGCATCTCCCAGCTCGGCGAGGACCTGGTGGCCCACCACGTCCCGGAGCCGCTCGGCGTGGTCGGCCAGGTCATCCCCTGGAACCACCCGCTGCTCATGGCCACCTGGAAGCTCGCACCCGCGCTGGCGGCGGGCAACGCCGTCGTGCTCAAGCCCGCCGAGCAGACGCCCGCGTCGATCCACGTGCTGATGGGCCTGATCGCCGACCTGCTGCCGCCCGGCGTGGTCAACGTGGTCAACGGCTTCGGCGCGGAGGCGGGCATGCTGCTGGCCGCGAGCCACCGCGCGGCGAGGGTGCCGGCCGCACCGAAGCCGGGCGGCAAGAGCGCGGTCCTGTTCTTCGCCGACGTGGCGCAGCGGCGTGACGCGTTCTACGACAAGGCGCTGGAGGGCTTCACCGCGTTCACCTTCGGCCAGGGCGAGGGCTCCACGTGCGCCCTGCTCCAGAGCCCGGTCCACGACGAGTTCCTCGCCGACGCCGTCCAGCGCACCAAGGAGGTCCGGCAGGGCCACCCGCTCGACCCGGAGACCGTGATCGGCGCCCGGATCAGCCGCGAGCAGGTGGACCAGGTACTGGCCCACCTGGAGATGGGCAGGCGCGAGGGCGCACGGGTGGTGTGCGGGGGCGAACGCGCCGACCTCGGCGGCGAGCTGTCCGGCGGGTACTACGTCACGCCGACGATCCTGGAATGCGACCACGAGATGCGGGTCTTCCGGGAGGAGGTCTTCGGCCCGGTGGTGTCGGTGACCCGGTTCGACGACTTCGCCAACGCGGTGAAGACGGTCAACGACACGCCGTGCGGCGTCGGCGCGGGCGTGTGGTCGCGCGACGGTGGCCTGGCCTACCGCGCGGGCCGCGAGATCCAGGCGTCCCGGGTGTGGGTGAACAACCACCACGCCCACCCGCGGTCCGGCATCGGCCGGGAGGACCACCGGGTCGCGCTCGACCGCTACCAGCGGACCAAGGACCTGCTGGTCGGGTTCTGAGCCGGAAGGGGGGAGCCGGTGCCACGGCTCCCCCCTTCGCACTCACTTCTTCCAGGGCACCTGCGGCGAGGCGTAGTAGTTCACGCCCATCACGTCCCACCGGTCGGCCTGCGCGGCCAGCCGGACCTTGAACTTCTCCCAGTCGTGCGTCGACCACGGAGACCAGCCCAGCTCCGCGATCGCGGGCAGTCGCGGGAACGCCAGGTACTCCAGGTCCGCGGTGTTGGTGATGGTCTCGCTCCACAGCGGCGCCTCGACCCCGCGCACCGCCTTCGCCGGCAGGCCCTCCACGTACGCGCCGGGGTTCCAGTCGTACGCGTCCTGCACGTCGGTGTACCCGGCCCAGCTCAACCCGAGCTTGGTGTCGGCGTCGTACTTCATGTCCAGGTACGCCTTGGTCGCGGGCGACAGCACGATCTCGCTGCCGCGCGCGGCCGCCTCGACCATGTCCGGCGCGACCGTCTTCGTGCCCCAGAACTGCGGCACCGCCGACACCGGCGGACCGGCCTTGACGAACTCGTGCCAGCCGGTCGCGGTCTTGCCGTGCTTGGCCACCAGCGGCAGCACCTTGTCCATGAACAGGTCGAAGTCCGGGTCGGTGGTGGCGTGGGCCTCGTCGCCGCCGATGTGGAGGTACTCGCCCGGCGTCAACGCGGCCACCTCGCGCAGCACGTCGTCCACGAACTTGTAGGTGATGTCCTTGTTGATGCACAGGGAGCTGAAGCCGACCTCGATGCCGGTGTAGAGCGGCGGCGCGACGCCGTCGCAGTTCAGCTCCGGGTACGACGCCAGCGCGGCGTTGGTGTGGCCCGGCATGTCGATCTCCGGGATCACGGTGATGTGCCGTGCGGCGGCGTAGGCCACGAGGTCCTTGTACTGCTCCTGCGTGTAGTAGCCGCCGGGGCCGCCGCCGACCTCCGTGCTGCCGCCGTGCGCGGTGAGGTTGGGCCAGCTCTTGATCTCCAGCCGCCAGCCCTGGTCGTCGGTCAGGTGCAGGTGCAGCCGGTTGATCTTGTAGAGCGCGAGCTGGTCGACGTACCGCTTCACCTCGTCGACGGAGAAGAAGTGCCGCGCCACGTCGAGCATCGCGCCGCGGTGGGCGTACCGGGGGTAGTCCAGGACCCGCCCGCCCGGAGCGGTCCACGGCCCGCGCTGCTTGGTCTTCGCCTCGACCTTCGCGGGCAGGATCTGCCGGAACGTCTGCACGCCCGCGAACAGGCCGGCGGCCGTGCGCGCCCGGATCAGCACGCCCCGCTCGGTCACGTCGAGCTGGTAGCCCTCCGCGCCCACGCGGGGGTCCGCGCCGACGAGCAGCAGCGAGATGTGCCGCCCGGACGCGCCGGGCACGACCGGCAGCCGGTAGCCCGTGGACGGGCGCAGCACGCCCGCCAGGTACTCGCCGACCTGCCGGGCCCCGGCCGAGCCGGGCTGGGTGAGGATCCTGGTGTCGGCGCTGAGCGTGAACGTCACGCCGGGCCGTGCTGTGACAGTGACGGGAGCGGGCACGATCTGCTGCAACGGCGTCTCCGGAGCTGCTTGGGCGGGAACCGCCGAGCCCACCGCGCTGACGAGCACCAGCGCGGCGAGCGCTCGACCGAACCCGCGCCGTCCGGCGCCTTCTCTGAGAAGCACTGACGTCCTCCTGGCCGGCGTGGATCACCGAGCGGCGGCTCAGGCCACCGTTTCAGCCGGGCCAGGAGGTGTCAAGGTCCAGACCAATCACCGCAGCTTCGGCTTGCCGAGACGACGCCACACCTCGGGGAACCGGTCCTCCACGCGGTGCGCCGCCGCGGTCTCCAAGCCGTGCAGCAGGCCGAACGTGAAGCCGTTCTCCCCGTCCAGCTGCGCCTTCGCGCCCAGCTCGCGCAGCACCGGCCGCGCCACAACGCCGTCCTGGTGCTCGCCCAGCAGCTCCTGCACCGCCTTGACCCGCTTGCGGTAAGCCTTGGCCCGCTTGCCGAACTGCGGCTCGGACACCTCCACCGCGTACCGCAACCGCTTGGCGGCCTTGCGCGCCTCGTGCAGCGCGGTGTCGTCGTGGGCGCCCTCGGCCCGCTTCCGCAGCCTGCGGTAGGTCTTGTCGACCAGCGCCGGGAGCACCTTCGCGGCCTTCTCGTGCGCCACCGGCGTGAACGGCGGGTCGGTGATCAGCGCGTCGATCGCGTCCAGCAGGGCGAAGTACCGCTCGCTGTCCAACGCCGCCACGGCCGCCTCGTGCGCGGCCGCCTCCAGCGGCGCGAAGTGCCGGGTCAACCGGGCCTTCACGGGCCCGAGCACCAGCTCGTCGTCGAGCCGCCCGACCGCGTGCTCGAACCGCGCCCGCAACACCTCCAGGTCGCGGGCCTCGCCGAGCACGCCCGCGAGCCACTTCAGCTCCTCGGTCAACCAGCGCGTCTCGTCGCGTTCCACCACCGTGCCGAACGCCTGCAACGCGCTGCGCATCCGCCGCGTCGCCACCCGCATCTGGTGCACGGCGTCGTCCTCGCCCCGGCGCACGCGCGGGTCCTGGTGCTTCACCGCGTCGGCCTGCTCGCGCAGGTACGCCAGCACCACGTCACCGGCGGACTTGCCGGAGGTGGTCGACGTCGTCGTGGCGGCCACCCGCCCGCCCAGCAGGCGGGTCAGCTTCGCCGACGACGCGGACCGCGTGATGCCGGAGCTCGTCAGCCGTTCCTCCACCCGGTCCAGCAGCGCGACGTCACCGCGCTCGCCCAGCTCCACCTCGATCTCGCGCCACGAGTCGACCGCCGAGTCGTCCACCAGCGCCTGCCCGGACACCAGGTCCTCGACCACCTCGGTGAGCAGGCGGCCCTTGTCGTCCACCAGTTGCCAGCGCTGCCGCGTGGTCTGGATGCGGGCCACCGGCGCCAGCTCGTGGCCGCGCGCGTGCACCTGCACCAGCGAACCCAGCTCCTTCGGCGGCTGCTCGGCCGCGCGACCGGGCGGCAACCGCACCTCTTCGCGCGTGTCCACGCCCACCGGCAGCTTCAGGTGCCAGCCCGCGTCGTCACCGCCCGTGCGGCGGCGCAACGTCAACCCGGCTCGGGCGAGCCTCAGGTCGGCGGTGTCGTAGTAGACCGCCTCCAGGCGTTGCTCCTCGGGTCCCGCCACGGCGGCCACGCCGGGCAGGTCGGCCAGGTCCGGCAGCGCGGCGCCACCGGGGGCCTCGTACTTGCGTTCCGTCTCGTGCACCGACCTCGACATGCACAAGGCATACACCGTTTGGGCGGAGTTCAGGCATGTCACCGTGCGTGATCACCCGTTAACCAGGCCGGGGGTTTGTGTCGGCCCGTACGCGTGGTTTTCCGGTTTCGTCCCTGGACGGGCCTCCCCGGTGCGGTTGGCTGGATCGCGTGCCCACTGAGAAGGAACGGCTCGACGAGGTCGAGCCGACCGTCGCTGATCTCGTCGCCACCACCCAGGCGCTGACGGCCGAGCTCGGTCGGGTGAGCGCCCGCCTGCTCGTCCTCGAACGCAGGCTGTCCGGTGCCGGGTCGGGTCCGGACGAGGACCTCGACTCGACCGAGGGCATCACCGAGACCGTGGACGCGCTGCGCGCCGCGTGGGACGCCGAGCAGGACCTGCTGGCCGACTCCGTCCGCGCCGACCTGCGGGCCGAGGTCGCCGAGTACGAGTCGATGAAGCAGCAGCGGGACGCCGGCCTGGCCAAGCTGTCCGCGGGCCGGATGCCGCGCTTCGAGCGTGACGCGTTGCAGCACGAGGTGCAGAACCTGGAGTGGCGGGTCAACGCGCAGGAGGCCGGCGCGATGGCCGCCGCCCAACGGCTGGCCGCCGACCAGTTGGCCGCCGAGGAACCGTGGCGCGCCGAGGCCGTCGTGGCGGGGGAGAAGGCCCGCCAGGAGATCCTCGACATCGCCCGCCGCCGCCTCGACCGCGCCCTGGCCGCCGACACCCGCCTGCCGCTGTGGTTCCGCGTCGGCCTGGGCGAGATCACCAGCCCGGACCCGTCCCGCTGGGTCGAAGCCGCCGTCGCGCTGGTCGCCTACCGCCTCGAGTACGGCGTCACGGACCCGATCTCACCGCTGGGCGAGGTGCCCTCGGCCACCTCCGGCTTCGCCGCCTGGGTCCGCCGCGCCGAAGCGCACACCGACATCGTGGACCAGCTGGAATCCCTGCGCCCCTGACCCGCTCGCGAGTTGTCCACAGCCCACCTCCACCGCCGCGATCCCGTCGGTCCCTCGTGGCAGGATCAAAATCGGGGATCCCCCGAGCGGGGACCCCTGCGCAGCGTCGGCGCGGTCAGCAGGTCTTGAGCATCGCGGCCAACGCGTCGCGTTCCGCCTGGTCCACGGTCAGCGCGTACAGCGTCTTCACCGACACCACGGCCCGCGCGTACGTGCACCAGTACGACTGCGCCGGCGGCTTCCACTTGGCCGCGTCCTGGTCTCCCTTGGCCCGGTTGGTGCTCGCCGTCACCGCGATCAGCTGCAACCCGCCGAGGTCGTTGGCGAACTTCTCCCGCTGCTCGTCGGTCCACTTGTCCGCGCCCGAGCGCCACGCCTCGGCCAGCGCCACCGTGTGGTCGATGTCCAGCTTGCCCGGGTCGGTCACCACGACGCCGTCGTACGCGCTCGTCCACGACCCCGAGAGGATCTTGCAGCCGTCACCGGTCCGCATCTCCGCGCCCTGCCGCTGCAACACGACGTCCCGCGTGTCGCACCCGTCGCCCTGGCCGCTCCAGTGCGGGAACCGGTCGCGGCTGTAGCCCGCCATCTTGCCTTCGGGGGCGACGGTCAACGCCGCCAACTGCGCCGCCGGGTCGTCACCGGGTGCGGCCGGGCCTGTCGGCGGGGCCGCGGTGGACGTGGTGTTCGGCGTCAGGACGTCGGTCCCACAGCCGGCGATGATCATGAAGATCACCAGGACACCGCTGACCACCGCCGCCGACCGCTTGCCGCTCATGCCCCCATGATCAGCGATGATCGCCTCGACCGGAACACCGGGGCGATATCAATCCCGAATCGCCGTTGGCGCGCAACGATTCCGCCGCGCCCTAGGGCCGGCTCGTCAGGTACCCGCCCATGTGCGTGAAGTACTCCGTCGCGCCCAGCTCCGTGCCGTCCTCCGTGCGCACCCGCTTGACCAGCAACGCGTGGTTGCGGCCACGCCGTGCCAACGCCCCCGCCACGATCGCGACGCCGTCGCCCTCGCGGTAGAAGATCCGACCGGGCGTGCCGCCGTAGCGCTCCTTGGACACCTCGGCCTCCAGGATCTCCAGCCGCTTGCCCTTGTGGAACGCGAACGCGCTCGGGTACGGCGGGCACTGCGCGCGGATCAGCCGGTCCAGTTCGGCGGCCTCCCACGTCCAGTCGATGCGCAGGTCCTCCTCCGCCCGCTTGTGGAAGAAGCTGGCCTTCGACCGGTCCTGCTTGACGAAGTCCGTGCGGCCCTTGGCGATCTCGGCCAGGCCGTCCACCGTGATCGGCCCGAACAGCTCCAGCGTCTTGTGGAACAGGTCCGCCGTCGTGTCGCGCGGACCGACCGGGACGGCGCGCTGGAGCACGATGTCGCCCGCGTCCAACGTCTCGTCCATCATGTGCGCGGTGACGCCGACCTCCTTCTCGTCGTTGATCAGGGCCCAGATCAACGGCGAGAAACCCGCGTAGGCGGGGAGCAGCGAGTCGTGCACGTTCAACGTGCCGTGCTTGGGCAGGGTGAAGATGTGCGGCGGGATCCACGTGCGCCAGTTCGTGGCGACGATGACGTCCGGGTCGACTTCCTTGAGGCGCTGGAACAACTCGTCGTCGTCGGGGCGGTTGCGGATCAGCGTCTCGACGCCGTGCTCGGCGGCCAGGTCCGCGACGGAGTCGCTCCAGATGCGCTCGTAGGCGTGGTCGCTCTTGGGGTGCGTGACGACCAGCACCACCTCGTGCTCGGAGTCCAGCAGCGCCTGGAGCGTGCGGTGACCCCAGGTCTGGTAGCCGAACATGACGACCCGCATGGGAGCTCCTTCTTGGATAGGCTCGCCTAAGTTATCCAACCCTAACCTAAGTGACGTGGGCTAGCCTTTGCGGGTGATCCTTGACCTCAAGGTGGTGGGCGGGCGGGTCGTGACCATGGACCCCGACCGGCCGACGGCGTCGGTGATCGGTGTCTGGGCCGGGAGGATCGTCGGTCTGGACGACGACGTCGCCGACCTGCCCGCGCGCCACGTGGTCGACCTCGACGGCGCGGTCGTCCTGCCGGGTTTCGTGGACGCCCACAACCACCTCGCCTGGGCAGGACGTGCGGCCCGGACTCCGGACGTCTCGTCCTGCAAGACCGTCGCCCAAGTCCTCGACGTCCTCCGCGACGCACCCCGAGCCTCCGGCTGGGTCGAGGTGGCGGGCTACGACCACCGAGCACTCGACCGCCCGCTCACCTCACGCGACCTCGACCTGATCGGCCCGCGCGTCTACGTCCAGGATCTCTCCGGCCACGCCTGCGTCGTCAGCAGCGACGTGCTCGCCGTCCTGCCCGCCTCCGCCTTGCGCGACGCCCAGCGTGACGCGACGGGCACCCCGACCGGCTTCCTCGCCGAAGGCGCCCAAACCGCCGTCCGGGCGCTTCGACTGCCCTACTCGTTGGACGACATCGCCGCCGACGTCGAGGCGGGCGCTCACCAGTGCCTGCGCGAAGGCATCGTGCTGGCCGCGGAAGCCGGCGTGGGCGGCGGCCTGATCGGCAGCAGCCCACTGGAAGTCGAGGCCTACCAACGCGCCTCCCTGCCGATCCGCGTCCAACTCATGATCTCCGCCGACCGCCTCGAACCCGTGGCCGCCCACGCCGCCGACGGCATCCGCCGCGCCGTCCCGCTGGGCCTGCGCACGGGACTGGGCGACGACCGCCTCTCCATCGGCCCGCTCAAGCTCTGGACCGACGGCGGCATGATGGCCCGCACAGCCGCGCTGACCTGGCCGTACGAAGGCATGGACACCGCCGGTCAACTGCAGGACGACCCGGACCTCATGCGTGCCGCGATCATCGACGGCCACACCGCCGGCTGGCAACTGGCCGTGCACGCCATCGGCGACCGCGCCATCGACTTCGCCTTGGACGCCCTCTCCCAAGCCCAACGAACCGCCCCACGCCTGGACACCAGGCACCGCATCGAGCACTGCGGCCTCGTCCGCCCGGAACAACTCGACCGGATCGCCGAGCTGAACGTCATCCCGGTCGTCCAACCGACGTTCCTCTGGGCCTACGGCGACGACTACGCGAAGATCATGGGCCCCGAACGCACCCCCTGGATGTACCGGGGCAGGTCATTCCTCGACCGGGGCATCCCCCTCGCCGGCAGCTCGGACCGCCCGGTGGCCGACGGCAATCCGTTGCGCGCCATCCAGTTCATGGCCGAACGCCGTTCCGATGAAGGCAACCCGATCGGCCCAACCGAAGCCACCACCATCCACGAAGCACTGTCCGCCTACACGATCAACGCCGCCTACGCGTGCCGCCGAGAACACGCCCTGGGCACCATCACCCCCGGCAAACTGGCGGACTTCGCCATCCTCGAAACCAACCCCCTGACCACCGACATCCACGACATCGGCAACATCAACCTCGCCGCCACCGTCATCTCCGGCCACTTCGCCCACAACCCCGCCGCCTTCCCCAACACACCCACAACGGACCCGGAACCACCCCACCGAGGCCCGATTTGACATGGGTTCGACCAGCCTGGAGTGCTCGTACGGGCCCCATGTCAAATCGAGCCGGTCTCGAGCAGCTTTGCTTCAGCCCTTCACGCACTCATCCGCCAATGCACCACGTACCCGGCCGCCTCCGCCGCGATCAACGCGTCCAACTTCGCCAAATTCGTCCGCCGCGACATCCGGAACGCCCGCCCCCGCCGCGCGTCCAACACCAACGGCACCGCCCCCGGCAACGTGTCGGGCACCGTCTGCTGCAAGATCCGCAACCCGACGTTCGCCGCCTCCTGCGTCATCGGCGTCTCCTTCACGTACACCAGCACCGCCGCGCGCGACCCGTCCGGCAACCGCAACCCCAAGTGCGGCCGGACGCGCAACGCCAGATCACCGGCCTGCCACTTGGCCGCCGCCGTGGGCACGCCGGTCGCCCGGGTCGCCTGCAACCACGGCAGAAACCCCTCCCTCAACTCCTCGAACGCCCGCGGCTGCCCGGCTCGCGGGTTCCGGTGGGCCGCCTCCACCGCCTTGTCGAGCTCCGCGGCCGGGTCGGGCGAGTTCGCCGCCCGTCGCATCGCGTCCCGCATGGGGTTGTAGAACCCGGCCACCCACTGCTCCGACGACAGGTAGATGCGCCGCTGCTCGGACACGATGCTGATCCGGCCACGCTGGCCGCTCATGACGTACTCGGTGAAGGACAGGGCGGTGACGCTGATCGGCTCCACGACAAGCTCCCCTCGCGCGCGATCGAACTCGTGTTCGATTCTACCGAGGGGGTCCGACAATTCGCGGGCTGCGAACGGCCTATCCGCAGGTAGCACGCGATCGGCCCAGTCCCGAGGGCCTCGGCGGCGACCACCCCACCTCGCGCCCCGTCCGACAAGGCATAGGCTGCCGACCTGGGGGAAGGAGCAGTCGTGGGTGAACGACCGGACATCGACCTGACCAGGCCGAGTGCCGCCCGGGTGTACGACTACTACCTCGGCGGCGCGCACAACTTCGCCGTCGACCGCGAGATGGCCGAGCAGGCGATCGCGATGTGGCCCGAGGTGCCGCTGATCATGCAGGCCAACCGGGCGTTCCTGCGGCGGGCCGTGCAGTTCTGCGTGAGCCGGGGCGTGACCCAGTTCCTCGACCTCGGCTCCGGCATCCCGACCGTCGGCAACGTGCACGAGGTGGCCCGCGAGGCGGACCCCGGAGCGCGCGTGGTCTACGTCGACAACGACCCGATCGCCGTGACGTACAGCCGCACGATCCTCGGTGACGACCCGCAGACCACCGTCGTCCAGCAGGACCTGCGCCACCCGCACGAGGTGCTGACCGCACCGGAGGTCACCGACCTGCTCGACTTCGACCGGCCGGTCGCGGTGATGATGGTCGCGGTGCTGCACTTCGTCCAGGACGACCCGGCGAAGATCATCGCCGCCTACCGCGACGCCGTGCCGCCGGGCAGCTACCTGGTGATCTCGCACGCCACCCACGACGGCCAGGACACCCAGGCCGACGAGCACACCGACCTGTACCGGCGTCGTACCGCGACCCCGATGACGATGCGCTCCAAGCCGGAGGTGGAGGCGTTGTTCGAGGGCTACGAGCTGGTGGAGCCGGGCGTCGTGCACCTGCCGCTGTGGCGCCCGGCGTCGCTGGAGGACGTGGACGAGCACCCGGAGCGGTTCGCCGGCCTGGCCGCCGTGGGGCGCAAGCTCTGAGTTTCAATCCCCCGAACCGGCCGATCCAGCCGAAACCGAGGAGTTCGCACCTTCGAGTGATCGAGCCCCGCCGGCCATCGCCGTTGTTGTAGTTTTGTGACCTGGCAGGTGCGGCTGCCACCGAGGCTCCTCCTGACCCGGATGGAGTGGGTGCCTCCAGAGCGCGTCCGAGCGGACGCGTCCGCATGTCCGCCCATTCCCGGGGTTCGCCGCCCGTGCGTTCGCTGCTTCGTGCGTCCGCACGTCCGCGAACCCGGTGGCGTCGACCGGGCGGCGTCCGCGGAGGTTCCTCGTGTCGACAAGCTCTCTGGTCAAGCGGTACTGGTGCACGGGCGAGACACCGAACATGGTGCGCAGGCAACGCGGCGGCCCGGACACCGGCGCCCTCGTGCCCGCCGCCCGCACCCCTGGCCAACGCCGGTTCGAAGCCGAGCTGCTGGCCGCCGCGACCCGCACCATGGCGGGCATGCGCAGACGCGGCCACCCACTGCGCCCGACGTCCCTGGTGAGCCGCGTGCGGCCGGACGCCAAGGTGCTCGGCCTGCGCATCCACGACGCCGCGCTGAACGACCTGCTGACCCAACTCCTGCCCGTCGTCACGGGCGACCGCGTCCACGGCGTGCCGGGCCTGCGCGCGCACCCGCGCCGCGATCACCTGGACCTGCGCTCACCCGACGGCGAAGCGCGCCTGCTCGGCGTGACCCGGGAACGCTGGCGGCAGGCCGTCGCCACGGGCCTGCCGGTCGACCTGGCCCTGTCCACCGACCTCCATCCGCTGGAGACCTCACCGACGCCCGAACCGGACCGACCCCTCACCAACCCACCGTCCGACCTCCCGGCCGACCTGATGAGCGGCGTCCTGCGCCGACTGCCGCTGTGGCGCGGGGCCGCGTGGCTGGACGGCATCGTCGTGGGCGACACCTTGGAGCTGTACTGGCGAGGCGGCCCACCGAGCGGATCCGTCGCCGCGATCCTGGCCGGCTCCACGTGCCGCATCCCGTCCTCCGCGGCCGCCCCCTACCGCTTCCGCAACGCCGTCCACGGCGTCGCCCTGTCCACCGCGGGCCCGCACACCGAAGCCGACCAGGCCGAACCGGAGTGGGCGTGGGTCGAATGGGTGGCCGCCACCGCACCGGGCCCGGCCGTGGACGAACGCGCGGTCCGCCCCTCCCACGCCCGCCCCGATCCCCCGCCGAACCAGCTGAACGGACCCGACCTGCCCGACGTCTGGGAGCACCACGAGATGCGCGTCGCCCTGGCGATGCGCGACATCACCACCGTCTACCGCGTCCTGACCCGCCACGGCGTGCCGAGCCACCGGATCTCCGCCTTGACCGGCCAACCGCCGCACGACGTCGACCGCGTGCTCTCGGGGGCCAAAGTCGAGTCCTACGACACCCTGACCGACATCGCCAAGGGCCTCGGCGTCCCACTGGGCTACATGGGTCTGGCCCACGACGAGCCGTCCCACCCGGACACGGGCTGCCACTGCGCCACCCTGGACGAACGCACCAAACGCGACCGCTTCCTGGCCCACGCCGCCCTGGTCACCGTCGGCGCCACCACCGCCACCTGGGGCTGCCCGACCACGACCTGCCGCACCGCCCGCCAGATCTAGCCCTCAGGCACAGACTCCACCCAGGGCTCCACAGACCGACGACCCGCACACCACCACATCCGACCCCTGACCTGACACGACAGGTCAGGGGCTCGCACTTCGAGCGCCCCCGGCAGGATTCGAACCTGCGACCTCGGGATTAGAAGTCCCTCGCTCTCTCCACTGAGCTACGGAGGCTGGAGGGGCTGTTGACCACGCGCTGTAGCAGCGTAGCCGCCCCACCGGACACATCGTCCGGAAGACTCGTCGCGTTTCGTCCGGGCACCCGAAGGGTGATCAAGAAGGCCGAAAAGTGAGGTGGATCACTGCGGTGGGGCCGTCGAGTCGCGCGAAACGAGGACGACCGGCAGTCTGGTCGGCTCGCCCGGTCTGCCGCCGTCGAGCAGCCGCAGGGCCAGTTCACCCGCGTGCCGCCCCTTCTCGGCCAGGGGTTGACGCACCGTAGTCAACGGTGGGTCTGCGTGTTCGGCAGCCGGCACGTCGTCGAACCCGACCACCGACACGTCGGCGGGCACCCGCAGCCCCAAGTCGCGGACCGCCTGGAGCGCGCCGAACGCCAGCTCGTCCGAAGCGCACAGCAACGCCGTCGGCCGCGGTGTCGCCGAGAGCAGTGCGCGGGCGCCCTCACGGCCCAGTTCGCGGCTGCTCCGCGCGCACTCCCACACCGGGGTGCCGGCCCCCGTCACGTCGAGGTAGCCGTGCAGCCGGTCCCGCGTCACGCGGAACGACGTCGAAGCCAGCCGCACGGGCGTCACGATGCCGTTGTGGCCGTCGGGGTGCAACGCGAACGTCACCACGCCGAACCGCCGGTGACCCGAGCCCCACAGCGACGCCGCCGCCAGCCGCGCCCCGCCGAAGTCGTCCACCTCGACCCGCGCGGTGTCGGGCAGCACGGGTTGGTCGATCACCACCATCGGCAGCCCGCGGGCGCGCACTGCGGTCAACGCCGGCGCGTCGTCCGGCAGCGAGTAGGCCACCACGACGTCCGCCTGGGCCCGCGTCACGGTCTCCGGACGCGGCCCGCCCCGTTCGCGCCCCGGCATCAGCACCAGGCAGTGGTCGTGCCGGTCCACGGTCGACGCCAGCCCGTCCAGCACGATCGACAGCGCCGCGTCGGCGAACGACGCCGACAGCCCCTGCCCGAGCATGAACCCGACGGCCGCGCTGTGCCGGGTCGCGAGGCTGCGCGCCACCGGGTCCGGCCCCGCGTACCCCATGGACGCCGCGGTCTCCAGGATCCGCTCGCGCAACGCGGCGGACAGCTGGTCCGGCCGGTTGTAGGCGTTGGACACCGTGGCGCGCGACACACCGACCGCGCTGGCCACCGTGTCGAGCGTCGGCTTGCGAGGGCGGTCCACGTGATGAGCGTAACCAGGTAATCGATTGGACGTTCTGAAGCGCTCTAGTTCACACTCGGGAGCATGCCCACCCCTCGTCTCGCCGTCTTCGCGGTGTTCCTGTTCAACGGGGCGTTGTTCCTGTCCTGGGCCGCCCGCATGCCCGCGTTGGCGGCGCAGGTCGGCGCGACCGAGGCCACGCTCGGCCTGGCCCTGTTCGGCGCGAGCGTCGGCCTGGCCGTCACGGCGCCGTTCGCCGCCCGGATCTGCGCGCGGGTGGGCGCGCGGAAGCTGATCCTCGTGGGCGCGGGCGTCACGGTCCTGGCCGTGCCGGGGCTCACGCTCGCCGACACACCGCTGCAACTCGGTCTGGTCCTGTTCGTGCTCGGCTCGTGCGGCGCGTCGTTGGACGTCGGCATGAACGTCGCCGCGGTGGCCGTCACCCGAGCGCTGGACCGGCCCCTGATGCCGCAGTTCCACGCGGGCTTCAGCGTCGGCGGCCTGGTGGGCTCGCTGGGCGCGGCCGCCGCGGCGGCGGTCGGCTGGGGCCTGACCCGTCACCTGATCTTCGTCGCGGTCATCGGCGCGGTCGCCATCGCCTGGGTGATCAGGGCTGTCCCGGACACGACCGGTGAGACGACCGACACCGTCGCGGACGACCGGCCGGTGCTGAAGCGGCCGTTGCTGTGGCTGCTGGCCACGATCACGCTGTGCTCCGCGATCGCCGAGGGCGCGGCGTCGGACTGGTCGGCGCTGTTCTTCGTCAACGAACGGGGTGTCAGCGAGGCGGCCGGCGCGGCCGCGTACGCCGGGTTCTCCATCGCGATGGCCACCGCCCGCCTGCTCGGCGAGCCCGCGCAACGCCGCGTCGGCCCGTACCGGCTGCTCGCGTCGGGTGCGGTCGTCGCCGCGACGGGGCTTGCGCTGGCGGTGCTGGTGCCGTCCGCCGCCGTCGGGTACGTCGGGTTCGCCCTGGTGGGCCTCGGCCTGGCGTTCGCCTTCCCGGTGATCATGGACCTGGCCGGTGACGCGGGCAAGCGCGCCGACGGCACGGGCGGTGAGCGCGAGATCGGCCTGGTGACAACGGTCGCCTACACCGGTTTCCTGCTCGGCCCGCCGGTCGTCGGCGGCATCGCGCACGCCAGCAACCTGTCGATCTCGCTGGGCTTCGTGGCGTTCGTGATCGCGCTCATGGTGCCCGCCGTGCTGCTGGCACGCCGGTCGCGCGCCCGTGAGCTCACGCGGTCGGGAGCCGGTTCAACGCGGCCTTGAGCATGGGCTGCATCGCCGCGAGCATCTGCTCGGGCACCCCACCCGCCTGCGCCATCGCCACCAGCACGCTGCGGTTGGCGTTCACCGCCAGGGTCGCGGTGCACGCCATCTCGCCGCCGCTCATCTCGCACAGCACCCACGTCGAGTGCCCGTCCACGACCACCTCGTGGCCCTTGGCCTGCCGCGTCCGCACCTGCTCGTACTTCTGGTAGAGCGCGGCGACCACGGTCCGGCCGGCCTGCGTGCCGTCGTCCAGCACGTACTGGCACGACTCCTGGATCACGTCGTCCTTGCGCGCGGGGTCCTTCTTGAACGGCCCGATCGACTTCAGGTCGGCGGCGGTGAGCAGCGAGCACGGCTCCACGCCGACGACCGTGCGCGGCTTGGCGATCTTGGGTTCGGCCGCCGGTTCGGCCGAAGTCGTCGGTGTGACCCCGGCCTGGGGCAGCGCGTCCCCGTTGACGGAGTAGCTGCACCCCGCCGACAGGAGCAACGCGAGGGCCGTCACGAGCGCCGAGCGAGAACTGGTCACGTCCGGCAACGGTAGTGGGTGTGATCTGCGCACGTCCGGCGGTTGGTGGCGGTGCGGCCGCGCGGCCTACGCTCGTCACGTGCCCACTGACGCGCCTGCTCGCACCCCGCGGACCGGTCTCATCCCCTTGCTGATCGTCGGCACGGCGATAGCCGCGCTCGTGGCGGCGGGGCTGCTCGTCCTCATCGGCGTCGACGCGTCCGGGCTGATCGTGGTGCGCGTGCTGACCGAGGCCGCCGCCGTGGTCACGATCGGGTCGCTGCTGCTGGCGGCGTTCCTGGTGCCGCCGCAGGAGAGCGGCACGCTCGCGGCGGACGGCTACGCGGCCTTGCGCACGGCGGGCTGGGCGGCGTTGGTGTGGACGGCGGGTGCGGTGCTGTCGGTGCCGTTCACCGTGGCCGACGCGCTGGGCCAGCCGGTGACGACGCTGCTTGAGCCGGCGGTGCTGCGGCAGGTGGCCGGGCTGGTGGAGCAGTCGAAGGCGTGGATGATCACGGCGGTGCTGGTGGCGCTGCTGGCGCTGGGCTGCCGGCTGGTGCTGTCGTGGGGCTGGACCGTGCCGCTGTTCTTCCTGTCGGTGTTCGCCCTGGTCCCGGTGGCCGTCACGGGGCACTCGTCCGGCGGTGGCTCGCACGACGTGGCCACCAACAGCCTGCTGTTCCACTTGATCGCGGCGGCGTTGTGGGTCGGCGGGCTGATCGCCCTGCTGGCGCACGGCCGGCGCGGCGGCGACCACCTGGCGTTGGCGACGGCGCGGTTCTCCCGGCTGGCCCTGGTGTGCTGGATCGTGATGGCGGCGTCGGGCGTGATCAACGCCTGGGTGCGGCTGCCGGTCAGCGAGCTGTTCGACAGCGACTACGGCCTGCTGGTGCTCGGCAAGACGCTCGCGCTGGTCGTGCTGGGTGTCGTGGGGTACTTCCAGCGCGAGAAGAGCGTGAAGCAGGTCGTGGCCACGGGCTCGGGGCGCTCGCTGGTGCGGCTCGCGGGCGTCGAGGTGCTGTTGATGTTCCTCACGCTGGGCCTCGCCGCCGCGTTGAGCCGCACGCCACCACCCGTCGAAGGTCGTGTGCTGCCCAGCACGGTCGAGCTGCGCATCGGCTACGACCTGGCCGGCGCGCCCACGGTGTCGCGGCTGCTGTTCGACTGGCGGTTCGACCTGGTCTTCGGCTCGATCTTCATCGCGTTGGGCGTGCTGTACCTGCTGGGCGTGCGGCGGCTGCGCAAGCGCGGTGACGCGTGGCCGGTCGGGCGCACGATCGCGTGGGTCGCGGGCTGCCTGACCGTGGTGTTCGCCACGTCGTCGGGCGTGGGCCGGTACGCGCCGGCGATGTTCAGCATCCACATGGAAGCGCACATGCTGCTGTCCATGCTCGCGCCGATCCTGCTGGTGCTGGGCGGTCCGGTGACGTTGGCGATGCGCGCGCTGCCGCCAGCGGGCAAGGGCAACCCGCCCGGGCCGCGCGAGTGGCTGCTGGCGTTCGTGCACTCGCCGGTGGCGAAGGTGCTGACCAACCCGTTCGTGGCGTTGGCGCTGTTCGTGGGCTCGTTCTACGGCCTGTACTTCTCCGGCCTGTTCGACGCCGCGCTGGACTACCACTGGGCGCACCTGGCGATGAACGCCCACTTCATCCTGGTCGGCTACGTCTTCTACTGGCCCGTGATCGGCATCGACCCCGCGCCGAACCGGCTGCCGCCGCTGGGCAGGCTGGGCCTGCTGTTCGCCTCGATCCCGTTCCACGCGTTCTTCGGCATCGTGCTGATGAGCTCGCAGACCGTGATCGGCGACAACTTCTACCGGTCGTTGGGCCTGCCGTGGGTGACGTCGCAGCTGGAGGACCAGCGGCTCGGCGGCGGCATCGCGTGGGCGGCGGGCGAGCTGCCGCTGATCGTGGTGATGGTGGCGCTGCTGGTGCAGTGGGCCAGGTCGGACAGCCGTGACGCCCGCCGGGCGGACCGGCGGGCGGACGCGGACGGTGACGCGGAGCTGGCCGCGTACAACGCGATGCTGCGCAAGATGTCGGGCAAGGACTAGAGCGGCCGGCGGAAGCCCTTCACCGCGAAGAACCACCCGGCCGCGGCCAGCACCGAGCTCGTGGCCAGCGCGCCGACCACACCCGTCACGGGCTGGGCCAGTGCCAGCGAACGCGCAGCGTCCACGGCGAACGTCAACGGGTTGACGTTGGCGATGGCCTGCAACCAGCCGGGCAGCCCGGTGATCGGCACGTACGCGCTGGAGGCGAACATCAGCGGGAACATGGCCAGGAAGCCGACGGTCTGCATCAGCTCGGCGTTGCGCAGCCACGCGGCGATGGCCAGGAAGATCCAGCCCAGGCCCCAGCCGACGGCCAGCGCCAGCGCGAGCGCCGCGAGGGTGCCCACCACGCCGCCCGCGGGGGAGTAGCCGAACACGACGACCGCGAACACCAGCATCAGCAGCAGCTGCGAGGCGGTGCGGACCAGGTCGGACAGGCTGCGCGCGACCAGGACCGAACCCGACCGGATGGGCAGCGAGCGGAACCGGGCCAGCACGCCGTTCTTCATGTCCGTGACCAGACCCACGCCCGCCTGCAACGCCGACTGCATGGCGGTGTTGACCAGGATCGCGGGCATCAGGAAGTCGATGTAGGCCACGCCCTGCGGGAAGCCGGGCGTGTTGGCGATGCTCGCGAAGATCTGGCTGAACAGGGTCAGCATGATCAGCGGCTGGAGGATGCTGAACACGATCATGCGCGGGTCGCTGACCAGCGTGCGCAGGGACCGCTGGGTCAGCACCAGCACCTGGGTGCCGAAGTCGGTGCCGCGCCAGCGGGGCGCGGCGGTGAGGGTGGTCATCCGAGGGCTCCTGTTCAGGCCGCGTGCTGCGCGAGGGTGAGGTAGACGTCGTCCAGGGTCGGCTCGCCGAGGGCCAGCTCGGTGGCCTCCAGCCCGACCTCGTCCAACGCGCGGACGACCGTGGCGAGCTGGCGGGACGACGTCACGGGCGCGGTGAGCGTGTTCTGCGCCGTCACGGGCTGCAGACCGGCCCGTTCCAGGGCCTCGGTGGCCTTCGGGACGTCCGAGGCGTCCGCCAGGGTCACGGTGACGGTGCGCTGGCCGACCTGGGCCTTCAGCTCGGCGCTGGTGCCCGCGGCGACGACCTTGCCCTGCGACAGGACCGTGATGGAGTCGGCCAGGCGGTCGGCCTCGTCCAGGTACTGGGTGGTGAGCAGGACCGTGGTGCCGTCGGTGACCAGGCCCTCGACGATCTCCCAGAGGCCGAGCCTGCTCGCCGGGTCCAGGCCCGTGGTCGGCTCGTCCAGGAAGATCACCTCGGGGTGCCCGACGAGGCTCGCGGCCAGGTCGAGGCGTCGGCGCATGCCGCCGGAGTAGGTGCGCGACGGGCGTTTCGCCGCCTCCGCCAGGCCGAACAGGTCCAGCAGCTCCGAGCCCCTGGCCTTGGCCTCACGCGGGCTCGCGCCGAGCAGCCGGGCGATCAGCACGAGGTTGTCCAGGCCGGACAGTTGCTCGTCCACGGCGGCGAACTGGCCGGTCAGGCCGATCCGGCTGCGCACCTCGTGCGCCTGCGCGACCACGTCGAACCCGGCCACCTCGGCGCGGCCGGAGTCCGGCGGGAGCATCGTGGTGAGCACGTTGACCAGCGTGGTCTTGCCCGCGCCGTTGTGGCCGAGCAGGCCGAGCACGGTGCCCTTGGGCACGGCGATGCTCACCCCGTCCAGGGCTTTCTGCGCCCCGAACGCCTTGCCGACGTCGGTGGCCTCGATCATCAGGTCTGGCACTGGTTCCCCCTCAGTTCTGCGTCAGCACGCCGTGCAGGAACAGCTCCACGAGCTGGTCGGCGTCGGCGGTGGAGTCGCCGAAGCCCTCGCCGTGCATGCGGTTGGTGAACACGAGCCCGAGCAGCAGGCGCGCGGCCAGGGACGGGTCGACCCGGAGGTGGTCGTCCGGGCCGAACAGCGAGGCGACGTGCTCGGTGATGCGCTGCATCTCGACCGGTGGGCCCTTGTGCTCGCGCTCCTTGTCGTGCCCGTCGTGCGGGTCGTAGCCGGAGTCGCGCAGGACGCTCATCAGCTTCCACATCCGGTCCAGGTAGCCGGAGACGGCGCTGATGCCCCAGGAGAGCCGTTCGGCGAGGGTGCGCGCCTGCCGCGCCTCCTCGATCAGCCGCAGCTCCAGGTCGGCCGCCAGCACGCTGCGCACGCACGTGCGGATGAGTTCCTGCTTGTCCTTGAACGCCCGGAAGACGGTGCCCTCCGCGATGCCGGCCGCCTTGGCGATCTGGCTGGTCGTCACGTTGGCGCCGTGCGTGAACAGCAGCGGGACGGTGGCGGCGACGATCGCCTCGCGGCGGTCCTCGGGGCTCATCGCGGGTGCGCGTCGACGGCGTTGGGTGGTGTCCTCGGGCATGGTGCGAGCTTATGAGTGAGTCCTCACTCATGTCAACGAGTGAGTCCTCACTCATTGCGATTATGCATGCTTCAGGCAGTTGTCCACAGATCCGGATCTACCGCTGTCCACCGGCCCCGACCACCGGCAACCTGGTCCCAGGAGATCAACCCCCAAGGAGGCGGACATGGCTTTCAACGAGACGCGGGTCACCATCTGCGGCAGCGTCGCCAGCTCGGTCACCCACACCAAGGTCGGCACCGGCTTCAGCCGGGCGAAGTTCCGGCTGTTCAGCGCGGAGCGGGTCTGGGACCAGGAGGACCGCACGTGGTCCGACGGCGCGCGGATGTTCCTGACGGTGTCGTGCTGGCGGATGCTCGCGGACAACGCGCAGGCGTCGTTGACCAAGGGTGACCCGGTGGTGGTCACCGGCCGGTTGACGATCAGGGAGGTGGAGTTCGAGGGCAAGCGGCAGCCGGTCGTGGAGCTGGAGGCCACCGCGATCGGGCCCAACCTCGCCCTGTGCACCGCCCAGCCGGTGCGCACCAGGGTCGGCTCCGACGCGGTCGAGGCCAGGGCCGCGCCCGAGATCGTCGCGCCGCGCACGGGGGAGTTGCCGTTGGTCCTGCCGGGTGAGGCGGAGCGACCGAAGGAGGTGGCCGAAGTGCCGTTCTGAGCCGATCGAGCTACAAGGGCTCCCGCCGGCGCGATCGGGGCGGAGAATGCGCGGGCAGTCGTCGCCGTTGCGAGCGTGGAGGAGGGAGATCGTCGGGCCGGCGCCAGGGCCGGGTCCGCGCGCAGGCACCGGGGGTTGACAGCGCACCGAGTTCGCGCATCCGGTCGGAGTCGCTGGTCGCAGGGTCGCACCAGGCCGGGTCGACGGTCGTGTTACGTCTGTGGGTGACCCACGTTCGCGTTAACTCTGCGTTGTGCCCACGTCCGTTGCCGGCGTCCGAGGTTCGGGCCCGATCGGCACCGCTCTACGATCGCGGGCATGGCCGAGTACGTCTACACCATGAAGAAGGTGCGCAAGGCGCACGGGGACAAAGTCATCCTGGATGACGTCACCATCATGTTCCTCCCCGGTGCGAAGATCGGCGTCGTCGGTCCGAACGGCGCCGGCAAGTCGAGCGTGCTGAAGATCATGGCTGGCCTGGACACCCCGGGCAACGGCGAGGCCTTCCTCTCGCCCGGCTACACGGTCGGCATCCTCCAGCAGGAGCCGCCGCTCAACGAGGAGAAGACCGTCCTGGGCAACGTCCAGGAAGGGCTCGGCGAGATCAAGGTGAAGCTCGACCGCTTCAACGAGATCGCCGAGAAGATGGCCGTCGACTACTCCGACGAGCTGATGGAGGAGATGGGCCAGCTCCAGGAGGAGTTGGACCACGCGAACGCGTGGGACCTCGACTCCCAGCTCGAGCAGGCGATGGACGCCCTCCGCTGCCCGCCGCCCGACGCCGACGTCAAGACGTTGTCCGGTGGTGAGCGCCGCCGGGTCGCCCTGTGCAAGCTGCTGCTGAGCAAGCCGGACCTGCTGCTGCTCGACGAGCCCACCAACCACCTGGACGCCGAGAGCGTCCTGTGGCTGGAGCAGCACCTGGCGCAGTACCAGGGCGCCGTCCTGGCCGTCACCCACGACCGGTACTTCCTCGACAACCTCGCCGAGTGGATCCTGGAGCTCGACCGCGGCCGGGCCCACCCGTACGAGGGCAACTACTCGACCTACCTGGAGAAGAAGGCCGAGCGGCTGGCCGTCCAGGGCAAGAAGGACCAGAAGCTGCAGAAGCGGCTCAAGGACGAGCTGGAGTGGGTCCGGTCGGGCGCGAAGGCCCGCCAGGCCAAGTCCAAGGCCCGCCTCGGCCGTTACGAGGAGATGGCCGCCGAGGCGGAGAAGACCCGCAAGCTCGACTTCGAGGAGATCCAGATCCCGCCGGGCCCGCGTCTGGGCAACGTCGTGGTCGAGGTGGAGAACCTCAAGAAGGGCTTCGGCGACCGGGTGCTGATCGACAACCTGTCGTTCAGCCTGCCGCGCAACGGCATCGTCGGCGTCATCGGTCCGAACGGCGTGGGCAAGACGACGCTGTTCAAGACCATCGTGGGGCTGGAGGAGCCGGACTCGGGCGCGGTCCGCATCGGTGAGACGGTCAAGCTGTCCTACGTCGACCAGAACCGCGCGGGCATCGACCCGAAGAAGAACGTGTGGGAGGTCGTCTCCGACGGCCTGGACTACATCCACGTCGGCAACGTCGAGATGCCGTCGCGGGCGTACGTCAGCGCGTTCGGCTTCAAGGGCCCCGACCAGCAGAAGCCGGCGGGCGTGCTCTCCGGTGGTGAGCGCAACCGGCTCAACCTGGCGCTGACGCTCAAGCAGGGTGGCAACCTGATCCTGCTGGACGAGCCGACGAACGACCTGGACGTCGAGACCCTCGGCTCGCTGGAGAACGCGCTGGAGCAGTTCCCCGGCTGCGCCGTGGTCATCTCGCACGACCGGTGGTTCCTCGACCGCGTCGCCACGCACATCCTGGCGTGGGAGGGCACGGACGAGAACCCGTCGCAGTGGTACTGGTTCGAGGGCAACTTCGAGGGCTACGAGAAGAACAAGGTCGAGCGCCTCGGCGCGGAGGCGGCCAGGCCGCACCGCGTCACCTACCGCAAGCTCACTCGGGACTGAGAGCCGGGTACCCACACCGTGGCGGCGAGGGGCGAGGCGCAGGCGGACGTCGAGGTGAGCACGCTGGTCGTGCCCGCCTGGCGGCTGCGTTGGCGGGCACCGGAGCTTGCTCTGGTGCTGGGTGAGCGCGCGGTCGCGCTCGCCTCCACCCGCCGTGACGAGGTCGACCGGTTGCGCGCGGAGGCCCTGGTGGTCTTCGCGAGCAACCGCATGGGCCGGGGTGTCCGGATCGCGGACCGGGCCTTGGACGCCCTCAAGGCGGCCGAGGCAGCGTCGGAGCGGGAGACGGCCTGGCGGCTGAGGGTCGAGTTGGCCGACAGCGCCAGGTCGGTCGGCGCGCCCCTCACGGGCTTCGCCGCCGTCCGGCCGGTCCTGGAAGCCGACGACGTCCCGCCGGGGTTGAGGGCGACCGCCCTCGTCCAGGCCGCCGAGTGCCTGGTCTCGGTGGGGCGTGGCGCGGCGCTGGCCCAGGCGTTGGACGAAGCGGACCACCTCTACCAGGCGGATCCGCTGCTGGACCACGACACGACCCTGCTGCACCGGGGTCTGCTCCGCGCCTCGGCGGCGGGTCAGCACCGCCGGTGGGGCGACCTGCGGGCGGCGGTCGCCGCGGCCCGGGACGGCTTGGCCCTGCTGGACCGCCTCAAGGACGCCGCGTCCGACAACGGCCAGGTCCGGGGCAGGCTCACGGTCGAGCTGGTCTGCGCCCTGATGGACCTGAACAAGCCGGGCGAGGCGTCCGAGGTCGGCACGCCGCTGCTGGAACGCCCGGTGCGCGCGCCGTCCGCGTCGACCGCCGGTTGGCTGCGGTTGGCCCTGGCCACGAGGGTCCACCTGCCCGCCGGTCGCGTCGACCAGGCACGCGACCTGCTCCGTGACGCCGCCGACAGCGCCGAGCGCCACCAGTTGGACATCCTGCTGGCGGAGAGCCTGCTGGCGCTGGCGCACGTCCACGAGGTGGCCGGTGACCTGGCCGAGGCCTTGGCGAACCTGCGTTCCGCGCACGCGGCCGAACGCAGGCGGGCCCGCGCGGTCTACGCGGTGCGGGCGAGGCTGGCCGCCGAGTTCGCGGGCGTCCACCGCCGCCCGGCCGGCGGCCTGCACGACGAACTGGCCGCCCTGTTGCGCACCGAGACCCCGGCCCCGGCCGCCGCGCCCCCGACCGACCCGAACCTGGCCCCGGAGGTCAAGCAACAACTCCGCCAGTGGCGACCGGTCCAGATGCACCGCGCCGAGGGCGTCCGCGTCAAGCGCCGCCGCGCCGCGGAGGACATGACGGTGGAAGGCATCTCCGCCGCGAGGGCCCACGCCGCCGACCGCTGGCGCTTGGTCCAACCGTTCGGCGAAACGGAAGGCGACCCCGAACCGGGGGGCCGCCGCCGAGCCCCGGACCCGGGAACCGGCCCCACCCAGGGCCGACCCGCACACGCCCGAAGCGGCCAAGCCCGCCCGACCAACCCTGCCACCACCACCCCCCAACCGACAGCCGCGAACGACCCGGCCACCCCCGGGCCCGCCAACCCGGCCGCCACCCCCCAACCGCCCGCTGCGGCGGCGAGCGATCCGGGTATCCCCGGCCTTGCCGCGAGTTCGCCTGACCCCGCTACCGACTTCGCTCCGCCTGCGGGGGCGAGCGGCTCGGGTGTTGCTGGGGTTGCTGCTGGTTCGGGTGACTCTGCTGGTGTGTTCCCCTCGTCTGCGGGGGCGAGCGGCTCGGGCGTTGCTGGGGTTGCCGCTGGTTCAGGTGACTCCGCTACCGCCTTCCCCTCGTCTGCGGGGGCGAGTGACTCGGGCGTTGCTGGGGTTGCTGCTGGTTCGGGTGACTCTGCTGGTGCCTTCCCCTCGCCTGCGGGCGCGGGTGATGCGGGCGTTCCTGGGGTTGCCGCTGGTTCAGGTGACTCCGCTACCGCCTTCCCCTCGCCTGCGGGGGCGAGTGACTCGGGCGCTCCTGGCTTTGCCGCTGACTCGGCTACCAACTTCCCGTCGTCTGGTGTGGTGAGTGACTTGGGCACTCCGGGGCTTGCCGCGGGTTCGGTCGAGTCCGTGACCGGCGTCCGGTCGTCTGCTGCGTCGGCGAATGACTCGGGTACCCCTGGGCTTGCCGAAAGTTCCACCGACTCCGCGACTGCTTCCCCGTCGGCTGCTGCGCCGATGAGCGACCCGGCCGTGCCCAGGGCCGCCACCGGCTCGCAACCGCCCACTGCGGCGGCGGGCGACCCGGTGGTTCCGGGGCTCGTCACCGGTTCTTCGGACTTCGCGACCGCTTCGGAATCGTCCGCCGCATCGGTGAGCGGCCCGGGCACCCTCAGGTCCGACACCGACACCGACACCGGCACCGGCAGCGCGCCGACCAGCCACTTCGCGGCCACCTCGTGGCCGGACCAGACGACGTCCGATGAACACCCGGGCACCCTCCCGAGCAGTCTCCAAGCAGACACCACGGCCGGGAGCGCCAGGTCGGCTGGTGGTGGTTCGGCCGAGGTGGCGTCCGGTGGTGGGCTGAGCGGGTTCCCCGGTGGGTCGGCCGGCAGCCATGCGAGTTCGAGTGAGGCCCCGGCGTCGATTCCGGGTGAGGCGGAGGTTCCGGTCGTGCCCGGTGAGGGCGGCGAGCGGAGTGTGCCGGCGGCGGGTTTGATCGCGGCGGCTGGGGCGGTGCGCAGTGGGCGTCGGCGGGCGCGGGAGGCGGCGGAGGAGGAAGGGGAGCGTGCTTCCGGTGACTCCGAGGCCAACGTGCTGGACGCGTTGAAGGCCGCTGGGCTCCTCGACCCGCAGCGGGCCGGTGGTCGGCGGCGGGCGCGCGATGCCGACGTGGAGGCTCCCCGGTCGAGGCCCCAGGAAGACGAGAAAACCGACCGGGACGCGGTGCAGGCGGTCGACGAGGCTGAGCAGGAGGCGGGCCGGGCCGTGCGGGAGGCCGAGAAGGCTGAGCAGGAGGGTGTGGAGCCCGAGCGGGACGGTGGGGTCGAGCCCATGCCGGTGCAGTGGCGGGTGGAGCCGCCGGCCCGGCTGCGCGGTGAGAGCCCTCCGCCGCCCGTCGACATGTTCGACTCGCCGACGATGGTGCAGCCCGCCGTGCGGGACGACGTGCCGCCCGTCGGTCTGGGCGCGGCCTTCGTGAAGGGGCCGCTCATCCCCACCGCCCGGGTGCCCGACCCGCCCGACTACCCGTTGCCGCCCGTGCCCGATTTCGGCATGGCGCCCCAGCCCCAGCCCCAGCCGGAGCCGGCACCCGAGCCCGACCACGTGCCCGAGCAGCCCACGAGCGCGGAGGAGACCCGAGCGGACGTCGAGCCGCGACCGGTTTTCCCCGTCACGGACGTCGACGCGCCCTCGACGGACCTGTCGATGCCGCAGCCCGACCAAGCCCCGCCGGTGCCAGACCCGGTGCCGGCCGACTCGTCACCGTCCGCAAGGTTCGGTTCGACCGGGTTCCTCAGCGCCGCCGACGTCGAGCACGACGACACGCCGCCGACGCCGGAGCCCGCCACCGAACCGCCGAAGGAACCCTTCGTCACGGCGGTCGTGGTCGGCGGCAAGACGATCGACCTGCCCGCCATCGTCGAGCCGACCCCGCCCACGTCCGACTCACCCAGCGCCACCCGCGCCTCGCGTCGCCACAAGAGCGACCTGAGCCTCGCCGAGCTGCTCGCCGAAGCCCTCGTCGCCTACGAGGACGCCCGGCGCGAGGACGAGGCCGCCGGCCGCGTCGAGGTCGACGAGGACACCGTGCCGATCCCACCTGTCGGGAACCCGCCGCCCGCGGCCGACACCGAGACCACCGCCCCGATCCAGCGCGTCGACCCGCCGCGCCGGTTCGACACGTGGACGCTTCCCGAACCGTGAAATCATTTGAGGTTCTAATAAGGTTTCCCGCCGGTAACAAAGCGGGAAATAGCCCAGGTCACAAGTGAATTCCCGACTTTCGGGCAAGTTGTTCGATTCAGTGAGAGGGTTGCGGCGAACGGGTTCGCGCGCGTCTGGTTAAGTGGTGCGCGGACCCGGTACACAGAGGTGCCGGATAGCGTGGAGTCGCCTGAACATGACCTCGACTGGAGCACCGTCCCGATCCGAGCACGCCGCCCGCGACGTCGGCGCGGCTCGCCCGGCCAGTCCCGAACAGGCTCGTGACGAATTGATCGAACGGGCCGCCGCCAACGCCCCCGAACTCGCCGACCTGATCCGCCTGTACTACCGCCACGTCCCGGCCGAGGAAGTCAACGACGACGACCCGGTGGACTTGGTGGGCGCCGTGCGCTCGAACTACCGGCTCGCCGAGACCAGGGTGCCCGGCCGACCGGTGGTGCGGATCCTCAACCCCACCCGCGCGCACGACGGCTGGACATGTCCGGCCACGGTGGTGCAGGTGGTCACCGACGACATGCCGTACCTGGTCGACTCGGTGGCCTCCGAGCTGACACGGGGCGGCGTGCAGGTGCAACGGGTGGTGCACCCGATCGTCGTGGTGCGCCGGGACCTGGTGACGGGCGCGTTGCAGGAGGTGCTGCCCACCGCGGACCCGGCCGACCCGCCGGGCGACGCGCTGGCCGAGTCGTGGATGTACATCGAGGTCGACCTGCTCACCGACCCGGATCGGGCGCGTGAGCTGGAAACCAAGCTGCACACGGTGCTCAACGACGTCCGCGAGGTCGTCGAGGACACCGAGAAGATGACCGGTACGGCCTTGCACCTGGCCGAACTGCTGGAGTCCGACCCGCCCCCGCTGCCCACCCACGAGGTCCGCGACGGCGCGAACCTGCTGCGCTGGCTGGCCAACGACCACTTCACGTTCCTGGGCTACCGGCAGTACGAGCTGGTCCGCGACGACCCGGCCACCGACGGCGAACCCGCGCTGCGGGCGGTCCTGGCCAGCGGTCTCGGTGTGCTCAGACAGGACAGCCTGGCGGCGCGCAGCCTCACCGCGGGCCCGGACGCGGGCGCTCAGGCACTGTCACCCGAACTGCTGGTCCTGACGCAGGCCAGCGCCCAGTCGAGCGTGCACCGGTCGGTGTACCCGTACTACGTCGGGGTGAAGACCTTCGACGCCGACGGCAACGTGACCGGCGAGCACCGGTTCCTCGGCGTCTTCTCCACCACCGCCCTGCACGAGGACGTGCTGGACATCCCGGCCGTCGAACGCCGGGTCCGCGACGTCATCCACCGCGCCGGCTTCCCGCTGCACTCCTACTCGGGCCAGCGGATGCTCGAGGTGATCCAGAACTACCCGCGCACGGAGCTGTTCTCGGTCGACACGGACACGCTCTACCAGACCGTCACGGGCGTGATCGCGCTGGCCGAACGCCGCCGGCTGCGGCTGTTCCTGCGCCGCGACCCGTACGGCCGCTTCTACTCCTGCCTGGTCTACCTGCCGCGTGACCGCTACACCACGACCTCGCGGCTGGCCATGCAGGAAGTGCTGATCGACCAGCTCGGCGGCGTGAACCTGGAGTACAGCGCCCGCGTCGGCGAGTCGGCGCTGGCCCGCGTGCACTTCACCGTGCACACCGATCCGGCGCGCCACGTCGAGCCCGACACCGGGCACATCCAGCACCTGCTGGCCGAAGCGGTGCGCTCCTGGGACGACCGCATGGTCGAGGCCGTGCTGGACGACCAGGGCACCGGACTGGGCGCGGAGTCGTCGTCCGAGCAGGGCCAGCGGATCGCCGCGGCGTTCCCGGAGGCGTACAAGGAGGACTTCACCGCCGTCGAGGGCCTGTCGGACTTCCGGCGCATCGAGGCGCTCAAGCCCGGCGAGCTGGACGTCGTGTTCTACGTGCCGCGCGACGCCGAGCCGGGTGAACGGCGGTTCAAGCTGTTCCTCGTCGGCGCGCGGCTGACGCTGTCGGACGTGCTGCCGATGTTGCAGCGCATGGGCGTGGTCGTGGTGGACGAGCGCCCGTACGAGCTGTCGCGCGACGACGGCGTGGAGTGCTGGATCTACGACTTCGGCCTGCGCGTGGACCAGGCGACGCTGGACAAGCTGTCCGGCGAGGACGTGGAGTCGGTGCGCACCCGGTTCCAGGACGCGTTCGGCGCCGCGTGGCGCGGCGAGGCCGAGGTGGACGGCTTCAACACGCTGGTGCTCAAGGCGGGCGTCACGTGGCAGCAGGCCGCGATGCTGCGCGCCTACGCCAAGTACCTGCGCCAGGCGGGCACGCCGTACAGCCAGGACTACATCGAGGACGCCGCACTCGCGCACACCGAGGTCGCCACGGCCCTGGTGCGGCTGTTCGAAGCGCGGTTCGACCCGGCGTTGTCCGACGAGCAGCGCGCCGGCCGCACCGAGCACCTGGTGGCCGAGATCACCGGGATGATCGACGACGTCACGAGCCTGGACGCGGACCGCATCCTGCGCAGCCTGCTCACGCTGGTGCAGGCCACGTTGCGCACGAACTACTTCGTGCGTGACGTCGACGGCAACCCCCGGCCGTACCTGGCGGTGAAGCTGGACCCGCGCGCGATCCCGGACCTGCCGCAGCCGCGGCCGCGGTTCGAGATCTTCGTGTACTCGCCCCGGCTGGAGGGCGTGCACCTGCGCTTCGGCCCGGTGGCGCGCGGTGGTCTGCGCTGGTCCGACCGGCGGGAGGACTTCCGCACCGAGATCCTGGGCCTGGTCAAGGCGCAGGCGGTGAAGAACGCGGTGATCGTGCCCGTCGGCGCGAAGGGCGGGTTCGTGCTCAAGCGCCCGCCCGTGCCGACCGGCGACCCCGGCTTCGACCGCGAGCAGCTGATGGCCGAGGGCATCGCGTGCTACCGGCAGTTCATCTCCGGCCTGCTGGACCTGACCGACAACCTCAACTCGGGCACGGTGCTGCCCGCGCCGCAGGTGGTCCGCCACGACGGTGACGACACGTACCTGGTGGTCGCGGCGGACAAGGGCACGGCGTCGTTCTCCGACATCGCCAACGAGGTGTCGAAGTCCTACGGCTTCTGGCTGGGCGACGCGTTCGCTTCCGGCGGTTCGGTCGGCTACGACCACAAGGCCATGGGCATCACGGCCAAGGGCGCGTGGGAGAGCGTGAAGCGGCACTTCCGCGAGCTGGGCACGGACACGCAGTCGGACGAGTTCACCGTCGTCGGCGTCGGCGACATGTCCGGTGACGTGTTCGGCAACGGCATGCTGCTGTCCGAGCACATCCGGCTGGTGGCCGCGTTCGACCACCGGCACATCTTCATCGACCCGAACCCGACCGCGGCCGCGAGCTTCGCCGAGCGCAAGCGGCTGTTCGAGCTGCCCCGCTCGTCGTGGGACGACTACGACCGCTCGCTGATCAGCGAGGGCGGCGGTGTGTGGCCGCGCACGGCGAAGTCGATCCCGATCAGCGAGCAGGCCCGGCAGGCGCTGGGGCTGCCCGAGGACGTGGTGAAGCTGTCGCCGCCGGAGCTGATGAAGGCGGTCCTGCTCGCCCCGGTGGACCTGCTGTGGAACGGCGGCATCGGCACCTACGTCAAGGCGAGCGCCGAGTCGCACGCCGAGGTCGGCGACAAGGCCAACGACGCCATCCGCGTCAACGGCGCGGACCTGCGGGTCAAGGTCGTCGGCGAGGGCGGCAACCTGGGCCTGACCCAGCGCGGCCGGATCGAGTTCGCCCGCGCCGGCGGCAAGGTCAACACCGACGCGCTGGACAACTCGGCCGGTGTCGACTGCTCCGACCACGAGGTCAACATCAAGATTTTGCTGGACGAGCTGGTGCGCGACGGCAAGCTCGACCAGGAGCAGCGCAACGAGCTGCTGGGCCAGATGACCGACGAGGTCGGCGAGCTGGTGCTGGCCGACAACTACTCGCAGAACGCCGTGCTCGGCGTGTCCCGGGCCCACGCCGCGCCGATGCTGTCGGTGCACGCGCGCCTGGTCGCCGACCTGGAGCAGCGCGGCGTGCTGGACCGCGCGCTGGAGGCGCTGCCCAGCCCGGCGGAGTTCAAGGCGCTGGAGAAGGCGGGCGACGGCCTGACCTCGCCGGAGCTGGCCACGCTGCTCGCGCACGTGAAGCTGGCGTTGAAGGAGGAGGTGCTGGCGAGCGACCTGCCGACGATCGACGTGCTGGCCCGGCGGCTGCCCGAGTACTTCCCGAGCGAGCTGCGGGAGCGGTTCGCCGACGCCATCGGCAGCCACCCGCTGTCCCGCGAGATCATCAGCACGGTGCTGGTCAACGAGGTCGTGGACGGCGGCGGCGTGTCCTACGCGTTCCGGTTGGCCGAGGAGATCAGCGCGTCGGCGACGGACGCGGTGCGCGCGTACGCCGTGGTGACGGCGATCTACGACCTGCCGTCGATCTGGCGGCAGATCCGGGCGCTGGACAACGTCGTGCCGACCGAGGTGCAGGACGACATGGTGCTGGAGACGCGCCGCCTGTTGGACCGGGCGTCGCGCTGGCTGCTCACCAACCGGCCGCAGCCGCTGGCGGTGGGGTCCACGATCAGCCGGTTCACCCCGGTGGTCGCGGCCCTGGCGCCGCGCACGATCGACCTGCTCCAGGGTCACGAGAAGGAGTCCGTACTCGAGCACGTCGAGCGGCTGGTGGGCCATGGCGTGCCGGTGGAGCTGGCGCGCCGGATCGCCGGGCTGCTGTTCACCTACGGCCTGCTGGACGTGACCGAGGTGGCCGAGCTGGCCGAGCGCGAGGAGGGCGAGGGCGCGACCGGGCAGGAGCGCACGCACGAGGAGACGGCGGAGCTGTACTTCGCGCTGTCGGAGCACCTGGACGTCGACCGGATGCTCAGCTCGGTGTCGAACCTGGAACGGCTGAACCGCTGGCACTCGCTGGCCCGCCTGGCGTTGCGGGACGACTTCTACTCGTCGCTGCGGTCGATCACGATCGACGTGCTGCGGTCGGCGGACCCGGGTGACACCCCGGAGGAGAAGATCGCCAAGTGGGAGCAGGCCAACTCCTCCCGCCTGGGCCGCGCCCGCGCCGCGCTGGCCGAGATCAACCGCGTCAGCAAGCTGGACCTGGCCACGTTGTCCGTGGCCGCCCGCCAGGTCCGCAGCATGATCCGCTGACGTGCCGCCGCCGGGGCATCGTGACGCGGTGCCCCGGCGGCGGCACGCGGTCTAGCTGCGCCAGGTGTCCGACAGCGTCGCCGGTGACGTGGCGGTGCGGTTCGATCCGCTCTCCCACGTCACCGAGCCGTTGGACTCCTTGCGGATGTACTTGTACTGGAACGACGTCCCGGCGGGCAGCGACACCGACCCCCTCCACACCGGGTACGAGGCCGACGACAGCGCCACCGCGGCGGCCGGGTTCCACGAGCCCAGCGACGGGTGGTCGCCGACCACGAAGATGTTCTGGCCGAGCGACGTCGTCGCGTTCACCGAGAACGAGGCCGCGCCGACCGGGGTGCCGCCACCGGTCGCGCCGACGTGCAGCGCCAGCGCCTCGCCCGCGCCCAACGTCGCGGTGAACTGGCCGTTCGCGCCGACGACCACCGCCACGCACCCCTCCTTCTGCACGTTGCAGTACGACCCGGCGGGCAGCGAGGTCTGGAACGTCCGCGTGATCGGGGAGGACTCGCGGTTGATCGCGACGAACCCCTTGGTGCCCCGTCCGAACGCGATGGCGTCGCCGCCGTTGTCCCACCAGTTGACCACCGACGTGCCCGCCACGGTGTTGCGGAACTGGACCATCGACGCGATCTGCGTCCACCGGTGCTGGCACTTCCACCCGGACGTGTAGCACTCCGACCCGGACGGCGGACCGGCGTCGTGGTCGGAGAACTCGTAGCCGGAGTACACGTTCGGCGCGCCGTAGGGCCAGGCCAGCATGAACACGTTCGCCAGCGTGTAGGTCGACCCGTCCTTGTAGGTCAGCGTCGACCCGTTGCGCTCGGTGTCCCAGTTGTCCACGAACGACCGCGCCTGGCCGCTGGGCAGGAAGCCCCACGACTGCCCGAACGTGCTCAGGTACGCCAGGTTCTCGTTGGCGAAGATCCGCTTGAGGTCGTAGGCGTACCGGAACTCGTCCACGTCACCTGATCCGGTGTATTCGCCGGGCTGCACGGCCTCGCCCGCGCCGTAGATCACCTCGTGCACCCAGAACACGTTCGGGTTGCTCAGGCGGGACTTGATCGCCGCCAGGTCGCTCGCCGCCACGTGCTTGGCCGCGTCGATCCGGAACCCGTCCACCCCCAGGGAGATCAGGTGGTTCAGGTAGGACGCGATGCGCCCGCGCACGTAGTCGCTGCCGGTGTCGAGGTCCGACAGGCCGACGAGCTCGCAGTTCTGCACGTCACCGCGGTTGCGGTAGTCGCTGATGCGCGACCGGCACGAGTGGAAGTCGGGTTCGCTGTAGATGCCGGGGTAGTCGTACTTCGTGTAGGACGAGCCGCCGGTCCCGGTGCCCGACCCGGCGCTCATGTGGTTGATCACCGCGTCCGCGATGACCTTCACGCCCGCCGCGTGGCAGGTCGTGACCATGTTCCGGAACGCGGCCTCGTCACCGAGGCGTCCGGCGATGCGGTAGCTGACCGGTTGGTAGGAGGTCCACCATTGGGGGCCCTGGATGTGCTCGGTGGCGGGTGAGACCTCGACGAACCCGTAGCCGCGCGGCCCGAGCACGGTGGTGCACTCGGTGGCGACCCGCGCGAACGGCCACTGGAACAGGGTCGCGGTCACGTCCTTCGCGGACGGTGGCGCTGCAAAACTTTGCGGAACCGCCAAAAGGCTGAACAGCACTGCGGCTATCGCGCACAAGGCGCTTCGACTTGGGGAAACCACGTTGTCTCCTCTGGCAGGGGTGTGCTCTAGGTCATACCAGCTGCCAGACTTGCTGAAAACACTTGCAAAGTATTTCATTGCCCTCCGGCGGACCCGATCCGGAAGGACACCCCATGACGCAGGACTGGTGGCGCGATGCCGTCATCTACCAGGTCTACGTGCGCAGCTTCGCCGACTCGGACGGCGACGGCGTCGGTGACCTGCCCGGCATCCGCTCCCGGCTGCCCTACCTGGCCGACCTCGGCGTGGACGCCGTCTGGATCACGCCGTTCTACACCTCCCCGATGGCCGACGGCGGCTACGACGTGGCGGACTACCGCACCGTCGACCCGCTGTTCGGCACCAACGACGACGCGAAGGCGCTGGTCGAGGACGCGCACGCGCTCGGCGTCCGGGTGATCGTCGACCTGGTCCCCAACCACACCAGCGACCGGCACGTGTGGTTCCAGCAGGCGCTCCGGGCCGCGCCCGGCTCGCCCGAACGCGCCCGCTACCACTTCCGCGACGGCCGCGGCGACCTGCCGCCCAACGACTGGGAGTCCGTCTTCGGCGGCCCCGCGTGGACCCGCGTGCCGGACGGCCAGTGGTACCTGCACCTGTTCGCGCCCGAGCAGCCGGACCTGAACTGGGACCAGCCGGAGGTGCGCGACGAATTCCTCGACGTGCTGCGGTTCTGGCTCGACCTGGGCGTGGACGGCTTCCGCATCGACGTCGCGCACGGCATGGTCAAGGCCGACGGCCTGCCCGACGTGGGCACGCCCGGCCACCTCAAGCTGCTGGGCACCGAGGCGCTGCCGTTCTTCGACCAGGACGGCGTGCACGAGATCTACCGCGACTGGCGCAAGGTGCTCGACTCCTACCCGGGCAGCCGGATCGGCGTGGCCGAGGCGTGGACGCCCAGCCCCGAGCGCACCGCCCGCTACCTGCGCGCCGACGAGCTGCACCAGGCGTTCAACTTCCACTACCTGACCGCCGAGTGGCACGCCGGCGACCTCAAGCAGGTCATCGACGACTCGCTGGCCGCGATGAGGCCGGTCGCCGCGCCGACGACGTGGGTGCTGTCCAACCACGACGTGCAGCGGCACGTGACGCGGTACGGCAGCGTGGCGCGGGCGCGTGCCGCCGCGCTGCTGATGCTGGCGCTGCCCGGCAGCGCGTACGTCTACCAGGGCGAGGAACTGGGCCTGCCCGAGGTGCTCGACCTGCCCGAGGAGGTGCTCCAGGACCCGGTGTGGGTGCGGTCGGGCCACACCGACCGGGGCCGTGACGGCTGCCGCGTGCCGATCCCGTGGACCGCGGACGGCCCGTCGTTCGGGTTCGGCGAGGGCGGCTCGTGGCTGCCGCAGCCCGCGGACTGGTCCGAGCTGAGCGTGGCGCGCCAGCTGGGTGACCCGAACTCGGTGCTGGAGCTGTACCGCCGGGCGCTGCGCGTGCGGCGGGAGCACCCGGACCTGGGCGCGGGCTCGGACGTGGAGTGGCTGGACGTGCCGGACGGCGTGCTGGCGTTCCGCCGCGGCGCGTTCACGTGCGTGGTGAACTTCGGCCCGGACGTGGCACGGCTGCCCGCCGACGGCGACGTGGTGCTCGCCTCGGGTGGTTTCGCGACCGAGGACGTGGACGTCCTCGTGCCGCCGGACACGACCGTGTGGCTCTCGCGCCCGTAGAGTCACCCGGTGTGACAGCGCGGCTCAGTGACATCGCGACCCAGGCCGGCGTGAGCGAGGCGACGGTCAGCCGAGTGGTCAACGGCAAGCCAGGCGTGTCGGCCGCGACCCGCCAGGCCGTGGTCGCCGCGATGGACGTGCTCGGCTACGAGCGCCCACCCAGGCTCCGCCAGCGCAGCGCCGGGTTGATCGGGTTGATCACCCCCGAGTTGAACAACCCGATCTTCCCGGCGTTCGCGCAGGTCATCGAGCAGGTGCTGACGCGCGACGGCTACACGCCGGTGCTGTGCACGCAGACGCCCGGTGGCTCGACCGAGGACCAGTTGACCGAGATGCTCGTCGACCGGGGCGTCACCGGGATCGTGTTCGTGTCCGGCCTGCACGCCGACACGACCGCCGACAAGGACCGGTACGTCAAGCTGGCCGGGCGCGGCGTGCCGTTCGTGATGATCAACGGTTACACCGACCAGGTGTCCGCGCCGTTCGTCTCGGTGGACAACCGGGCCGCCGTCCGATTGGCGGTCACCCACTTGGTCGAACTCGGCCACGAGATGATCGGTCTGGCGGTGGGACCGCCGCGGTTCGTGCCGGCGCAGCGGATGGTGGAGGGCTTCACGCTCGTCCGCCCGCGGGCCGCCGACCTGGTCGAGCACTCCCTGTTCACGGTCGAGGGCGGCCAGGCGGCGGCCAACGCCCTGCTGGACCGCGGCTGCACGGCGATCGTGTGCGGCAGCGACCTGATGGCGTTCGGCGCGATCCGCGCGGCCCGCCGGCGGGGCCTGAACGTGCCGCGTGACGTCTCGGTGGTCGGGTTCGACGACTCGCCGCTGATCGTGTTCGCCGACCCGCCGCTGACCACGATCCGCCAGCCGGTCGAGGCGATGGGGCAGGCCGCCGTGCACGCGTTGCTGGAGGAGATCGGCGGCACGCCCGCACCGCACGCGGAGTTCGTGTTCCAGCCGGAACTGGTGGTGCGCGGCTCGACGGGCGCCCGTCCCCGATGACCTTGCCCGCCCAGCGGATGCGGGCCCAACGCCTCTCGCACCCGGCCGCCGACGTGACGGACCTGTTCGCCTCGGTGCTCGCGCTGCAAGCCCAGGACGTCCCAGCGGCACGGCTCGCAGCGCGCGCCCGAGGCGTGAGATCCCTCGACGGCCCTCTGGTGCGCACGTGGGCGATGCGCGGCACCTTGCACCTGCTCCATGAAGACGACCTGTGGGTCGTGGACCTGCTCGGCCCCACGTTCATCGCCGCCGGACGCCGTCGCCGCGAACAACTGGGCCTCACCGATGAACTGTGCGAGCGCGCGCTACCCGCGCTCCGCGAAGTCCTCACCGAACCGGTGGAGCGCGCCGAACTCGTGCGCCGCCTGGCCGACGTCGGCATCGTCCTCGACCCCAAGTCCCAGGCGCCCGCGCACCTGCTGGCGTTCGCCGCGAACTCCGGCGTGCTGTGCCGGGGGCTCGACGACACCTACCGGCTCCTGCGGATCGAGTGCGAACCCCGTGACGTGGTCGAGCTGTGGCGGCGCTACCGGCGTGCCTACGGACCGGCCACGCCCGACGACTTCGCCGCGTGGAGCGGCCTGCCCAAGCGGCAGCTCGAGGGACTGCCCGAGGTGGCCGACGAACCGGCCGAGCCGACCGGCGCGGTCCGCATGCTCGGCCACTTCGACACCTACCTGCTCGGCTACCGCGACCGTGCCGCGGTGCTCAGCGCGGAGCACGCGCCGCTGGTGCAGACCGGCGGCGGTTTCCTCACCCCGCACGTCGTGGTGGACGGACGGGTGGTGGCGGTGTGGCGGCGCGACGGCCCGACCATCACCGTGCGGCCGTTCGGCGAGCGCCCGCACCTCGCGGACGAGGTCGCCGACCTGGGCCGATTCCTCGACGTGGACGCCCGCTTAACCTGGGCGTAGCACGTGGATAAGGTCACTGCCACGCATCGACACCGGGAGGCGCGTTCAACTTGGGTGTGTTCGTCACGGGCGTGCGCCCGCGCTGGTCGGACATGGACGCGTTCGGCCACGTCAACCACGCCAACACGGTGACCCTGCTGGAAGAGGCGCGCATCGACCTGCTATTCACCGAGGCCGCCCGGCACGGTGTGCCGGAGATGTCGCACGGCATGGTCGTGGCCCGGCTGGTGGTGGACTACCTCGCGCCGCTGGTGTTCACCGGTGACGAGATCGTGGTGGAGATGTCGGTGCGGGAACTGAAGTCCGCGTCCTTCACGTTGGACTACACGGTCCGCGGCAGCCGCCAGGAGGGCAGCGCCGTCGTCACGACGGCCGAGACCCTCATGGTGCCGTACAACCTGACGGCCGGACGCCCGCGCCGTCTCCTCGAAGCCGAGCGCGACTTCCTCGCGGGCTGGCGTGCCGGAGGTAATGGTGCCTGAGTTGGTCCTCGCCGATCCCGCCGAGCGGGACGACCTCGGCGCGTTCGTCGCCCGTGCCGTCCGCCTGGACGCCCAGGCGGTCGTGCGGCTGCGCAACCGCGCGTCCGGCGACCTGGTGGACGCCTGGGTGGCGACCCCGTTCGACACCCTGGCCACCCGCACCGTGGCCGGTCGCGTCACGCCCGGTGACGTGACGGTGTCGGGCAACGACCTGCTGACCGGCCTGGCCGTGGTGCGCAGCGAGACCGTCGACCCGGGCCCCGCGCGGGACATGATGTGGCGCTCGGCGCTGCCGCCGTCGGCGGGCTGGCTGCCGGTGGACCGGCTGCCCGGCAACGTCGTGTCGGAGCTGGCGGAGAAGGGCGTCGAGGTGGCCAGGGAGAACGCGGGCCCGCGTGGCACGCCACCCGCCTCGCTGCTCGACCAGACCGTGATCACGGTGAGCGGGTCCGGCCTGGACGTGAAGGTGCCGATGCGGTGCCTGTTCGCGTTGTCCGGCATGGGCTTCCTGGGCGGCGACGACGTCCGCATCACCGCCACCGACTCGTGGCTGCGCATCGACGCCCGCTTCGGCGCCGTCGTCCGCCGCCGCCACTCCATGCTGCCGCTGCTGGTCTGACGCTCACCCCGCTCACCCGACCTGTCACTCATCCGGGTGCTCTTTGCCGCTTCCGCCGGCTACT
This sequence comes from Saccharothrix sp. S26, assembly GCF_021390395.1. Taxonomy (GTDB): domain Bacteria; phylum Actinomycetota; class Actinomycetes; order Mycobacteriales; family Pseudonocardiaceae; genus Actinosynnema. The sequence continues at coordinate 368,433 of NZ_JAJUWT010000001.1, forward strand.
GTGGGCCGGTTGTCGGCGTTTCGGGGGGCACGGGTGGAGTTCAAGGTTCTGGGGCCGGTCGAGGCGTGGGTGCACGGCAGCCCGGTGGCGGTCGGGGGACCGAAGCCCAAGACGTTGCTGGCGTTGCTGGCGATCCACGCGGGCCGCGTCGTGTCGCTCGACCAGCTCGTCGACGCCGTGTGGGGCGACCAGCCGCCGGACCAGTCGCGGTCGGCGATCTACACGTACGTCTCGTCGCTGCGCCGCGGCCTGGGCGACGTGCTGTCCCGCTCCGGCGGCGGGTACCTGTTGACCGCCGACCTCGACGAGGTGGACCTGCACGTGTTCACCAGCGAGGTCACCGAGGGTCGCAAGGCATTGGCCGAGGGCGACCTCGAAGGCGCGGCGGTCCGGTTCGCGACCGCCCTGGACGTGTGGCGCGGCACCCCGCTGGGCGGCGCGCAGGGCGCCTGGGCCGAGGGCGAGCGCTCGCGGCTGGAGGAGATGCGCCTCGCCGCGCTGGAGGACCGGTTCGACGCCGACCTCGCGATCGGGCGCGGCGAATCGCTGGTCGTCGAGCTGGGGGCGGCCGTGGCCGAGAACCCGCTGCGGGAGCGGCTGCGCAGCCAGCTCATGCTGGCCCTGCACCACGCGGGCCGCCAGGCGGACGCCCTCGCCTGCTACCAGGACGGCAGGCGGATCCTGCTCGACGAGCTGGGCCTGGAACCGGGACCGGCGCTGCGGGCGACCCACGAGCGCATCCTGCGCGGCGACGCCGACGTGCGGCCGGCGGAGCCCGCGTCCCGCCCCGCGCCGACGCCCAGCCAGCTGCCGTTCGACATCGGCGACTTCACCGGCCGGGTCGCCGAGCAGGAACGCCTGGTGGCGTGGTTGACCGCGGACACCGGCTCGGTGCGGGTGTGCGCGATCTCCGGCCAGCCGGGCGCGGGCAAGTCCACGTTGGCCGCGCACGTCGCGCACGTGGTGCGCGACCACTTCGGCGACGGGCAGCTCTACGCGAACCTGCGCGGCGTGCAGGCCGTGCCCGCGGACCCCGCCGAGGTGCTGGCGGGTTTCCTGCGCGCCCTCGGCGTCGCCGACCCGGCCATCCCCGCGGACCTGGAGGAGCGCGCCCAGCTCTACCGCACCCTGGTCGCCGACCGGCGGGTCCTGGTCGTGCTGGACGACGCCCGCGACGAGCGCCAGATCCGCGCGCTGCTGCCCGGCGGCGCGACGTGCGCCCTGCTGGTGAGCAGCCGCGAGCGGATGGGCGCGCTCAGCGGCGCGGCCCAGTTGCACCTGCGCGTGCTGCGCGACGACGAAGCCGTGGAGCTGCTCGACCGCGTGGTCGGTGACGACAGGGTGCCCGCCGAGCCCGACGCCGCACGGGAGATCGTCCGGCTGTGCGGGCACCTGCCGCTGGCGCTGCGCATCGCGGGGGCCCGGCTCGCCGCCCGGCCGCAGTGGAAGCTGTCCCGGCTGGCCGAACGGCTGGGCGTGCAGCGGCGCGTGCTCCAGGAGCTGACCCTGGGCGACCTCGAGGTGCGGGGCAGCCTCGCGCTGAGCTACGACGGCCTGGGCGAGCGGGAGCGCACCGCGCTGCGCCGGCTCGGGCTGCTCGACGTGTCGACCTTCGGCGGCTGGCTGCTCGCGCCGCTGCTCGACTGCGGCCCGGACGAGGCCGAGGAGGTCGTGGAACGGCTCGTCGACTCGCAGTTGCTCGACATCGCCGCCACCGACGACGGCCTCGCCCTGCGTTACCGCCTGCACGACCTGACCAGGGCGTTCGCCCGCGAGCGGGGCGAGGCCGAGGAACCGGCGGCGGAGGCGAAGGCGGCCTGCGCGCGTGCAGCCGAGGCGTGGCTGTCGCTGGTGGAGCTGGCGGGCAGCCGGATGCCGCACGCGCACTTCGGCGGCACGCCGGTCGCGCTCGACCCCCGTTACTTCGGTCGTGACGCGGCCGACGACGTGGTCGCCGACCCGGAGGGGTGGTTCGACGCCGAGCAGGCCGGTCTGGTCGCCGTCGTGGAGCGGGTGTCCGAGCTGGACCTGACCGACGTGGCCACGCGCCTGGCGGCCACGCTGTGCTCGTCCCGGTTCGCCGTGCGCAACCTGTTCGGCCAGTGGTGGCGGACGCACTCGTCGGCGCTGGAGGCGGCGCGGCGCACGGGCGACCGGGCGGGTGAGGCCCGGTTGCTGTCCGGCCTGGGCTGGCTGAGCTACGAGCAGGACCGCTTCGACGAAGCCGCGCGGTACTACGGGCAGGCGCTGGACGCCTTCCGCGAGGGCGACGACGCCCTGGGCGAGGCGGCGACCCGGCTGTCGTTGAGCACGGTGATGCGCGAGCGCGGCGAGCTGGACTGGGCCACCGAGCTGCTGGAGCTGGCCTTGCCGGTGCTGCGGTCGCACGACCAGCGGGGCCTGGTCGCGCAGGCCCTGCACGGGCTGGGGCGCGTGCTGACGGAGCGGGGTGAGCTGGAGGGGGCGCTGGAGAACTGCGCCCGCACGCTGGACTCCTACCGCGAGCTGGGCGACCGGCACGGCGAGGCCATCGCGCTGCGCTCGGTGGGCATCGTGCACCGGGCCGCCGGCCGCTGGGACGAGGCCGCCGAGCACTGCGCCGAGGCGGTGCGCGTGCTGCGCACCCTGGGCGACCGCCTGATGTCCGCGTACGCCGTGCAGGCGCTGGCCAAGGTACGCATCCGCCAGGGACGTGCCGACGCCGTCCGCAGCGACCTGCTCGAATGCCTGAGCACGTGCGGCGAGATGCAGGACGGCTTCGGTCAGGCGCTCGTGCTGCGCACCCTCGGCGAGTTGGAGCTCGCCGCCGGCCGGCCGGACATGGCCCGCCGCTACCTGGACCAGTCGCTGCACCGGTGGGCGGCACTGGCCCTGCCGGTGTGGCGGGCCAGGACGCTGCGGGACCTCGCCACCGCGTTCACCGCCCTCGGCGAGCCGGCCGCCGCGGACCGGGAGTGGACCGAGGCCCTGGAGATCTTCGCCGCGCACGGCAGCCGCGAGGCGCGCGAACCACGCCCGTCGACCACCACCGGGTCGAGCCGAACGGCTTGGGTGGAGCCCGTTCGGGCTTCCTGAGCAGCGCGGACAAGGGCTGGGTGGCACGCGCGCCCAGCCCTTTCGCATGTCCGCCGTCGAGCTGAAAACGACCTGAAAACGCGCTTTGAGCTTTCTCGCAGGACTCGGCGACAAGGTTGTGCCAACACCGGGGCACGAACCGAGAAGGAGCCGAGATGAAGGTCATCACCAGCCGGAACGCCACCCGCGTCGCCGCCGCGTCCGTCGTGGCCGGCCTGCTGACCGCGGGACTGTCCGCGGCCGGGCTCGCCACCGCCGCCCAAGCCGCCGAGCTGCCGCCCGGGTCCAGCCGCGTCGGCGTGCTGTCCACGTCCGGCGACGTGCACGTCAAAGAAGGCACGTTGCAGGCGTCCTGGCTCGAGAACATGTCGACCGGCATCGCGAAGTTCGAGATGGCGGGCGACCGCGTCGGCGTGCTGGATACCGGCGGCACGTTGTGGGTGAAGGAGGGGAACCTCTGGGCCGGCTGGGCGCACCAGGGCGACGGGGTGCGGGACTTCCGCCTGGCCGGCGACCGCATCGGCATCGTCCGCACCGACGGCACGGCCGCGGTGAAGGAGGGCGGCCTCCAGGCCGGCTGGTCCGAGCAGGCCAACGGCGTGCGCGAAGTGGAGATCACCTCCAACCGCATCGGCATCGTCGGCGACGACGGCTCGGTCAACGTCAAGGAGGGCGGCCTGGGCGCCGGGTGGGTGCCGCAGATCGGCGGGGTGGCCGACCTGGAGCTCTCCGGTGACCGCGTCGGCGTGCTGCGCACCGACGGCACGGTCGCGGTGAAGGAGTCCAACCTCTGGTCCGACTGGGTCGAGCAGACCAACGGCGTCACCGACTTCGAGCTGTCCGGCAGCCTCATCGGCGTCGTGCTGGCCAACGGGCTGGCCACGGTGAAGGAGGGCAACCTCTACTCGTCCTGGGTCAACCAGCTCGGAGACGCCAAGGAGATCGAGATCTCCGGCGACCGCATCGGCGTGCTGCGGACCAACGGCACCGCGGTCGTGAAGGACGGCGGCGTCTACGGCTCCTGGGTCGAGCAGACCAACGGGGTGAAGCAGCTGCGCCTGGCCACGGCCACGCCCGCGTCCGCCGCGGGCCACGTGACGATCAACGACATCACCGCCATCTACGGCTCCGCGTACGCCACCGACACCGTCGCGGCCGGCCTGCCCGGCCTCAACGAGGTCATGGCGCAGAAGGGCATCACCACGCCGACCCGCAAGGCCGCGTTCCTGGCGACCCTCAAGCACGAGAGCGGCTTCCGCTTCAACGCGGGTGAGGCGGGCAGCACCGCGACCTACCGCGGCCGCGGCTTCATCCAGCTGACCGGGCAGTACAACTACCAGTCCGCCGGCGCGAGCCTGGGCCACGACTTCGCGAACAACCCGTCCGACGCCGCCTCGCTCCAGTGGAGCGCCAGGATCGCCGGCTGGTACTGGACGGTCGCCCGCAACATCAACGCCGCCGCGGACGCCTACGACATGGGCGCGGTCGGCCGCGCGATCGGCTACTCGTACGCGCTCGACCCGACCGAGTCGAACAACCGCTGCGCCTCCTACAAGCGCGCGCTCGCCCACTTCAACGGCGGCAGCCTCCCGGTCCCCGAGACCGCCATCACCTGCAACCGCTGACCCCGCTCCACCTCCATCACACCCTTCACACCGAGAGGGACACCACCATGTCCATCAAGACGACCGTGCGCCGCACCGTGACCACCGCCCTCGCCGCCGCCGTGCTCGCCCCCGTCCTCACGCTGCTCTCCGCGGGCTCCGCCGTCGCCGACGCCCGCACGGACATCCGCGACCTGGCCAGAGCGAACCTCGGCAAGCAGACGTGCAGTACCAACAGCCTGGGAGGCGTCGGCTACATGGACTCCTGCCGGATGGCCCACGCGTGGTGCGCCGACTTCGCCCGGTGGGTGTGGGGCAGGGCGGGCCTCTACACCGACCGCCTGACCCCCGCCGCGGGCAGCTTCTACCTCTACGGCGCCAACAACGGCACGCTGCACACCGACGCCGGCTACGTGCCGCAGATCGGTGACGCCGTGGTGCTGAACTACCAGGGCAACGGCTACGCCGACCACGTCTCCATCGTCGACGCCGTCACCGCGACCTCGATGACCACGATCAACGGCAACTCCGGCGCCAGCGGGCCCACCACCTCGTCGGTGCAGTACGCCACCGGCGGCCACCGGGTCGGCCAGTACATCGGCGGCCAGCGGATCTCGGCGTTCGTCAGCCCGGCGGGCACCGGCTCCACCCCGGCGCTGACCAAGCGCCTGGGCATCCTCGGTGGCGGCGGCGCCGTCACCGGCAAGCAGGGCGAGCTGAACGCCGGGTGGACCCCGGTGCACGGCGGCGGCATCGTGCAGGCGAAGTTCGACGGCGACATGGTCGGCGTGGTCGACGCGGGCGGCACCCTGTACGTGAAGCAGGGCGACATGTACCAGGAGTGGTTCCCCCAGACCGGCAACGTGAAGGACTTCGCGCTCGAGTCCGCCACCGGCCGCATCGGCGTGCTGCGCAACGACGGCACGGTCACCGTGAAGGAAGGCGGTCTCCAGGGCGGCTGGGTCGAGCAGATCAACGGTGTCGCGGAGCTGGCGCTGTCGGGTGACTGGATCGGCGTCGTGTCGACCAGCGGCACGGTCTCGGTCAAGCAGGGCAACCTGTACGCCGGGTGGACCACCCAGCTCGGCAACGCCAAGCACCTCGAACTGGACGCCGCGGCCGGTCGGATCGGCGTGCTGCGCAACGACGGCACGGTCGTGGTCAAGGACGGCGGCCTGTACGGCACGAACTGGGTCGAGCAGACCAACGGCGTGACCGACTTCGAGCTGTCGGGCGACTGGATCGGCGTGGTGTTCGCCAACGGCCTCGCGTCGGTCAAGGCGGGCAGCCTGCAGGCCGACTGGGCCAACCAGCTCTCGGGCGTCAAGGACGTCGAGATCGACGCCGCCGCGGGCCGGCTCGGCTTCCTGCGGACCGACAACACCCTCGTGGCCAAGGACGGTGGCCTGTACGGCACCACGTGGCACGAGGTGACCAACGGCGTCACCACGTTCGACGTGACCAGCTACTGACCCCACCCGCCGAGCCCCCGACCACACCGGTCGGGGGCTCGGCGGTCGTTCGACGGGAGCCGCCGTGGTCGTGCCGATCACCAGGGCCGAGGTCCTGCACCGCGCCGCCAGTTGGGTGCGGGTTCCGTACAGCCAGACCGCTTTCCACACCAACCGCTACGGCACCTACCGCACCGACTGCTCGGGCTTCGCGTCGATGGCGTTCGGGCTGCCCGACGTGCCGCACGGCGGGCTCAACACGGTGGACCTGATCGCGGTGAGCACGCCGATCGGCAAGGACGAGCTGCTGCCCGCCGACGTGCTGATCGACCCGACCGGTGACCGGACGACCCGGCACGTGGTGCTGTTCGAGGCGTGGGCGGACCCGCGCCGCACGCACTACCTGGGGCGCGAGCAGTGCGGCGGGCTCGGCACGGTCTGCCGCACGCTCGTCTACCCCTACGACGGCGGGCCGCGCGGCTACCGGCCCTACCGGCTCGACCACGTCGTCGACCCGGGCCCCTAGCTCCTCCGCGGCCCGGCGTCAGACCAGCCAGACGGCGGTGTCCGGTGGCAGCTGGTTGCCCGCCATCGGGCCGCTGGCCAGCAGCACCTCGCCCGGTGGCAGCGGCACCGGTGCGCCGGACGTGTTCAGCGCGCAGATCAGCCCGCCGCCCTTGCGCCGGAACGCGAAGCAGCCGGGCGGTGCGCCGTACCACTCCAGCTCGTCGCCGTTGAACGAGCCGTGCGACTTCCGCAGCTCCAGCGCGTGCCGGTAGAACGACAGCATCGAGTCGGGGTCTTCCAGCTGCGACTCGGCGGTCAGGCCCGCCCACTCGTTGGGCTGCGGCAGCCAGGTGGTCACGCCCTGGGTGAAGCCGAACGGCGGGGTGTCGCCCTCCCACGGCAGCGGCACGCGGCAGCCGTCGCGACCGCGGTCGGTGTGGCCGGAGCGCAGCCAGATCGGGTCCTGCAACGCCCACTCCGGCAGCTCCACGTCCGGCAGGCCGAGCTCCTCGCCGTTGTAGAGGTAGACCACGCCCGGCAGCGCGAGCTCCACCAGCGTCATCGCCCGCGCCCGCTGCGCGCCGATCGCCCCGCCGCCGTACCGCGTCACGTGCCGCGTCACGTCGTGGTTGGACAACGTCCAGGTCGGCGGCGCGTCCAGCCCGCGCACGGCGGCCAGGGAGTGCTCGATCGCCGCGCGCACGCCGTCGGCGTCGAACGGCGCCTCGACCAGCCGGAAGTTGAACCCGAGGTGCAGCTCGTCGGGCCGCACGTACCGGGCGAACCGCTCGTCGTCGGCGACCCAGATCTCGCCGACCGCCATCCGGCCCGGGTACTCGTCGACGACCTTGCGGATCATCCGGTGGATCTCGTGCACGCCGTCGTTGTCGAACCGGGGGTCCAGCGAGTTGTCGTGCATCACACCCGCGCCGAGCTGGGCCCGCGGATCGATGTTCGGCAACCCGTAGGGCTTGGCCATGCCGTGGGCCACGTCGATGCGGAACCCGTCCACCCCGCGGTCGAGCCAGAACCGCAGCGTGCGCGCCAGGTCGGCGGCGACCTCGGGGTTGTCCCAGTTCAGGTCGGGCTGCTCGGGGGTGAACAGGTGCAGGTACCACTGCCCGTCGGGCACGCGGGTCCACGCCGGCCCGCCGAACTGGCTGGGCCAGTTGTTCGGCGGCGCGGAACCGTCGAAGCCACCGCCGTCGCGGAAGATGAACCGGTCGCGCTCGGGCGAGCCCGGCCCGGCCCGCAGCGCGGCCTGGAACCACTCGTGCCGGTCGCTGGTGTGGTTGGGGACGAGGTCGATGGTGACCCGGAGGTTGTGCGCGTGCGCCTCGGTGACCAGCCGGTCGAACGCGGCCAGGTCGCCGAACAGCGGGTCGACGTCACGCGGGTCGGCCACGTCGTAGCCGTGGTCGGCCATGGGCGAGGTGAAGAACGGCGTGAGCCACAGGGCGTCCACGCCGAGCAGTTCGAGGTAGCCGAGCCGGGAGCGGATACCGTCGAGGTCGCCCACGCCGTCACCGTTCGCATCGGCGAACGATCGGACGTAGACCTGGTAGAAGACGGCGTCACGCCACCAGGCGGACTCGTCGGCGATCTCTGGTTGTAGATCGGAGGATCGTCGCACGAGGAGTCATCCTGCCATTCGCGACCGACACCACGACCCCGTTCGAGTGATCAAGGATCACACCCAGGCGTTCATCATGCTGTTCGCGGCCATCTCGAGGTACGCCCACAGCTGCTTGCGGTGCTCGGGGGAGAGGTCGACCGAGTCGACGCCCACCTTGATGCAGCGCAACCAGGCGTCCCGCTCCACGGGACCGATCACGAACGGAGCGTGACGCATCCGCAACCGGGGATGACCGCGGTTGTCGGAGTACGTGTGCGGACCGCCCCAGTACTGCATCAGGAACAGCCGGAAGCGCTCCTCGGCCGGGCCGAGGTCCTCTTCGGGGTACATCGGACGCAGGACGGGATCGTTGGCCACTTCCTCGTAGAAGCGCGCGACGATCTTGTGGAACGTCTCGTACCCGCCCACTGCTTCGTAGAAGTTCTCCGGAGGAGTGGTCACCCCTCCATCCTGCCTCAGCCACGGGTGGGCGGCCCACGCCGGGCGGGGGTTGGCGAACGCGTGGCGCATCGCCGCGACCGCTGGTGACCGCGCGGGACGTCATCGCATGCTGACCGCGGGGAACTCCTGCCGTGAGGGAGGACACGAGATGGGCGGCTCCAACGAGGCGCTGCTGCACTGGTTCCGGCGCGGGGGCTGGACCCAGCTCGAGCTCGCGCGGGCCGTCGCGCGGCTGGGCCGGGCCCGGGGCCACAACGTCGCGCCGGACAGCTCGCGGGTGCGGCGGTGGCTGGAGGGCGAGCAGCCCCGGCACCCGGTCCCGGAGCTGGTGGCGGCGCTGTTCGCGGACCGGCTGGGCAGGCCCTTCACCCCGGCGGACCTGGGGTTGACCGCGGGGTCGCCGGTCCGCGACCACGTCCCGTGGGACCACCGGGCGCTGGTCTCGACGTTGCAGGACTTCACGAGGAGCGATCTGATGATCAAACGCAGGGACGTGCTCGGCGCGACCGCCGCCCTGGCCACGGGCGCGGTGCTGGAGGGGCGCTTGGCCGGGTGGCTGGACGCCGACGACGCCGCGCCGGCCGCGGCGCTGGGACCGGGGCGGATCGGCACGGCGGAGATCGTCGAGATCGAGTCCGCGACCAGGACGTTCTGGGCCTGGGACGCCCGCCGCGGCGGCGGCCTCTACCGGGAGGCCGTGGTCGGGCAGCTCAAGGCGATGACCGACCTGCTCGACCACGGCTACCCCGACCCGATCGCCCGCCGGTTGTTCCGCTCGACCGCGGACCTGGCCAGGCTGGCCGGCTGGATGTCGCACGACGTGGGCTTGCAGGCGACCGCGCAGCAGTACTTCACGTTGGCGCTGCACTGTGCGAAGCGCGCTCGGGACACCGGGCTGGGCGTCGAGGTGCTGTCCCGGATGGCCCGCCAGATGGTGCACGTCGGCCGGCCGCGCGAGGCGTTGTCGCTGGTCGCGCTGGCCAGGCGGGGCGCGGGGAGCCGGTTGGGGCCGATGGCCTCGGCGATGCTCTCCACCTGCGAGGCGTGGGCGCACGCGACCCTCGGCGACGTCGAGGCGGTGGACCGGGCGGTGGGCGCCGCGCAGGCGCGGTTCACGCGGGCCGACCCCGCCGAGACGCCCGGCTGGCTGTCCTACTTCGACCAGGCGGGGCTGGAGGGCATGGCGGCCCTGTCGTACCGGACCGCGGCCGAGCACCGGCCGGGCACCGAGCGGAGGGCCGAACCGCACCTGGCCGAGGCGCTGCGCCTGCGCCGCGACACCTACCGGCGGTCGAACCTGTTCGACGTCATCTCGCTGGTGGGCGTCCGGGTGCTCCAGGGCGAGCACGCGGAGGCCGACCGGCTGGCGACCACCCTGCTGGCCCCGGCCGGGCGGATCAGCTCGACCCGGACGTTCGACCGGATCAAGGTCGTCCGCGACCGGGCCGAGGCCGACGCGGCCCGCTCGAAGGACGCCCGGGCGCTGGCCGACACGCTCGGCGCGGTGACCGCGGCGTGAAACGGCCCGTCAGGACGTCGGCGGGGTGGACGCGGGCGCTTTGAGCGGCAGGGGAGGGCGCTGGCAGGTGAACGCCGACTCGTAGGCGCGGGTCAGCTCGGGTGAGCCGGCGGCCAGCGTCGGCAGGTCGGCACCCCGCGGCCCGAGGATGAGCAGCCTCGTGCTGATCAGCAGCAGCCCGAGGTCCCGGCCGTCGACCTCGGCCGCGGGTGCGGCGATGGTGCTGTCGACGCCGGTCAGCAGCTCGTTCAGCCCTGTCACGTAGGCGTCGACCACGGCGTCACCACCCGGCGTCGGCGCGGGCCCGATGGCGCGGAACACCTCGATCGAGGACACGACCGCCTCCCGCAGCGCCGTCAACAGCTCCACCACCTGCTCACGCGGATAACCGGCTTCCATGGGGATGCGGGTCATCCCCAGCTCCTGGACCTGCTTGTCGGCCAGGCAGACCCGGCCCAGCCACGCGGTCAGCGCCGGGTCCGGTGCGGGCGTGGTGGAGCTGCCGGCAGGCGGTGCGGTGGGCGGTGGTTGCCCCGCCGAGCACGACTGCACCACCGGCAGGACCGCCACCACCACCGCCACGACCGCACTGCGCCACCTCGTCGCCACGGCCCCAGTCTCGGGACCGGACCCGGCCGCGGGCGGCGCGTGGCCGCAAGCGGCCGGCGCTCAGGAGGACTTGATCGAGATGCCCGCGTCGTCCAGGGCGGGCATCAGCTTCGCCCGCAACGCCCGCTGGACGGCCCACTGGCGGCCCGGCCGGACCTTCACCGTCACCCGCATGGTGATGCCCTCGGGCGTGACCTTCTCCACGCCGAGCACCTGCGGCTTGTCGATGACGTCCTTGGCCAGCGGCTCCTCGCCGGTGGCCTCCGTGACCGCCTCGGTGAGCACCTCGGTCGCCGAGGCCAGGTTCGCGCCGTAGGCCAGCGGGAGGTCGACCACCGCCACCGCGAAGCCCTGCGACGAGTTGCCGACCCGCATGATCTCGCCGTTGCGGACGTACCAGACCGTGCCGTTGGTGTCGCGGATCGTGGTGATCCGCAGCGCCACCGACTCGACCGTGCCGGTCGCCGGGCCCAGGTCCACGACGTCGCCCACGCCGTACTGGTCCTCCAGCATCATGAACATGCCGGACAGGAAGTCCTTGACCAGGTTCTGCGCGCCGAAGCCGATGGCCACGCCGAGGATACCCGCCGAGGTCAGGATCGGCGCGGGGTTCATGCCCAGCTCGGTCAGGATCTGGATGAACGCCACGCCGAACACGATGATCGTGACGAACGACTTGAGCACCGAGCCGATGGTCTTGGCCCGCTGCTCGCGCCGCTCCGAGACCAGCGCGCCCAGCGCCTGCGGCGCGCGTTCCCGCAGCGGCTTGAGCAGCTTCGGCTTGCGACCGCCGTTGCCCCGGGTCATCCGGTCGATCAACCGGCGGAGCAGGAACCGGACCACCACCGCGATGATCAGGGTCAACGCGATCCGCAACGCGCCCTCGGCGATCTTGGGCCCGTTGGTCACCCACCACTCGACGGCGAGCGTGGACTTCACGTCCATGTCGAACATCGGCGGCGTCGGCTGCACGTCCTGCACCTGCTCAGTCCTCCACTCACAACTCCAGGCCGGTAGCCCAGGCCAGGAAGGTCAACTGGTCCACGGCCAGGCCGACCGACCGGCTCACCGATCGGCCCGCGTGCCCCACCTCGGTCTCGCGGCGGAGCAGCACCGGGTGCTTGGTCGGATCACTCGACGTCGCGTGCTGCAGTGCCGCGCACATCTTCCGGGCGTGGTTGGGGTCCACGCGGCTGTCCGACTCGAAGACCGTGAACAGCACCGAAGGGTACTCAACACCCGGCTGGACCCGGTGGTACGGGGAGTAGGCCAGCAGCCAACCCAGCTCTTCGGGCACCGACGCCGAGCCGTACTCCTCGGCCCACAGCCGTCCCAGCAGGAAGTTCTCGTAACGCACCATGTCCAGCAGTGGCGCTGAGCACACCACCGCCGCGTAGAGCTCCGGTCGCTGCGTCAGCGCCGCGCCCACGAGCAGCCCGCCGTTCGACCCGCCCATGATCGACAACTGCTGCGGCGTGGTCCACCCGTCCGAGATCAGCCGCTCGGCCGCCGCGTGGAAGTCGTCGAACACGTTCTGCTTGCGCTCGCGCGTCCCCGCCCGGTGCCATTCCTCCCCCTCCTCGTCGCCGCCGCGCAACGACGCGTGCGCCCACACGCCGCCCGCCTCGACCCACGCCAACGTGGTCGCGCTGTACCCCGGCCCGCGGCCCACCGCGAACCCGCCGTACCCGGTCAGCAACGCCGGCCGGGGCAGGTCCGGGTGCTGCTTGCCGGACACCACGAACATTCGCACGACCGTGCCGTCCGACGAGGTGTACGAGACCTGCTGTGTGGACAACTCCGGCAGCGCCACCGTGCCGGGGGCCGCCGCGTCCAGCTCCGTGCGGCCCGTCGAGAGCGAGTACCGGTACACCGACAAGGGCGTGGTGAAGTCGGACCAGCCGAACCACAGCACGTCGGAATCGGCAACGGTGAGGTCGTCGACCGTGGACAACCCGTGCACCGACCCGGTCCCCGGCATCGGCACCTCCCCGAGGTGCTCGCCGGTCGCGGGGGAGTGCAGGTGCAGCTCCGACACCGCGTGCCGGGTCCGCAGCAGCACCAGCGACCCGTCCAGCCACGTCACGGCGTCCAGCACGGAGTCCGGCTGCTCCGGCACCAGCTCGGTCCACTCCGTCGGGGCGCCGGGGTCGGCCACGCACACCCGGAACCGGGGCGCGTCCAGGCTGGTCCGCAGGTAGAGCCGCCCGTCCGGGGCCACCCACGCCGAGCACTGCACCGCGTCGGAGTCCGACACGACCGGCGTCAGCTCGCCCGAGCCGTGCAGGTCGGCGATCCACACCGAGTCGCGCCGCACGGTGCCGGGTGCGCCGTTGACCACCAGCCACCGCCCGTCCTCCGACAGCGACAGCCCGTAGTAGTAGGTGTGGTCGAGCCCGTCGCCGTGCACGTTGACGTCCTCGGACGCGGGCGTGCCCACGCGGTGCCGCCACACCCGCCGGTGGAACTGCCGCTCGTCCTCGGGCACCAGCGCTGGGTCGAGCCGCCGCACGTAGAAGAACTCCTCGCCGCCGGGCAGCCAGCCCACCGGCGAGTACCGGCACCGGTCGATCGGCCCGTCCAGCAGCTCACCGGTGTCGACGTCCACGACGTGCAGCAACGAGTGCTCGTCACCGCCGACCGACACCTGGTACGCCAACCGCGTGCCCTCCCGCGACGGCGTCCACCGGTCGAGCGTCGTTCGCCCGGACGGGTCGAGTTCGGACACGTCCAGCAGCACCCGTTCCACGCCGTCCACGCGCACGTACAGCACCGGGTGGTCCTGGTCCGGCCCCCGGCGCGTGTAGAACGCGCGCCCCGCCCGCCACACCGGCGTGCCCACGGACCCGGTCCGCATGAGTTCGCCCAACCGGGCGGTCAGCGCGTCCCGACCGGGCATGGCGTCCAGCCACGAGCGCGCCACGTCGTCCTGCTCGGCCGACCACGCGGCGGTGCGGGGGTCCGCGGGGTCTTCCAGCCAGCGGTAGGGGTCGGCGACCGCGTGTCCGTGCAGGTCTTCGACGAGGTCGAGCCGCGGCGCGGTGGGGTAGGTGATCGTCGCAGGCAGCGCTGCGCGGGAGGCTTCGGTCACCTCGCCGAGCGTAGCGCGGGTGATGAAAACCATCTCCGATAGGGGTGTGTTCACCGAAGTTTTGGTCGCGGCTTCGTGACACGTCACATATCACAGGTGATTTTTGGGGTCGATCTGTGGTCTGCTAGGGCTGAACCGGTGGAGGTGGTCGCGTGCCAGACCGACAACCCACCCCGATCGGCGCCCTGGTGAACGCCGGGATCGCGTCGTCGGTCCCGTCCGGCCAAAAACAGCTCGCGGTCAACGCCGTGCACGCCGTGGCCGACGGGCGGGGAGCCGGTCCGGCCCCCGTGTCGCTGCCCTGGGGCAGGCGCAAGGTCCTGCTGCTCAACGCCACGTTCGAACCGCTCACCGCGCTGCCGCTGCGGCGCGCGGTGGTGCTCGTGGTGTGCGGGAAGGCCGAGGTCGTGCACGGCGACCCCGCCGGGGCCGTGGTCCACTCCTCGACGTCCGAGGTGGTCGTGCCGTCGGTGATCCGGCTGGCGAACTACGTGCGGGTGCCCTACCGCGGTCGGGTGCCGCTCACCCGGGCCGGGTTGATGCACCGCGACCGGTACCGCTGCGCGTACTGCGGCGGGCGTGCCGAGACGATCGACCACGTCGTGCCGCGCAGCCGCGGCGGCCCCCACTCGTGGACCAACTGCGTGGCGTGTTGCGCGAAGTGCAACCACCGCAAGGCCGACAAGCTCCTCTCGGAGCTGGGCTGGCGCCTGCGCGTGGTGCCGAACGCGCCCCGCGGGCCGCACTGGCGGCTGCTGGCCGGCGTCACCGAGGCCGACCCGCTGTGGCTGCCCTACCTCGGCGAGCCCGCGGCTTAGCGAGACCTCTTCCCCTCACGCCGCCAGGACGTCGTCCTCGCGGTCTTCGGTGATGCGCACGGAACCCGACGTGATGCGGACCGAGCCGACCATCGTGATGCGCACGGAGTCCGTGCCCGACCCGGTGATCCGGACGGAGTCCGACCCCGGCGCCGTGATGCGGACCGAGCCGTCGGTGGCGTCGGTGATGCGGACGGAGCCCTGTGGGGTGGGCCGGACGGAGTCCACGGAGGTGATGCGCACCGACTCGGCGAGCACTGACCGGGGCTGAACAGTGGTAACGCTCTGCTCCGATTGGGTGTACGACGAAAGGGTGAGGGCGGCGACCAGAACGAGGTTCATGGTGTACATGTCGTGTCCTCCGAGACTCATCGGGCGGGAATTGGTCTCCGGAATCGGATGCGCAAGACCCGTACAGGTGAAAAGCTAGAAGCCGAGTGGGCCCAGGACAAGACGCCAAACCGGCCGCCATTCGCCACCGTCCGGGGGAAGGCCGTCCGGGTGTACGCACTGCGACGATCGAGCGCCGGAGCTAGTGCATCCAGCGCCGATGGACACTGACGGTGACGTCGTCGCAGGTAGAGGTCGGGCAGATCACAGCGGGCATGCCACGTGCCGAGGCCGGTCGCGGCGGCGTCGTCGGGCTCGCGGGGGTTCCACGACGTGGTCACCGCCGTACGCGTGATCCCCGGCCGCCCGGTCGGGCCCGCGTTCACAGTCGGACCGGGGCCGCGCCGGGCGGAAACGGTGCCCTCACCCCGACCTGACCAGGACGATCGGTTACCGTAACCGCCGTGACCATCGTGGAGACCGTGCTCGTCTTCGCGCTGATCCCGCTGGCCATCTACGGCGTGATCACGCTACTGACGCTGAGGCCGAAGGCCACCCGCATTCAGCGGTACCGGCCCGGCCAGGAGTGGAACTACGCCCCCGTCTGGTGGACCGCGAACCCCGGCGGCTTGCCCGGCGGCGCGCACCAGGCCGTCACGGAGCCGGTCGAGGGCCGGACCGCCAAGGGAGGTGCCCGTGGCAACTGGTGAGCTGACGAGGGCGGAGGTGGACCCGTCGGACCTGCCGATGGGCGCGGCCGTCACCAACAGCGGCCGGATCTCCGCCGCGAAGATGTACGAGCCGCACGCGCCGAGCCTGCCGTTCACGCCGGTGCAGCTCGCGAGCCTGGACGAGGCGCTGACGCTGGCCAGCCGCACCACCGGCCTGGACTTCAGCGTGTACCTCGGCGAACTGGGCTCCGACTCCCGCCTCAAGGCCGAGGAGCTGCACGCGAGCACCCCGCGCCCGACGCACGCCGTGCTGATCGCCGTATCGCCCGGTGAGCGCCGGGTCGAGGTGGTGACGGGCGAGGAGTCCCACCGCCGCATCGCCGACCGCGGCGCGAAGCTCGCCGTGATGAGCATGGTCGCGTCCTTCAAGGAGGGCGACCTCGCCGGCGGCCTGGTGAGCGGCCTGCGGATGCTGGCCGACCAGGCGGGCCAGGCTCCCAAGCACGTCTGACGCACGACGAACCGAAGGCCCCGGCGCACCACGCCGGGGCCTTCGCGTTTCACCGGGACTTGAGCGCTTCGACGAACGCCTTGAGCCGGCCTGGGCTGATCCCGAGCACGACCTCAGGGTTCTTGCTGTCCCGCACCGCGCCGAGGTGGTTGGCCACCTCGACGCAGGCACCATCGCTGACGCTCTTGCTCGACTTCCTCCACCGAAGAGACATGGACTCCTGCCCTAACGTCGCGCCTTCGCGTTTCACCGGGACTTGAGCGCTTCGACGAACGCCTTGAGCCGGCCTGGGCTGATCCCGAGCACGACCTCAGGGTTCTTGCTGTCCCGCACCGCGCCGAGGTGGTTGGCCACCTCGACGCAAGAGCCGCTCTCGACGCTCTTGCTGGCTTTCTTCCACCGAAGTGTCATGCGACTCCCGTCGTCCGCACCTCCCTCGCGATGACCTCGAAGGACCGCTCCGCGCTCATCGCGACCTCCAGCAACCTTGGCACGGACGCCTCGAAGCCGGCTACCGACTCAGGCTCCTGGACGAACACCGAGCTGATCGAGTTCTCCAGGTGCACGAACGAGGTCCCGTTGCACTTGATCAGGTGGAAAGCGCCGTTCAGACCCGCGTGCCACCCGGTGGCCGAGGGCACGATCCGGAGTTCGACGTTCTCGTGCGCGCTCATCATCAGCAGGTGGTCGAACTGCTCGGCCATGACCTCGCGGCCGCCGATCGTCTGCTTCAACACCGCCTCGCCGATCAGGGCCGTGAAGCGGACCGGGTTGCGGCGGGTGAGGACGTCACGCCGTCCCATCCGGACCGCGACGCGGGTCGCGATCTCCGCCTCGGGCATCTCGGCCGCCTCCATGATCGAGCGGGTGTAGGCGCTGACTTGCAGCAGCCCCGGGATGACCAGCGGCGACCAGCTCACCACCTCCTGGGCCATCTGCTCGACCTCCACCAAAGCGGCGATCTGGGCTCGGCGCTCGGGGAGTTCGATCACCGCGAGGGGTGAACCGCCGGGGTCGTCGGTCATCTCCAGGATCTCTTCGCGTTCCCGATCGGGGAGTTGGAGCGGCTTGAGGATGCGGATGACCTCGGCCCGGGTCACGACGCGTTGACCGCTTTCGTTGCGCGAAAGCAACGAATGTGCGACGCCAATCTTCTCGCCGAGTGCGCGTTGGCTCAAGTTATTCGCTTTTCGAGCGTTGCGCAGGCGCGCACCCAAAGCGATGGCTTTCGAGGTATTGCGGTTCATGCAACGCATACTAAAGCGGGACCGGTGGTCAAGTCTCTCGCTCGAAAAGGGTATTGACCGGTTGTTGCGGGCCGGACACAGTGTTGTGCAACAGAGCTCCCGACCAGCCCGCACACTGGTCGGACATGCGCGGCGGGTGGTGGAGCGCGCGAGGACCGCGCAGCGCCCCCACCCGCCGCGACCCTGGCCGAATGCGCGTCCGAAGGATGTTATGGAGTCTGAAGAAAAGCCGGCTGCCCGCCTGAGCACCGCCCGCAGCCGTGAATTGGGTGAGGAATTGCGCCGCGTCCGGCACCGGGCCCGGCTGTCGTCCGGTTTCCTCGCCGACGCCCTGGGTTGGTCGCTGGGCAAGCTGTCGAAACTCGAAACCGGCACCCGCGGCACGAGCCCGTGGGAAATCGGCACGCTGCTCGGCCGCTGCGGCGCGGACAAGGCGACCCGCGACCGGATCCTGGCCATCGCCAGCGAGGTCGACCTGGGCAACTTCCTGCGCCGGCACGACCCGTGGCCGGACACGCTCACGTCGCTGTCCCTGCACGAGCACGCGGCCCGCACGTTGACGACCTACGAGCCGCTGGTCATCCCGAGCCTGGCGCAGACCGAGGACTACGCGTTCGCGCTGACCAGGGACCGCGGCGCGACCGAGGCCCGCATGGCCCGCCAGGAGACGCTGCGCAGGCCGGGCGGCCCGGAGACGGTGATCTACATCCACGAGGCGGCGCTGCGGGTCGTGGTCGGCGACTCGAAGGTCATGCGCGACCAGATGCTGCGGCTCACGCTGATGTGCGGGTGGGCGCAGATCAGCCTGCGGATCGTGCCGATGAGCGCGGCCTCGCACACGGCCCTGCGCCACTCGGCGACCCTGCTGACGTTCACGGCGCCGGTCAAGTCCCTGGCCTACGCCGAGACCGAGGCGGCCACCGTGTTCCACGACGACCCGACCGCGGTCCAGGCGTACGAGGACAAGATGAGCCAACTCGAAAGCCTGGTGCTCACCCCCGCCCAGTCACGTGACGTGTTCGCCCGCTGGGCAGACGCCTACGACCGCGACCACCGCTCGGCCCCGGACGGCAAACGGGGCGACGCCTGAAGCGCCGCCCCGTTCACCTGGAGCCTCCGCACCGCGAGCACTCAGGACCGGTCGAACTCCTGGGCCGCCAGGGCGCGCACGATGCCCGCACGGCCTTCCGACACCAGTCGCCGCAGGGCGGGCGGCCGTTCCTCGGCCAACCACTCGTCCGCCGCCGTGACCGTCTCCTTCGAGATGGACCACGACGGGAACAGGCCGACGACCACCGACTGCGCGCGTTCGCTCGACCGCCGTTCCCACACGTCGGCCACGTCGGCGAAGTACCGCGCCACGAACGGCTGGAGCAGCGCCTTCTGACCGGGGTGCTGGATGCCCGCGATGATCGCCTCCGACACCGCGTTGGGCAGCTCGTCGTCGTTCACGGCGCGGTCCCACGCTTCGGTCTTCGCGTCGATCGTCGGCCGCAGCGCGCGCGCCGATTCGGCCTTGCGGTGACCGGTGGCGGTGGGGTCGCGCTCCTCCTCGGCACGGATCTCGTCCAGGCCGGCCGCGTCGTGGGCGACCAGCGCGTGCAGCAGCCGCCAGCGCAGGTCGGTGTCCACGTCGAGGCCGTCGAGCACGTCCGTGCCGTCCAGCCAGCCGCGCACGACCTCCAGCGTCGCCGGGTCCAGCACCGAACCGGCCAGGGCGTTCACGAACGCGAGCTGGTGGTCCGAACCGGGCTCGGCGGCGCGGGCCAGCTCCAACGTCCGGGTGGTGAACCTGCGCCAGCCCTCGTCGCGCCACGACACGTCCGCGTAGGACGACAGCGCCGTCTGCGCCTGGAGCAGCAGCCGCTGCACCACGCCGACCTCGGTCTCCGCGTGCAGGCCGCCGAGCACCAGGTTCACGAAGTCGCGCGCCTTCAGCTCGGCCTCGCGCGTCATCTCCCACGCCGCCGACCAGCACAGCGTGCGCGGCAGGGGCTCGGCGATGTCGGCGATGTGGTCGATCAGCGACGCCAGCGAGTCGGCGTCCAACCGCATCGTGCAGTAGGTGAGGTCGTCGTCGTTGACCAGCACCAGCTTGCCCCGCGGCACGCCCACCAGCTCGGGCACCTCGGTCCGCTCACCGGACACGTCCAGCTCGACGCGGTGCGTGCGCACGAGCTTGCCGGAGTCGTCGGAGTCGTACACGCCGATCGCCAGCCGGTGCGTGCGCAGCTCGCCCTTGCCCGGGCGCGCGCCACCCTGGAGCACGGCGAACTCGGTGAACCGGCCCTCGGCGTCGACGGAGTACTTGGGCCGCAGCAGGTTCAGGCCGGTGGTCTCCAGCCACTGCGCGCTCCACCACGACAGGTCGCGGCCGGACGCCTCCTCCAGCGCGTTGAGCAGGTCGGCCAACGTGGCGTTGCCCCACGCGTGCTTGCCGAAGTACACCCGCAGGCCGGACAGGAAGTTCTCCAGCCCGACGTAGGCCACCAGCTGCTTGAGCACCGACGCGCCCTTGGCGTAGGTGATGCCGTCGAAGTTGACCTCGACCGCCTGGAGGTCCGGGATGTCGGCGGCCACCGGGTGCGTGGACGGCAGCTGGTCCTGCCGGTAGGCCCACGACTTCTCGATCTTGGCGAACGTCGTCCACGCCTGCCGGTACTCGGTCGCCTCGGCCTGCGCCAGCACCGACGCCCAGGTGGCGAACGACTCGTTCAGCCACAGGTCGTCCCACCAGCGCATGGTGACCAGGTCGCCGAACCACATGTGCGCCATCTCGTGCAGCACGGTCTCGGCCCGGCGCTCGTACAGGTAGCGGGTGACGCGGCTGCGGAAGACGTAGTCCTCCAGGAACGTGACGCAGCCCGCGTTCTCCATCGCGCCCGCGTTGAACTCGGGCACGAAGCACTGGTCGTACTTGCCGAACGGGTAGGTGACGCCGAACGCCTTGTGGTAGAAGCCGAAACCCTGCTTGGTCTCGGTGAACAGCCGCTCGGCGTCCATGTGCGGCGCGAGCGACGCGCGGCAGTAGATGCCCAGCGGGATCGTCGTGTCGCCGTCGCGGAACTCGTCGCGCCACTCCGCGTACGGGCCGGCGACCAGCGCCACCAGGTACGTCGACATGGGCTTGGTGGTGGCGAAGACGTGCCGGTCCGCGCCGCCCGGGGCGTCCACAGTGGACTCGATCGCCGCGTTCGAGACGACCTTCCAGTGGTGCGGCGCGGTCACGGTGAGGTCGTAGACCGCCTTGAGGTCGGGCTGGTCGAAGCAGGCGAACATGCGCTTGGCGTCCGCCGTCTCGAACTGCGAGTACAGGTACACCTCGCCGTCGACCGGGTCGACGAAGCGGTGCAGGCCCTCGCCGGTGTTCATGTACCGGCAGTCGGCCTCGATCGTCAGCTCGTTGACCTCGGCCAGGTCGGGCAGGTGGACGCCGTCCTCCTCGCGGTACGAGGAGACGTCCAGCTCGTGGCCGTTGAGCACGGCGCGGTGGACATTGGCGGCCACGATGTCGACCCACGAGGACGCGCCGGGCGTCCGGCTGCGGAACGCGACCGTCGTGGTCGAGCGGAACGTGTCCGAGCCGGGCTTGCCGCCACCGTCGGTCAGGTCCAGCTCGATCCGGTAGGAATCGACCTCCAGCAGCGCGGCCCGCTGCTGCGCCTGGTCGCGGGTGAGGTTGGGTGCCGCCACTGGTCACCTCGTCTGCCGGCGCCACGGGACCTCGGCGCCGACGTCGTCGGAACGGGAAAGGGTGTCGAGTCGGTGAACACGACAGTCGCATCCAATCACGTGGGACGCCCGGAAGTGGACTGGCGTCCGAGGGAAGACTGCGTGCGGTCGGCCGGTTGAGCACCATGGGAGTGCCGTACCTGGCAGACCCGCTCACGAACAGCCACGGAGGGAACACCGCATGTCGACAGAGGGACGCACGAAGGTCGACTTCTACTTCGACCCGATCTGCCCGTTCGCGTGGATCTCGTCGCGGTGGATCCTCGAAGTCGAGAAGCAGCGCGACCTGGACCTGAACTTCCGGGTCATGAGCCTGTCGGTGCTCAACGAGGGCCGCGACCTGCCCGCCGACTACCGCGAGATGCTCGACCGGGGTTGGGGTCCGGTGCGCGTGGCCATCGCCGCCGCCAAGGCGCACGGCGACGACGTGCTGCGCGACCTCTACACCGCGCTCGGCACCCGGATCCACAACGAGGGGCTGGGCCGTGACCGCGACTACGACCAGGCCATCAAGCTGGCGCTGGAGGACGTGAAGCTGCCCGCCGAGCTGGCGCAGGCCGCGCACACCGACGAGCACGACGAGGAGCTGCGGGCCAGCCACCACCGCGGCATGGACCCGGTGGGCATGGACGTGGGCACGCCCACCATCCACATCGACGGCGTGGCGTTCTTCGGGCCCGTGCTCACCAAGATCCCTCGCGGGGAGGACGCGGTGAAGGTGTTCGACGGCGCGCGGGCGTTGGCGAGCTACCCGTACTTCTTCGAGCTCAAGCGCACCCGGACCGGGGGTCTGGACTTCTCCTGACGCCTGCGGTGTGACACTCTGGGGCACGTTTCGTCTGGGAGTGTCACACCGTTCTCGGGGAGTGCGCAGTGATCGAGGTCGTCAACCCGGCCACCGAAGAGGTCGTCGGCACGGTCCGCTCGGGTACGGCCGGTGACGTGGACGCGGCCGTGACCAGGGCTGCCGCCGCGTTCCCGGCCTGGTCGCGGACTTCGGTCGACTCGCGGTCGGCGCTCGTGCGGGCGGTGGCCGACGCGCTGGAGGCGCGGGCCGACGAGTTCGCCGCCACCATGACGGCGGAGATGGGCACGCCCATCACGTTCGCCTCGCGCGTGCAGGTGCCGAACCCGATCGGCATCGCGCGCGGTGTGGCCGACGCGGTGGAGGCCGGGTTCTTCGACGAGTCGCAGATCGGGAACTCGCTCGTGCTGCGGGAGCCGATCGGCGTGGTCGCGGCCATCACGCCGTGGAACTTCCCGTTGCAGCAGATGGTGGCCAAGGTCGTACCCGCGTTGGCGGCCGGCAACGTGGTGGTGCTCAAGCCGAGCGAGCTGGCACCGCTGACCGCCGACCTGCTCGCTTCGGTGCTGTCGGACGTCGGTGTGCCGCCGGACGTGTTCTCGATCGTGCACGGCACCGGTCCGGTGGTCGGCGAGGCGTTGGCCGGTCACCCGTTGGTGGACATGGTGTCGTTCACCGGGTCGACGCGGGCCGGTCGGCGGGTGTCCGCGCTGGCCGCCGAAACGGTGAAGCGCGTGGCGCTGGAGCTGGGCGGCAAGTCGGCGAACGTCGTGCTGGACGACGCCGACCTGACCCGCGCGGTGAAGATCGGCGTCGGCAACGCGTACATGAACAACGGGCAGGCGTGCAGCGCGTGGACGCGCTTGCTGGTGCCCGCCTCCCGGCACGACGAGGCGCTGGAGGTCGCGGTCGCCGCCGCGGCCAAGTACGAGCCGGGTGACCCCGCTCTTCCCTCGACGCGCATGGGTCCCGCGGTCTCGGCCGCTCAGCGCGACCGCGTCGTCGGCTACATCGAGCGCGGCACGTCGGAAGGGGCGAAGCTCGCGTTGGGCGGCCCGTCCCGCCCGCTGGACCGGGGCTTCTTCGTCACGCCGACCGTCTTCGGCCACGTCACGCCGGACATGGTGATCGCGCAGGAGGAGATCTTCGGCCCGGTCCTGTCCGTGATGCCGTACGCGGACGAGGACGACGCCGTGCGGATCGCGAACTCGACCATCTACGGCCTGGGCGGCGCGGTCTTCTCCGCCGACCCGTCACGCGCCCTGGCCGTCGCGAAGCGCCTGCGCACCGGCCAGGTGGACATCAACGGCGCGGCCTTCAACACCAGCGCCCCGTTCGGCGGTTACCGCCAGTCGGGCAACGGCCGCGAGTTCGGCCCCCACGGCCTGTCCGAATTCACCGAACTGAAGTCCATCCAACGCTAACCCCCCCGCGAGAGTCCTACGTCCACGTCGCGAGAGTCCTACGTCCAGCACCCCCGAGTTCAACACTCGGCATACCGGTCGGTCGGCCGAGCGTTGAACTCGGAGGTCGCGAACGTAGGACTCTCGCGTTCTGAACGTAGGACTCACGCGTGGAGGAGGCCGTTGGTCAGGCGGGGGACGGCGGTGCTCACGTTGACCTGGGAGGCCAGGGCGACGTCATCGGCGTGGCCCGCGGCGATCAGCTCGCGGCCCGACACGCAGCCCGCCACCACGTCCTCCACCGACGCCCACGCGTAGGTCTCCGCGGCGAGGGCCGCTTCCACCGAAGCCGAGCCGTAGCCGAGCAGCGACGACATGATCGCGCCCGCCCCCAGCAGGTCCTCGACCGCGGGCCGCAGCGGTCCGGCCTCCGCGCTCTCCACCACGTTCACGCCCCAACGCTCCCCGGCCGGCACGACACCGATCGGCCCACCCTCCGCCAACTCGCGAGCAGCCGCGGCGACCGCCCGAGCGTTGCGCAGGCACCCCGCCAGCACGACCGCCCCCGTCGCCGACGCCAGCGAGCACAACGTCGCGCCGTTCGGCGAAGCCAACTCCAACTCGGTCCCCGCGGGCACCGTCACCAGCGACGACGGCCGCAACTCCCACGACGGGTCGGCCGGCCGCGCCGCCGCGGCCCGATCCGCCCACCGCACCGGCCGCACGGCCCCACCCCGCGCCACCACGACGTCCACCGCCGTGGAGAACGACAACACGTCCACGATCACGAGCACCGCGCACTGCTCCCCGAGCGCGGCGACCCCCTCTGGACCCCACTCCAGCCGCAGCCGGCAGCCCTCTTGTCCGAACACCCGCCCAAGGATGGCAGACTTGCTGACGTGCGCGTTTACCTGGGATCGGACCACGCGGGCTTCGAGCTGAAGACCCACCTCGTCAAGCACCTGTCCGACGCGGGCCACGAAGTGGTCGACGTCGGACCGGCCGTGTACGACGCGGAGGACGACTACCCGCCGTTCTGCATCGAGGCCGCCCGCCGCGTGGTCGCGGACGAGGGCAGCCTGGGCATCGTCATCGGCGGCTCCGGCAACGGCGAGCAGATCGCCGCGAACAAGGTGCCCGGTGCCCGTGCCGCGCTCGCCTACAGCGTCGAGACCGCGAAGCTCGCCCGTGAGCACAACGACGCCCAGCTCATCGGCATCGGCGGCCGGATGCACACCACGGAGGAGGCGTTCGCGATCGTCGAGGCGTTCCTGTCCACCCCGTTCTCCGGCCAGGAGCGGCACGCCCGCCGCATCGGCATCCTCAGCGAGTACGAGCGCACCGGCGAGGCGCCGGCCCTGCCGTAATGCCCGAAGGTCACACGCTGCACCGGCTGGCGAAGCTGCACCAACGCCGTTACGCGGGCTCGACCGTCCGGGTGTCGAGCCCGCAGGGCAGGTTCCCGGCCTCCCTTGTGGACGGTCGGCTGTTCGAGCGCGCCGAGGCGCACGGCAAGCACCTGTTCCACGTCTACGGGCCGGACGCGACCGTGCACGTCCACCTGGGCCTGTACGGCACGTTCACCGAGTCGCCGCACCCGGTCACCGAACCGGTCGGCCAGGTGCGGATGCGGCTGTCCGGACCCACCCACTGGACGGACCTGCGCGGCCCGAACCGGTGCGAGATCCTGACCGACGTCGAGGTGGCCGCGCTGCGCGCCCGCCTCGGCCCGGACCCGCTGCGCCGTGACGCGAAACCCGACCTCGCCTACGCGCGGATCGCGAGGTCTCGCCAGTCCGTCGCCGTGCTGCTGATGGACCAGACCGTGCTCGCGGGCGTCGGCAACGTCTACCGCGCCGAAGTGCTGTTCCGGCACGGCGTCCACCCGCTCGTGCCGGGCAACCGGGTCGACCGGGCGTTGTGGGACGACCTGTGGCACGACCTGGTCGTGCTCATGCGCGCCGGGGTGAAGGTCGGGCGCATCGACACCGTGCGACCCGAGCACCTGCCCGAGGTGACCGGCCGCGCGCCGCGCCAGGACCGGCACGGCGGCGAGGTCTACGTCTACCGCCGCACCGGTCAGCCGTGCCTGGTCTGCGGCACACCCGTGGCCGCCGCCGAACTGGCCGGTCGCAACCTCTACTGGTGCCCGACCTGCCAGGCCGCGTGACCTCAGATGTCGAACCCGCCGAAGTCGCCGCCACCGTAATCGCCACCGAAGTCGCCGCCGTAGTCGCCACCGGCGTCACCGGAGTCACCACCCGCGTCGCCGCCATCGCCGCCGTCGTCACCGCCCACGTCGCCGGGGTCCTCGGCCGCCACGGCCGCCGGCACGCCGACCATGCCCGAGAACATCGCGCTGAACAGCAGCATCGAGCCGAAGCCCCACGCGCCCGCCACCAGCGCGGGCTTCCACCACGGCTCGGAGTACCAGCCCTGCGGCACCGGACGTCCGGCCACCACACCGCCGGGGTAGTAGTGCGGCGTGTGCGCGCCCGGCTGCGGCGAGGCGACGTACCGGTGGCCCTCCACCGTGACGTCACGCTCCTCCGACACCTTGCCCGCGCGGCTCTGGCCGGTGAGGTCCGGCAGCTCGGGGCCGGGGTCGAGGCCCATCGCGACGCGCGCGGCCCGCGCGTAGTACAGGCCCTCCATCGCGGTCTGTGTGACGAGGCGGCACTGCTCGACCGTGCGCGCCTGCTCCATCTGCGAGCCGGCCGCGGTGAACCGCTCCGAGGCGTCCGCCAGCGCCTGCTGCGAGGCCACGTCCGTGCCGGTCAGGTTCATCACCTGACCGCCGAGCCGCTCCACCCAACGGCGTGCCTCGGCCTGGGCGTCCTCCAGCTCGCGACGGCGCTTCTCGGCGGCGGAGCGGGCGGAGTACCAGACCGCACCCACCAGGACCAGCAGCACGAGCAACACGATCGTGGTGGTCATCGACCCTCCCGGTGCTTGATGCCCGGAAAACGCCGCGCGTCGGGCCGAGGTTCCCGAAAAGGTCAGAACACCTCCGGGCAGTGGGGGTCGCGATCACCCGAAAGCGCATGTGACACGGCGTTCAGCGCACCCTCGGTGACCTCACTCACCCGCTGGGCCCGGGCCAGCGTCGCGAGCTTCGTCCCACCGAGGTACGCCGCGCCCAGCGCCTGCACGTCCAGCCGCAGGTCCGGGTCGTCGTCCACCCGCTGCACGGTCGCCGTGCCGTCCTTCACGGTGAACCTCCACCGGCCCGCGTTCCACGGGCAGAACTCGTCCGCCACCTCCAGCACGGCGTCCACGTCCGAGAGGTAGCGGCGCTGGGTGAGCGCGCGGTCGACGTCCACGAGGCGCACCCACAGCGAGTCCGACCGGCCGCGCAACGCGAGCCGCGCGTCGTCCAGCAGGTGCGTGATCGGGTCGTCCGACGCGGTGTAGAACTTCAGCTCGCCCACCATGTCGAGGTCCAGCAGGTACCGGTACAGCGCCGCGTACGCCTCGTCGGTGCGCGCCGCGAGCTCCCGCACGTGCAGCGCGTTGCGCGGGCCGCGTTCCTGCCAGTCCGGCTTGATCCGGTAGACCGCGTAGCCCTGGGGGTGCAGCGCGTAGCGGTAGGCGGTGAGGCCGCCGCGGTCGCGCTCGGTGTCGGCGAAGTGGTAGTCCCAGTTGGCGTCCGTGCGGCTGAGCCACCCCGTCCGACCCGGCCGGAGCTCCTCGTACACGGCCTTCATGACCGGCATGGCCTCGTCACGCGACACCTCGCGCACCCCTTCGGCGTCGACCGAGACGTCCGGCCGGAACTTCGCGCCGCGCGGCACGTCGAGCCGGGTGAACTCGGCCGCGAGCCCGTACCCGAACCGGGGGTAGATCGCCGCCTCCGACGCCCACAGCGCGGCGATCGGCTCACGACCCTCTTCGTGCAGGCCGTGCAGCTGGGCCCGCATCACGCGCGTGAGCACGCCCCGGCGGCGATGGCCCGGTTTCACGGCCACCGACGTGACCGCCGCGACCGGCTTCGGGCCGGCGCCGGGCACCGTGATCTCCCGGCTCTGGATGCCCCCGCCGCCGATGAGCTCGTCACCGTCGAACACCGCGTGGTGCCGTTCGGGCTCGAACAGGTCGCGCCACCGTTCGAGCTGGTCGTCCACGCTGTCGGAGAGGAACGCAGAGTTGAGGACCCGCTGGAACTCCGCGAGTTCGGCCGCGGTGAGGGTGCGGAGGGTGAGCGCCATGGCATCGTTCATACGCCGGTCGCCGGTCGGGCGCGATGGAAATTCGGGGTCGCGTCCGGGTGGTTCGTTCGGCGATGCTGCGTCGATGGACGCCCAATCACTGGCGAGCGCGCTCCGCGTCGAAGCGGAGGCTTTGGCGGTGGCGGCCGCTGCCGCACCACCTGATCGTGACGTGCCCGCGTGCCCCGGTATGACGGTCGGTGACCTGCTCGTGCACATCGGTTCGATCCACCGGCTGGTGGCGACGTGGATCGCGCGCGGCGCACGTCCGGCGGGGGCGGGGTTCTCGCCCGGTGACGCCGATCCCGTCGACTGGTATCGGGCCGGGGTGGCGTCGTTGCTCGCCGTGCTGGACCCGGGACGTGCGGCGGAACCCGCGGCGACGTGGTGCCCGTGGGACCGGACGCTGGGGTTCTGGCTGCGGCGGATGGCGCACGAGACGGCCGTGCACCGGGTCGACGCGCAGGCCGCTCAGGGTGTGGCGGAGCCGTTGGAAGCGGGGTTGGCGGCCGACGGCATCGACGAGGTGCTGCACCTGTGGCTGGGGTGCCACCAACCACCTGGGGCACACACGTCCGGGCGAGCCGTGGCGCTGCGCGTGCCCGGCCGGGAGTGGACCGTGGCGCTGCACGAGGGGATCGTGGACTACTGCCCGGGGGCCGAGCCGGCAGCGGTGGTGAGCGGGTCGTCGTCGGCCGTGGACCTGTGGTTGTGGGGACGCGTGGGGGAGGAGCACGTGTCGGTGGAGGGTGACGTCGCGGTCGTGCGCGCGCTGCGTGCCGCCGTCGCTGCCGCAACCGGCTGATTCCCGGCCGTTCGGGGAGCACACTGTGGGCGTGACGAAGCTGCGCGTGATCCTGAGGTGCCTGGTGAGCTTCGCCATCGGCTGCCTCATGGTGGTGCTGGCGATCCGCCTGGGCGAGGCGCTGTGGCGCGCGGTGACGTCCTAGCGGCCGTGCGGCCGGACGAAGCAGAACTCGTTGCCCGCGGGGTCGAGCAGCACCTGGAAGCTGCCCTGCTCGTCGGTCTGCACGTCACCCCGCGCCGTGGCACCGAGTTCGGTGGCCTTCTGCGTGGCCTCGGCGATGTCGTCGACGTCGATGTCCAGGTGCAGCCGATTCTTCACCGACTTGGGCTCGGGCACGGGCTGGAAGGAGATGCGCGGCCAACCGGGCGGCACGACGTGCGCCCACCCGTGCTCGCGTTCGACGGCCACCCCACCGAGCAACCCCGCCCAGAACCGCACGAGCCGTGCGGGGTCGGCGCAATCCACCACGATCTGCTCCAGGCGCACGGTCCCATGATGAGCTCACCTGCTTCGGCACGTCGGATCGGGCTCTGCGGCCCACCGACGGCCAATGTGCGCAACCAAATGGCCACCGCCACCAAGCCACCGTCCGGGCCGGCCCCGTCGACAGCAACCAGGGTCCGGCAAAAGCAAAAGACCGTCCACGTGGGACGGTCCGCAAGGGCTCTACCAGGAAGAACAAGCTGGAGCGGGTGACGGGAATCGAACCCGCATGACCAGCTTGGAAGTGCGGCGTCAACCCCAGCCCACTGCGCCTGACCAGCTCTCGCCCCAGCCGCAGTTGACCGCTGTTGACCCTCATTGACCTGGTCTAATAGCACGCTAATCGCACGCGACGTGACGAGCGGACCTGGGCCTGGTTGTGCTCCATCGAGCAACTGCGAAGCCGTCCTGACCTGCCGGACGGCCCCTTGCCATGTACAGAATGCCGTCAGTCAGTACGGCCGTTTGGGTGAAGAGCACCCCGTTCGAGTAGCGCACGCGCCTCCGGCGTCGATTGGACTACCAACGCTTGGTCCATGCTCCGAGGAGGCGTCATGGGTGACAACGACCGGCACGTGGTTCCCAACCCCGAGGGTGGTTGGGACGTCCGCAAGCCGGATGCCGCGCGGGCGAGCGCTCACTTCGACACGCAGGCAGAAGCCACAGCACGTGCGCGAGAGATCGTCGCCAACACCGGTGGGGACGCGATCACCCACGGTCGTGATGGACGGATTCGCTCCCGGGACACCTCGCCGAAGGGGAACGATCCGAACCCGCCTCGTGACAAGCACTGACGGAGCGATGGCAAGGCGGCGAAGCCGTCGCGGCAGTCGATCGCCGTGCCCAGCCCGACCAGGCCGAATAACCGCGCGATCGTCCCGACTAGCGAACTGCCAAAACCACGACGAGCTGTGCCCGTCAGTGCAGTGGCCGCCATCCCAGCCACGTGCACCGACTCCGCGCACGGCCGACGGGCGGAGCGAAGCGGGAGCCCGGCGTGCCGTGATGCGGGGAGTCGGTGCCAACGTGTGCCGGGCTGTGCCGCGCGCCGCCTGAGACGGCGCGCGCCTTGATCCTGTAGAGCGCAATTCGGCAAGCAGTGACTAGACTTACCGGTGATGTCGGGCGCACTAAGCGCCAGTAAAGGGTGTGGTGCGTGTGAGCTCGGTCGTCGACCTCCAAGGTTGCCCCTACTCGCTGCCCGATGATTCGGACATTGACAAGCAGATCGACGTTCTTTTTGACGCCGAACGGCGAGTTCGCGAGAAAGTGCAGGCCGCTTCGCGTGAGATTCAAGCTAAAGGATTTTTGATCGACTACGCAGTGAACAGGCAAACGCGCGAAATCTACGAGAGTAACAAACTGGAGGATCTTGGCCCATCGCTCGCCCGTACTAGTGAAATCCTGAAATCTCCGGATGCTGCGCTTGTCGATAAAGACCTCATGAAAGGAATGCTCTATGTAGGCATGAAGCGTGACAAGCATCTGATTGATGTATTGGGATTGCACGGTGCGAAGGTTCTTGCCGAAAGTTATGTCTCCACACTTGCCGACGGTCGGCCGTTGTCCGAGTCGGATATCCGAAGCATGCACGCTCTCATAACGTCTGGCGAGGAATTTGCCGGAAGGTATAAGCGCTATCATGTAAGGATTGGTGGCGAGGGAACCCACGAACCGCCCTTGCCGATCGACACGCCAGCGGAAATGCGCGACTTTAGTACTTGGTTGTCGCGCGATCATGGCGGTATGCCTGTAACATTGCATGCCGCCATCGCGCATGCTTGGCTGACGCATATTCACCCGTTTGAAGATGGAAATGGCAGGCTCGCGCGAGTCCTAGTCAACCTTATCTTCGCTCGCAATGGTCTTCCACCTGCGATCATTAAGCATAATACGGAGCGTACGGAATACATCGACGCGTTGGCGCACAGCGATGTGGCTGGCGACATATTTCCCTTGGCTGGAATTTTTATTAAAGCCGAGAAGCGTTTCGCCCGGGACATGGGCAAGCCAGGGTTCGTGCGCAGTCTAATCGGTGATGAGATCAATGGTCGCAGTCGGAACATTTACAGCTCCTGGCTGGCGGTGTTCAATAACTTTATGGCGCGTCTGTTCGGTGAGCTGCGCGTGAGGAATTTGACCGTCGAAGATTTTTATCGCCTTGATGAGGACTCGTTCTGGAAGCTGACGAAGGCGGACAAGTCTGGGAATATGTGGTTTTTCCTGGTCGGCAATGGCGTGAGCGACCTGTTGGTGTGGATCGGCTTTTGTAGCCTCAATCTCCACGATCCTCGGGAGAATGTGGTTCGATACCCATCGTTGTTTTTTGCTGTAAGGAACAAAAATTACAGGTTGCAACGCTGGACTGCTGCACCTTCGAATCGAACTGGTGGTTTGATTGAAGTATGTGTAGTTCCTGGGGTCAAGCCTAGCGTGCAGGTTAGACTCGACGACAGGATTCGTAAGGGTGGTATTGTGGACGGGGCGAGCGAGATTGCCGACAGGATCTATAGCGGTCTCCGTTCGGCCGTTGTGTCGTAGAATGTAAAAGTGAAAATGTCACTTCAGGCGACTGCAAAGAACTTGGCGTACGACTCGCTCGCGGTCACGTTGCCGACCCGTTGGTCTCACGTCCAAGGGGTTGCAAAACGAGCCGAGTTGGCCGCATGTCTATTTCTCAAAGCTGATGCGGAACTACTTGAGTCGGCTGCTTTCCTTCACGATGTGGGGTATGCACCCGAGGTGGCGATGACTGGGTTTCATCCGATTGATGGGGCTCGGTGTCTCGAACGGCAGGGCTTTCCAGAACGGTTGTGTGCGCTGGTGGCTCACCACTCCTGCGCCTACCGGGAGGCGAAGCTGAGAGGTTGCTCGGCTGAGCTGGCGCATTGGGTGGATGAAGGGACACCGCTGCGGGATGCGCTGTGGTGGGCCGACATGACGACCGGGCCGGATGGCGACGTGACCAGCGTGCGTGAGCGGATCGCGGAGATTCAGGCGCGGTACGGGCCGGAAGACTTGGTGTCGGTCTTCATCCGTCAGGCGGAGCCTGAGTTGGTGGCTGCGGTGGAGCGCACGGAGGCGCGGCTGAGGGCCGCTGGGGTTGAGGTCAGGTGAAGTAGGGCTCGGCGCGGTTGCTGAGGCCGTGGTCGATGCGTAGGCGGATCGACGGGTGGATGTCGAGGTCGGGCAGGCGGTTGGGCTCTACCCAGTGGACTTCCTTAGATTCGCTGCTTGTGCGCAGCTCGCCTCCGATGGGTTGAGCGCGGAAGCAGATGGAGAACTCCTGGCGAACCTCGCCGTCGTCGTAGGCGATGACGTGGTTGGGGTTGGAGTACAGGCCGACTAGCCCGGTGACCTCGACGTGGATGCCGGTCTCCTCTTCGACCTCGCGGACGACGGCTTGGGCGAGGGTTTCGCCGACGTCTTGGCCTCCGCCGGGGATGGTGTACTTGTCGTTGTCGGTGCGCCGGATCATGAGGAGGCGGCCGGTGGAGTCCTGGACGATGGCGCTGACGGCTACCCGGATGCTGTTGGGCTTCGGGGCGTTGGGGTCGTTGAGGTAGTCGGTCCGGGTCATGGTTCGACCTTGTCAGAAGGTGGCGCGCTTTGCGCTGGCCCAGACGGTCTCAAGGCTTTCGGAGTAGGTCTCGAAGAGGTCGCCTGCGGAGAGTCGGCGTAGGTGGAGGGCTGGGGCGTGGGCTCCGGGAAAGCCGTAGACGTGCGTGTTGACGATCATCTCGTCGTCGAAGCGGAAGACGGAGTTGTAGAGGGTCGTCTTGTGGAGGCGGACCTCGATGCCTGGGACGTCGACCAGCGGGCGGACGAACGCCAGGGCGTTGCGGATGCGGGCGGCGACTGTGCCCTTGCCTAGCTGTTCTTCCTCGCTGCGGCGGGCGGCTTCGCGGCCTGCGGGGTCTCCGAAGAGGAGACGGATCTTGGCTCCCTGTTCGGCCTTGCGGCGCAGCTCCTTAGCGAAGGTCGGGCGTTCGACCAGGAAGAGGGCGGCCAGAGAGAGCACCTCGATGTGCTTGGTGGCGTCGTTGAGGAGTCGGTCCCAGAGGTCCGCAGGGATGTTGTTGCGGTGGGGGTAGACCTTGACCACCTCGGACTCGGCGATCTCGGCCTTGCGGTCCGCGGCTACAGCGTCTGGCCAGAGGTAGTTCTCGGTCTCGCGGACCATCGAGGCGATGGTGTGGCGGTGGCGAGGGTAGGGGACTCGACCCTTGGTGATCCAGCGTTCGACGGTCTTGGGGTCGACGCTGGTGGCTCGGGCGATGTGGTCGAGGTTCAGACCGTTGCGGAGCAGGGCTTCTCGTAGGCGTTCGTTGGCCATGTGTACCCCCGTTGTGACGACTTGGGACGTCTTTAAGCTAGCAAGGACGTCCTTAGAAGTCCCGCTATGCGGTGCATGCGTCCTGCTGATCAGCCGAAAGTGGTTGGTGTCAAGGTGCTGGACCGACGGTCCAGTCGACGCTGATGACAGGAGATCGGCTGTGGCGATCAGTGGTGGGAGCAGGCTCCCGGCGACGCACGACTTCGTCTTTCCCCGTGGCGCGCTGGTGATGGGTGTCGAGCCGGTGCTCAAGTTCCAGTCGGCCGAGGAGCGGGCGAAGGGGTTGCCGGTCCAGCAGGAGACGGACAAGGAGACCGGCCTGTTGGTCTGGTCGGTCCTGGTGATCGACCAGGCGGCGGAGCGGAAGACGGACGCCGTGGTGACGGTGAAGATCGCGGCACCTCACCAGCCGGTTCCACCGGAGGCCATTCCGGGGACGGACGTGCGGCCGGTGATCTTCGAAGGGCTGACGGTGACGCCGTGGATTGACGACAAGGCGTGCCGGGGCAGTCACGGGGGTGAGCGGCATCGGTGCCGGGCGAAGCTCGGGTACAGCCTGCGGGCCTCGGGCATGAAGCCGGTCGTCGTCAAGTCCGCTGCCAAGGCTGCGTGACCCCATGGGCGGCGAAATGGTGCGGCTCCACGTGACTGATGATCTTCCGATTCGCGCATACCCGGTGGCGTTCGAGGACCGGGTGGAGATTCGTTTCGGTAAGGCGTTCCCTGCTGTTCTGGTGGTCGAGCGGGATTCAGTCAACAGGCTACGTTCGGCGTTGAAGCAGGGCGGCGTTGCGCTGGGTGTGGAGGGGGATGAGTGGGAGTGAGTCCCCTGGACGAGTTGTGGTCGGCGGTGGGATCGGCGACGACGCTTCGGGCGGCTCATGACGCGTTGGTCGAGGTGATGCCCTCGATTGAGGCGACGCGCGCGGACTGGCGGGATTTTCACTTCCGGGCGGCTGAGGTGTACCGGCGGGTCGCCGAGTCCGATCGTGGGCGGCAGCGGGAGGCGGTCTTCCTCGCGGAGCAGCACTGGGAGAAGGGCAAGAAGATCGCCCAAGCCCTCGCCGACGCGGCGGCTGTTCACAGCAAGCGCCAGCAGGCGGTCGAGTCGAGTGGGTCCGAGAGCGCGGCGGTGGCCGTGGTCCGTGTCGGCTGCGGCGTGGGTGAGCCGAGGTACACGGTCAGGCTGCGCGATGACGCGTTCACCAAGGCTGTGCGGTTGGCAGGGTTCCACTCGGACTACGCGTTGGCCAAGGCGATGGGGCTCAACCGATCGACGGTGAAACGTGCCCGTGACGGCGAGCTGCGGCCTGGTGCGCGGTTCATCAGCGGGGCGTTGAAGGCGCTCGCACCGTTCGAGTTCGAGGACCTGTTCGAGGTCGAGACGAACGAATGACCGCGCGGGCGGTCTCGTACGGCAAGTGATCTGAATTGCTGGTTGGTGGGGTCGCGGGGAAACAGGTTCGAGTCTTGGCGGGCTGAAGCTGTTTCCCGGCGACACACCGACCGGAACTTTCGCGTGCTTTCGTAACCACACAAGGGATTCCGGTCATGTCGAGGCTATCGGTACGTGGGGTGCGCGCGTCAAGTCGGCGCGATGCTCCGACAGTGTGGAAGTTGTCCAACGGTCGCCCCTGTGGGGCGTGCAAGCGGTTCGGTGTCTACGCCCCGAACCAGCTCGTTTGCTGCGGCTGCCTGGGATGGCTGCCGCTGATTTTCGCCCCCATGGGGCGTGCGCGATGAACGGCGGAAAGTGGGTCGACCCGGCTCCGTTCGAGGGTGTCCGGCCTCGGGTGCCGTGGTGGGTGCTCGTCCCCGGCAAGGCCAAGTGGGTCGCGGCACTAGTGGCGCTGGTGTGGCTGATGGTCGTCGGGGCCGTGCGCCTGGTGCTCGTTGTCGTCCGGTATCCCGTGGTCACATTGGTGCCGGTGTCGGCGGCCTGGTGCTGGTGGCGGTTCGGAGTTTCACCCCTGGTGCTGGCGTTGTTGTCACTGGTCGCCGTTTTGAGCATCTGGGCGGGTCTCGATCGTGGGTCGTTCCTGCGCCACGGCTGGTACCGGCTGGTGACCGAGTGGCGGCGGGCGACGGTGTACGTCCCGAAGTGGCGGTCGGTGATGCGGCTCGCTGAGCTGGCCAAGCAGGACCGTGGGCGCGAGTACCGGCCCAGGCTTCGGCGGGTTCGGTCCGAGGGATGGCGAGACCGGGTCCGGGTGCGAATGGTTCCGGCACAGTCGCCGGAGGCGTGGGAGCTGCGTCGGGACGGCCTGGCGCACTCGTTCGGTGCTCGCTCGTGTCGGGTGCGGGTGTTGCGTCCTCGGGTGATCGAGCTGGACTTCGTGCACCGTGACCCGCTGCTGCGACCTCTCGCGGTGCCCGCGCTGGCGGACTCGACCGAGGTGGACCTCAAGCGGGTGGTCGTCGGTCGGACCGAGACCGGTAGGCCGTGGCGGCTGCGTCTGCTCGGGTCTCAAGTGCTCGTGGTCGGGGTGCCTGGTGCGGGCAAGGGCTCGGTGCTCTGGTCGCTGGTGTGGCAGCTCGCTCCGGCGGTGCGGGCGGGTCTGGTGCGGCTGGTGGGGATCGACCCGAAGGGCGGGATGGAGCTGGGGCAGTGCCCGGACGCGTTCGACCGGGTCGTGTACGACAACGGGCCGGAAGCCGTTGCCCTGCTTGAGGAAATCGCCGCAGAGGTCAAGGAGCGGGCGACGCGGTACCGGGGTGTGCGGCGGTTGTGGGCGCGGTCGACGGGGGAGCCGTTCACGGTCCTGGTGGTCGATGAGCTGGCGGACCTGATTGCTTACCAACCGGACAAGCAGCTCCGCGAGCGTGCCGCGCGGGCCATCCAGACCATCACGTCTCAGGGGCGGGCACCCGGGTACGCCGTCGTCGGCTTGGTCCAGGATCCGCGCAAGGAGGTCGTGGGGTTCAGGCACCTGTTCAGCACCCGCGTGGCGCTGCGCCTGGACGAGCCGCAGCAGGTCGACATGGTCCTTGGCGACGGCGTGAGGCAGCGCGGGGCGGCGGCGCACGAGATCAGCGAGAACACGCCCGGCGTCGCCTGGGTGAAGCAGGACGGGCAGCGGGAACCGGAGCGGGCTCGGGCCTTCCACGTCACCGACGCAGACCTTGTCGAGCTGGGCGTCTATCTGGCGGACGCCACGGTCCACAACTTCCCGACTCGGCCGGACGGCGCGGGGGAGGTGGCGGCATGAGCGAGTACCTGACTCGGGCGGACCGGATGAAGCAACCGGCGGCGTTGGACGTGGCTCGGGCGGTAGCTGAGGAGCACGGCGTCTG
Organism: Saccharothrix sp. S26; assembly: GCF_021390395.1. Classification (GTDB taxonomy): domain Bacteria; phylum Actinomycetota; class Actinomycetes; order Mycobacteriales; family Pseudonocardiaceae; genus Actinosynnema. Next base: position 405,012 of record NZ_JAJUWT010000001.1, read on the forward strand.
TGTCCGGCCGTTGGCCAAGGAGCGGGTCGACCTGGACACCGGGCGAGTGGACATCGTGCCCGTTCCGTGTGGCTCGACGGTGGCCAGCGTGTGCCCGACGTGCGCGGAGAAGAACCGGCGGTTGCGGATGGCGCAGTGCCGCGAGGGGTGGCACCTGACCGAGGAACCCAACTTCACCCCGAACGCTCCCAGCGATGACCAGCGGGCACTGACCGCCTACCGTGCGGACCTGGTCAAGGCGTACCGGCAGGCAGTCGAAGAGGACGACGAGATCGGCGCGGAGGAGGTGCGGGAGGAAGTCGCCGAAGTCGATGCCGAACTTCGGCAACTGGGAATCCGCGGTGCACTTCCTCCGCTGGAGGTGCGGTCTCGGGCGGTGCGGAAGCGGTCGACCAGGCGGCGACAGGATGCGCCGAACCTGCCTCGGCGGCCGATCACCAAGCGCACGGTCGGACGGGTCTTCGGCGGCAAGTACCAGCCCTCGACCTTCCTCACGCTGACGCTCGACAGCTACGGCAAGGTGCGCTCGGACGGCACACCGGTAGACCCGAACACCTACGACTACCGGCGGGCGGCTCGGGACGCGGTGCACTTCGCGGCCCTGCTGGACAGGTTCGTACAGAACCTGCGGCGGTGCGTCGGCTGGGACGTCCAGTACTTCTCGACGGTCGAGCCTCAGCGGCGGCTGGCGCCACACTGGCACGCCGCTATCAGGGGTTCGATGTCGCGGGCGGAGCTGCGAGCGGTCGCGGAGGCCACCTACCACCAGGTCTGGTGGCCCAATCACGACGAGATCAAGTACAGCGGCGACAACCGGCCGGTGTGGGACTCGCGGGCGAAGGGGTTCGTTGACCCGACCACGCGTGAACCGCTACCGGCCTGGGATGAAGCTCTCGACCAGGTTGAGCGTCCGGCGCACGTGGCGCGGTTCGGGGTGCAGGTGCACTCGAAGGGCATCCTCGGCGGCACGGAAGAGGCCGGACGCCACATCGGCTACCTGACGAAGTACCTGACCAAGAGCATCGGTGAGTGCTTTGACGCTCAGACGAGCCGCCAGGAGGACCACGCCGAACGGCTGTGCGCGGAACTGGCAGTCACGCCTTGCTCGCCGCAGTGCCCGGTCTGGCTGCTCTATGGGGTTCAGCCGAAGGGCGCTCGCCTGTCGATGGAACCCGGCAAGTGCAAGGGCAAGGCACACAAGCGCTCAACCCTCGGCGTGGCTGGTCGGCGCGTGCTGGTGTCGCGGAAGTGGTCCGGGAAGTCCCTCGCCGACCACAAGCACGACCGGGTGAAGTTCGTTCGGCAACTGCTTGCCGACGTGGGGATTACCGGGGACGACCAGCCCAAACGGGTCGTCTGGAACAACGTGCAGCCCGGTGACCCGAACGTGCCCCCAAGACCACACCTGCTGCTGCGGGCGGTCGCGGAGCGGCGTCGATGGAAGGCCGAGTACACGGCGGCTCTGCTCGCCTCGGCCAGTCCGCCAAACCATTCGGCAACGTCTCAAGCTGCGTAAATGGGGGAGAAGACGATGAAGGAGCACTTCACGGTTCAGGAAGCGGCGGACTACATGAACACGACCGTCCGCTTCGTCCGGCGGCTCATCGCAGAGCGTCGGATCGCGTTCCACCACCTCGGACGGCATGTCCGGCTGAAGCGGGCCGACGTGGACGAGTTCATCAACGCCGGTCGGGTCGAGCCGGTCCGGAGGGCTGCCTGATGGCGAACAAGAAGAACCACCGCCAGTTCGGGCACGTCCGCAAGCTGCCGTCCGGTCGGCACCAGGCGAGCTACCTCGGGCCTGATGGCCTCCGCCGGAACGCGCCGGAGACGTTCCCGACCAAGACCGATGCCAACGCCTGGCTGTCCACGGTGGAGGCCGATCTCCTCCGTGGCGAGTGGGTTGACCCGCTGCTCGGCAAGGTCGCGCTCACGGAGTACGGGGAGCGGTGGATCAAGGAACGGCAACTCGGCGTCCGTACCCGTGAGGAGTATGAGCGGCAGTTCCGGCTTCACGTCGTGCCGTTCCTCGGGGAGAAGCTGCTCAACTCGATCACCACGGAGACCGTGCGGACCTGGCGGCGGCACCTGCTCGACAACGGCCGTTCGGACACCACGACCGCCAAGGCGTACCGGCTGCTGCGAGCGATCATGAACACCGCCCTGGACGACAACCGGATCAAGCGGAACCCGTGCCGCATCAAGGGAGCAGACCAGGAGAAGGCTCCCGAACGGCCGGTGGCGTCCGTGGCGCAGGTCTTCACCCTGTCGGAGACTGTGCCGCCACGCTTCCGGGTGCTGGTCCTTGCCGCTGCCTTCACCGGCCTGCGGTGGGGCGAGCTGATCGCCCTCCGAAGGTGTGACGTCGACCTGGATGCGCCAACCGTCCGGGTGCCTCGGAGGCTGGCCCAGCTCAACTCGGGGAAGCTCGTGGCAGGCCCACCGAAGTCAGCGGCAGGCTTCCGGACGGTCGCCATGCCCGAGATCCTCGTGGACGACTTTCGACGTCACCTGATGGCGTTCGTCAAGGCCGGTCCGGAGGAGCTGATCTTCACCGGGGAGAAGGGCGCGGCACTCAAGCGGGGCAACTGGCACCGGGCCGTGAAGTGGATCAAGACCGTGGCCAAGGTCGGGCTCCCGAAAGGCTTCCACTTCCACGACCTGCGTCATACCGGCAACAACCTGGCGGCGGCAGCGGGAGCCAGCACGCGGGAGCTGATGCACCGGATGGGACACGGGAGCATGCGGGCGGCGCTCATCTACCAGCACGCGACCAGCGAGCGGGACAAGGAGATCGCGGACAAGCTCAGCGAGCGGGTCAGGAAGAGCCAATCGCACGCTAATCGCACGACGTGATCAAGAGACGCGACAGCGGTGCTGCTCGGAGATGGGTGGCACCGCTGTTGACCTGCAAGGGGAGTTCGAGAGCGGGTGACGGGAATCGAACCCGCATGACCAGCTTGGAAGGCTGGGGCTCTACCATTGAGCTACACCCGCATGCGCCTACCGGGGTGGGCGCGTGGTCAGCTTAGCCGGTCGCGATAGGCTGGGGTGGACCGGGGCGTGGCGCAGTTTGGTAGCGCACCCGCTTTGGGAGCGGGGGGTCGCAGGTTCAAATCCTGTCGCCCCGACGGTTGCCCTGGCCGGCCGTTGGTTGGTCAGGGCCCTTCCCGGGCAGTCCCCGGCCCAGGACGGATCGACTAGCCGCCCAGTTCGTTCACCGCCGTCGAGATGGTGGCCGCTTGGCGTTCCAGCTCGTCGTCCGAGGAGTCCTCGTCGACGCCGCGGGCCAGCAGTTCGGTTCGCGACAGCAGCAGCATGGCGCCGCGGAACGGGTCGGTGTCCAGGTCGTCCACCGTGACGACCTCGATCCTGCCCTCGATCAGGACCAGGTTGGGGTCCGGCAGGTCGGAGGTCAGCAGCCCCCGCAGGTCACTCGCTTTGACGGTCATGCGTCGGTGCTACCCGGCGTCCGCCCGGCGAAACGCGGGCCGTTCTTGAGCACACCCGCGCCCGGGTGCTCAAGAACGGCTCCCAGTGTCACGCCGGGGTCGCCACCTGCTCGCTGACCACCTGCGCCGCCGCCGACACCAGTGCCGTCACCGACGGGTTGGTGGAGTTGTCCTGGCGCCACGCGAACTGCGTGTACACCCGGAACGGCGGCACCCACGGCAGCCGGCACAGCCTGCCGTCGGCGAGCTCCGCCGCGACCGTCACCTCGGGGACCAGCGAGATCCCCAGGCCCGAGGCGACCGCCCGCTTGGCGGCGTCGATCGAGTCGAGCGCCAGCACCGGCGACTTCGACTCGGAGTCCTGCAACCCCAGCGCTTGTTCGAACTGCTCGTAGTAGCTGGCCCCGTTCTCGGCCCGGATGAGCGTGCTGCCCCGCAGCTCGTCCTCGGTGATCACCGAACGCCTGGTCAGGGCGTGGGTCGGGCCGGCGACCATGACCAACGGCTCCGGGCACAGCACCGTCGTCTCCAACCCCTCGCGGGGCTCCACGGAGCCGATGAAGAAGGTGCAGTCCAGCCGCCCCTCCCGCACCGCGGTCAGGTTGGCCTGCGTGTTGCGCGAGTGCAGTGAGATCTGGACGCTCGGGTAGCGCCAGCACATGTACTCGATCAGTGGTAGCAGACGGTAGTCGGTCAGACTCTGTGCGCTGCCGATGACCAGCTTGCCGTGCGGCTCGCCGTTCATCGTGATGGCTTTCCTGGCCTTGTCGGTCAGGGTGATGATGTTCCGCGCGAACGGCAATAGCTCGACACCGGCAGAGGTCATCTGGATGCCGCGCGGAAGTCGACGGAACAACGGCACGCCGAGGGTCTCTTCGAGTGCCTTGATCCGAGTGGTTATAGTGGGTTGTGAGCAATTCAGCGTGGCGGCTGCCTTGGTGAAACTGCCCGTTTGAACCACAGTTGTGAACGCCAAAAGCTGACGCGTCTCCATGGAGCTCCCCAACGGTGCGTTTAAGTGGTCCACGATGAGGTCGGTGCGGGACCGCATCGTGGTCTCTCGTGCGTGGCGGCAGTTGACCTGGCTGCACGCCTGCGTGCGCGCGGCCCGAGGTCGATCAACATCGCCGCGCTACCGCGAGGGGTGGTACGCGGTGGCGGGTCGGTGCTCCCGGGGCCCGTCGGACCCCGAAGTCACCGCCGGCGCCCAGCGGTGGTCCTGGGATAGTGTTCGGCAGCGGCGGAATGGATCTCATCGGGTCATCGGCACCTTGTCTGGTAGGTGGTTAAAGAGCTCGATGACATTGTCTCGCTCGTTCCTGTCGGTCCCGGTCGCCGGCGCGTCCGCTGCTGTCCCCCCAGAACGTCCGGCAACGTCAATTATTGCTGGTCCAACATGCGGATCCGGGCGTCACGCTACCTGAAACCCACACTAATGGACTACGGCGGTTGGAGTCATCTCGACAAGTGAAAACTTTCTGTCGAGCGCTACTCCAAACGGCCTCAATTCACTCTTTGTGGCGAACCTCCCCTCGCTCCTGGTTGCCGACTGTTAGTCGGCTCTACGACATACGTGTTACACGACTCCGCGGTGACCTCGCTCGGTGCTGACGCTCCCTGCCGTGTTCGCGGCTCCCAGTGCCACTCGAATGGCCTAGCGGATCGCCGTGTCGATCGCCCGTTGAGCCGCATAGGTACCGCCGATCCGCCGCTGGCGAAACCGCGAAAATGCGGTCTCTCGGGTTCGTCACAGAGGGCTCGTGAGACCGGCCGGCGACCGCGGGCGGCACGCGCCGGCCGGGCGGCGGCGGACGGGTCGCGCCGGGTTAGGAACCACTGTTGTGATTCTCGCCGCGCCCGACGGGACGGCCGGGAGGGCGTCGGGGCCGCTCCCGAGACAGCACGGGAGGGCGGCCCGAAGGGGCGGAATTCCACCGTTGTCACGAATTCCGGCTGCCCGACCGCAAACCGATTACCACCCGACGGGTAATGCCCGCGACAATGCCCGGACGCCCCCGTGTCGCCCGGTTGCGGCCGTCCGACCCGGGGTGCTAGCGCCACGCGGTCGGCCGACCGCCTAGACTCAGGCGGAATCCCGGCGCGCCCACACGCGTTCACGGGGTGTTCCGCACGTCCTGCCCGTTACGAGGAGACCACGTTGAAGAGCACCGTCGAGCACCTGAGCCCGACGCGGGTCCGGATCAACGTCGAGGTGCCGTTCGACGAGCTCAAGTCGGACTTCGACCGCGCGTACCGCAAGCTGGCCAAGCAGGTCCGCATCCCCGGCTTCCGCCCCGGCAAGGCCCCCGCCCGCGTGCTGGAGAGCCGCATCGGCCGCGCGCCCGTGCTGGACGAGGTCGTCCAGGAGGCCATCCCGGCCAAGTACCTGGAGGCCGTCAGCTCCGGTGAGCTGCGCACCCTGGGCCGCCCCGACTTCGAGGTGACCAAGATCGAGGACGGCGAGTCCTTGGCGTTCACCGCCGAGGTCGACGTCCGCCCCGAGATCACCGTCCCGGCCTTCGGCGAGCTCGCCGTCACCGTCGACGACCAGGAGGTCACCGACGAGGACGTCGACACCCAGCTCGACGAGCTGCGCGCCCGCTTCGCCACCCTCACCGGCGTCAAGCGCCCGGCCGAGAACGGCGACTTCGTCGTGGTCGACCTGTCGGCGACCGTGGACGGCGAGGAGGTCGAGGAGGCCAAGACCACCGGCCTGTCCTACGAGATCGGCTCCGGCCAGCTCGTGGAGGGCATCGACGAGGCCCTGATCGGTGCCTCCGAGGGCGAGTCGAAGAACTTCACCACCACCCTGGTCGCCGGTGAGCACGCCGGTCGCGACGCCGAGGTCACCGTGGTGCTGAACTCGGTCAAGGAGCGCCAGCTCCCCGAGCTCGACGACGAGTTCGCCCAGCTGGCCAGCGAGTTCGACACGCTCGACGAGCTCAAGGCCGACCTGCGCACCCGGTTGGGTCGCGTGAAGAAGATGCAGCAGGGCGTGCAGGCGCGGGACAAGGTGCTGGAGGCGCTGCTGGCCAGCGTCGAGGTGCCGCTGCCCGAGGCCGTCGTCCAGGGCGAGGTCGAGGCGCGGGCGCACGACGCCATCCACGCCCTCGACCACGACGAGGCGCGCTTCGCCGAGTGGCTGGCCGAGCAGGGCCAGACCAAGGAGCAGTTCGACGCCGAGGTGCGCGAGGCGTCCGAGCAGGCGGTCAAGACCCAGCTCATGCTGGACGCCATCGCCGACGCCGAGCAGCTCAGCGTGACCGACGCCGAGCTGACCGAGCGGATCATCTACCAGGCGCAGCGGTTCGGCATCAGCCCGGACGAGTACGTCAAGCGGGCGCAGCAGTCCGGCCAGCTGGGCGCGATCTTCGCCGACGTGCGCCGCGGCAAGGCGCTGGCCACGGTCGTGCGCCAGGCCACCGTGACCGACTCGGCGGGCAACACCCTCGACCTGGACGAGCTCTTCGGTGAGACGAAGTCCACTGAGGAACAGGAACCCGCGAACGCGGAGTGAAGCCCTGAGCGAACGCGGGCGGTGTCGGGACGTCGACGCCGCCCGCCTTCGTTAAGGTCGTTGCTACGAGACTCTTTCGGCACAGTTAGTCGCAAAGATAGGCAGGCAGACGTGACGCAGCACTCTTTCTCGGAGCCCGTGATGCGAGCGGCCTCGGGGATGAACCTCAACGACTCGGTCTACGAGCGTCTGCTCCGCGAGCGGATCATCGTCCTGGGGACGCAGGTCGAGGAGAACATCGCCAACCAGATCGTGGCGCAGCTCCTCCTGCTCGCCGCCGAGGACCCGGAGAAGGACATCACCTTCTACATCAACTCGCCCGGTGGCTCGGTGACCGCGGGCATGGCGATCTTCGACACGATGCAGCTGATCGAGCCGGACGTGGCGACCTACGCCATGGGCCTGGCCGCGTCGATGGGGCAGTTCCTGCTCTCCGCGGGCACGCCCGGCAAGCGGCACGCCCTCCCGCACGCCCGCATCCTCATGCACCAGCCCTCGGCGGGCGTCGGCGGCACGGCGGCCGACATCGCGATCCAGGCCGACATGCTGACCCGCACCAAGCACGAGATGGCCGAGCTGATCGCGCAGCACACCGGCCAGCCGGTCGAGCGCATCATCGCCGACTCGGACCGCGACCGTTGGTTCAACGCCCAGGAAGCCCTGGAGTACGGCTTCGTGGACAAGGTGATCACCCGCGCCAGCCAGGCGAAGACCAACTGACCGCGACCCGGGCACCAGCCACCAGGAGACCTGAAGTGAGCCAGTTCCACGCGCCGCAGTCCCGGTACGTGCTCCCGTCCTTCGTCGAGCGCACCAGCTACGGCATCAAGGAGTCCAACCCGTACAACAAGCTGTTCGAGGAGCGCATCATCTTCCTCGGCGTGCAGGTGGACGACGCGTCGGCCAACGACGTGATGGCCCAGCTGCTCGTGCTGGAGTCGGAGGACCCCGACCGCGACATCCTGATGTACATCAACTCGCCCGGTGGCTCGTTCACCTCGCTGATGGCCATCTACGACACCATGCAGTTCGTCCGCCCCGACATCCAGACCTACTGCCTGGGCCAGGCGGCCTCGGCGGCGGCCGTGCTGCTCGCGGCGGGCACCCCCGGCAAGCGGCACGCGCTGCCCAACGCCCGGATCCTGATCCACCAGCCGGCCACCGAGGGCGTCTACGGGCAGGTCTCCGACCTGGAGATCCAGTCCAACGAGATCCAGCGGGTCCGCAGGCTGCTGGAGTCCACGCTCGCCAAGCACACCAGCCGCACGCCGGAGCAGGTGCGCCTGGACATCGAGCGCGACAAGATCCTCACCGCCGACGAGGCGAAGGACTACGGCATCGTCGACAGCGTCCTGCCGTACCGGAAGCTCTCGGCGAAGTAGTCAGGCGCGTCGCGGGCGCCCTCCCGGGGTAATCCGGGAGTGGTCCGCGACCGCCCCGGCGTGGCGCCCGACACGCCGAGCTGACCAGGGGTCCTGTTCAGTTCGGGGTGTCGGGGGCACGCTGGTCCTCCCGCACAGGCGGGTAGGGCAGGTACCGTCGAGGGGAACGGGCGGACCCCGCACCCAGCGGGCACTCGCCACATCAGCAGTCAGGCGCACCTCACCAGGTCGTGCGCCGGAGGGGACAGAGGTCAGCGGTCATGGCACGTATCGGTGACGGCGGCGACCTGCTGAAGTGCTCTTTCTGCGGCAAGAGCCAGAAGCAGGTGAAAAAACTCATCGCCGGACCGGGTGTCTACATCTGCGATGAGTGCATCGACCTCTGCAACGAGATCATCGAGGAAGAGCTCGCGGAGGCCGGTGACGTCAAGCTCGACGAGCTGCCCAAGCCCGCCGAGATCCACGAGTTCCTCGACCAGTACGTGATCGGCCAGAACGAGGCCAAGCGCACGCTCTCGGTGGCGGTCTACAACCACTACAAGCGCATCCAGGCCGGTGACCGCGGGCGTGAGGGCCGCGACGACGGCGTGGAGCTCGCCAAGTCGAACATCCTCATGCTCGGGCCCACGGGGTGCGGCAAGACCTACCTGGCCCAGACGCTCGCGAAGATGCTGAACGTGCCGTTCGCCATCGCGGACGCCACGGCGCTGACCGAGGCGGGCTACGTGGGTGAGGACGTGGAGAACATCCTCCTCAAGCTCATCCAGGCGGCGGACTACGACGTCAAGCGCGCCGAGACCGGCATCATCTACATCGACGAGGTCGACAAGATCGCTCGAAAGAGTGAAAACCCGTCGATCACGCGTGACGTGTCGGGTGAGGGCGTGCAGCAGGCGCTGCTGAAAATACTGGAGGGGACGACGGCCTCGGTGCCGCCGCAGGGTGGTCGCAAGCACCCCCACCAGGAGTTCATCCAGATCGACACGACGAACGTGCTGTTCATCGTGGCGGGCGCCTTCGCGGGTCTCGACAAGATCATCCAGGACCGCGTGGGCAAGCGGGGTCTCGGGTTCGGCGCCGAGGTGCGGACCAAGGCCGAGGTCGACGCGGCGGACTACTACGCCGAGTCGATGCCCGAGGACCTGATCAAGTTCGGTTTGATCCCCGAGTTCATCGGCCGGTTGCCGATGGTCGCGAGCGTCACGAACCTGGACAAGGAATCACTCGTCCGGATCCTGACCGAGCCGAAGAACGCGCTGGTCAAGCAGTACCAGAAGCTGTTCGAGATGGACGGGGTCGAACTGGAGTTCACCCGGACGGCGATGGAGGCGGTCGCCGACCAGGCGATCCTGCGCGGCACGGGCGCCCGCGGCCTGCGGGCGATCATGGAGGAAGTCCTGCTGCCGGTGATGTACGACATCCCCAGCCGCTCGGACGTCGCCAAGGTCGTCATCACGGAGCAGACCGTGAAGGAGAACGTCAACCCGACGATCGTCGCCCGGCAGCCCTCGCGCCGGGAGCGCCGCGAGAAGTCCGCGTAAGTTGTCCCTACCGCACACGTTGATCCTGCACGGCCTGGGTGGTTCCGGGCCGGAGCACTGGCAGAACTGGCTGGCAGGCGAGCTGGCCCACCACGGTGGGTCGGTGGACCTGCCCCGGTTCAGCTCGCCGGACGCGCCGCGGTTGTCGGCGTGGGTGGACGAGCTGCGGTCGCACCTGGCCGCCATGCCGACCGGCGGTTCGGTCGAACGCGTGGTTGTCGCGCACTCGTTGGCGGCGTTGCTCTGGCTGCACCACGCCGGCGGGACGTTCGACGAGGCGTTGCGGGTCGACCGCATGCTGCTGGTCGCGCCGCCCGCCCCCGACTTCGACGGCGAGCCGGCGATCTCGGAGTTCCTGCACCCCGTGCTGGACCCGACGGTGGTGCGGCGGGCCGCGGTGTCGACCAGGCTGGTGGTGGGCGAGGGCGACCCCTACTGCACGCTGGCCGAGGCCAAGGAGCTGGCCGAGGCGTTGCGGGTCGACCTCGACGTCATCGTGGGCGGGGCGCACCTGAACATCGACGCCGGGTACGGCGAGTGGGGCGCGGTGCTCAAGTGGGTCCGCAGCGGACGGGTGCCGCTCACCCCGCGCTGACCGTCACCCGGAAGAGGGTGAACGCCGCCAGGAACGGGCCCTCGGCGAGCTCCGCGAGCCAGGTGTCGGCGGCCGGTCGGGTGATGCGGCCCGCGTGGACGGCCCGGTGGGCGTTGCGGGTCAGGCCCAGGAGCTCGTCGGCGGTGTCGAAGTCGTGCAGGAGCTGGACGTCCCCCTCGATCGAGGTCACGGTCAGGCCCGCCGTCGTGGCGAGCCTGGCCAACTGCCTGCCGACGACCGGGTGGAGCATGACGCGGTCGCACACGAAGCGGTTGACCGCGAGGTTCGTGGCCACCGCGCCGGGGTCGATCGCGAGGGTCTCCCAGTCGGGCTGGGCCAGCACGGCGCGGCCTCCGGGCCGCAGCACGCGGCGCAGCTCGACCAGGACGGCGGCCGGGTCGGCGACCTGGTGCAGGACCCGGTCGACGCGGGCGCGGTCGACCCCGCGGTCGGGCAGGGGCAGCGCGTGAGCGTCACCCTCGCGCACGTCGACCCGCAGGTGGGCGGTGCGGCGACGGGCTTCGTCGACCATGGCCGGGTCGACGTCCACGCCGATGACCTCGGCGGCGCGTTCGGCCATCGCGGGCAGGTCCGTGCCCGGTCCGCAGCCGATGTCCAGGGCGACGTGCTCCGGGCGGAGGTCCAGGGCGTCCAGCAGCCGCTGCTTGTAGGCGCGGCCCGCGGCCGCGGCGTGGTCCAGGTAGGTGATCGGGTCCGGGATGGTGGCCGGTTGCGTCGCCATGCGACCAGGCAACCACGGGGCTGTGGAGGTCCGGTGGAGGTTCTGTGCCCCTATCGGGGGACTCGTTTGCCGAGGAAGCGGATGACGTCCGGGACGACCTTGCGGTAGAGCGCGTCGTTGTGGCCGCCCGGCACGATGGACGCCACGGCCGGTTTGGCGCCGGCGATGAACCGCCGGGTGCCGGTGATGAACGTGTCCCGGTCGCCCGCCCAGACGCCGACGGGTGCCGTGCCCAGCTTGTCCAGGTTCTTCAGCGGGTCGAGTGACGCCCAGTCGTGCTGGTCGCGGAACGCGTTCCGCTTGGACATCTCCGCCCAGTCGGTGAGCAGCGCCGGGGCGATGGCGGCGACGGCACGGGTCGGCTCACGCCGTTCGTGCCGCCTGCGGGCGTAGAGGAGCGCGCCGAATCCGCCCATGGAGACGCCCGTGCAGGCGAACGGCGCGCCGAAGCCCCGTTCGGCCAGCCAGCGGGGGACCTCTTCGAGCAACATGCCCATGGGGTCGTCGCCCGGGACGTTCTCGTGCCAGTAGTGGTCGCCGCCGTCCACCGCGACGAACCCGAACGGGGGCACCTGGCCGCGTCCGACCGCGGACACCAGGACCTCCGCCATGCCTCCCGGCGCGGCGGTGCGGGCCGTGCCGCGCCGGCCGTGCAGGAGGATCGACATGGGCAGGTCCGCCTTCGGCGCGCCCGGCGGGACCATGGTCAACAGGTCGACCTCGCGTCCCCGGTGGTGGGAGTGGACCCGTTCGACCCGCACCAGGGCGCGCTTCACGGCCGGGACGGGACCGGCGACGCCCAGCGCGTGGCGCAGCGCCTCGCCCAGCGGGGCGTTGCCGTGCCACGCGGCCGTGACGCCGGCGGCGGCCAGGGCCGTGCCGCCGAGCGCGGTGAGCGCCGTTCGCCTGGTGACCATGCGTTCCCCCTGATGACTCCCTCCAGCACATCGTCGTGAACGTGTCTCGCGTTTCTTCAGATCGCCGACCCGCGGCGGAGTTCCGCGATCCGCTCGGTGGAGTACCCGAGTTCGCGCAGGACGTGCTCGGTGTGCTCACCCAACGCGGGCACGGGGGCGGGCGTCCACGGCCAGGCCGTGGAGTCGACCGGCGGGCGCAGCGCGGTGATCCGACCGTGGGGCACCGGCACGGTGGCACGGCGGTCGCGGGCGGTGACCTGGGGGTGGTCGGGCAGGTCGGCGACGCTGCGGGTCAGGGCGGCCGGGACGTCGGCGTCGTCCAGGGCGGCGAGGAAGTCCGCGGTCGGCCAGGCGGTGAAGTCGAGCTCGGCGTGCAGGGCCGGTCGGTGGGCCACGCGGGACGCGACCGTGGTGAACCGGGGGTCTTCCGCCAGGTCCGGGCGGTCGAGCAGGCGGCAGAGGCGACGCCACTGGGGGTCGTTCTGCACGGCCAGGTGCACGGTGCCGTCCGCGCACGGGAACGGGCCGTACGGCGCGATGCTCGGGTGGTGCGCGCCGGTGCGCGGTGCGGCTCGGCCGGTGCCGGCGGCGTAGAGCATCGGCTGGTGCATCCACTCGGCCATGGCGTCGAAGAGGGACAGGCCCAGGGTGGCCCCCTCGCCCGTTCGGGCGCGGTGCAGGAGAGCGGCCAGCACGGCGGAGTGCAGTTGGACGCCCGCGGCGATGTCGGCGACCGAGATGCCGGCCCGTGCGGTGACGTCACCCTCGCCGGTGAGGTCGATGAGGCCCGTCTCGGATTGGACCAGGGCGTCGAACGCCTTGCGGGACGCGTACGGGCCCGCGTCGCCGTACCCGGACAGCTCACCGACGACCAGGTCGGGTTTGACCCGGCGCAGCGAGTCGGCGTCGACGTTCAGCCGGCGGGCGGCGGCGGGGGACAGGTTGCACAGGACCACGTCGGCGGTGGCGACGAGGTCGCGCAGGACCGGGGCGGCGTCCGGGTGCTTCAGGTCGAGGGTGACGGACTGCTTGCCCGCGTTGACCCAGGCGAAGTACGAGGACACCTCGCCGCACGCGGTGTCGTAGTGGCGGGCGAAATCGCCCTCGCCGGGCCGCTCCACCTTGATCACCCGCGCGCCCAGGTCCGCCAGGAGCCGGCTCGCGTACGGCACGGCCACCGCTTGTTCGAGGCTGACGACGGTGACGTCGTCCAGCGGTCTCATGCGGTGACCCGGTGGTGGCCCGTGTAGACGTTCATCGAGTCGCCGCGCAGGAAGCCGACCAGCGTCACGCCCTGCTCCTCGGCCAGGTCCGCGGCCAGGGAGGACGGCGCGGACACGGCGGACAGCACCGGGACGCCCGCCATGGCGGCCTTCTGGACCAGCTCGAACGAGGCCCGGCCGGAGACCATGAGGATGGCGCCGGCCAGCGGGATCCGGTTCTGCAGCACCGCCCAGCCGAGCACCTTGTCCACCGCGTTGTGCCTGCCGACGTCCTCGCGGACGACGAGGGCTTCGCCCGCGGTGGTGAACAGGCCCGCGGCGTGCAGGCCGCCGGTGGAGGCGAAGACCTTCTGGCGCTTGCGCAGCTCGTCCGGCAGGGAAGCCAGCACGTCCACGTCGACGGTGGACCGGTCGGCGGCGGGGGAGTGGCGGGTCTTGAGCTTGACCGCGTCCAGGGCCGCCTTGCCGCAGACACCGCACGACGACGTGGTGTAGAAGTTGCGCTCGACACCGGCCTCGGGCGGCGCCACGCCCTCGGCGAGGGTCACGTCCAGCACGTTGTAGGTGTTGAGCCCGTCCGGGCCGGTGCCTTCGCAGAAGCGGGCCACCGAGATGTCCCGCACGTCGTCGATGACGCCCTCGCCGAGCAGGAAACCGTGCGCCAGCTCCACGTCGTGACCCGGTGTCCGCATGGTCACGGTGAGTGCCTTGCCTCCTACGCGCAGCTCCAACGGCTCCTCGGCGGCCAGCGCGTCGACCCGTTTGCGGGACGTTCGTCGCGCATACGTGACCACTGGGCGACGCACGGTGACTCGCCCCATCGCGTAACTCCTTCTCTTGGCTAAGTTTTCTCGCAAGCCACTCACCAGGTTACGGAGGTGTCGGGCAGTGGGTTTCCTGGACCGCTCTCGCACGATCGCCCCGCCGGGGTGGAACCGCTGGCTCATCCCGCCCGCCGCGCTGTCGGTGCACCTGGCCATCGGTCAGGCGTACGCGTGGAGCGTGTTCAAACCGCCGCTGGAAGGCGCGCTGGACCTCACGGGGACGCAGAGCGCGCTGCCGTTCCAGCTCGGGATCGTGATGTTGGGGCTGTCGGCGGCGTTCGGCGGCACGTTGGTCGAGCGCAACGGGCCGCGCTGGGCCATGTTCGTGTCCGCCACCTGCTTCTCGTCCGGCTTCCTGATCTCGGCGTTGGGCGCGTGGACGCAGCAGTACTGGCTGGTGGTGGCCGGGTACGGGTTCGTGGGCGGCATCGGGCTGGGCATCGGGTACATCTCGCCGGTGTCCACGCTGATCAAGTGGTTCCCCGACCGGCCGGGGATGGCCACAGGCATCGCGATCATGGGCTTCGGCGGCGGCGCGCTGATCGCGTCACCGTGGTCGGCGCAGATGCTGGAGTCCTTCGGGCGGGACAGCGACGGCATCGCGCGGGCGTTCCTGGTGCACGGCATCGCCTACGCGGTCTTCATGTCGGTGGGCGTGCTCCTGGTCCGGGTGCCCGCCGAGGTCGCCGAGCGGGAGGTGGTGCGGTCGGTGGTCAACGTGTCGGCGCGCAACGCCCTGAGGACGCCGCAGTTCTGGTGCCTGTGGGTGGTGCTGTGCTTCAACGTGACTGCGGGCATCGGGATCCTGGAGAAGGCCTCGCCGATGATCCGCGACTTCTTCGCCGAGACCTCCACGCCGGTCGCGGCGGGCGCGGCGGCCGGGTTCGTGGCGTTGCTGTCGTTGGCGAACATGGTGGGCCGGATCGCGTGGTCGTCCACTTCGGACCTGGTGGGGCGCAGGAACGTCTACCGGCTGTACCTGGGTGTCGGCGCGGTGACGTACCTGGTGCTCGCGTTGGCGGGCAACGCCTCCATGCCGTTGTTCGTCGTGTGCGCGATGCTGATCCTGTCGTTCTACGGCGGTGGGTTCGCCACCGTCCCGGCGTACCTGAAGGACCTGTTCGGCACCTACCAGGTGGGTGCGATCCACGGTCGGTTGCTGACGGCGTGGTCGGTGGCGGGCGTGCTGGGGCCGTTGATCGTCAACGCGGTCGCCGACGGCCAGAAGGCGGCCGGGAAGAGCGGGCCCGACCTCTACACGGCGTCGTTGTTCGTCATGATCGCGTTGCTGGTCGTCGGGTTCGTGGCCAACGAACTGGTCCGACCGGTCGCGGCGAAGCACCACGAGCCGGCGGCGGAGGTGGTCCGGTGAACGGGCGGTGGCTGGTCGTGCTCGCCTGGCTGTGGGTCGGCGTGCCGCTGGCGTACGGCCTGGTCGAGCTGATCCGCAAGGTGACGGCGTTGTTCACTGGCTAGAGTCGGCCGGGTGGATACCTACGACGTGGTGGTGGTCGGCGGCGGGCACAACGCGCTGGTGGCGGCCGCTTACCTGGCTCGGGCCGGCCGCACGGTGCTGGTGCTGGAGAAGCTCGACCACGTCGGCGGCGCGGCGGTGAGCGAACAGGCGTTCCCGGGCGTGCCGGCGCGGCTGTCGCGGTACTCCTACCTGGTCAGCCTGCTGCCGGACCGGATCGTGGCCGACCTCGGGCTGCGGGTGGCGTTGCGGTCGCGGTCGGCGTCGTCCTACACCCCGGCGGGCGACCTGCTGGTGGAGCGCGAGCCGGGTGAGGCGACCGCGGCGTCGTTCCGGGCGCTGACCGGGTCGGACGCCGAGTGGGAGCGGTGGCGCCGGTGGTACGACGACCTGGAGGTGCTGGCGAAGGCGTTGTCGCCGACGCTGCTGGAACCCCTGCTGTCCCGGGAGCACGCACGGTTGCGCGTCGACTCCGTGGCTCGGATGCGGCTGTGGGACCAGGTGGTGGAACGGCCGCTCGGCGAGACGTTGGAGGAGTTGTTCGCCCATGACGTGGTGCGCGGGGTCGTCGCCACGGACGCGTTGATCGGCACGCACACGTCGTTGCACGACCTGAAGGCCAACCGGTGCTTCCTCTACCACGTGATCGGCAACGGCACGGGTGAGTGGCAGGTGCCGGTGGGCGGGATGGGCGCGGTGACCGGCGAGCTGCTGCGGGTGGCGCGCGAGGCGGGCGCGGAGGTCGTGACGCGGGCCGAGGTGACGCGGGTCGACGTGGACGGCGTCACGGGCGAGGTCGAGTACGACGGCCGCGCGGTGGGCGCGAAGTTCGTGCTGTCCGGCGTTGCTCCGTCCACTTTGGACCGGTTGCGCGGGCGTCCGGTGCGCGCGGTCGCCGAGGGCTGCCAGGTGAAGGTCAACATGCTGCTGGAACGGCTGCCGCGGTTCCGCGGCGGGGTGGACCCGAGGGTGGCGTTCGCCGGGACGCTGCACGTGGACGAGTCGTACGGGCAGTTGGAGTCGGCGTGCCGGGAGAGCGCGGCGGGACGGGTGCCGTCGGTGCTGCCGGCGGAGATGTACTGCCACACGTTGACCGACCCGTCGATCCTCGCGCCGGAGCTGGTCGACCGGGGTTGGCACACGTTGACGCTGTTCGGGCTGCACACGCCGGCGGCGTTGTTCGAGCAGGACAACGCCGGGCTGCGGGACGAGCTGGTCGGCCGGTACCTGGCCGGGCTGAACGCCCACGTCGACGAGCCCGTCGAGTCGTGCCTGGCCAAGGACGCGAACGGCGAGCCGTGCCTGGAGGTGCGCACGCCGCTGGACCTGGAGCGCGAGCTGGGGTTGCCGCGCGGCAACATCTTCCACGACGAGCTGGCCTGGCCGTTCGCCGAGCACGAGGACGAGGTCGGCCGCTGGGGCGTGGAGACCGACGTGGCGAACCTGTTCGTCTGCGGCGCGGGGGCTCGTCGTGGTGGCGGGGTCAGCGGGATCGGGGGCCACAACGCGGCGATGGCCGTGCTGGAGCGGTGATGTGGTGAGCGAGGTCCACAACGAGATCAGCGGCACCGTGTTCGGACCGGTGCTCCAGGTCGGGCGGGTGGACTCGCTGACCGTCGTGCAGCCGGCCGCGCCCGTGACGCCGGCCGGCCTGCCCGTGGACGAGGGTTTCGTGGGCCGTGCGGCGGAGTTGGCCGTACTGCGGGACTTCCTGTCGCCCGGCGGTGAGCGGACCGCGCTGGCCGTGGTCGGGCTGGCCGGGGTGGGGAAGTCCGCGCTGGTGGTCCGGGCCGCGCACCTGGCGGTGGGTGACGGGTGGTTCCCGGGTGGCGTGCTGTTCGTGGACGCCCAGGGGTACAACGCCGAGCAGCGGCTGAGCGCGAACGACGCGTTGGCCTCGCTGCTGCGCGTGCTGGGCGTGCCCGGTGAGGCGATCCCGCCGGGTCAGGGTGAGCGCGAGGCGTTGTACCGGTCGCAACTGGCCGCGCGCCCGCCGGTGCTGGTGGTCGTGGACAACGCGTCGTCGGCCGACCAGGTGCTGCCGCTGCGGCCCGCCGGGCAGGCGCACCGGCTCGTGCTGACCAGTCGGGACAACCTGCCCGTGCCGGGGGCGCGGCGGGTCGAGCTGGACGTGATGAGTACCGCGGAGGCCGTGGCGGTGCTGGAGGACGCGGTCCGTTCGGTCGACCCGGACGACGACCGGATCACCGCCGACCCCGCGGCGGCGGGGGCGTTGGCCGAGTCGTGCGGGTTCCTGCCGCTGGCGTTGCGGATCGTGGCCGAGGTGATCGCCGACCGGCGTGGCGCGGACGTGAGCCGGTTCGCCGAGTCCATCGCCGCCGCGCACGACCGGTTGGGGGAGCTGGCCTACGACGATTCGGTCGACGTCCGCACGGCGTTCAACGCCTCGTACGCGCGGTTGCCCGCGGACCAGGCGCGGGTGTTCCGCCTCGCCGCGCTCCACCCCGGCCGCACGGTCACCCCGGCCACGGCGGCCGCACTGGCCGGCGTCACGCCAGACGAGGTCGAGGCGCTGCTGGTCCGACTGCGCCGTGCGCACCTGCTCCAGCGCGGTGTGGTGGCCGACGAGTACCGGTTCCACGACCTGCTGCGGATCTACGCGGCCGAGCGGTGCGCC
Organism: Saccharothrix sp. S26; assembly: GCF_021390395.1. Classification (GTDB taxonomy): domain Bacteria; phylum Actinomycetota; class Actinomycetes; order Mycobacteriales; family Pseudonocardiaceae; genus Actinosynnema. Next base: position 423,317 of record NZ_JAJUWT010000001.1, read on the forward strand.
GAGGTGGACGACGCGCAGACGCGGCTGGCGGCGGAGCGCGCGCTCGTGCAGCACTACGTGTCGCACGTCAAAGGGGTGCACAGCCACCTCGATCCCAATGCGGCGCAACGGGAGGTGTTCCCCGACCGGCTCACCGCGCTGGCGTGGTTCGACGGCGAGTCGCACAACCTCCTGCCGGTGCTCGAGCTGGCCGCCCGCAACGGGTGGCACGAGCAGGTCAGGGACGCGGGCGAGGCGGCGTTCCGGTACTTCAACCTGCGCAGGCCACCGGAGTGGATCCCGGTCGACCTGCTCGCGCTGGCCTCCGCCCGGGCACTGGGCGACCGCGCGGGCCAGGGCAAGATCCTCAACGGGCTGGGCAGCGCGCACCACCGGATGAGGCGGTTCGACGAGGCGCTGCCCCACTTCCAGGCCGCACTGGCGTTGTTCCGCGACCTCGGGTCGCGACGCGACCAGGCCCACTCGCTCAACAACATCGCCTCGACCTACGCGCTGACCGGTCGCGTCGCCGAGGCGATCCGGCACCTGGAGCTGGGCGCGGACGCCTACCGGGCCGCGGGCGACCGGGACGGCGAGGCGCGCTGCCTGTCCAACCTGGGCAAGGTCCACGGCGACTCCGGCGAACACCTGCGGGCCATCGAGTTCTACCGGCGCGCGCTGCGGCTGCGCCGCGAAGTGGGCGACCGGGACGGCGAAGGCGACTGCCTCAACGGTCTCGGCATCGAGTACGACGCCCTCGGCCGGCTGGAGGACGCCGAGCGCCACTACCTCGAAGCGCTCGCGGTGTACCGCGCGGTGGGCAACCGCCTCGCCGAGGGGCAGGCGCTGGGCAACCTCGGCCGGACGGTGGGCAGCCTGGGTCGGCTCGCCGAGTCGTTGGCCTACTACGAGCAGGACCTGGCGATCTCCCAGGAGATCGGTCATGCGCACGGAGAGGGGATCTCGCGGTACAACCTCGGGCTGACGCACTGGTCCCTGGGCCGGCGGGAGGAGGCCCTCGGCCAGTTGCGGCAGGCGGTCGAGCTGTTGGACGGGTCGAACGATCCCGACACCGCGGCGGCGGCCCGTGACTCGATCCGCCGGATCGAGGCCGAGGGGCCGGGGCGACGGTGGTTCAGAGGGCGGCGAACAGGGCGTCGATGAGCCGCTGGGCCCGGTCGGCGGTCGCACCGGAGGTGACGGTGATCGCGACCGTGCCCGCGCGGGCGGCGACGGCGGTCTGGACGACCTCGCCCGTGACGGCGGTGGCGCGGTAGGCCTCGTCGTGGAAGCCGGGCAGGTCGGTGATCCCGGCGTGGTCGGCGCGATTCGCGGCGAACGACGTGGCGTCCGCGCCGGTCTCGAACCGGACCTCGGCCGTGCCGCCGTCGTACGTGCAGCGCACCACGTTGCCGCTGATCGTCTGGCGCGGGTGGTTGAGCCGCAGCTCCAGCACCGGACCGACCACGTCCGCCGGCGCGTCCTCGCAGCTCACGCCCGCCGAGTCGGTGGCGGTCGAGGACGGCGGCTCGGTCGCGGGTGTGCTCGGCGGCGGGCTCGTGCACGCGCACAGGGCCAGCAGCGCCACGCCGAGCACGGTCCTCATCACGTGCGTAGGTTCGCCCGAACGGCCGCCGGCGTTACCGCCCGGCACGTCGCCGGCCGCCGACGCCTGGCCGGGACCAGCACCGCCACCTCGCCGGCCTGCCGGTTCCGGTTCGACTGGCGGGTGGTGCGCGGCTCAGTCGACCTTCTCCAGCCGCACCACGATCGACTTGGACGTGGGCGTGCCCGACACGGCGGCCGTCGAGTCCAGCGGGACCAGCGAGTTGGCCTCCGGGAAGTAGGCGGCCGCGCAGCCCTTCGCCGTCGGGTACGACACCACCCGGAACCGCTCGGCACGCCGTTCCGTGACGCCGGTCGGGTCGTCCGGCCACTCGCTGACCAGGTCCACGAACTGCCCGTCGAGCAGGTCGAGCGCGTCGAGGTCCGCGGGGCTGACGAACACGACCCGCCGGCCGTCCTTCACGCCCCGGTAGCGGTCGTCCAGGCCGTAGATCGTGGTGTTGTACTGGTCGTGGCTGCGCATGGTCTGCAACAGCAGCCTGCCCCGCGGCACCCGCAGCACGGTCAGGTCGTTGGCCGAGAAGTGCGCCTTGCCCGACCGGGTGCCGGTGAACTCGCGGGCGTCCCGGGGCGCGTGCGGCAGCACGAAACCGTCCGGGCGGCGCACCCTGGCGTTGTAGTCGTCGCAACCGGGCACGACCCGGGCGATCCGGTCGCGGATGAGGTCGTAGTCCTTCTCGAACTCCTCCCACGGCACCGGGTGCCCCGGCCCCAGCACGGCCCGCGCCAGCCGGCACACGATCGACACCTCCGACAGCAGCCGGTCACTGGCCGGGGCCAGCCTGCCGCGCGAGCGGTGCACCACCGACATCGAGTCCTCGACCGTGACGAACTGCTCGCCGGTGTGCTGGAGGTCGCTCTCCGTGCGCCCCAGCGTGGGCAGGATCAACGCCGTGCGGCCGTGCACCACGTGCGACCGGTTCAGCTTGGTCGACACGTGCACGGTCAGGTCCAGCTTCCGCATCGCGGCCTCGGTCACCGCCGTGTCGGGGGTGGCCGCGACGAAGTTCCCGCCGACGGCGAAGAACACCTTCGCCGCGCCGTCGCGCATGGCCCGGATCGACGCCACGGTGTCGAAGCCGTGCTTGCGGGGCACGTCGATGCCGAACTCGGCCTCCAGGGCGGACAGGAACTTCTCCGGCATCTTCTCCCAGATGCCCATGGTCCGGTCGCCTTGCACGTTCGAGTGACCGCGCACCGGGCACAGGCCCGCGCCCGGCTTGCCGATCATGCCGCGCAGCAGGGCCACGTTCGCGATCTCACGGATCGTCGGCACCGAGTGCTTGTGCTGGGTCAAGCCCATGGCCCAGCAGAAGATCGTGCGCTGCGAGTCGGCGAGCATCCGGGCGAACCGCTCGACCTGGGCGCGCGGCAGGCCGGTGGCCACGTCGACCGAGTCCCAGTCCAGCCGCCGCACGTGGTCGGCGTACTCGGCGAACCCCTCCGTGAAGCCCTCGACGAACTCGGTGTCCACCGCGCCCCAGGACAGCAGCAGGTTGCCCGCGGCCTGGAACAGCGCCTGGTCGCCGCCCAGCCGGATCTGTAGGAACTCGTCGGCCAGCTTCGTGCCCGCGCCGACCAGCCCGCGCGCGTTCTGCGGGTTCTTGAACCGCAGCAGCCCGGCCTCGGGCAGCGGGTTGACCGCCACGATCCGCGCGCCGCCGCGCTTGGCCTCCTCCAGCGCCGAGAGCATCCGCGGGTGGTTCGTGCCCGGGTTCTGACCCACCACCACGATCAGGTCGGCGCGGGAGAAGTCGTCGATGCTCACCGAGCCCTTGCCGATGCCGGTGGTCTCCGACAACGCCGCCCCGGACGACTCGTGGCACATGTTCGAGCAGTCCGGCAGGTTGTTCGTGCCGAACGAGCGCACCAGCAGCTGGTACAGGAACGCGGCCTCGTTGCTGGTGCGGCCGGAGGTGTAGAACACGGCCTCGTCCGGGCTCGCCAGGCCGTTGAGGTGCGAGGCGATGAGCGAGAACGCGTCCTGCCACCCGATCGGCTCGTAGTGGGTCGCGCCTTCGCGCAGCACGACCGGCTCGGTGATCCGGCCCTGCTGGCCCAGCCAGTAGTCGGTCTTCCCGGCGAGCTCGGCGATCGGGTGCGCGGCGAAGAACTCACGACCGACGCGCCGCCGGGTCGCCTCCTCGGCCACCGCCTTCGCGCCGTTCTCGCAGAACTCGGCGAGCTTGCGGTGGCCCTGCGGCTCCGGCCACGCGCAGCCGGGGCAGTCGAAGCCCTCGCGCTGGTTGAGCAGCCGCAACGTGGTCGCGGTCCGCGTCACGCCCATCTGCTCGACCCCGCGCCGCAACGACACCGCGACGCCGGGGATGCCCGCCGCCCACCGCTTGGGCTCGCCGACCTCGAGCTGCGTCTCGTCGATGTCCTGCCGGGGCGGGTTGCGGTCCATACCCCATATTGTGCCGCCGGCGCGCCCCGCGCGAGCGCGCCGGCGGTCTGTCCGATCGCCGTTCGCGCCGGGACGGCGCGGGACCGCCGGCACGGGCCCCAAGGGGTTGCGAACGGCCCGTGCCCACGGCGTCCTCACCTGCGACGATCCTGGTGATCACGGTCAATTGTGAGCGGGGTCACTCCCGCTGCGTATCGTCCGAACGGGTGACCTCAGTCCGGACAGCCGTCGGCGGGCGACGACGGCGCGCCCAGGTCGAAGTCCAGGCCCGTCGGCATCGAGGGCTCGGTGAACGCGGGCGCCAGGTAGCCGCGCTTGGCGCTCGAACACGCGATCGAGTGCAGCGAGCCCGCCGACGCGTCCGCCCACAGCCCCTCCACACCCGGCCCGCCCGTGCGCAGCGAGTACCGCACCTGGAACCGCGACACCGCCACCGCGTCCAACGGCCCCCGCACCGCCTCGGGCCGGTCCGGCTCGAACGCGTAGGCGAACGTGTAGTCCGTCCGCACCGCCAGTTCGCCGTCCGGACCCACCTCGGCCGCCATCTCGCCCCGCACCTTCGGCTCCGCCTCCGCCAACCGCGCGCCCTTGTCCACCCGCGTCGCCACCAACGCCGCCTCGCCGTCGTTGCGGCCGTCGAACAGCACCCGCAGCGAGTCCCGCAGGTCCGGCGCGAACAGCGCGTAGAACGGCTCGAGGTCGTGGTCGCGCACCACCCGCCGGTCCAGCCGCGCCGTGATCACCGCCTCCCGCACCCGCTCGTAGGCCACCTACACCTGCTCCGCCGAGTACGCGCCCACCCGCACCGCCTCGGGCGCCACCACCCCGGCCACGCCGTCCGCCCACGCCGCCGCCGACGTGCCCGCGAACGGCTCGTCCGGGTCGAACGGGCGCGCGGACGGTCCCGCCGGCGTGCCGGACTCCGACGCGATCACGGCCCACGCCAGCAGCACCGCCGCCACCGCGATCGCCAGCCCCACCCAGAACCGCCGCGGCGGCCTGCGCGGCAACGACCGCAACCGCCGCACCCTGGCCTCGCGCTCGGCCCGCCGCACGGCCTCGCGCGCCCACCCGGCGTCACGCAGGTCGGGGTGGTCCTCGATCCGGTACTCGTCCACGTTCCCCCCAAGTCGACAACCGCCGTGCCACCCGTCACCGGTCACCCGCCGCGGACCCGTCCGAGTGGGCACGTCACCCGCTACCAGGTATCTGGTTAGAAGTCGATACCCGCGCCTCCGTAGACTTCGACCGTGACTGAGACCCCCACCGCACCGCAGCGACCCGAACTCCCGCCGGCGTGGAACCCGGCCGAGGTAGAGGCCGGGCTGTACGAGCGGTGGGTCGAGCGCGGTTACTTCACGGCCGACGCGACCAGCGACAAGCCGCCGTTCTCCATCGTGCTGCCGCCGCCGAACGTCAACGGCAGCCTGCACATGGGCCACGCGCTGAACCACAGCATCATGGACGCGCTCACCCGCCGCCGCCGCATGCAGGGCTACGAGGTGCTCTGGCTGCCCGGCACCGACCACGCGGGCATCGCCACCCAGACCGCCGTCGAACGCGCGCTCGCCGGCGAGGGCAAGTCCCGCCACGACGTGGGCCGGGAGAAGTTCGTCGAACGCGTCTGGGAGTGGCGCGAGGAGGTCGGCGGCAAGATCCTCGGCCAGATGCGCCGCCTCGGCGACGGCGTCGACTGGAGCCGCGTCCGCTTCACCATGGACGAGGGCCTGTCCCGCGCCGTCCAGACGATCTTCAAGAAGCTCTACGACGACGGCCTGATCTACCGCGCCGAGCGCATCATCAACTGGTGCCCGCGCTGCCAGACCGCGCTGTCCGACATCGAGGTCGACCACTCCGAGGACGACGGCGAGCTCGTCTCCATCCGCTACGGCTCGGGCGAGAACTCGATCGTGGTCGCCACCACGCGCGCCGAGACGATGCTGGGCGACACGGCGGTGGCCGTGCACCCCGAGGACGAGCGGTACCGGCACCTCATCGGCACCGAGGTCGAGGTGCCGCTGACCGGCCGGCACGTGCCGATCGTCGCCGACGAGCACGTGGACCCGAAGTTCGGCACCGGCGCGGTCAAGGTCACCCCCGCGCACGACCCGAACGACTTCGAGATCGGCAGGCGGCACGACCTGCCCGCGCTCACCGTCATGGACGGCCGGGGCGTGATCACCGCGCACGGCCCGTTCGAGGGCCTCGACCGCTTCGAGGCGCGCCCGGCCGTGGTCGCCGCCCTGCGCGAACAGGGCCGCATCGTGGCCGAGAAGCGCCCCTACAAGCACTCCGTCGGCCACTGCTCGCGCTGCGACACCGTGATCGAGCCGCGCCTGTCCATGCAGTGGTGGGTGAAGGTCGCGCCGCTCGCCGAGGCCGCCTCCGCCGCCGTGCGCGACGGCCGCACCACCATCCACCCGCCGGAGCTGGCCAAGCGCTACTTCGACTGGGTCGACAACCTCAACGACTGGTGCATCTCGCGCCAGCTGTGGTGGGGCCACCGCATCCCCGTCTGGTACGGCCCCAACGACAAGGTCATGTGCGTCGGGCCCGACGACGAGCCGCCTGGTGAGGGCTGGGTGCAGGACGAGGACGTGCTCGACACGTGGTTCTCGTCCGGCCTGTGGCCGTTCTCCACGCTCGGCTGGCCCGCGCAGACCGCCGACCTGGCCAAGTTCTACCCGACCAGCGTGCTGTCCACCGGCTACGACATCCTGTTCTTCTGGGTCGTCCGGATGATGATGTTCGGCCTGTACGCGATGGACGGCAAGCAGCCGTTCGACCACGTGTTCCTGCACGGCCTCATCCGCGACCAGTTCGGCAAGAAGATGTCGAAGTCGCGCGGCAACGGCATCGACCCCATCGACTGGATGGACGCCTACGGCGCCGACGCCACCCGGTTCACGCTGCTGCGCAGCGCCAACCCCGGCTCGGACATGGCGCTGGCCGACGAGTGGGCCGCCGGGTCGCGCAACTTCACCACCAAGCTGTGGAACGCCTCCCGGTTCGCGCTCAACAACGGCGCCACCGTCGAACGGCCGCTGCCGCCGCGCGAGGAGCTGACCGACGCCGACCGCTGGATCCTCGACCTGCTCGACGGGCTCGTGACCGAGGTCGACGGCCACTTCGAGGCGTTCCAGTTCGCCAAGCTCAGCGAGGCGCTCTACCACTTCACGTGGGACGAGTTCTGCGACTGGTACCTGGAGCTGGCCAAGGTCCAGCTCGCCGAGGGCGGCACGCGCGCCGAGGCCACCCGGACCGTGCTCGGGCACGTGCTCGACGTGGTGCTGCGGCTGCTGCACCCGCTGACGCCGTTCATCACCGAGACCCTGTGGACCACGTTGACCGGCGGCGAGTCGCTGGTGGTCGCGGACTGGCCCGAGGCGACCGGCGGGGCGCGCGACGAGGTCGCCGCGCAGCGGGTCGAGGGCCTGAAGAAGCTGGTCACCGAGATCCGCCGGTTCCGCTCCGACCAGGGCCTCAAGCCCGCCCAGAAGGTCGCGGGCAAGGTGCGCGGCGCGTGCTGCGTCGACCTGCTCGACCAGGTGCCCGCGGTGCGGTCGCTGACCCGGATGACCGAGCCCGGCGACGACTTCACCGTCAGCGTCTCGCTCGACATCGGCCTGCCCAAGGGCACGGTGAAGGTCGAGCTGGACCTGTCCGGCGCGGTGGACGTGGTCGCCGAGCGCAAGCGGCTGGCCAAGGACCTGGCCGTGGCCGAGAAGGAACGCGCCCAGTGCGAGGGCAAGCTCGGCAACGCGGCGTTCCTGGACAAGGCGCCGGCCGACGTCGTGGCCAAGATCCAGGCCCGGCTCGCGGCGGCCAACGCCGAGATCGACCGCATCCACGCCCGCCTCGAGACACTGCCGCAGGACAACTCGTGACCGGGTTCGAAACGGGCGCGCTGGAGGAGCTGCGGCAGGTCGAGTCGGAGCTGAACACCCGCTGGCCCGAGACCAAGCTCGAACCGAGCCTCGACCGCATCCGCGCGCTGGCCGACATCCTCGGCGACCCGCAGGCGTCCTACCCCGTGGTGCACGTCGGCGGGACGAACGGCAAGACGTCCACCTCGCGGATGATCGACGCCCTGCTGACCAGGATCGGCCTGCGCACGGGCCGCTACACCAGCCCGCACCTGCAACTGGCGACCGAGCGGATCAGCGTCGACGGCGCGCCCATCAGCCCCGAGCGCTACGTCGAGATCTACCGCGACATCGAGCCCTACCTGTCGATCGTGGACTCGCGCACCGACGTGCCGATGAGCAAGTTCGAGGTGCTCACCGGCATGGCGTTCGCGGCGTTCGCCGACGCGCCCGTGGACGCCGCCGTGATCGAGGTCGGCATGGGCGGGTCGTGGGACGCGACCAACATCGCCGACGGCCGGATCGCCGTGATCACGCCCATCGGCCTGGACCACGTCGAGTACCTCGGCGGCGACCTGGCCGGCATCGCGCAGGAGAAGGCCGGGATCATCAAGCCCGGTTCGGTCGCGCTGCTGGCCAAGCAGGAACCCGCCGTGGAACAGGTGCTGCTGCGGCGCTGCGCCGAGGTGGACGCCACGGTCGCGCGGCTCGGGTCCGAGTTCGGCGTGATCCAGCGCGACATCGCCGTCGGCGGGCAGATGCTGCGGTTGCAGGGCCTGGCCGGCGAGTACGACGAGGTCTTCCTCCCGTTGCACGGCGCGCACCAGGCGGCCAACGCGGCGCTCGCGCTGGCCGCCGTGGAGGCGTTCTTCGGCGCGGGCCCCGACCGGCGGCTCGACGTGGAGGCCGTCCGCGAGGGGTTCGCCACGGTCACGTCACCGGGCCGGCTCGAACGCGTCCGCACCGCGCCGACCGTGCTGGTGGACGCGGCGCACAACCCGCACGGCGCGGAGGCGCTGGCCAAGGCGCTGGACGAGGAGTTCGGCTTCCGCAAGCTGGTCGCCGTGGTCGGCGTGATGCAGGAGAAGGACGCTGTCGGCATCCTGAGCGCGCTCGAACCGGTCGTGCAGGAGGTCGTCCTGACCTCGAACTCGTCGCCGCGCGCGATGGACCCGGACCTGCTGGCCGGCGTGGCCGTGCCGATCTTCGGCGAGGACCGGATGGTCGTGCAGCCGCACCTCGACGACGCGATCGAGGAGGCCGTGCGGCTGGCCGAGGAGAGCGACGACGGCGACATCATGTCCGGTGGCGGCGTCGTGGTGACCGGTTCCGTCGTCACGGCGGGCGAAGCGCGCGCGTTGTTCGGCAAGGAGCCCTCGTGACCTCTCCCGCCGCCCAGCCGGCGCCCGCGCCGAAGAAGGACCCGATGAAGTCCTTCCGGGGCATCATGGCGGCCACGCTGATCCTCGAGGTGATCGTCGTGGCCCTGGCCCTGCCGGTGGTGGCCAAGCTGGGCGGCGGGGTCGGCACCGGCACCGGGTACCTGGTGCTCGGCCTGATCGCCGCGCTGATCGGCACGTGCGCGCTGCTCAAGCACTCGTGGGCGGTCTACGTGATCGTGGCGATCCACGTGGTGATGGTGGCGTCGTGGTTCGCCCTGACCGCGCTGGGCGGCATCGGCGTGGTGTTCAGCCTCGTGTGGGCGTACCTGCTGTGGCTGCGGCGTGACGTGGCCAAGCGCATGGCCGAGGGACGGCTGCCCAGCCAGCGGCGGTAGCCCGCGCGGACGGCCGGGCCTGCCCTTCCGGCTGCCCGGTCGGTCTTGAGCCGGCTCCGATCGGCTAAGCGCGCTGGACCGGTGGACCGACCGCGCGAGCCCGGGGCCCCGGCCGGTGGACCGATCCCGACCCGCCACCCGCGGGCCGCGGCCCCGGTGCACGCGGTGCTGGCGTTGCAGTCCGCCGCCGGCAACGCGGCCGTGCGGCGGCTGGTGGCGCAGCGCTACCTGGACGACCCGGCGTACGAGCACGACGACCCGCCGAACTTCTTCGACCACCGCCGGACGCTGGACGAGACGCACCGGACGAGCGACGGCGACATGTACCTCGACCACCGGGTCGGGAACGCGGCCCAGGCGTCCCTCGTTCGGCGCGGGCACGGAGGGCTTGCTGCTCAAGGCGCTCGGCCTGTGGTGATCGCGGCTGGTCAGCCGGCCAACCGGCGGGCCAGCAGGGCGACCATGGTGCGGAAGCGGCCGTGCGGGGTGTCCAACGACCAGCCGAGCACGTCTTCGGCCCGGGCCAGGCGGGAGGCCACCGAGCTGTGGTGCAGGTGCAGTGACTCGGCCGCCTTGCGCAGCGAGCCGCTGACGCAGAACGCCTCCAGCGCGGCCACGTCCAGCCGTCCGCTCGGCGTCGCGGCCAGCGCGGTCAACGCGGCCACGTCGGCGTCCCGCCGCAGCATCTCGACCGGCACCTCCGCCAGCAACGCCGTCGCGCCCAGGTCCGTGAAGTCCACCACGGGGTGCTCGGCCGACGTGAACCGCAACGCCTGCTGTGCCTGCTTCCACGACGTGTGCGCCCGCAACCCGTCCACGGTCCCGCCCAGCCCGAGCCGCACCTCGCCCCTGGGCAACGCCCACTCGCGCGCGTCGGGCGGTTGCAGCACCAGCGCCGCGTGCCGCCCCACGATCCCCACGCGCACCGGCGCGTGCCGGCCCGCCCGCGCCACCAGCCGCACCGCCTCCGCGCCCGGGTCCTGACCCGGACCGCACCGCACCGCCGCGATCCGCAGCGGCCGGTCGTGGGCCAGTCCCAGCAGCTTCACCGCCCGTGCGCGGTCCTCCGGCGCCTCCCGTTCCGACAGCACCAGCTCCACCAGCGCCGGGTCGGCCAGGTGCGGCGTGTGGCGGGGCGGTTCCAGCACCCGCAGGGTGATCGCGCAGCGCTCCAGCACCAGGTCGTCCAACGGGCGCGGGCCGTCCGGGCGTTCCAGCCACACGCGGCCGGACGTGCCGACCGCCGCCTGCGCCGTCACCGCGACCGGCCTCGAGGCGGGCTTGCCGTCGGGACCAAGGCGCACCGGCGGCCTGCCGTCCAGCTCCACGCCGACCACGCCGTCGGCCAACCCGGCCGTCGCGCGCACCACCTCGACCACCGTCGCACGGCTCTCCACCAACGTGTCGAAGTACGCGATCACCCGGATCGCGGTCTCGGCGTCGGCGTCGAGGGCGGAGAGTTTGCGCAACAGTCCCCTCATCGTCCCCACCCTAGCCACGGCGGATGTGGCCGGGGACCGGCGCGAACGTCGGGTTCCGGGCGGCGGATCACCGACACGTGGCGGAGGTGCCCGCCCGCGCCCGCCGACCACACTCGCCGAAGACGCCCACCCCGTGACCGCAGGAGACGAACCCATGGCCTACGCGATCGACCCGGAACTCGCGGCCGCCGTGCACATGCTGCCGGAAGTGGACCTGACCGACCTGTCCGCCGTCCGCGCGCTCATGGCCGACCACGTCCGCGAGGCCGAGGTGGACGAGACCGGCGTGACGGTGACCGAGCGGGCGACCACCCGGGCCGACGGCACCGACCTGACGCTGCGCGTCTACCGGCCCGACGACGCCGCGCCCGCCGCGATCCTGGCCGTCCACGGCGGCGGGTTCGTCATCGGCAGCATCGACGCCGACCACGGCCGCAACGTGCGGCTCGCCCGGCAGACCGGCGCGGTCGTCGTGGCCGTCGGCTACCGGCTCGCGCCCGAGACGCCGTTCCCCGGCGGCCTGGAGGACTGCTACGCGGGCCTGGAGTGGCTGGCGGCGAACGCGGTCGAGCTCGGCGTCGACCCCGACCGCATCGCGGTCAACGGGCACAGCGCGGGCGGCGGCCTGTGCGCGGCGCTGGCGCTGCTGGCCCGCGACCGGGGCGGACCGCGCATCCGCTTCCAGTTCCTCGGCGTGCCCGAGGTGGACGACCGGTTGGAGACCCGCAGCGCGCGCCATTTCGTCGACACCCCGGTCTGGGACCGGCGGCGTGCCGAGATCAGCTGGGACTGCTACCTGGGTCCGGGTCGGCGTGGCGGTCCGGACGTCTCGCCCTACGCCGCACCCGCCCGCGCCGAGGACCTCACCGGTCTGCCGCCGGCCTACGTGTCGGCGATGGAGTTCGACCCGCTGCGCGACGAGGCCGTCGCCTACGCGGTGCGGCTGATGGACGCGGGGGTGCCGGTCGAGCTGCACGTGTTCAGCGGCACGTTCCACGGCTCGGTGCTGGTCGAGCACGCCCAGCAGGCGCAGCGGGAGCTGGAGGAGGAGGTCGTGGTGCTCCGCCGTGCGCTGGGCCTGTGAGCGACGGGTGGCGTTCACCCGGACTTGCAAACCCGCGCACGAGCGAAGGTGTGGTGAACCGGCGGACGCTGCTGCGCGCTGGTGCGATCGGTGCGGCCGTGGCGGTCGTGCCCGGCGGCGTGGCGTTGGCCCGCGGCGACCGGCCCGTGCCGACGCACGGCGTGCAGTCCGGTGACGTGACGTTCGACGGCGGTCTGGTGTGGACGCGGGCCGACCGGCCGGCGCGGATGCTGGTGCGGGTGTCGGCGGACCCGTCGTTCCGGCACGCGCGGACCGTGCGCGGTCCGCTGCCGACGCCGGAGACCGGCGGCACGGGCCGGGTGCGGCTGCGCGGCCTGCCGAACGCGCGGGAGGTGCACTACCGCGTCGTCGCCGAGGACCTCGACGGCCGCACCCGCAGCGAGGCCGTGACGGGCAGCTTCCGCACCGCGCCGCTGGGCCGTGACGAGGTGCGGTTCGAGTGGTCCGGTGACACGGCGGGCCAGGGCTGGGGCGGCAATCCCGACCTGGGCGGCATGCCGACCTTCGGCGCGATGGCCGCCCGCCGCCCCGACTTCCTCATCAACAGCGGCGACACGGTGTACGCGGACGGCCCGTCGCAGGAGGAGGTGACGCTGCCCGACGGGTGGGTGTGGCGCAACCTCGTCATCCCGGAGAAGCTGAAGGTCGCCGAGACGCTGGACGAGTACCGCGGCCAGTTCGCCTACAACCTGCTCGACCCGCAGTACCGGTCGTTCGCCTCGCGGGTGCCGATGATCGTGCAGTGGGACGACCACGAGGTGACCGGCAACTGGTACCCGGGCGAGATCGTGGACTACTGCTTACCTGGGGCACAGCAACACGCAGTCGATCACCACCTCTCTGATCAAGCCGCGCCGACCCGGTCAGCTCTGGTGGACCAGCCGATCAGGCGCGGCCTTCGTGTCGAGCCAGGCCCTGGCCAACTTGCCCGCCGCCGCGCGGAACACGCCATCGCGGTTGCCGTCGTCGGGCGTGATGGTCTCCGACCGCTTGTCCAGCACGAGGTACCGGTCCGAGCCGCCGTCGGTGTGGAACCGGTAGCGCGCCTCGGTCTCGGTCTCGTTCTCCTTGTGCAAGTACACGAGCATCGCCATCGCGATCACCTCCAGGGTTCGCTGTAGTCCTCGTTGGACGCGGGCGGGATCTGGGTCTCCCACCGCGATACGTCATTGGCCGCCGCGCGGGCTTCCCGGTACGAGGCATTCGGGTTCTGCCGCCAGTATCGTGCCGCGGCGAGTTCGTGTTCGAGCAGGGCGATGTCCAATGGCTGCGCCCGGCTTGATCGCAGCCTCAGCCACGCCTTCGCCATGTCGGGGTCGGGATCGAAGCGGGCCATGACCGTGCCGCCTCCGACCCGTACTCGGATCCGCCCCACCTGGTCACGCAACGCCTGCAAGCGGTCTGCCCGGCTGCGCATCCCCTCGACCCAGTCATCGATGCTGCGTTCGGCCTGCGCCGGGTCTCCGCTCAGCGATCCGTCCCAACGTGGCTCCGCCATGCGTCGGCTATAGCCGGACACCGTCGGGGAGATCACGCGATCGGGAGATTTCCACCGGATGAGCGTCTCGGCAGCGAGCGCGATTGCCTGGAGACCACAGAACGTCTGTATGCCCTGAACCGACGCTGACGCTGCCGCAGTACACCGAGAAGCGGGTGGCCGTGCTGGCCGCGCGGGCGTTCCACGAGTGGCAGCCGATCGACCCCCGGCAGGCGGTGGACGGCCGGGGGTACCGCAAGTTCCGCCGCGCGACGGCCGGGGCGTGGTGCTGGGTGCGGCGCAGGCCCGGTGGCTGGTTGACTCGCTGGACCGCAGCCGGGCCACGTGGAAGGTCATCGCGGCCGACCTGCCGATCGGCCTGACCGTGCCGGACGGTGCGGACGTCGAGAGCGTCGCCAACGGCCTGCCGGGTGCGCAACACCGTGTGGCCGACCGCGGACGTGCACTACACGGCGGCGCACCACTACTCGCCGGAACGGGCGTCGTTCCAGGACTTCGACCCGTTCTCGCGCTGGGCCCGACGTTCGGCCCGGAAGCGGTGTCCGTCAACGCGCCGCCGGCGGCCAACACCAGCCCGTTGGACGGCTTCCAGCACTTCGGGGAGGTCCCCGTGACGCGCGACGGCGAGCTGACCGTGTGGCTGCGCGGCATCAAGGGCCGGTCCCTGTGGAGCAAGACCCTCCAGCCCGATCGCCGGTGACGTAAGGGTCTGCAAGGACTTGCAGCCGTCTGGACCTTGTCCCGGTGGAGATCGTCGTGGTTTCGTGCACCTCGCCCCGGCTCGACGTCGGGGCGGGTTTGCAAGATCTTGCGACAAGGAGGTCGCGATGCGTCGGGCCGTCGCCGCGCTCATCGCCCTGGCCGTTGTGCCGTTCGTGCCACCACCCACCGGCGCCGCGCCCGAAGTCCAGCGGCTCGCCGTCGGCGCCGTCACCGACGTCGCGCCCGGCGTGCGGGACGGTGACCGGTCGTTGGCCAAGGACGCGTTGCGGTCCGACCTGACCGGCGAGCGGTTCTACTTCGTGATGCCCGACCGGTTCGCCAACGGCGACCCGCGCAACGACCGCGGCGGCACGGCCGAGACCGACCGGCTCAAGAGCGGCTACGACCCCGCCGACAAGGGCTTCTACCACGGCGGCGACCTCAAGGGCCTGCGCGACAAGATCGACTACCTGGACGGGATGGGCGTCACCGCGATCTGGATGACGCCCATGTTCCGCAACCGGTGGGTGCAGGGCTCCGGCGACGACGTCTCGGCCGGCTACCACGGCTACTGGACCACCGACTTCACCCAGCTCGACCCGCACTTCGGCACGACCAACGACATGCGGCGGCTCATCCAGGACGCGCACCGCCGCGGCATCAAGGTCTTCTTCGACATCGTCGCCAACCACACGGCCGACCTGATCGACTACGCCGAGGGCGAGCACGACTACGTCAGCACCGGCGCGCAGCCCTACCTGGACGAGCAGGGCAAGCCGGTCGACATCTCCGAGATCGCGGGCCAGGAGCCGTTCCCGAAGCTCACCGCGCCGTACACACCCGTGGTCAAGGGCGAGAAGACCCCCGCCTGGCTCAACGACCCGCAGCTCTACCACAACCGCGGCGACTCGACGTTCAGCGGCGAGTCCAACTCCTACGGCGACTTCTTCGGCTTGGACGACCTGATGACCGAGCACCCGACGGTCGTCAAGGGCATGAAGCGCATCTTCACCAGCTGGATCGACACGCTGGGCATCGACGGCTACCGGGTCGACACGGTCAAGCACGTCAACATGGAGTTCTGGCAGGCGCTCGCGCCGCACGTGAAGCAGTACGCGGCGATGCGCGGCAAGAAGGACTTCTTCGTCTTCGGCGAGGTGTTCGACGCCGACCCGGCGTTCACCTCCCGCTACACCACCACCGGTCGGATGCAGGCCGTGCTGGACTTCCCGTTCCAGAGCGGCGCGGCCCGGTTCCTGTCCGGTCAGGGCGCGGCCCGGCTCGGCGAGGTGCTGGTGGAGGACGACCGCTACACCGACGCCGACTCCAACGCGTCCTCGCTGCCGACGTTCCTGGGCAACCACGACATGGGCCGCATCGCGTGGATGGTCCGGCAGGGCAGGCCGGGCATCTCCGAGGCCGAGCTGCTGGACCGGCTGGAGCTGGGCAACGCGCTGATGTACCTGTGGCGCGGCAACCCGGTCGTCTACTACGGCGACGAGCAGGGTTTCGCGGGCACCGGCGGCGACAAGCCGGCCCGGCAGGACATGTTCGCCTCCAAGACCCCCGAGTACGCGGCCGAGGACCTGGTGGGCAGCGACCGCACCGGCGCGGTGGACAACTTCCGCACCGACCACCCGCTGTACCGGCAGCTCAGGGACCTGGCGAGGTTCGTGGACGCCGACCCGGTGTGGCGTGACGGCAACCAGCAGCTCCGGCTCGCGCAGGGGGACGTGATCGCGTTCAGCCGCACGGGCCGCGCCCAGCAGGTCGAGCACGTCGTGGTGGCCAACGCGGGCACCGCGCCCGCGACCGTCGAAGTCCCGGTGTCGGGCCAGGGCTACCGCCCGATCCGGCCCGCCGCCGGTGCGCAGGTCAACGCCGTCGGCGGCAAGGTCACCGTCACCGTGCCCGCGCTGTCCGCCCTGGTGCTCCGCTCGACCGGCCGGATCCCGTCCGCCTCGCCCACGCCGACGTTGGCCGTGCCGCCGACCGGGACCGTGCTGGACGACCGGGTCGAGCTGCGCGCAGACGGCGTCACCTCGCCGTACGCGCAGGCCACGTTCGCCGCACGGGTCGAGGGCGAGCGCGACTGGCAGGTGCTGGGCACCGACGACGCCGCGCCGTACCGGGTGTTCGCCGACCTGGCCTCCCTGCCGGGCGCGGCCGTGGGCCGCAACGTCGAGGTGCGCGTCGTCGCCAAGGACGCGCGCGGCACGTTGGGCGCGGACGGCGCGAAGCTCGGCCTGGTGGCCGCGCCACCGGTCGAGCCGCCGACCGCCGTCACGTCCGACTGGCTGGTGGTGCACTACAACCGCCCGGCGGGCGACTACGACGGCTGGGGCCTGCACGCGTGGGGTGACGTCGAGAACGCGCCCACGTGGGACGCGCCGCTGCCGTTCGCGGGTGAGACGCCGTACGGCCGGTTCGCCTGGGTGAAGCTCAAGCCGGGCGCGAGATCGGTCGGCCTCATCGCCCACCGCGGCGACGAGAAGGACACCGACGGCGACCGGTTCGTCGACCCGAGCGCCACCCCGCAGGTGTGGCTGAGGCAGGGCCAGACCGCCGTGCACGCCAGCGAGGTCGCCGCGACCGGCCAAGCCGTGGTGACGCACCTCGGGGACACCGCGGGGCTCGTGGTGCGCGCGGGCGGCGTCGACCACCCGTTCAGCGGTGCGGTGGCGACCATCCCGGCGACCGCGCCCGTCGAGTTCTCCGTGGTGCGCAACGGCACGGTCGAAGCGACCGGTCGCACCGCCGGCCGTGCGTGGGTCCAGGGCGACAAGGTCCACCCGAGCCTGGCCGCCGCGCAGAACCGCGCGGTGATCCACTACCACCGGCCCGACGGCGACTACACCGACTGGACGCTCTACCACTGGACCGGGTCGCTGGAACCGAGCCCGGGCTGGAACCAGTCCCGCGTGCCCGACGGCGGTGACGGGTTCGGCGTGTACTGGTCCGTGCCGCTGGAGCCGGGCGCGGCCGGGTTGAGCAACATCATCCACCGCGGTGACGCCAAGGATCCGGGACCGGACCAGTTCCTCGACGTCACGGGCACCGGGCACGAGGTCTGGTACGTCTCCGGCTCCACCAAGCCGGACGGCTCGATCTCCTTCGTGCTGCCGCCGTCGGGCGGGCAGGGCGTGGACGACGACCTGACCAAGGCCAAGGCGATCTGGGTGTCGAAGGACCTGGTCGTGTGGGACGTGCCGGTGGTGCCGTCCGACGGTTACCGGCTGGAGTACGACGGCAAGGTGCTGCGGCTGGTGCCGTCGTCGGAGGCGGTGCCCGCGAAGTTCCCGCACCTGCGGGGCAAGCCGGTGTTCCGGGTGCGTGACGGCGAACGGCTGGACGAGGCGTTGCGCGGCAAGCTGTCCGCCGTGCACGTGGACTCCGGCGGTGGCCTGCGGCACCGCACCGGCGTGCAGGTCGCGGGCGTGCTGGACGACCGGTTCGCGGCCGCCGCGTCCGCGCTGACCTACGGGCCGACGTTCGACGGTGACCGCGTGACCGCGCGGTTGTGGGCACCCACGGCGTCGTCGGTGCGGCTCCAGGTGTTCGACCAGCCCGGCGGCACGGCGTCGACCGTGGCCATGGCGCGGGACGACGCGTCCGGCTCGTGGTCGGCGTCCGGCTCGTGGCGGGACAAGTTCTACCTGTTCGAGGTGACCGTCGCCGGGCGCACGGTGACCGTGACGGACCCGTACTCGGTGGCGTTGGCGGTGAACTCGACGCACTCGCAGTTCGCCGACCTCGGTGACGCCCGCACCATGCCCGCCGGCTGGGCCGGGCACGTCGCCCGCGGCCTGGGCGCCGACCCGACCGAGCACGGCATCACCGAGCTGCACGTGCGGGACTTCTCCATCGGCGACACCACCGTCCCGGAGTCCGACCGCGGCACGTACCGCGCGTTCACCCACTCGTCGTCGGTGGGCATGACCCACCTGCGCGAGCTGGCGGCGGCGGGTCTGGACACCGTGCACCTGCTGCCCACGTTCGACATCGCCACCATCCCGGAGAAGCGCTCCGACCAGCGGCAGCCGGCGTGCGACCTGGCGTCGCTGCCCGCCGACTCCCCGGCGCAGCAGTCCTGCGTCGCCGAAGCGGCCGCGCACGACGGCTTCAACTGGGGCTACGACCCGTACCACTACGACGTGCCCGAGGGCTCCTACGCCACCGACGACGCGCAGACCGGGTGGGCCCGGTCCAAGCAGTACCGCGAGATGGTGAAGTCGTTGCACGACAACGGCAACCGCGTGGTCGTGGACGTGGTCTACAACCACACCGCGGCCTCCGGCGACGCGCCGACGTCCGTGCTGGACAAGGTCGTGCCCGGCTACTACCAGCGGCTGAACCTCGACGGCACGGTCGCCAACTCCACGTGCTGCGCCAACACCGCCACCGAGAACGCCATGATGGGCAAGCTCGTCGTCGACTCCGTCGTGCGCTGGGCCCGGCTGTACAAGGTGGACGGCTTCCGGTTCGACCTGATGGGCCACCACCCGAAGGCGAACATCCTGGCCGTGCGGGCGGCGCTGGACGCGCTGACCGTCGAGCGCGACGGCGTGGACGGGCGCAACATCCGCGTCTACGGCGAGGGCTGGGACTTCGGCGAGGTCGCCGGCAACGCCCGGTTCGAGCAGGCCACGCAGGCGAACCTGGCCGGGACGGGCATCGGCACGTTCAGCGACCGGCTGCGTGACGCGGTGCGGGGCGGTGGTCCGTTCGACGCCGACCCGCGCGTGCAGGGCCTGGCGTCCGGGCTGGCGGGCGACCCGAACGGCTCACCGGCCAACGGCGACGTGGCCGCGCGGCTGGCCAACTACGCCGACCTGGTGAAGCTGGGCATGGCGGGCAACATGGCGTCCTACCGGTTCCGGTCCACCGGCGGCGGCGAGGTCTCGGGGCGTGACGTGACGTACAACGGCTCGCCCGCCGGGTACACGGGCGCGCCGGCCGACGTGATCACGTACGTCGACGCGCACGACAACGAGACGTTGTTCGACTCGCAGGCGTTCAAGCTGCCCGTCGGCACGTCCATGGCGGACCGGGTGCGGATGCAGAAGGTCGCCCTGGCCCCGGTGCTGCTGGGCCAGGGCCAACCGTTCCTGCACGCGGGCGCGGAGTTCCTGAGGTCGAAGTCCTTGGACCGCAACAGCTACGACTCCGGCGACTGGTTCAACCGCTACGACCCGTCGTTGCGGGACAACGGCTTCGGCCGCGGCCTGCCGCCGGCGGCGGACAACGAGGACAAGTGGCCCTACGCCGCTGCCTTGTTGGCCAGCGGTTCGTTGAAGCCGTCGTCGGCGGACATGCGCACGGCCGTCGACAACACCCTCGAACTGCTCCGCATCCGTGCCTCCTCGCCGCTGTTCACGCTCAACGACGCGGCACTCGTGCAGCAGAAGCTGTCGTTCCCAGCCACCGAACCGGGCGTGGTCGCCGCCCTGCTGGACGACACCGCGGGCCCGGACACCGATCCGACCCTGAACGGCCTGCTGGTGATCATCAACCCGTACCCGACGGCGAAATCGGTCACCGTCCCCGGCACCTGGCAGAACCACACCCTGACCGCGGACAAGGCCACCATCGCCAACGGCTCGATCACCACACCGGCCCGCTCGGTGGTGGTCCTGACCCGCTAGTGGTCGGCCAGCTCGACGCGTGACCGGACGTCCTCGGCGCGCAGGATGCGGAACCCCCGCTCCTGCGCGCCGAGCACTTTCAGGAACCCGGGGCTGGTCTCCATCACGTAGGCCTCGACCGCGTCGTCCCCGACCTCGATCCGCTCCAACGGCACCCACGGCGTGCCCACGACCGCCGCCACCACCAACGCCACCGCGCCCACCACGTACCCGAACCGGCGCAGCACGAAGTCCATCTGAGCGTGCAACCGCCGCATCCGCTCCACGAACACCAACAGCACCGTGAGCACCAGCGCGCCGACCGGCACCCACCACCGGTGGTACGAGAGCACGTGCGCCACCAGGAACGCCAGCAACACCGCCACCGCCAGCGGCGCCGCCCGCGACCGCCTCCCGACCGCGTAGAACACGGTCAACGGCACCATCACGACCAACAGCACACTGCTGATCCACGCGTCCGCCATGAACGTCCCCAGGAACAGTCCCGGCGCGTCCTCCAAGTCCAACGTGTGCAGCAGCGCGAACGCCGTGTGCCAGTCATAGTGCGACACGGCGAGCAGCCGCAGCAGGACGAACAGCACCGCGGCGCCGGTGAGGGTGCTCCCCAGGTGGGGTTTCTCGGTGGCCACGGCCGGCACTATCGCAGCTCCGGCTACCCTTTACCGAGTTGCACAATCCCGTACGAAGGAGTACTGACCGCCGTGAGCGAGCGCACCCTGGTCCTGGTCAAGCCCGACGGCGTCAGCCGCGGCCTGGTCGGCGAGGTCATCTCCCGCATCGAGCGCAAGGGCCTGCACCTGGCCGCGCTGGAACTGCGCACCGTGGACCGCGCGACCGCCGAGCAGCACTACGCCGAGCACGACGGCAAGCCGTTCTTCGCCGACCTGGTCGAGTTCATCACCGGCGGCCCGCTGGTCGCGATGGTGGTCGAGGGCACGCGGGCGATCTCGGCGTTCCGCCAGTTGGCCGGCGGCACCGACCCGGTCGAGAAGGCCACGCCCGGCACGATCCGCGGCGACTTCGGCCTGGAGGTCCAGTTCAACCTGGTCCACGGCTCGGACTCGCCGGAGTCGGCCGAGCGCGAGATCAAGCTCTGGTTCCCGAACCTCTGACGAGGCGTGAACCGCCGCGGCCCGGGCCTCACGAGGTCCGGGCCGTAGTCTTCGGGCGGTGACCTACACGATCCTGTTCCAACGGGTCCGCCCGGGCCGGACGTTCCTGGAGACGTTGGACGAGCTCAACGCCGCCTACGACGCGGACGCCGAGCCGACGCCCATGAACCTCACGGCCGACCACCGCGCGGCCTGGGACCGGATCACGCGGCGGGTGTCGGAGGACGCCGACCGCGTCGAGCTCGAAGAGTTCCGCTACAGCCTGAACCTCTGCTGGTACGGACCCGCCGGCAGCCTGATGCTCGACTACGACGGCGAGTCGGCCTCCATCGACATCACCTACCGCTACCCGGGACCGGCGGCGCTGCCGATCATGACGCGGGCCTACCGGGTCGCCCGGGTGGTCGAGCACGAGAGCGGCTTGGAGGGCTACGACGCCGTGGTGGGCCAGTCCGTGGCGACCGGTGACGTCGGCAAGGCCGCGGCAGCTCTCGGCGGCACGTCGGGCTGGGCCCAGACCACCCTGACCTGACGTCCTAGCTCCGGCTGAGAGAAGGGCGCGCGGGCGACGAGCCCAGACCTCCCGGCGCGGAGCCGTGCAGCACGACGCCCTCGCGGTGGCCCAACGGCAGGTACATGCGCACGTCGTCGAACCGGAAGTCGCCCACCGCGATCACGTTCGGCAGGCGGCCCCACTCGCGGAAGCCCAGGCTCTCGTACAGCTGGATCGCGCCGTGGTTGTTGCCGCGCACGCCGAGCGTCAGCATCTCCAACCCGGCCGCGCGGGCGTGCTCGATCACCGCGCCCACCAGCCGCGCGCCCAGCCCCAGGCCGCGGGCGGCCGGGTGCGCGGTCACCCGCCGCACCTCGGCCATGTGCTCGAAGACCTCGCTCTCGGACCGCTTCCACGTCGCCGTGCCGCGCAGCACGCCGTCCACGCGCGCCACGACGAGCGCACCGTCACGGGGCGACGCGAGCACGCCGTCCAGCCACGCGTCGGTCTCGGCGCGCCCCGGCGGGGCCTTCCAGCCGATCGCGCCGCCGGCGGCCACCACGGCGTGCAGCACCTCGTGCACCTCGGCCCGGAGGCGTTCGTCGGCCTCGGTGGGCCAGCTCAGGTCGATCTCCACCGCGCCACCCTAAAACGGTTCCGAGAATGTCGGACCTCGCCGCTAACGTGACGAACGTGACCTCCACCCTCGTCCACGCCAGGGGCCTGACCAAGCGCTTCGGCTCCTTCGAAGCCGTCCGGGGCATCGACGTGGAGGTGAGCAAGGGCGAGGCGTTCGGCTTCCTGGGCCCCAACGGCGCGGGCAAGTCCTCGACCATGCGGATGGTGTCGTGCGTGTCCCCGCGCACGGGCGGCGAGCTGCGCGTGCTGGGCCTGGACCCGGACACCGACGGCCCGCGGATCCGCTCCCGCATCGGCGTGGTGCCGCAGCAGGACAACCTCGACACCGAGCTGACCGTCCGGCAGAACCTCCAGGTCTACGGCCGCTACTTCGGCCTGTCCCGGTCGGCGGTGCGGGAGAAGGCCGTCGAGCTGATGGAGTTCGCCCAGCTCAGCGACCGCGCCGACGCCGAGGTGGAGCCCCTGTCGGGCGGCATGAAGCGGCGGCTCACCATCGCCCGCTCCCTGGTCAACGACCCCGACCTGCTGCTGCTCGACGAACCGACCACGGGACTGGATCCGCAGGCCCGCCACCTGCTGTGGGACCGGTTGTTCCGGCTCAAGCAGTCCGGCGTCACGCTGATCATCACCACGCACTACATGGACGAGGCCGAGCAGTTGTGCGACCGGCTGGTGGTGATGGACGGCGGCCGGATCGCGGCCGAGGGCTCGCCGTCGGAGCTGATCCGCCGCTACTCGACGAGGGAGGTGCTGGAGCTGCGGTTCCCACCGGGTGAGCAGAGCGGCGACCAGGTGCGCGACCTGGCCGAACGGGTCGAGGTGCTGCCCGACCGGGTGCTGCTCTACACCCCCGACGGCGAGGCGGCGCTGGCGGCGGCGCACGCGCGGGGCGTGCGGCCGGTGTCCAGCCTGGTGCGCCGCAGCACGTTGGAGGACGTGTTCCTGCGCCTGACCGGCCGGACGTTGGTGGACTGAGGTGGACGCGCACGTCCTGGGCCCGTGGCGGGCCGCGCTGATCGCCGTGGAGCACCAGTGGACCTGGTACCGCCGCAACTGGCGGGCCACGGTGATCTCGAACTTCCTGCAACCCGTGCTGTTCCTGCTGGCCATGGGCGTCGGGTTCGGCTCGCAGGTGCGCGAGGGCGCGGCCACCGGCGGCCACCCGTACCTGGTGTACCTGGCACCGGCGCTGCTGGTCATCACCGCCGTGCAGAACGCCGTCTTCGAGTCGACGTGGGCGGTGTTCTCGTCGTTCAAGTGGCAGCGCACGTACCTGGCGATGGTGTCCACCCCGGTCACGCCGGCGCAGGTGCTGCACGGCCAGTTGCTGTGGATCGCGTTGCGCCTGGCGTCGGGCACCGCGGTGTTCCTCGCCATCGCCGCGGCCCTGGGGGCGATCACCAGCCCGTCGGCGGTGCTGGCCGTGCCGTTCGCCACGCTGGCGGGCATGGCGTTCAGCGCGCCCGTGGTCGCCTTCGCCGCCACCAGGGAGAAGCCGGACTCGTTCAACGCGGTCTTCCGCTTCCTGGTGATGCCGATGACCCTGTTCACCGGCGGGTTCTTCCCGTTGAGCCAACTGCCCGGCTGGGTGCACCCGCTGGCCTGGCTCACCCCGGTCTGGCACGGCATCGAGCTGGCCCGCGGCGCGACGTTCGGCACCCTGCGCCTGCTGCCCGCCCTGGGCCACGTCGCCTACCTGTCCGCCCTGGTCGCGCTCGGCGTGGTCCTGGGCCGCCGCTACTTCCGCCGGAGGCTGGCCGTATGACCAACGAGACCTCCACCGCCGACGTGGCCGCGCCGAGCAGGCCGTTCGCCTCGCGCACCGGCGCGGGCCTGCTGCTGCGGCTGGTCCCGCCGGGCCTGTACGCGGGCCGCGCGCACGTCCTGGTCGAACGGTCGTACCTGGTCAGCACCCGGGCCTGGATGTCGGTGCTCTCCGGCTTCTTCGAGCCGCTGTTCTTCCTGTTCTCGCTCGGCTACGGCCTGGGGCAGCTCGTCACCACCGTCGAGGGCCCCGCCGGTCCCATGTCGTACGCCGCGTTCGTCGCGCCCGCGCTGCTGGCCGCCTCGGCGATGAACGGCGCGGTGTTCGAGGCGACGTTCAACTTGTTCTTCAAGTTCAAGTACGCCAAGACCTACGACGCCGTGCTGGCCACCCCGCTCGGCCCGGTCGACATCGCCGTGGGGGAGGCCACGTGGTGCCTGATCCGCGGCGGCCTTTACTCGGCGGGCTTCATCGTGGTCATGCTCGGGTTCGGGCTGGTCGGCTCGCCGTGGGCGCTGCTCGCCCTGCCCGCCTGCCTGCTGGTCGCGCTGGCGTTCGCGGCGGTGGGCATGGCCGCGGCCACGTTCATGCGCTCGTGGCACGACTTCGACCTGGTGCAACTGGCCGTGATGCCGCTGTTCCTGTTCTCGACCACGTTCTACCCGCTGTCGGTCTACCCGGGCTGGTTGCAGGCCGTGGTGCAGTGGACGCCGCTGTACCACGCGATCGAGCTGATGAGGGCGCTGACCACGGGGTACGTCGGCTGGGGCGCGTTGGCGCACGTCGCGTACTTCGCCGTGATGGCGGTCGTCGGGGTGGTGGTCGCCGCGCGCAGGCTCGGCAAGTTGCTGCTGACCTGACCTGGTCCAACACTGGACGGACCCCGAGCACCGGAGGTCGTCATGGACGTCATCGCACTCATCGGCCGCATCCTGTTCGTGCTCCTGTTCTTCGGCTCGGCGATGGGGCACCTCACGCAGACGGCGGCGATGGCCGGTTACGCGGCGTCCAAGGGCGTCCCGTCGGCCAAGGCCGCCACGTTCGGCAGCGGTGTGCTGATGGCCATCGGCGGGTTGATGCTGCTCCTGGGTGTGTGGGCGGATCTCGGCGCGCTGCTGCTGGTGCTGTTCCTGCTGCCCACGGCGTTCCTCATGCACAACTTCTGGAAGGAGACCGACCCGCAGGCCAGGCAGATGGAGATGATCCAGTTCAACAAGGACTTGGCCCTGGCGGGCGGCGCGTTGATGTTCTTCGGCCTGTACGCGGGCCCCGGCTCCGAACTGGGCCTCACCATCACCGGACCGCTGTTCTGATGCCCGTAGGCACTCCCGTTACCCTGGTCGACGTGAGTGTCGAGTCGGTTTTCCCCGCCCTGGAACCCCTGCTGCCGAGGGTGTCCAAGCCGGTGCAGTACGTCGGCGGGGAACTCAACGCCACCGTCAAGGACTGGGACGCCGCCGCGGTGCGGTGGGCGCTGATGTACCCGGACGCCTACGAGGTCGGGCTGCCCAACCAGGGCGTCATGATCCTCTACGAGGTCCTCAACGAGCAGCCGGACGTGCTGGCCGAGCGGACCTACGCGGTGTGGCCCGACCTCGAGCGGCTGATGCGCGAGCACGGCGTGCCGCAGTTCACCGTGGACTCGCACCGGCCGGTCGGCGCGTTCGACCTGCTCGGCGTGAGCTTCGCGACCGAGCTGGGCTACACGAACCTGCTCAACGCGCTCGACCTGGCCGGCATCCCGATCCACGCCGCCGACCGCACCGATGACCACCCGATCGTGGTGGCGGGCGGGCACGCGGCGTTCAACCCGGAGCCGATCTCGCCGTTCGTGGACGCGGCCGTCCTCGGTGACGGCGAGGAAGCCGTCCTGGAGATCACCGACCTCGTCCGCGCGTGGAAGGCCGAGGGCCGCCCCGGCGGGCGTGACGAGATCCTGACCAGGCTCGCCGAGACCGGCGGCGTGTACGTGCCCCGGTTCTACGACGTGGAGTACCTGCCCGACGGCCGCATCCAGCGCGTGGTGCCCAACCGCGAGCGGGTGCCGTACCGGGTGTTCAAGCGGACCACGATGGACCTCGACGCGTGGCCGTACCCGAAGCAGCCGCTGGTGCCGCTCGCGGAGAGCGTGCACGAGCGGATGAGCGTGGAGATCTTCCGCGGCTGCACGCGCGGCTGCCGGTTCTGCCAGGCGGGCATGATCACCCGCCCGGTGCGCGAGCGGTCCATCGAGGGCATCGGCGCGATGGTGCAGCGCGGCCTGGAGGCGACCGGGTTCGAGGAGGTCGGCCTGCTGTCGCTGTCCAGCGCGGACCACTCGGAGATCGCCGAGATCACCAAGGGCCTCGCCGACCGCTACGAGGGCACGAACACCAGCCTGTCGCTGCCGTCGACCCGGGTGGACGCGTTCAACATCGACCTGGCCAACGAGCTGTCCCGCAACGGCCGCCGCTCGGGCCTCACGTTCGCCCCGGAGGGCGGCAGCGAACGCCTCCGCCGCGTGATCAACAAGATGGTGTCGGAGGACGACCTCATCCGCACGGTCAGCGCGGCGTTCAGCGCGGGCTGGCGGCAGGTGAAGCTGTACTTCATGTGCGGCCTGCCCACCGAGACCGACGACGACGTGCTGCAGATCGCCGAGATGGCCAAGAACGTCATCCGCGCGGGCCGCGAGGTCTCCGGCCGCAAGGACATCCGCTGCACGATCTCCATCGGCGGGTTCGTGCCCAAGCCGCACACCCCGTTCCAGTGGGCCGCGCAGTGCGACCCGGACACGGTGGACGACCGGTTGAAGAAGCTGCGTGACGCGGTGAACTCCGACCGCGCGCTGGGCCGCAACATCGGCATGCGCTACCACGACGGCAAGCCGTCCCTGATCGAAGGGCTGCTCTCGCGCGGCGACCGGCGCATCGGCAGGGTCATCGAGCGGGTGTGGCGCGAGGGCGGCCGGTTCGACGGCTGGTCCGAGCACTTCTCCTACGACCGCTGGGTCCGGGCGGCCGAGGCGGAGCTGACCCCGTTGGGCGTGGACCTGGCCTGGTTCACCACGCGGGAGCGCGAGGAGCTGGAAGTCCTGCCCTGGGACCACCTGGACTCGGGCTTGGACAAGGAGTGGCTCTGGGCGGACTGGCAGGACGCGCTGGACGAGCGCGAGCAGGACGACTGCCGCTGGACGCCGTGCTTCGACTGCGGCGTGTGCCCGGCCATGGGCACCGACATCGAGGTCGGGCCGACCGGTCGGACGCTGCTGCCGATCTCCCCGGTCGGCAAGGGCTCGCCGGTGCGCAACCCGACGTTGACCAAGGGCTGACGGCTCAGGGACGGGCCTCGGCGACGTCGACCAGAGCGCGCGCATCGGGCAGACGCGAGCGGCCGCACGTGTCCGCGGTGCAGGTGGAGCATCAGTCCTCGGTCGGGCGACGCTCGGAGTCCAGCCACTCGGCGTCGTTCCACGTCACCGGTGTGGCGCCGACGGGCGCGAACCGGATGTCCGGATCGTCGCTCTGCACCAGGCACAGGAGGCGGCGGCCGAAGAGGGCGGCGCTGCGGGAGTGGTCGGCCAGGGTGTCGAGCGTGATCTGAGCCGGACGTGTTCGGTGCCCAGCCGTAGTCCTGGTTCACCACGTCCCGCACGCAGTCGTTGAAGGAGTCGAAGCTGGAGCCGTGGTAGTCGGGAACCCGAGTGCGACGGCCATGTCGCGGTGGAGGTCGCGTTCAGAACAACGTCACCGGCGAGTTGATCAACAAAGGGGACGCGAGGTCGTCACCGAGGTCCGACTCGGGGTCGAAAGCCGCCATGGTGGCGAGGTTGGTCAAGCCGGCCCACCACGGCTCGTGTTTTCCGGGTCGCGCAGCCAGACGTTGATGGCGGTGTGGACGCGGGACCCTCTTCACCGGCGCTGACGGCGCACTGGCGGCCTCCCCGCGTGGCAGGCCGCCGACCTAGTCCCGCACCGCGGCCAGCGCGTCGACCAGGCCGTGGCCGTAGAAGCCGTTGTACTCCGAGTGGCCCGTGCAGAACGCGTCCTGCACGCCCGTGCCGTTGAGGTCGTAGTCCGCCGGGCACGGCAGCCGCTCCGCCCGCGCGTTGAGCATCTTCGACAGGTCCAGCGCGGACGCGCCGGGGTGCGCGGACGCCAGCAGCGCCGCCACCCCGCTGACGTGCGGCGCGGCCATCGACGTGCCGCACGAGTAGTCGTACCCGGCCGCCGGCACGGTCGACAGCACGCAGCCACCCTGCCCGTCGTCGGGCGACTGCCTGCGGTCGCCGCCCGGCGCGGTCACGTCCACCGCGCCCAGCCCGTAGGAGCTGTACCCGGCCTTCACCTTGTCCGCGCCCACCGACGACACGGCCACCACGTTGCGCAGCTGCGCCGGCAGCACCAGGCACGTGTTGTCCACCGGCCGCGGCTTGACGTCCTCCGGCGCGGCGTTGGTCGGGCTCATCGCGTCACGGCCCGGCTTGGTCAGGTCGGCCGCCGCGTTGCCCGTCGCCGCCACCGTCAGCACACCGCGCCCGGACGCGTGCTCGACCGCCCGCCGCACCGCCTCGTAGACCACCGACTGGCCCTGCTCGTCCTGGCAGGTGAACACCCACGGGTCGATGAAGTAGCTGTTGTTGGTGATGGTCATGCCCCGTTCGGCGGCCCACATGAACCCGCACACCGCGTACTCGGGGTAGATGAACCCGGCGTCGTCCACGACCTTCACCGACGCGATCCGCACGCCCGGCGCCACGCCCGTCGTGCCCATGCCGTCGTCGGCCGCCGCGATGGTGCCCGCCACGTGCGTGCCGTGGCCGGACGTCGTCGGCGCCCACGCCGCGGGCGACGGGTCGGCCACCCCGGTCGTGCAGCCGGCGGACAGCGCCGGGTCCAGCGCGCCGACCAGGTCGGGGTGCGTCGGGTCGATGCCCGAGTCGAGCACGCCGACCACCACGTCCCGGCTGCCCTTGCTGATCGCGTGCGCCTCGGCCGCCCGGATCAGGTCCATGTCCCACTGCTCGGCCGTGCGGTCCGCCGTGCCGCCCGCGGCGCGCGCCCCGGTGACCTCGTCGTCCTTCTTCGTCTGCCGGGCCGGCGCGCCGTTGCGCCTGGACAGGCCGTCGGCCTGCGCGCTGTAGGCCCGGTCCGGGCCGATGCGCCGGCCGAACCGGGGGTCCGGCGAGACGGCCACGGCCACGGCGATCTCGGGGTAGTAGTGGGCGGTCGTGCCGCACGCGGCGGCGATCTGCGCGTCGGCCAGCGGCGCGCTGGTGCCCGGGGTGAACACGACCAGGTAGCGCAGCGTGGGGCCGGGTTGGACGCAGTCGACCGCGGTCGCGGGCTGCTCGGGCTCGGCCGCGGCCGAGGTCGCCGAGAAGCACCCGGTCGCGAGCAGGGCCGCGCTGACCGCGACCGCTTGGACGCGGCGGTGCAGAGGCACGGGGGACCTCCAGGGCTGGACCGGTGACGGGGGAGCCGTCGGTCCGACTTCCGGCGAACCGTCGATCGGACTGCTGCTGCCGGACCGTAGCCAGACGGGGCGGAGCAGACAAGCGCAACGGTGCCGAACAGGTCCAAGGTACCGTCCTCGTGGAGTAGGAGCGTGGACCGTTGGGGTGCTCATCCCCGTGGCGGGCCACCCGCACCCAAGGGGAGTAGCACTGAGCCGCCAGCAGCAGCCCAACCCGTCGGCCGCACCCGTGCAG
This sequence comes from Saccharothrix sp. S26, assembly GCF_021390395.1. Classification (GTDB taxonomy): domain Bacteria; phylum Actinomycetota; class Actinomycetes; order Mycobacteriales; family Pseudonocardiaceae; genus Actinosynnema. Next base: position 453,101 of record NZ_JAJUWT010000001.1, read on the forward strand.
AAGCTGCGACTGCGCTACGCCAAACGCGGTCGGCTGCGGTTCACGTCACACCGTGACATCGCCCGCACCTTCGAGCGCGCGCTGCGTCGTGCGGGCGTACCCATGGCTTATTCCCAGGGCTTCAATCCTCACCCGAAGGTGTCATGGGTGGGCGCGGCGCCCACCGGCGTGGCGAGCGAGGCCGAGTACGTCGAGGTGTCCGTCGTCGACCCGGTCGACCCCGAAGCGCTGCGGACCGCGCTGGACGCCGTGCTGCCGCCCGGCCTCGACGTGCTGGAGGTCGTCCAGTCGGCCGGCGGCGCGCTGCCCGAGCGGATCGAGGCGAGCGCGTGGCGGGTGGAGCTGCCCGGCGTGTCGCCCGAAGAACTGACCGAAGCCGTGGCCGCGCTGATGGCGTCGGAATCCGTGCAGGTCGAGCGGCTGACCAAGGATGGGAAGAAGATCGTGGACGTGCGGCCGGCGATCGTGTCGGCCGAGGTCGGGGCTCCCGCGGACGCGCATTCGAGCGATGCGGGACACGATGCACGAGATTTGTCACAGCCGTGTGGGATACTCATGACGGTCGTACGGCAGACAACACCTACCGTGAGACCCGACGACGTGCTGAGCGCGCTCCGAGTCGTCGCCGACCTGGTTCCGCCGGTCCCCGCGAAGGCGACCCGGATGGCGCAGGGGCGGCTGGACGATGAAGGCGGCCTGGTCGACCCGCTTGCCCTGGACAGGGCGGCGGAGGTCTGACCGGGCGGTGATCGGCGCGGCGCTGACGGCGTCGTCGAAGCAGTTATGGGACCTGCTGTGCCGCGTGCCCCACGGGTGGGCGCCACAGCGCGAGGCAAGGATTCCCGCCGCCAGCCGCGGCGGTGAGTGGACAAGAGAGGCCCCTGCGCGGCCGCGTCGATTCCGACGCGCCCGGGGGCGGAGGAGCTGCATTGTCGAACACGGAAAAGCCTGCCGGCCCCGCCGGCGGGGGTAGCGCCACACCCGGACACCCGGACCTGGCGGATCTGCCCGCCAAGCTGCGGGTGCACGCGCTGGCCAAGCTGCTCGGCGCGAGCAGCAAGGACGTGGTGGCCGCCCTCGCCGACCTGGGCGAGACGGTGAAGGGCGCGCAGTCGAGCGTGAGCCGAGACCTCGCGCTCAAGGTCGCCGAGAGCCTGCTGGGCTGGGACGACATCGTCACCGGCGAGGTGGACGAGCAGACCGAGGAACCGGTGGCGGTGGCCCGCGAGGTCGCGCCGCTGGTGCCGCTGTTCGCGCCGCCGTCCGCGGTGTTCCTGCCGCCGACCCCGGTGGTCAAGGACGTCCCGGTCAGCCGGGACGACGACCTCGACGACAACGAGGACGAGACCGACGAGCACGCAGCCGCCGACGACGCCGGCGACGAGGGCGAAGGCCGCCGCCGCCGCCGTCGTGGTCGGCGTGGCCGCGGTCGCGGCAAGGGCGTCGGCGAGGACAACGGCGAGGACGAGCACGGCGAGGAGGAGGCCGAGGTCGCCGAAGCCGAGTCCGAGGCCGAGGCCGCCGACGAGCCGTCGGCCGACGAGGAGGGCGCGGGCAGCCGCCGCCGTCGGCGTCGCCGCCGGCGCAAGACCGGCGCCGAGGAAGAGGCCGCGCCGAGCGAGGACGACCCGCCGAACACGGTCGTGCACGTCCGCGAGCCCGCCCGCGACGCCCGGGACGACAAGGCCGACTCCGAGGCCGCGCAGAGCGAGGTGCGCAGCGTCCGCGGGTCGACCCGGCTGGAGGCCAAGCGCCAGCGCCGCCGGGACGGCCGCGAGGCCGGTCGCCGCCGTGCCCCCGTGCTGTCGGAGGCCGAGTTCCTGGCCCGCCGCGAGGCCGTGGAGCGCACGATGGTGGTGCGCGAGCGCGGCGACCGCACGCAGATCGGCGTGCTCGAGGACGGCGTCCTGGTCGAGCACTTCGTGACCTCGTCGGGCAGCGGTTCGCTGGTCGGCAACGTCTACCTCGGTCGGGTGCAGAACGTGCTGCCCTCGATGGAGGCGGCGTTCATCGACATCGGTCGCGGCCGCAACGCGGTGCTGTACGCGGGCGAGGTCGACTGGGACGCGGCCGGCCTGGAGGGCAAGGCCCGCAAGATCGAGCAGGCCCTGTCGACCGGCGACAGCGTCCTGGTGCAGGTCACCAAGGACCCGGTCGGCCACAAGGGCGCCCGGTTGACCACCCAGATCAGCCTGCCCGGCCGCTTCCTGGTGTACGTGCCCGGCGGCGGCGCGACCGGCATCAGCCGCAAGCTGCCCGACAACGAGCGCAAGCGCCTCAAGGACATCCTCAAGCGCGTCGTCCCCGAGGACGCGGGCGTCATCATCCGCACCGCCTCGGAGGGCATCGCCGAGGAGGAGCTGGCCCGCGACGTGACCCGCCTGCAAGCGCAGTGGCAGGTCATCAAGGACAAGGCCGACACGCCCAAGGCCCAGGCGCCCCAGCTGCTGTACGAAGAGCCGGACCTGCTGGTGAAGGTCGTGCGCGACCTGTTCACCGAGGACTTCTCGGCGCTCGTCGTCCAGGGCTCGGACGCGTGGGAGACCATCGACGGCTACGTGCGGCACGTCGCGCCGGACCTGCAGGAACGGTTGCGCAAGCACGTGGGCAACAGCGACGCGTTCACCGAGTACCGCATCGACGAGCAGCTGCTCAAGGCGCTGGACCGCAAGGTCTGGCTGCCGTCGGGCGGCTACCTGGTCATCGACCGCACCGAGGCGATGACGGTCATCGACGTCAACACCGGCAAGTTCACCGGATCGGGTGGAAACCTCGAGGAGACGGTGACCCGGAACAACCTGGAGGCGGCCGAGGAGATCGTCCGCCAGCTCAGGTTGCGCGACATCGGCGGCATCATCGTCATCGACTTCATCGACATGGTGCTGGAGTCGAACCGCGACCTGGTGCTGCGCCGGTTGACCGAGTGCCTCGGCCGCGACCGCACCCGCCACCAGGTGGCGGAGGTGACGTCGCTGGGCCTGGTGCAGATGACCCGCAAGCGGGTCGGCACGGGCCTGCTGGAGGCGTTCTCCACCACCTGCGAGCACTGCCGCGGGCGTGGCCTGGTCGTGACGACCGAGCCGATGCACGCGCACGGCAACGGCAACGGCAGCGGCAACGGCGGTGGCCAGCAGCAACAGCAGCAGCAGCAGCAGGGCGGTGGCCGCAAGTCGCGCCGCGCGAAGCACGCGGAGGCCCCCGAGCCGGTGGCCGAGCAGACCGTGGAGCCGACCGAGGAGCCGGAGGCGATCGCCGAGCAGCCGACCTCGGAAGATCCCGTGGCCGCCGTGGTGGAGGAGGAAGCCGCGCCGGAGACCCCGAAGCGCGACCGCCGCCAACGCCGCCGGGCCCGCCGCGAAGCCGGTGCCGTGGTCAAGCACGGCGACGAGCCCGCCCCGGCCCCTGCCGCCTCGACTCCCGTTGCCCCGGCCGAGCCGGTCGCAGCCGAGCCGGTCGCGGACACGGCCGCCGAGCCCGCACCGGTGGCCTCGCCGGCCAGGACGCGTCGGGTCACCCGGGCGGCCGGGACCGCCGAGCCCGCCACGACGAGCCCTGCCGCGGCCGTCGCCGAGCCCGCGCCGGTCGAGACCGGTCGGATCGCTCCGCCGGTCGAGACCGCCGAGCCCGCGCCGGTCAAGACGGGTCGGATCGCCCCGGCGGCCGCGACCGTCGAGCCCGCCGCTGCCCCGGCCGCCGAGCCGGCGCCGTCGACCGCGCCGGTCAAGACCGGCCGGATCACCCCGGTGGCCCGGACCGCCGAGCCCACCACCGAGGCGGAGCCCACGGCCGCGCCGACGGCGCAGCCCGTCCAGCCGGAGCCCCAGCCGCCCGCCCAGGTCGAACCGACCCGGCCGGCGCGGCCCGAGCCCTCGGCCGACCAGCCGCTCAACGGCCAGCCCACCCCGCCGGTGGTGACCACGCGTCGCCGCACGGCCCGCCGCGCCGCCTCCAGGCCCGCCGGCCCGCCCCTGGGCGCGGTCAAGGAGAGCTGACGAGAGCACCGCGCGCCGAACCGCTGCCCGGCCTGGCCGAGCAGCGGTTCGGCGTGTGCGCGCCCGCCTGCGGTGTGGTCCTGACCAGGGCGAACGGGGTTCGCCGACCCCGGTTTGACCACGCCGTGCACCGCCACGTAACCTGATACACGGCCCGCCGTCCGGTGGGCCCAGTCGCGTGAAGCCCAGCTCGCCAGCCAGTGCGGCCGAGGCGCGCGCGATCCCGTCCCGTCGAGTAGCAGGAGACTTCCGTCCCGATGTACGCGATCGTCAAGACCGGCGGCAAGCAGTACAAGGTGGCTGTCGGCGACGTCATCGAGGTCGAGAAGCTCGAAGGCGAGCCGGACACCGAGATCACCTTCGCGGCGCCGCTCCTCGTTGTGGACGGCGATGACGTCACCTCCGCGGCGGACGCCCTGGCGAAGTTCTCGGTGACCGGCAAGGTCGTCGAGCAGACCAAGGGCCCCAAGATCCGCATCCACAAGTTCAAGAACAAGACCGGCTACCACAAGCGCCAGGGTCACCGCCAGAAGCTGACCCGCGTCGAGGTCACCGGCATCACCGGTAAGTGAGGATCTGACTAGCCATGGCACACAAGAAGGGTGCGTCCAGCTCCCGCAACGGCCGTGACTCGAACCCCCAGTACCTGGGGGTCAAGCGGTTCGGCGGTCAGGTCGTCAAGGCCGGCGAGATCCTGATCCGCCAGCGCGGCACCAAGTTCCACCCCGGCGTCAACGTCGGCCGCGGCAAGGACGACACGCTGTTCGCGTTGGCGCCCGGTGCGGTCGAGTTCGGCACCAAGCGCGGTCGCAAGACCGTGAACATCGTCCCGGTCGAGGCTGCTGCCTGAGCAGTTCGAGCGAGACGGATCGACCTGACGACGAGGGGCGGGGCCGGTGCAATCCGGTTCCCGCCCCTCGTCGCTTCTGCTAGAGAGGAAATCCCGTGTCCCGCTTTGTCGACCGGGTCGTCATCCACGTCGCGGCAGGTGACGGGGGCAACGGGGTCGCCTCCGTGCACCGCGAGAAGTTCAAGCCGCTCGGCGGCCCGGACGGGGGCAACGGCGGCAAGGGCGGCGACGTCGTGCTCGTGGTCGACTCGCAGGTCCACACGCTGCTCGACTTCCACTTCCGCCCCAACGCCTCCGCCGGCAACGGCAAGGGCGGCCAGGGCGGCAACCGCGACGGCGCGAACGGCGCGGACCTCGAACTGCGCGTGCCCGACGGCACGGTCGTGATGACGCCCGACGGCGAGGTGCTCGCGGACCTCGTCGGCGAGGGCACCCGGCTGATCGCGGCCCAGGGCGGCCGTGGCGGCCTCGGCAACGCCTCGCTGGCGTCCAAGGCCCGCAAGGCGCCCGGGTTCGCCCTGCTGGGCGAGCCGGGCGAGCAGCACGACCTCGTGCTGGAGCTGAAGTCCGTCGCCGACGTCGGCCTGCTGGGCTTCCCGTCGGCGGGCAAGTCGTCGCTGATCTCGGTGCTGTCCGCGGCCAAGCCGAAGATCGCCGACTACCCGTTCACCACGCTGGTGCCGAACCTGGGCGTGATCACCGGCGGCGAGACGATCTTCACCATGGCCGACGTGCCCGGCCTGATCCCCGGCGCCTCGGAGGGCAAGGGCCTCGGCCTGGACTTCCTGCGGCACATCGAGCGCTGCGCGGTGCTGGTGCACGTCGTGGACTGCGCCACGTACGAGCCGGGCCGCGACCCGCTGTCGGACATCGACGCGCTGGAGGAGGAGCTGGCGAAGTACACCCCCTCCCTGGCCGACGACCTGGCCGAACGGCCCCGCGTGGTGGTGCTGAACAAGATCGACATTCCGGAGGCGCGCGACCTGGCCGAGCTGGTGCGCCCGGACATCGAGGCGCGCGGCCTGCCGGTGTTCGAGGTGTCCACGGCCAGCCGCGAGGGCCTGCGCGAGCTGACGTTCGCGTTGGCGCGCGTGGTGGAGGAGTACCGCGCGGCGAAGCCGAAGCAGGAGTCGACCCGGATCGTGCTGCGGCCCAGGGCCGTGGACGACCAGGGCTTCACCGTGGTGGAGGACCCGCAGTCCGAGGGCGGCTTCATCGTGCGCGGCGAGCGGCCCGAGCGGTGGATCCGGCAGACCGACTTCAGCAACGACGAGGCCGTCGGCTACCTGGCCGACCGCCTGGCCCGCCTCGGTGTCGAGGACGCGCTGGTCAAGATGGGCGCGGAAGCCGGCTGCCAGGTCACCATCGGCGACCTGGTGTTCGACTGGGAGCCGACGACGCCCTCGGGCATCGCGATGACCATGAGCGGCCGCGGCACGGACGTCCGGTTGGAGCCGAACAACCGCGTCGGCGCGTCCGAGCGCTTGGCGGCGAAGAAGGCCCGCCGCATCCCCGGCTCCTACGACGAGTTCGAAGAGGACGACGACGAGTGATCGGTTCGGTGGCGGCGTCGCAGGCTCGGCAGGCGGTGTCCGCGGCGTCCCGGGTCGTGGTGAAGGTCGGGTCGTCGTCGCTGACCACCGCCGCCGGCGGGCTGGACCGGTCGCGGCTGGACGCGCTGGTGGACGCCGTCGCGGCGCGGTGCGCGGCGGGCAGCCAGGTGGTGCTGGTGTCGTCGGGCGCGATCGCGGCCGGCCTCGCGCCGCTGGGCGTCACGCGGCGACCCCGTGACCTGGCCACGCAGCAGGCGGCGGCGAGCGTCGGGCAGTTGGCGCTGGCGCACGCGTACGCGAACTCGTTCGGGCGGTTCTCGCTCACGGTGGGGCAGGTGCTGCTGACCGCGGACGACGTGGTGCGGCGGTCGCACTACCGCAACGCGCAGCGCACGTTCTCCCGGTTGCTCGCGCTGGGCGCGGTGCCGGTGGTGAACGAGAACGACACGGTGGCCACCGAGGAGATCCGGTTCGGCGACAACGACCGGTTGGCCGCGCTGGTGGCGCACCTGGTCGGCGCGGACGCGCTGTTCCTGCTCTCCGACGTCGACGCGCTCTACGACGGCGATCCGCGCCAACCGGGCGCGCGACGCGTCACCGAGGTGGCCGACGCGTCCGATGTGGACGGTGTGCGGGCGGGGTCGGTCGGCTCGTCCGGGCTGGGCACCGGTGGGATGGCGTCGAAGCTGGCCGCGGCCAGGCTGGCGGCGTCGGCGGGCATTCCCGTGCTGCTGGCGGGTGCGGCGGACGCGGCGCGGGCGTTGAGCACGGCGGACGTCGGCACGGCGTTCGCGGTGACCGGCCCGAGGCTGTCCGCGCGCCGCTTCTGGCTCGGGCACGCGGCCGACGCGTCCGGCAGGCTCGTGCTGGACGACGGCGCGGTGGCCGCGGTCGTGGGCCGGCGGCGTTCGCTGCTGGCGGCGGGCATCACCGGCGTCGAGGGCGCGTTCGAGGCCGGTGACGTGGTCGAGCTGGTCGACCTGTCCGGTCACGTGGTGGCACGCGGGGTGGTCGGTTTCGACGCCGCCGAGCTGCCCGCGCTGATCGGCCGCAAGACCGGCGACCTCCCGGCCGAGCAGCGCCGAGAGGTCGTGCACGCCGACGACCTGGTGCCGTTGCGCGCCTAGCCTTCGCCCGGTCCTCGCCCGTCGCCTGGGCGCAGCCATCGGCCGGCCGCCCGCCAGATCACGTGCGGGTCGACGTCGTCGGTGTGCCAGGTGGTGGTGCGGGCGACGTCGAGATCCCGGTACTTGCGCATGATCGCCACGTGCGCGGGCAGACCGACGAAGCCGCGGATACCGGCGTCGTCACGCCACACCGACACTGAACCGAGCCGCTCGCGCAGGGGTTCGGCCCACAGCCACAGGCCCACCTCGCCGCGGTGCTGCACCGGCTGACCAAGGCGCTGGTGGCCGCGGAACTGCCCCTGCTGGAACGGGGCACGGGCCGGGCATGTGGCCTACGTGGTGCTCACCGAGCTGTCCCGCGGTGCCGCGCCGACCCAGTTGGCGTTGGCCCGGTTGACCGCCGAGGACTAGCGCAGCTCGCTGCCCTTCGTCTCGGGCATCGAGAGGATCACGAAGAACGCGATGGCCGCGCCGACGGCGACGTAGATGAAGAACGTGCTGCCCGGCAACCACTGGATCACCAGCGGCGCGGTGCCGCCGAACAGCGCCACGGTCAGGTTGTACCAGGAGCCGATGCCCAGGGCGCGCAGCTCGGTCGGGAACAGCTCGCTCATCGCGGCGGGCGCGATCGACGTCATGGCCGTGTACAGGCCCAGGCCCACGCAGAAGACCAGCAGCAGGTTGCCCACGCCCGGCCCGATCAACGTGGACAGCGGCACCACCAGCACCGCCGTCGCCGCCGACCAGACCAGCAACTGCGGCTTGCGGCCGAACCGGTCCGACAGCGCGCCCATCGGGTACTGCAACGCGATGAACAGGACCGTCGCGATGGACAGGGCGAGGAACACGTCCCCGGCGTCCGCGCCGCGCTTGGCCACCGCGAACGGCGTCAGCGCACTGAAGAACGTGTAGTAGCACAGCGTCGAGAGCATGGTGAAGCCCACGAGCCGCCCGACCGCCTTGGGGTGCTCGCGCAGGGTCGTCAGCAGCGGGCGCTTGAGCTGCTGCGCCTTGGCCTTGTTGTGCTCGAACTGCTCGGTCTCCTCCAGGCTGCGCCGCATCCACAGGCCGACCAGCCCCAGCACACCGCCCACCAGGAACGGGATGCGCCAGCCGTACGACGCCAGCTCGGCCTTGTCGAGCGTGCGGGCCAGCACGTACCCGAGCAGCGACGCGGCCAGCACCGCGGCCCCGGTCGAGATGTAGAAGAACGCCGAGTACCGGCCCCTCCGGTTCGCCGGCGCGATCTCCGCCAGGTACGCCGAGGCGTTGGAGACCTCACCGCCCAGCGACAGGCCCTGCGCGACCCGGGCCAGCAGCAACAGGACCGGTGCCAACCACCCGACCTGCGCGTAGGTGGGCAGCACACCGATGGCGACCGAACCGCCGGCCATCAGGATGATGGTGAGCAGCATCGCCGTCCGCCGCCCGCGCAGGTCGGCGAACCGCCCGAGCAGGTACCCGCCCAACGGCCGGAAGAAGAACGCGATCGCGTACGCCGCGAGCGTGTTGATCAACGCGAGCCGCGGGTTGTCCTTGGGGAAGACCTGGGTGGCGAAGTAGATCGAGAACGTCGCGTAGATGGTCCAGTCGTACCACTCGATGGCGTTGCCGATGCTCGCCGCGACCAGCTTGCGGACGGGCAGGCGGTGCTGGGTCGCGGTCTCCGTCTCCAGGGCAGCCATGGGTTGGACACAACCACACTGCGGCGGATGCCGGTAGATGGTTCACCGAACCCTGTCACGCTCGCCGCCCTTGTCGCCCGGGTCCAGCGTCCGGTCACGGCCTCCCCGCGCGCCACTCCTCGGCCAGCAACCCGAACAGCAAGTCGTCCGTCCACTCTCCCTTCAGCCACGTGCTCTGCACCCGGTGCCCCTCCTGCCGGAACCCGACCCTGGTCAACAACCGCGCCGACCGCTCGTTGCGAGCGTCGCACTCGGCGGACACCCGATGCAGCCCCCGCACCTCGAACAGGTGGGCCAACACCCGCCGCACCGCTTCCGCCGCGTACCCACGCCCCTGGTGCGCGGTCGCCAACGTGTACCCGATGTCAGCCTGCATCCGGTTCTCGTGCAGCCCGACACCGACATCGCCAACGAGCACCCCACCCACCTCGACCGCGTACTGGTACCAACCCGGCGCGGCCGGGTCGGACTCGGCGACGTCCCGCACGAACTCCTCGGCCTGCGCCAAGGTGAACGGCGCTTCCCACCCCTGGTACCGCGCCACGGCCGGATCCGACCGGTACTCGGCGAACGCCGGTGCGTCGGCTGCGGTGAAAGGCCGTAACACCAACCGTTCTGTCGTCAGTCTCACCTCGTCGGTCCCACCTCTCCCATCACGCCGCCACCACCAGCACCGCTGAGCGACCGGCGCTTCCCGCTCTTGGTGTCGCGCCGTCACCATCGACGCGGACGGCAGCATCGCGGCGCAAGAGGGTTGCCCGCCCTTGCTGTCGCGCTACGTCCGTTCCGGCCGGTGGTCGGTGAATGCCGGTGCGTCGGCTGCGGTGAAAGCCCGTAGCACCAGCCGCTCGGTGGTCGATCTCGCCCTGTCCGTCCCACCTGGTCAGTCACGCTGCCAGCGTCAACAAGGACGGCAGCACCGCCGAGTGGACGGACCTTTCCGCCCTGGGGGCCGTGCCACGTCCGGGTCTGGCCGGTAGGTGGTCGGTCTCACCGTGTTCGTCGGACCTCCTTCGTCATGCCGTCACTGCCCGAGGTGAACCGCAGGTCGGGTTTCCCGCCCTTGGTGTCGCGCCGCGTCCCACTCCGGCCGGTGGAAGGGTGCAGTGCCGGCCGTTCCGTCGTCAGGCTCACCCTCTCGGTACCACCTCCTCCGTCATGCCGTCACCGCCAGCGCGAACGGCAGGACTGCGGATGCGCCCGACCGCCTCAGCAGTCGTGCCGCGACCGTCACCGTCCAGCCGGTGTCGATCTGGTCGTCCACCAGCAGCACCGGTCCGTCCACGCCGGACAGGTCCGGCACGTCGGTGTCCCGCACCAGGCCCGCCAACCGCTGGGCGCTGTTGGCCCGCCGGGTCGCCTCGCCCAACCACACCTGCCCGAGCAGTGGCAGCCGGCCGACCTCCGCGATCCGCCGACCGAAGCTGCCCACCAGCGCGGGCCTGGTTCGCGAACCGACCGTCACCACGCCCACCGGCCGTTGCGCCCAACCCCACGCCGACAGCACCTTCACGCACGCGGCGAACACGTCCTCGGGGATCTCCTGGTCGTCCCCCGCGAACAGCGACCGCAAGCGGTTGCCCCACCCGATGTCGGTCAACCTGCCCAGCGCCCGGCCCGTCGCCGCGATCTCGCCGGGCGGGATCTTCCCGGACAACGACACCCCGGCCGCCGCCATCCCGGTCGGCCACATCTTGCGCGGCTCCACCTCGACACCGGGCCGCAGCAGCCGTTCCCGCGCCGCCGACGCCGCCGCGTCCGACACCTCCGCCGACGGCCGCTGCCCCGTGCAGTTGTCGCACCGCCCGCACGGTGCCGCGTGCGGGTCGTCCAACTGCCGCAACAGGAACTCCATGCGGCAGCCGTCGGTGGCCAGGTAGTCGAGCACCGCCTGCCGCTCCACCCGCCGCGCCGCCTCGATCCGCTCGTACCGCTCGGCGTCGTAGGACCACGGCTGCCCCGTCGACACCCACCCGCCGCGCACCCGCCGCACGGCGCCGTCCACGTCGAGCACCTTCAGCACCACTTCCAGCCGGGTGCGCGACAGCTCCACCATGGGCTCCAGCGCCGCCGTCGACATCGCTCGGTCCGACGGCAGCACGTCGAGCACCTGCCGCACCACGTGCTCCGGCGGGAACGCCAGCGACGCGAAGTACGCCCAGATGTCCTTGTCCTCCGGGCCGGGCAGCAACAGCACCTCGGCCCGCTCCACGCCACGCCCGGCACGGCCGATCTGCTGGTAGTAGGCGATGGGGGAGGGCGGTGCGCCCAGGTGCACCACGAACCCCAGGTCCGGCTTGTCGAACCCCATGCCCAACGCCGACGTGGCCACCAGCGCCTTGACCCGGTTCGCCAACAGGTCCTCCTCGGCCCGCTGGCGCTCGGCCGGGTCGGTGCGCCCCGAGTACGCCATCACCTCGTAGCCGCGTTCGCGCAGGAACGCCGCCACGTCGTCCGCCGAGGCCACCGTGAGCGTGTAGATGATCCCCGAGCCGGGCAGCTGCGCCAGCCGCTCGGCCAGCCACCCCAGCCTGGCCTCGGCGGTCGGCAACCGCACGGCCGACAGCCGCAGGCTCTCCCGGTCCAACGGCCCCCGCAGCACCAACGTGTCGGTGCCCGAGCCCAGCCCCAGCTGGTCGGCCACGTCACGCACCACCCGGTCGTTGGCCGTGGCCGTGGTGGCCAGCACCGGCACGCCCGCGGGCAGCTCGGTCAGCAACGTCCGCAGCCGCCGGTAGTCCGGCCGGAAGTCGTGGCCCCAGTCGGAGATGCAGTGCGCCTCGTCCACCACCAGCAGCCCCGCCGACGCGGTCAGCGACGGCAGCACCGTGTCCCGGAAGTCCGGGTTGTTCAGCCGCTCCGGCGAGACCAGCAGCACGTCCACCTCTCCGGACGCCACCCGGTCCTGCACGTCCTGCCACTCGTCGGTGTTGGCCGAGTTGATCGTCGCCGCGTGCACGCCCGCCCGCGCGGCGGCGTCGACCTGGTTGCGCATCAGCGCCAGCAACGGCGACACGATCACCGTCGGCCCCTCGCCCAGGGACCGCAGCAACGCCGTGGCGATGAAGTACACGGCGGACTTGCCCCACCCCGTGCGCTGCACCACCAGCGCCCGCCGCCGCTCGGACACCAGCGCGTGGATCGCCGTCCACTGGTCGTCCCGCAGCACGGCCTGAGGGCCCGCCAAAGCCCTCAGCCGTTCCTCGGCCAGTTCCCGCAGTGCGCTGTCGTCCATGCCCGACACAGTGGCAGATGCCCCCGACAAGACGGACACCTGTGCGACCCTCCTCGGGCCGGCTTCACCCGAAGTGGTGACCGGTCCGTTCTGCGGGAACCTCGGCGACAGCCACGGCCGGGTGACCGTAGGCTGGACGACGTGACTGATGACCTGCGCGAACAGGTGCACGCCGCCGCCCGGCGCGCCCGCGTCGCCGCCAACGAGCTCGTCCTCGCCACCCGGGAGAGCAAGGACGCCGCACTGCACGAGATGGCCTCCGCGCTGCGCACCCGCGCCGCCGAGGTGCTGGAGGCCAACGCCAAGGACCTCGAAGCCGGCCGCGCCGCGGGCCTGGCCCAGGGCCTGCTGGACCGCCTCGCGCTCACCGAGGCGCGGGTCGAGGGCGTGGCCCAGGGCCTGGAGACGGTGGCCGGCCTCCCGGACCCGATCGGCGAGGTGCTGCGCGGCTCGATCCTGCCCAACGGCCTGGAGCTCAAGCAGGTCCGCGTCCCGATGGGCGTGGTCGGCATGGTCTACGAGGCCCGCCCGAACGTCACCGTGGACGCGGCCGGCCTGGCGCTGAAGTCGGGCAACGCGGCCCTGCTGCGCGGCTCGTCCACCGCCGAGCACTCCAACACCGCGCTGGTGGCGATCCTGCGCGACGCCCTGGAGACCGCCGGCCTGCCCGCCGACGCCGTGCAGCTGCTGCCGTGCCACGACCGCGCCTCGGTCACCCACCTGATCACCGCGCGCGGCCTGGTCGACCTGGTCATCCCGCGCGGCGGAGCCGGGCTGATCAACGCCGTCGTGCAGCAGGCCACCGTGCCGACCATCGAGACCGGCGTGGGCAACGTCCACGTCTACGTGGACGCGAGTGCCGACCTCGACATGGCGCAGCGCATCGTGCTCAACTCCAAGACCCGCCGCACGAGCGTGTGCAACGCGGCGGAGAACCTGCTGGTGCACGCCTCGATCGCGGACGAGTTCGTGCCCCGCATCACCGACGCCCTCAACGGCCAGGACGTCACCATCCACGGCGACGAGCGGTTCGCGCGCGACCCCAGGGTCCAAGCCGCCACCGACGAGGACTGGGACACCGAGTACCTGTCCCTGGACATCGCCGCCCGCGTGGTCGGCTCGATCGACGAGGCCATCGCGCACATCGCCGAGCACGGTTCCGGCCACACCGAGGCCATCGTGACCAGCGACCTCAACGCCGCACGCCGGTTCACCGCGCGCGTCGACGCGGCCGCGGTCATGGTCAACGCCTCCACCGCGTTCACCGACGGCGGCGAGTTCGGCATGGGCGCGGAGATCGGCATCTCCACCCAGAAGCTGCACGCCCGCGGTCCCATGGGGCTGACCGAGCTGACCTCGTCCAAGTGGGTGGTCTGGGGCGAGGGGCACGTCCGGCCGACGTCGTGAGCAGGCCCAGGAACGCCGCCGCGACCAAGGCGGCGTTGCTGGAGGCCGCCGCGAAGCTGTTCGGCGAGCGAGGGTTCGACCGCACCACGGTGCGTGACATCGCGAGCCTGGCGGGCGTGAACCAGGCCCTGCTGTTCCGCTACTTCGGCAGCAAGGACGCGCTGTTCGCGACCGTGCTGGCCACGCAGAGCCGCGAGCTGCTGGAGGACTCGCCCGCCGAGCACCTGCTGCGCAACGTGCTGCTGCGCATGATGGACGAGAAGCCGAGACCGGAGGACCACCCGTTGCACGCGGTGCTGAGGTCCTCGCACCACGACTCGGCGGCGGAGGTCGTGCGGCGGCAACTGGGGGAGGAGTACGCGCGCGCTCTGTCGTCCCTCACGGACGCGGAGGACGCGGCGCTGCGCGCGGACCTCGTCCTGGCGTGGGTGGTGGGCATCGGCGTGCTGCGCAGCGTGTTCGGCAAGCAGCCCCTGGCGGAGGCCGACCCCGCCAAGGTCGCGGCTCTGGTGGCCCAGGCTGCCTCCGTCCTGCTGGAACGCACCGATTCCGGTTGACGGTACGTAACGACCTGCCTACTGTCGGCTGTAAGCGAATGCTTACATGGGGGTAGACGATGGAGACCAGGTCCTATCCGTTCGCCGAACTCGACCACCTGCAGGTCAATCCGCTCTACTTCGAGCTGCAGCGGGACGAGCCGGTGTCCAGGGTGCGCCTGCCGTACGGTGGCGAGGGGTGGCTGGCGACCCGCTACGAGGACGTCAAGACCGTGCTGGCGGACCCTAGGTTCAGCCGTGCGGCGGTGATGGAACCGGGCGCGGACGTGCCGCGCACGCTGCCGACGATGCCGACCGAGACCAACATCCTGAGCATGGACCCGCCGGACCACACACGGCTGCGCAAGCTGGTCGCGAAGGGTTTCACGGCGCGGCGCACCGAGCAGTTGCGGGAGCGCGCCCAGGAGATCGTGGACGGCCTGCTGGACGCCATGGAGGAGCAGGGGCCGCCCGCCGACCTGGTCGAAGCGCTGGCCATGCCGCTGCCGATCACGATCATCTGCGAGATGCTCGGCGTGCCGTTCGAGGACCGCGGGAAGTTCCGCGCCTGGTCGGAGGCGGCGGTGGCGATCACCGCGTTCACCCACGAGGAGATCCAGGCGGGCAACAAGGCGTTGCGCGACTACATCGGCGAGCTGATCGCCCACAAGCGTGCCGAGCCTGCCGACGACATGCTGTCCGCGCTGATCGCCGCGCGGGACAACGAGGACCGGCTCAGCGAGGAGGAGCTGGTCTCGTTCGGCGTCACGCTGCTGGTGGCGGGGCACGAGACCACCGCCAACCAGATCGGCAACTTCGCGTTCCACCTGCTGCGCATGCCCGACCGGCTCGGCGAGCTGCGGGCCGACCCGTCGCTGGTGCCCGCCGCCATCGAGGAGCTGCTGAGGTTCACCGCGCTGGGCGGCTCCGCGGGCTTCCCCCGGATCGCGACCGCCGAGGTGGAGCTGTCCGGCGTGACGATCAAGCCGGGCGAGGCGGTGTTCGTCAACAACATCACGGCGAACCGCGACCCGTCGGTGTTCGAGAACCCGCACGAGGTGGACTTCCACCGCGAGCACAACCCGCACATCATGTTCGGCCACGGCGCGCACCACTGCATCGGCGCTCCGCTGGCCCGGATGGAGCTCCAGGTGGCCATCGGCACGCTGCTCAAGCGGTTCCCGCTGCTGCGGCTGGACGGCGACGTGACGTTCAAGAAGGGCCGGTTGATCCGCGGTCCGCAGGCGCTGCCGGTGAGGTGGTGAGCCGATGAGCCGGTGGACCGTGGGCGTCGACCGGGCCGCGTGCCTGGGCACCGGGATGTGCACGTCGATCGCGCCCGCCCACTTCCGCCTCGACGGCGGCACGTCGTCGCCGGTCAGCACGGACGTCGAGCCGGACGACGCGGTGATCGACGCGGCCGAGTCGTGCCCGATGGAGGCGATCCTGGTGCGTTCGGCGGACGGCGAGGTGCTCGCGCCGCAGCCCTAGCCGGCGTCGGCTCCGCAGCGCCGCCGGTGAAAGCCGTAGCGGCGCCGCGGAGCACGTCCCGGGCGACCGTGCGCGGTGCCTACTGTCGGTGGCAGCGATCACGGGCAGTGGGGGTGCCGATGCAGGTCAGGGCGTATCCGTTCGCCGAACCGGACGACCTCGGCGTGAACGGGACCTACCTGGAGCTCCAGCGGGACGAGCCGGTGGCCAGGGTGCGCCTGCCCTACGGTCGCGAAGCGTGGCTGGTCACGCGTTACGCCGACGCGAAGGTCGTGCTGGCCGACCCGAGGTTCAGCCGCGCGCCGGTGATGGACGCCGACTACGACCCGCCGCGGACCATGCCCGAGGTGCCGGGCATCACGACCATCCTGAGCATGGACCCGCCGGAGCACACCCGGCTGCGCCGCATCCTGGCCAAGGCGTTCACCGCCCGGCGCACGGGACAGCTGCGCGAGCGCGCTCAGGAGATCGTGGACGGCCTGCTGGACGCTATGGAGGAGCAGGGGCCGCCCGCCGACCTGGTCGACGCGCTGGCCATGCCTGTGGCCATCACGCTCATCAGCGAGATGCTGGGTGTGC
The DNA here is from genome assembly GCF_021390395.1 of Saccharothrix sp. S26. Lineage (GTDB taxonomy): Bacteria > Actinomycetota > Actinomycetes > Mycobacteriales > Pseudonocardiaceae > Actinosynnema. Next base: position 469,556 of record NZ_JAJUWT010000001.1, read on the forward strand.
CCGCGCTGGACCGCGTGAAGTTCCGCGAGTGGTCGGACGCGGCGGTGGCGATCACCGCGTTCACCGTGCCCGAGATCGAGGCAGGCGCCGCGGCGCTGCGCGCCTACATCCGCGAGCTGGTCGAGGACAAGCGCCAGAACCCCGCCGACGACATGCTCACCGTGCTGGTGCACGCGCACGACAACGAGGACCGGCTCACCGAGGAGGAGCTGGTGTCGTTCGGCGTCACGCTGCTCATCGCGGGCCACGAGACGACCGGAAGCGAGATCAGCAACTTCGTGTACCAACTGCTGACCCACCCCGACCGGCTGGCCGAGCTGCGCGCCGACCCGTCCCTGCTGCCCGCCGCGATCGAGGAGCTCCTCCGGATCACGAAGCTGTCCGGCGCGCCCGGCTTCCCCCGGATCGCCACCGCCGACGTGGAGCTGTCGGGCGTGACGATCCGCGCAGGTGAGGCGGTGTTCGTGGACGGCCTGGTGGCCAACCGCGACCCGGCCGTGTTCCCGAACCCGCACGAGCTGGACTTCCACCGCCCGCACAACCCGCACTTCGCGTTCGGCCACGGCGTGCACCACTGCATCGGCGCGCCCTTGGCGAGGATGGAGTTGCAGGTGTCCATTTCGACCTTGCTCAACAGGTTCCCGAACCTGGAGCTGGCCGACGACGTGGTGTTCAAGAAGGGCAGACTGGTGCGAGGGCCCGAACGCCTACTGGTGAGGTGGTAGACCGATGAGCGAGTGGACGATCGAGGTCGACCGGGGCGCGTGCCTCGGCACCGGCATGTGCACGTCGATCGCGCCCGACCACTTCCGCCTGGACGACGGCACGTCGTCGCCGGTCAAGGCGCGGGTGGACGCGGACGACGCGGTGATCGACGCGGCGGAGTCGTGCCCGATGGAGGCGATCCTGGTGCGTTCGGCGGACGGTGAGGTGCTCGCGCCGCAGCTGTAGCCAAGAAAGTTCCGCGGATCGCGTCATAGCCGCGTGACGTGCGCGTTCCTCCTCCGTGCGGCTCGGATTCGGGGAGGGTCGCGCGATCCGCGGATGCGGCCCACTCCCCCAGGGCCGCGACGGGGAGACGAGTGCGCGGGCGGCCTTTCGGGGAGCGACCGGCCGCCCGCGCACCACCCGAACTAGGCTCACCTCCCATGTCGAACCGGCGGATCGGCGTCATGGGTGGCACCTTCGACCCCGTGCACCACGGCCACCTGGTGGCCGCCAGCGAGGTCCAGGCCCGCTTCGACCTCGACGAAGTCGTCTTCGTGCCGACGGGTCAGCCGTGGCAGAAGAGCGAGCGCGAGGTCAGCGCGGCCGAGGACCGCTACCTGATGACGGTCATCGCCACCGCGTCCAACCCGCGGTTCTCGGTCAGCCGGGTGGACATCGACCGGCCGGGGCCGACGTACACCATCGACACCCTCACCGACCTCAAGGTCCGCCACCCGGACGCGGACCTGTTCTTCATCACCGGCGCGGACGCGTTGGAGCAGATCCTGTCGTGGCGGCGGGCGGACGACGTGTTCGGCCTGGCCCACTTCATCGGGGTCACCCGACCGGGTTATGAACTGGACGACACCCACCTCCCACCAGGCGCGGTGTCGCTGGTGGAGGTGCCCGCGATGGCCATCTCCTCGACCGCCGTGCGCGCCCGGACGGCCTCCGGGTTGCCCGTCTGGTACCTCGTGCCGGATGGTGTCGTCCAATACATCTCCAAGCGCGGGCTTTACTCGATGCCGGACTGAGCCGGGTCGCCGGTACCCTCATTGACTCGTGCGGGCGTAACGGCGTCCGCCGGTGTGATGAGGAGTGACGTGGCAGCCACCGACGAGGCACGACGGTTGGCGCTGGTCGCCGCTAGCGCGGCAGCCGACAAGAAGGCGCACGACGTGATCGTGCTCGACGTGTCCGACCAGCTGGTGATCACGGACTGCTTCGTGATCGCCTCCGCTCCGAACGAGCGGCAGGTCGGCGCGATCGTGGACAACGTTGAGGAGAAGTTGCGCGAGGCCGGGCGCAAGCCGGTCCGCCGTGAGGGCGCGCGCGAGGGTCGTTGGGTCCTGCTGGACTTCGTGGACGTGGTCGTGCACGTCCAGCACGTCGAGGAGCGCACCTTCTACGGCCTGGAGCGGCTGTGGAAGGACTGCCCGCGCATCGAGTTCGACGCCGGGCCCCCGGCCGACGAGGTCGCCGAGGCATGACCCTGAACCGGCTCGTGCTGTGGCGGCACGGTGAGACCGACTACAACGCGACCGGCCGCATGCAGGGCCACCTGGACTCGTCGCTGACCGAGACCGGGTGGAACCAGGCGCGGTTCGCGGTGCCGGTGCTCGCCGGGTTCGCGCCCGAGCTGGTGGTCGCCTCCGACCTGCACCGCGCCCGGGACACCGCGACCGTGTTCACCGACGCGACCGGCGTCGAGCTGCGCATCGACGAACGGCTGCGCGAGACGCACCTGGGCAAGTGGCAGGGGCTCACCTCGACCGAGATCGAGGCGGAGTGGCCGGGCGCGCTGGACCTGTGGCGCGTCGACGGCACCTTGGCGCCGCCGGACGGTGAGACGCGCGTGGAGGTCGCCGAGCGCGCGCTCGCCGTGGTGGCCGAGGTGGACGAGGAGTTCTCCGGCACCGTGATGCTGTGCGCGCACGGCGGCCTGATCAGCGCGTTGACCGGGCGGTTGCTGGAGCTGCCGGTCGACCGGTGGGCGCTGCTGGGTGGCATCGGCAACTGCCACTGGACGGTGTTCGCCCGCCGCCCGCAGGGTGACGGCAGGTGGCGGCTGTCGTCCTACAACGCCGGAATCACCCGGTGAGGCTGCTCGTCCTCGGCGATTCGCTCTCGTTCCACGGTCCGCGGGGTCCGCTGCCGGCCGACGACCCCGGGTTGTGGCCGAACGTCGCCGCGTCGGCGTTGGGCGGGCACGCGGAGCTGGCGGCGGGGTTCGGCTGGACGGCCCGGGACGCCTGGTGGTCGCTGACGGGCGACCCCCGGGTGTGGTCGCTGCTGCCGCGCACGGACGTGTTGGTGCTGGCAGTGGGGCACATGGACACGCTGCCGTCGCCGTTGCCGACCTACCTGCGGCAAGGGCTGCGCTACCTGCGGCCCGACGGGCTGCGGCGGCGGGCGCGAGCCGGGTACCGGACGCTGCAGCCGGTGCTGTCGCGGGCGTTCTGCGGGTATCCGGTGGCCCTGCCGCCGCGTTTGACCGTGCGTTACCTGAACGATTCGGTGCGTGCTGTGCGTGCGCTGGAGCCGGGCATCAAGGTGGTCGGGATGACGCCTTCGGTGCATCGTTCGGCTGCTTACGCGGGTGTGCACAGCGGACGTGCGGCGGGGGAGCGCGCGCTGCGCGAGTGGGCGGAGGGGGCGGGCGTGCCGTTGCTCGACGTGCCTGCGTTGGTGGGTGAGCACGTTGGGTCACGGCGTGGCAACCCGGACGGCCTGCACTGGGGTTGGGAGGGCCACGAGCTGGTCGGGCGGGCCATGGCGGAACTGATCAGGTCCGTGGCGGTCGGCCACTCGGGTGCGGTGGAGCCGTAGTCTCGGCACTCGTGTCCACCACGATCGTCACCGACTCCACGGCGTACCTGCCCGAGGGGTTCGCCGAGCGTCACGGCGTCCGGGTCGTGCCGCTGCACGTGGCCGTGGACGGTCGCAGCAGGTTGGACGGGGTGGACTTCGGCCCGGCGGAGCTGGCAGCGGCGTTGGGGGAGCACCGTCGGGTGACCACGTCCCGGCCGACGCCGGGGGAGCTGGCCGAGGTGTACCGGTCGGCGTTGGCCGAGGGCGCGGAGGCGATCGTGTCCGTGCACCTGTCCCGTGATCTGTCGGGCACGTGGGAGGCCGCGCGGTTGGCCGCCGAGGAGGTCGACCCGACGCGGATCAGGGTGGTCGACTCGCGGGCCACGGGCATGGGGCTGGGGTTCGCCGTGCTGGCCGCGTGCGCCGCCGGTGGTGACGCCCGGTGCGCGGAGGAAGCCGCCGTGGCGGCCGCCGGACGGGTCAAGATGTTCTTCTGCGTGGAGACGCTCGACCACTTGCGGCGCGGCGGGCGCATCGGTGCGGCCGCGGCGTTGGTGGGGACCGCGTTGGCGGTGAAGCCGTTGCTGCACGTGGACGACGGCCGGATCGTGCCGTTGGAGAAGGTGCGGACGATGGGGCGGGCGATCGGCCGCCTGGTCGACCTGGCGGCGTCGGCGGCGGGTTCCGGGCCGGTCGGGCTGGCTGTCCACCACTTGGCCGCGCCGCAACGCGCGGCGGAACTGGCGACGTTGCTGGACGAGCGCGTCCCCGGCTCGACCGGGTGCCTGATTTCCGAGGTCGGAGCGGTGATCGGTGCGCACACGGGCCCGGGTGTGCTGGGTGTCGTGGTGCTGCCCGGCGGGGTGTCCTAGCGCCGCGTTATCCATCATTCAGCCACTTATCCACAGATCCCGAATTCCCGCCCCACCCCCTGCTCCATCCGGCCTAGCGTCGACACCATGTTCGACAACAGCCCGGAAACCGCAACGGCCCGCCTGAAATCCCTCATCTGCCAAGAACGCGGCAAACACCGCGCTTCCGATGCCGAGACGCTGGTGTTCGTCTCCGCGGACGGCAAAGGGCCGCCGCCCGCGCTACGTCGCCTGCTCCAGCGCTGGCTACCCGAACCCGTCGTCCCTCATCGGCGCAGACTTCTGTTGGCCGGCGTCATGGCCGGTGTGGCGCTGGCGGTCGCCCTGGCCCTGTGGTGGCAGCGCCCCGTGCCGGAAACCCCACCGAACCTCCCCGTGGCCGAGGCCGCCGCCGTCACCCGCGCCGAGGACCAGGTGGTCGTGAACGTCGTGGGCCTGGTCCCGAACCCGGGCCTGGTGACCGTCCCGAACGGCGCACGGGTGGCCGACGCCCTCCAAGCCGCGGGCGGAGCCAACCCGGGAGCCGACCTGACCCCGCTGAACCTGGCCCGCAAAGTCGGCGACGGCGAACAGATAGCCGTCGGCATCCCGGCTCCTCAACCAACCACCACCGCCACCGAACCACTGAACCTCAACACCGCGACCAAAGACCAATTGGACACCCTGCCAGGCGTGGGCCCGGTAACCGCCCAACGCATCATCGACCGAAGGCAGAAACGCGGCCCCTTCACCTCCCTGGACCAACTGAGCGAAATCGAAGGCATCGGCGACGCCAAACTGACCAAACTCCGCGACCTCCTCCGCGTCTGACCACTCCAACCACCTCCGGCCGACCCCAGTCCTGCCGTTCACCTCACCCGATCGCCGTCACCCACCTCTGTCCACCGCGGAGTCGACCATGAATACCCAGCCGCGTTCATCCCGGTCATCCATTCCCTGCCGGTCCATCCCGTTCCAGCGAACTGAACCGCCGAACCGCCTCCTGCCCGCAGCAAGCCCCTCCGCCGACGCACCCAATCGCCGCAACGCCCGCTCAGGGCGTGACCACCCTCGCTTCCGCATCCGCGCGGCCTTCACCCGCCTCATCACCCTGTCCAAGTTCCGCTGGATCAGCTCCTGAGCTCCGGCACATGCGGGCCAAACCCGAGAAACCCGTGCAGCCAAGCCCAATGGCGAGCTCGGCCAAGTAGTCGACTTCTGGAGGTGAGTCGTGAGTTCTCCTGAGCCTGCATACGTATCCGTTGTGCCGTTGAGGTTTCTCGACTGGGCTCCGGGATCGGGAGGCGGATCGTGAACCCTCGCGCGCACCTGGTGCCGGCGGCGTTGGCGGTGTGGGCCACGGCATTGGCCGGGTTGCTCTGGGCGTGGTGGGCGGCAGTGGTGGTCGGGGTGGTCGCGGCCGTTCTCGGCGGGCTGATGTTGCGTCCGTGGCGGCCGGCGATGGTGGCGGTGGTTGTCGCCGGTCCGGTGGCGGCGTGTTGGATCGGCGTTCAGGTTCACGCGGCGGTCCACCACCCGTTGCGGGCGGCGGCGGAGCGTGGTGGGGCGGCCACTGTCCACTTCGAACTCGACAACCGGCCGCACGGCCTGCGCAGCAGTGGGTTCGGCTCGCGGGCGGGCGGGATCGACCTCGTCCTGGTGCGGGCGACGGTCGACGGCGGTGGCCGGATCGCCGTGCTGGCACCCGCGGCGCGGTGGCAGGATCTCCTGCCAGGCCAACGGGTCACCGCGCGCGGCACCGTCGCCCTTCCGCGAGGTGGTGAGTTGACGGTCGCGGTGCTGCGGGTGCGAGGGCCGCCGCAGGACGTGTCCGAAGCACCGGTGTGGCAACGGATCGCCGAAGACGTGCGTGCCGGACTGCGGAAGGCGAGCACCACGCTCGACCCCGAACCGGCCGGACTGCTGCCAGCACTCGTCGTCGGCGACACGTCCGCCCTCCCGCCGAGGGTGGTGGAGGAGTTCCGCACGGCCGGTCTCGCCCATGTCCTGGCTGTCAGCGGTGCGAACCTGGCGATCCTCTGCGGTGCGGTCCTGTTGTTGCTGCGGTTGTTGAGGGTCGGGCCGCGTGGCTGCGCGGCGGGGGCGATGACGGCGCTGGTCGCGTTCGTGGTGCTGGCCGGACCGGAGCCGAGCGTGTTGCGGGCGGCCGTGATGGGCGCGGTGGCGTTGCTGGCGCTGGTGTTGGGGCGGGAGCGGTCGGCGTTGCCGGCGCTCGCGGCGGCGGTGGTGGTCCTGGTGCTTTACGACCCGGAGTTGGCCACCGAACCGGGGTTCGGGTTGTCGGCGGCGGCCACGGCGGCGCTGGTGCTGCTCGCACCCCGGTGGGCCGGTGCCCTGAAGGACCGGGGCGTGCCGGTGGGCTTCGCCGAGGCGCTGGCGGTGCCGTTGGCGGCGCACCTGGCGACCGCGCCGCTGGTCGTCGGGATCTCCGGCCAGGTGAGCCTGGTCGCGGTCGTGGCGAACCTGCTGGTCGCGCCGGTCGTGGCCCCGGCCACGGTGCTCGGCGTGCTGGCCGCCGTGCTGGCGCAGGCGCACGAGCCGACGGCACGGCTGGTCGTCGAGGTGGCCGGTCCGGCGGTGAGCTGGCTGATCACCGTCGGACGACACGCGGCGGCCGTGCCGGGTGCGGCGGTGGGGTGGCCCGGCGGTTGGGCCGGGGGTCTGCTGCTGGCCGGGGTGCTGGTGCTCGGTTACGCGATCACCAGGCTTCGCCGGGTGCGGACGTTGGTGGTGGCGGCCGCGGTGGGTGCGGTGGTGGTGATCGTGCCGCTCAACGTCGTCGCGCCCGGTTGGCCGGTATCGGGCTGGTCGGTCGTGGCGTGTGACGTCGGGCAGGGCGACGCGGTCGTCCTGGCCACGGCCGAGCGGGACCGGGCGGTGTTGGTGGACACCGGGCCGGACCCCGTGCCGGTGCTGTCGTGCCTGCGTCGGCTCGGGGTGCGGCGCATCCCGTTGGTGGTGCTCAGCCACCTGCACGCCGACCACGTCGGCGGGTTGGCCGCGGTGATGGCGGAGCGGGGTGTGGGCGCGGTGGCGGTGGGGCCGTCGCGGCGGCCGGAGTGGGCGTGGGAGGAGGTGGCGCAACGAGCGCGGGCCGCCGGGGTCCGCGTGGTCGAGCTGGCCGCCGGGCAGCGGCTGAGCTGGCCCGGGTTGCACCTCGACGTGCTGGGTCCGCGCGTGGACCCGGTGGGTGAGACGAACACGGCGGTCAACGACGCGTCGCTGGTGCTGCGGGCCTCCACCCCGGCCGGACGGGTGCTGTTGACCGGCGACATCGAGCTGGCCGGGCAGGCGGACCTGCTCGGCGGGCACGTGGACCTGCGGGCCGACGTGCTCAAGGTGCCGCACCACGGGTCGCGGTACACGTCACCGGCGTTCCTCGCGGCGGTCCGGCCGCGGGTCGCGCTGGTGAGCGTCGGCGCGGGCAACCGCTACGGCCACCCCAGCGGGGTGCTGGTCGACGCGTTGACGAGTCGCGGCGCGCTGGTGCTGCGCACGGACCGGGACGGCGATGCCGCCGTCCTGGCAGGCCCGGACGGGCCGCGGGTCGCCCGCAGGGGCGGCGGCCCTCCCGACAACGGACAAGGGGACGACGATGAGGAACGACGTGTGGATCCGATTGCACTCCGGCTGGTCGCCGCAAGGCGACAACCGGGCCGTGGCGTGGGCGCTGTGGCAGCCCGGCTACACGGCCGAACCGTGGCCGCGCGACGAACTGCGGCCGGCCTTCACCTACTACGTGTGCGAGGAGCTGCCCGGCGGGGAGCGCGGCATCGTCGCCAGGGCCACCGCCACCGGCGTGATCCGCCTGGCGCAGGTTCCCTCGGCGGACACCGCCTACCGGTTGGTCGCCGACGCCCTGTTCGACGCCGACCTCGCCATACCGCCGGAGGCGTGGCACGCCGAGCGCTACAACCAGGAGAAGGCGAAACGGCCCTGGCCGCAGATGCTCACCGCCTGGCGCGTGGTGACCGAACCGGTCGGTCCGCACGTCCTGCCCGAGCTGACCGCGTTCCCGCGAACCGGCTGGTTGCGCTCGTCCCGGATCTCGCTGTGACGAGCACGGCGACGCTGCGGACCACGTCCGGTTCGACCGCCGGAGCACGAGCCAGTCGGTCGGCAGCGAGCCGCCCGCCGCCCGGCTGAGGCGGGCCCGTCCGTCAGGCGGCCGCGATCATGGCCGCGGCCGCCGGACGGGGGCGGTGTCAGTCCTGGAGCGCCTTCAGCACGGCCTCGGCCGAGGGCGGGACGTTGGCGCGGGGGCCGACGCTGCCGCCCAGGGCGTCGAGGGTCTTCAGGCCGTCGCCGGTGATGAGGAGCACCGTCTCGCCATCCGGGTCCAGCTGACCGGTCTCGATGAGCTTCTTCGCGGTCGCGACGGTGACGCCGCCGGCCGTCTCCGCGAAGATGCCCTCGGTCCGGGCCAGCAGGCGGATGCCCTCGACGACCTCTTCGTCGGTGACGTCCTCGATCGCGCCGTTGGTGCGGCGGACGGCGTCCAGCACGTAGGGGCCGTCGGCGGGCGCGCCGATCGCCAGCGAGCGGGCGATGGTGTCCGGGCGGACCGGGGTGACCACGTCGTGGCCGGACTTGAAGGCGGCCGAGACGGGGGAGCAGCCGGTGGCCTGCGCGCCGAACACGCGGTAGGGGGTCTGCTCGACCAGGTCGAGCTCGCCCAGCTCGCGGAAGGCCTTGTCGACCTTGGTCAACTGGGAGCCGGACGCGATGGGCACCACGATCTGGTCGGGCAGCCGCCAGCCGAGCTGTTCGGCGACCTCGTACCCGAGCGTCTTGGAGCCCTCGGCGTAGTAGGGGCGGACGTTGACGTTGACGAACGCCCAGTCCTCGTGCTCGGCGGCCAGTTCCTGCGCCAGCCGGTTCACGTCGTCGTAGTTGCCGTCGACGGTGATCAGGTTGCCGCCGTAGACGGCGGTCATGAGGATCTTCGCCTGCTCCAGGGTGGACGGTACCAGCACCACCGACTGCCAGCCGGCGCGGGCCGCCGCGGCGGCGACGGCGTTGGCCAGGTTGCCGGTGGACGGGCAGGCCAGGACCTTGAAGCCCAGCTCGCGGGCGGCGGCGAGGGCGACGCCGACCACGCGGTCCTTGAAGGAGTGGGTCGGGTTGCCGGTGTCGTCCTTCACCCACACCTTGCGCACGCCCAGGGCCTTGGCGAGGCGGTCGGCCTCGACCAGGCGGGTCCCGCCGGGGTTGGTGTTGGGGTGCGACTCGACGGTGGTCGGCACGGGGAGCAGGCCGCGGTAGCGCCAGATCGACCGGGGGCCCGCCTCGATGTCCTCGCGACGGATCCGACCGAAGTCGTAGGCCACTTCCAGCGGCCCGAAACACTCGAGGCAGGCGTACTCGGCGGCGAGCGGGGTCTCGTGGCCGCATTCACGACACGACAGCGCGCGGGCGGGACCGAGGTCGAAGGAGGTGGTGGCCGGGGGCACACTGACAGCAGTCATCGCGAGGTATCTCCTCATCTTTCCCGCGCGTCGCGGGTCGGAATTGGCACCGTGGTCGCCAGCGGACGCTGTGCGACGGGTTGCCGGGGCTTCTTCGGGCCGATCCCTCTGCCCCTCTGGATGAGCGGTATTCAGTTGTGCCCTCAACTTACGGCACCATCCCGACCCTCAGCCAGAGACGTCCACCATCCGGACGCCCGGCGCGCGTGGGAGGATCGCGTCCGTGAGTGCGCCCGCTGACACGTCCGCCGCCGTGCACCTGATCGTCGGCGAGGAGGAGTTGCTGGTCGAGCGCGCGGTGCGCGGTGCGTTGGCGGTGGCGCGGAAGGCGGATCCGCAGGCCGACCTGACCCGCGTCCGCGTGACCGATCTCACCCCTCCCGAGCTGGCTGAACTGGTGAGCCCGTCGCTGTTCGCCGAGGGGCGGGTGGTGGCGCTGGAGGCAGCGCAGGAGTGCGGCAAGGAGGTCGCCGACGCGATCATGGCCTACGCCAAGGCACCGGCGGACGGGGTGACGCTGGTCGTCGTCCACAGTGGCGGCGGGCGCAGCAAGGTGGCCAAGGACCTGCCCGCGGTGCTGCGGAAGGCGGGTGCCGCGGTCACCGAGTGCCCCAAGATCACCAAGGCGGCGGACCGGGAGGCGTTCGTCCGCAACGAGATCCGCGCGGCGGGCGGCGGCAAGGCCGACCCGGAGGCCGTGGCGGCGTTGATCGAGGCAGTCGGGTCGGACCTGCGCGAGTTGGCGGCGGCGGCCTCGCAGCTCGTCGCCGACACCGGCGGCAAGGTCGACGCCGAGGCGGTCCGCCGCTACCACCGCGGTCGGGCCGAGGTGACCGGGTTCGCGGTCGCGGAGAAGGCCGTGATGGGTGATCGGGCCGGTGCGCTGGAGGCGTTGCGGTGGGCGCTCCAGCTCGGCGTGCCGCACGTGCTGGTCGCCGACGCGTTGGCCGACGCGGTGCGCACGATCGCGCGGGTGTCCGCGGTGGGCCGGGGCGACCCGTTCAAGCTGGCGGGCGAGCTGGGCATGCCGCCGTGGAAGGTGAAGAAGGCCCAGGGCCAGTCGCGTGGCTGGGAGGACCGGGGCCTCGCCGCGGCGATGACGGTGGTCGCCGACCTGAACGCCGACGTGAAGGGCGTCGCGGCCGACTCGGGCTACGCCCTGGAACGCGCGGTGCTCAAGATCGTCGCCGCCCACGGCCGCCGCTGACGGGGGAGCGGCCATGGCCCGCTACGGGGGGCCGGTTGCTGACGCCGGGGTGCCGGGGCTGGCTGCTGACGCCGGCTGCTGGGTCGACTGCCGGGCCGGCTGGTTGGGCCGACCGCCGCCACCGCCGGGGCCGACCCGTCGGGGTCGATCCGCCGGGGCCGGCTGCTGACGTCGGCTGCCGAGGCCGGACGTGGGAGCCGATCGCCGAGCCCGACGGCCCGAGTCGGGCTGCCCCGACCGTTGGTCGAGGCCGATCACGCAGGCCGGTCATCGATCGGTCGGCAGACGAAAAGTGCCGTCCACCCCGTGCGGGGTGGACGGCACCTCAGCGTGAGGACCAGATCAGATCTGGTTGGCGCGCCGCGCCAGGGCCGACTTCTTGTTGGCGGCCTGGTTGGCGTGGATCACGCCCTTGGTGACGGCCTTGTCGAGCTTGCGGGAAGCCTCCCGCGCGAGCGCGGTGGCCTTCTCCTTGTCACCGGCCTCGGCGGCCTCACGGAACTTGCGGATGGCGGTCTTGAGCGACGACTTGACGGCCTTGTTGCGCAGGCGCGCCTTCTCGTTCGTCTTGATCCGCTTCAGCTGGGACTTGATGTTCGCCACGCGAAAGCCACCTTTTCCTCGGTCTCGGAGTCGCACCGCGCTTGTCACCGGCTCCGCCCCGGCGAAGGGGCGGTTTTCCTCCACAGCGGAATGCCGCGCGGGTACGGCCCAGAAGGATATCAGGGCAGCTCACCGCACCGTGAATCGAGCCCTCCCGTCGCCGACCACGACCTCGTAGGCGCCCTTGGCGACCTCGGGCTTGTCCGAGCCGTCCATGTCGCCCGGCGTCACCGCGAGCCGCTTCACGTCGAACGCCACCTCGACCGCCCGCTGCTCGCCCGCCTTCAACGCCACCCGCGTGAAGCCGACCAGGCGCTGCTGCGGCGTGAGCACCTTGCTCACGGGCTGGTGCACGTACACCGGCACGACGACCGTGCCGTCACGCGAGCCGGTGTTGGCCACGGTCACCGACACCCGCACCTGGTCGTCCCGCCGCACCTCGGCGGACTTCACCGTCGGCGCGGACGTGGTGAACGTCGTGTACGACAAGCCGTGCCCGAACGCGAACGCCGGGTCGTAGTTCGAGCTGGGCGACGTGTTCGCGCCACGCGGCTGGTCGTAGGAGAACGGCTGGTCACCGACCGTCTTCGGCCACGACACCGGCAGCTTCCCGCTCGGGTTCACCGCGCCGAACAGCACGTCGGCGATCGCGCTGCCGCCCTCGGAACCGGGCAGCCAGCCCGCGAGCAGCGCCGGGGCCTCGGCGACCGTGCCCAGCACCTGCGGACGGCCGGTGAGCAGCACCACCACGACCGGCTTGCCCGTGGCGCGCACCGCGTCGACCAGGCCCTGCTGCTCGGCGGTCAGCGCCGGCTCCTCGGTGTCCGCCTCACCTTCCGCGCCCGGGTCCTCGCCGAGCACCACGACGACCGCGTCGGCGTCGCCCGCCTGCGCCACCGCGTCGGCCTGGGTGGCCGCGGCGACCACGTTCGCCGACGGCGCGGCGGCCCGGATGCCCTCCAGCACCGTCACCGCCTCCGGCAGGGCCGACCCGCCGGGCACGCCCTGCCAGCCGACCGTCCAGCCGCCGAGCTGGCGGGGCACCGAGTCGGCCGCGTCACCGGTCACCACGAGCTTGGCCGCGCCGGTCGACAGCGGCAGCACGCCCTCGTTGCGCAGCAGCACCGTGCCCTCCGCCGCCGCCTGGCGGGCCAGCGCCCGGTCCGCGCCGTTGACGATCGCGTCGGCCTTCTCCACGTCCACGAACGGCTTCTCGAACAGCCCCAGCTCGAACTTGAGCTTCAGGATCCGCCGCACGGCCTGGTCGATCCGCTTGCCGGGGATCGCGCCGCCGCGCACGCCCGCCAGCACCCCGGCGGTGAACGCGCCCGCGTCCGACGGCTCCATGGCCATGTCCACGCCCGCGTTGACCGCCATCGCGATGGCCTCCTCGTAGTCCGCCGCCACGTGGTAGCGGTCCACCAGGAACCGGATGTCCTCCCAGTCGGTGATCGCCACGCCCCGGAAGCCCATCCGGTCGCGCAGCTGCGTGGTCAGCAGGTACTTCGAGGCGTGCGCGGGCACGCCGTTGACCGCGCCGGAGTTGATCATCACGGTGCCGACGCCCGCGTCGAACTGAGGCTGGAACGCGGGCAGCACGGTGTCCTGGAGGTACCGGATCGGCAGCTGGGCGGGCGCGCGGTCGTGGCCGTTGAACGGCTCCGAGTAGCCCGCGAAGTGCTTGGCGGTCGCGGTCAGCTTCGCCGTGCCGTCGGTCGGCTCGGACTGCTGCCCGCGCACGTTCGCCGCCGCCAGCGTGCCGGCCAGCACCGGATCCTCGCTGTAGGTCTCGTAGTAGCGGCCCCAGCGGGTGTCGCGGGCGATGTCGGACACCGGCGCGAAGTTCCAGAACACGCCGGTGGCGCGCATGGCCCGGCCGGTGGACGCGCCCAGCTTCTCCTGCAACTCCGGGTCCCAGGTCGCGCCGAGGCCGATCTGGTGCGGGAACATGGTGGCGCTGAGCACGTTGTTGTGGCCGTGCACGCCATCCGCGCCGTAGATCAGCGGGATGCGCAGCCGGCTGTGGTCCAGCGCGTACTTCTGGATGGCGTTGGTCATCTCCGCCCACGCGCGCGGGGTGTTCGGGGTCGGCGCGTCGCCGCCGCCGGACAGGATGGACCCGACCTTCGCGTCCTCCAGGACGGCCTTCATGCAGTCCTCGCGCAGCGGTCCGGGGTTCCACTCGCAGTTGCCGCGCAGCTTGCCCAGCCGGATCTGCGTCATCTGGCCGACCTTCTCCTCCAGCGTCATCCGCCTGAGGAGGTTCTCGACGCGCCGGTCGACCGGTGCCCGCGCGTCCTGGTAGTCCTGCCCGGTCGGCTCCATCACGCCGCTGGCCTGCGCGCCGGTGACCAACAGGGCCAGCGTGGCCAGCACGGCCACGGTGGTCCGCTTGCGGGATCTCAACACCGAGAACCTCCAGGTGGATCGGGGAACGCCCGGCATCACCCTCCCTGTGTGAGTCGGCCCACAACAGGGCCGAACGGCGGATTCTGGGAGCGCTCCCATCGGCGTAAGGAGTGAAATGCAGTACGCCCGTCTTGTTTGATGTGGGCGTGACCGCCGCACTCGACTGGCCCGGCTTCGGGCACGTCTCCCTCGCCGCCCTGCTGTTCCTCTGCCTGGCCGCCGCCCTGGCCGGCGCGGTCGACGCCGTGGTGGGCGGCGGCGGGCTGATCCAGCTGCCCGCGCTGCTGCTGATCGCGCCCGGCGGCCAGCCGCTCTACGCGCTGGCCACCAACAAGATCGCCTCCGTGGTCGGCACGGCCGCGGCGGTGCGCACCTACTCCCGGCAGACGTCGATCGACTGGTGGTCGGCGCTGCCGATGGCGGTGGCGGCGTTCGGCGGCGCGGTGGGTGGCGCGGCGTTCGCCGGCGCGCTGGCCCCGGGCGTGCTCAACGGCGTGGTGCTCGTCGCACTGGTCGGCGTGGGCCTCTACACGTGGCGCAAGCCGGAGCTGGGTGTGGCCGAGACGCCGAGGTTCACGCGCTTCGCCCAGGTCGCCGTGATGGCGCTGGGCGGCGCGGTGATCGGCTTCTACGACGGGCTGGCCGGGCCGGGCACGGGCGCGTTCCTGGTGTTCCTGCTCGTCGGCCTGGTGGGGTTCGCGTTCCTGCGCGCCTCGGCCACGGCCAAGGTCGTGAACGTGGCGACGAACCTGGGTGCGCTGTTGTACTTCATCCCGGCCGGGAAGGTGTTGTGGGGCTTGGGCCTGGTGCTCGCGCTGTGCAACGTGACCGGCGCGGTGTTCGGTGCGCGGCTGGCCGTGCGACGGGGGTCGGCGTTCGTCCGCCGGGTGTTCCTCACCGTCGTGGTGGCGCTGGTGGTCAGTCTGGGGTGGAAGGCGGCGGTTGGATGACCCGGAACGTGGCGCCCATCGGGTCGCCGACCGTGGTGAACCGGCCGAACCGCGACTCGACCACGTCGCCGACCGTGACGCCGCCCAGCTCGTCCACCCGCCGGGCCGCCGCGTCGGCGTCGGCCACCGCGAAGTAGGTCATCCAGTGCGGCGGGATCTCGGCGGGGATCTCGTTGGACATCCCGAACACACCCGCCACCGGGCGGCCCTCGACCCGCAACTGCGTGTACGGGAAGTCCGGCAACGGGTCCAGCCCCACGCCGAACACCTGCTGGTAGAACTCCGCCGCGCCGAACGGGTCACGGGTGGCCAGCTCGTTCCACACCACCGAGCCCGGCTCGTTCACCACGTACGCGCCGATGTGCGTGCCGGCCTCCCACAAGCCGAACGCCGCGCCGTACGGGTCGACCGCGATCGCCCCGCGCCCCGGTCCGCCGGTGTCGAACTCCGGCACGAGCACCTTGCCGCCGTTGGCGTTGAGCTCGTCCAGCGACTCGTCGAGGTCGTCGGTGGCCAGGTAGGTCGTCCACACCACGGGGAACATCACGTCGGGCGGCATCTCGCCGAACCCGGCCACGGGCAGCCCGCGCACCAACGCCATCGTGTAGTGACCGGTCTCCGGGCCGCCGACCTCGAAGTCCCAGCCGAACAGACCCCCGTAGAACTCCATGGTGGCCTGGCGGTCCGTGGTCATCATGTCGACCCACGCCGGTGTGCCTGGCGGGTACGGGGAGTCCATCTCGCTCACCTGGCCAACAGTCGCACCAGCGGTGGCGCTCCGCGAGTCGATCAACGCTGGTGGACGCCGTCGGCGCGGTGGGCCCACGGCGACGGCGTCCGGTCACTCGTCCCGGCTCTCCCCGGCGTTCTTGCGGGGTCGGCCGCGCTTCGGTTGGGCGGCGGTCCCGGTGGGCAGCCGCCCGGCTTCGGCGAGCGCGCGGCGCAGCAGGAACTCGATCTGCGCGTTGGTGCTGCGCAGCTCGTCGTTCGCCCACCTCGTCAGCGCGTCGTGCACCGCGGGGTCGAGGCGCAGCAGGACGCTCTTGCGCTCGGCCACGTCAGGTGTACAACGACCCGGCGTTGACCACGGGTTGGGTGGATCGGTCGCCGCAGAGCACGACCAGCAGGTTCGACACCATCGCCGCCTTGCGCTCCTCGTCCAGTTCCACCACGTCCTCCTCGGCGAGCCGGTCCAGCGCGAGCTGGACCATGCCGACCGCGCCCTCCACGATCCGCGACCGCGCCGCGACCACCGCGCCCGCCTGCTGGCGTTGCAGCATCGCCTGCGCGATCTCCGGAGCGTAGGCCAGGTGCGTGAGCCGGGATTCGATCACCTTCACGCCGGCGGACTGCACGCGGGCCGCGATCTCCACCGACAGCGTCTCGGTGATCTCGTCCGCGTTCTCCCGCAGCGACAGGCCGGTCTCGTCGTGGTTGTCGTAGGGGTAGCTGGTCGCGATGTGGCGCACCGCGGTCTCGGTCTGGATGCCGACGAACCGCACGAAGTCGTCCACCTCGAACATCGCCCGCGCGGTGTCCTCGACCTGCCAGACCACCACGGCGGCGATCTCGATCGGGTTGCCGTCGGCGTCGTTGACCTTCAGCGTCGCGGTCTCGTGGTTGCGGATCCGGGTCGACACCTTCGCCTTCGTGGTGAACGGGTTCGCCCAGCGCAGGCCGTCCTGCCGGACGGTGCCGGTGTAGCGGCCGGCGAACTGGAGCACCCGCGACTCGCCCGGCGCGACGGTGAACAACCCGGCGGACGTCACGACGGTGACGACGAGCAGCAGGCCGCCGACGACGATCGCCGGGACGTTCGGCCCGTCGTCGCCGGGGATCGAGCCGAGCACGATCAGCGCCGTGCTCGCCAGCGCCCCGACCACCACCCCCACGAGCACGCCCCACCCCGATGGCGCGCGTGCTTCCTTCTCCCGGACCACCGGGACTGGCATCTGCACCGCAACGTCCGTGACGTCCATGGTCCACCCCTCGATGTCATATCTCGTGCCTAGCAAAGTGATATCACTTTTTCGTGGCCGCGGGCAAGGCACACCCAGATGAGGACGGAAGTTGACCGCAATCGGTCCTACGGTGGCCCCATGACCCCGGTACTGAGCCGTCGCGCCCTCGGTCGGGCCACCCTGGCCCGCCAGTTCCTGCTCGCCCGCGCGGACGCGCCCGTGACCGAGGTCGTCACGCACCTGGTCGGGTTGCAGGCCCAGACCCCGCACACCTGGTACACGGGCCTGTGGTCGCGGATCGCGGGCTTCACCCCCGACCAGGCCGCCGACGCGCTGGTGAACCGGCAGCTGGTGCGCATCGCCGTGATGCGGTCGACGATCCACCTGGTCACCGCCGAGGACGCCCTCGCGCTGCGCCCGGCCGTCCAGCCCGCGCTCGACCGGGACCTGTTCCGCAACTACACGCACGGCCGGGACATGCGCGGCCTCGACGTGGACGCCGTGGTGGCCGCCGGGCGCGCGTTGCTCGCCGAGAAGCCGCGCACCAACAAGGAGCTGGGCGCGCTGCTGCACGAGCGGTGGCCCGACCGCGCGCCCGCGTCGCTGGCCTACGCGATCCGGTGCCTGGTGCCGCTGGTGCAGGTGCCGCCGCGCGGGGTGTGGGGCCGCAGCGGCTCGATCGCCCACACCAGCGCGGAGACGTGGCTGGGCGCGCCGGTGGCCGACAAGCCGTCGGTGCACGACCTGGTGTCGCGCTACCTGGCCGCGTTCGGACCCGCGACGGTGAAGGACGTGCAGACGTGGTCCGGCCTCACGCGGCTGCGCGAGGTGGTCGAGGAGCTGCCGCTGCTGCGGCTGCGCGACGAGGACGGCCAGGAGCTGTTCGACCTGCCCGACGCGCCCCGGCCGGACGAGGACGTGCCCGCGCCGCCGAGGTTCCTCTACGACTTCGACAACGTCCTGCTCTCGCACGCCGACCGCCGCCGGGTCGTCACCGACGACGTGCGCGCGCAGGGCTACGAGCCGCACGGCCCCGTGCCGCAGTTCTTCCTGGTCGACGGCGTCACGGCGGGCGACTGGACGCTGCACCGCACCAAGGAGGCCGCCACGCTGGAGCTGCGGCCGTTCCGCCGTCTATCCACAATGGACGACGTGGTGCGGGAAGGCCGGCGGCTGCTGGCCTTCCTCGCGCCGGACGCGCCGAACCACGAGGTCCGGACAACCTCGCCCTCGGTGCCGCGTCCCTGACAGCATGGGGACGATCACCGTGCGCCCGCCGCGGGCGGAGGACGAGTGGCCGCTCGTCGACGTCTACGTCAAGGCCCGCCGCAGCTACTACGAGGGCCACGTGCCCGAGGCGGAGCTCGCCGAGTGGGAGCGGTCGGCGCGGGCCACCGGTTACGCCTTCGACAAGCCCGACCGGGTGTGGCTGTGCGCCGAGCTGGACCGCGTCTTCGCCGGGTTCGCGCTGGTCACGCCGGGTGGTGACCTGTTGCAGCTCCAGGTCGCGCCGCCGTGCTGGGGCCGGGGCGTGGGCCACGCGCTGCACGAGGCGGCGATGGACGCGCTGCGCGACCTCGGCGTCACCACCGCGCGTCTGGACGTGTTCGCGGAGAACCACCGGGCGCGCCGCTTCTACACCGACCACGGCTGGCGCGAGACCGGCCGCGACGGCGACCACGTGCGAATGGCGCTGGAGCTGGCGGTGTGATCGCCTGGACGCCGTGGAGATCCTGAGCAGCCGCGTCCTCATCCGCTCGGCCGACCCGGAGCGCGCCCGGGCGTTCTACCGGGACGTGCTCGGCCTGGCCGTCCACCGGGAGTTCCCCGGCGGCACGGTGTTCTTCCTCGGCCAGGGGTTCCTGGAGGTCTCCGGAACCTCCACTGAGAGCCCGACCGACGCCACCGGCCTCTGGTTGCAGGTGCGTGACCTGCGGCGAGCCGCCGAGGACCTGGCCGAGCACGTCGTGCGCCCCGCCCGGCGCGAGCCGTGGGGCCTGGACGAGCTGTGGGTCGCCGACCCCGACGGCCGGCCGATCGTGCTGGTCGAGGTGCCCGCCGAGCACCCGCTACGCCGGGACGCGCGCCAGTAGCTGCACCGCCGGGCCGACCACGCCGCCGTACTGGTGCAACGACGTGCGCACCTCGGTGAACCCGGCCGCCTCGGCCTCCCGGATCAGGTCGTACTCGGAGGTGTCCAGCACCCGCCGGTGCACCGACACGACCAGCCTGCCGCCGGGCCGCAACACCCGGGACAGCTCGTGGAACGCGGCCGGCCGGTTTCCCCACAGCTGGAGGTTGTTCACCGAGACCACCACGTCCACCGAGTCCTCGGGCTGGCCGGTGCGCGTCGCCGCGCCCTCGCGCAGCTCGACCCGGCCCGCCACGATCAGCTCCGCGCACCGCGTGCGCGCCTCGTCCAGCATGACCTGCGACGGGTCGACGCCGATCGCCTTGAGGGCACGTTCGCCGGCGAGCTTGAGGCCGACGCCCGGACCGGGGCCGAGCACCAGCACGACCTCCTCGGGCGTGGGCGCGGCCACCTCGGTGACGTGCTCCTCCACCTTCGCGTTCAGCACGGCCATGACCCGGCCGCCCAGCTCGCCGACCTTGCCGCGCGGGTGCCCGAACGCCGCGTCCAGCGCCTTCATGAGGTTGTTCGCCATGCCTCCAGCGTCGCGGCGGCCCGTTCCCGCGGCATCGGGGACCGCCCGGAGACCGGCCCCGAGATGGCACTCAGGGGTCAGCGCCAGCCCAGGCGGCGCAGCGCGTCCACGACCAGCGAGAACCGCTCCGGCTCCAGCACCGAGCCCTCGCGCCGGATGTCGTGCTCGTCCAGCTCGAACACGCGGTCCAGCCGCACGTAGGAGCGCCTGCCGTCGCGGTCCCAGCGGCCCGTGCCCAGGTCGAGGCAGTCCTCCGCCTCGTGCCGGTCGGGGGTCCTGCTGGTCAGCATGAGGCCGAGCAGCGCACGCCGGTGGCGGCCCACGACCAGCAGCGGCCGGTCCTTGCCCCGGCTCGGGTCCTCCTCGAACGGGACCCAGGCCCACACCACCTCGCCCGGGTCGGCCAGGCCGTCCAGGTCGGGGGAGTACTCCAGGGTGGCCGCCACCGCGGTCGTGTGGACCTCGCGCACCGCGCCCTTCGCCGGGCGGGCGTCTTCACCGTTCGCGTACACGGCGGGCAGCATATGGTCTCGGTCACGTACGCGCGGGACGCCACGACGCCGTCACGTGAGATGATGGGCCGATCCCCCGTCCTTCGTGTGCGAGGAACCTGAGTGACCACGTTCGCCGACCAGACGTTCACGCCTCCGGAGCTCATCCGGAACTTCTGCATCATCGCGCACATCGACCACGGCAAGTCGACCCTGGCCGACCGGATGTTGCAGCTCACCGGCGTGGTCGAGGAGCGGGCCATGCGCGCGCAGTACCTCGACCGCATGGACATCGAGCGCGAGCGCGGCATCACGATCAAGGCGCAGAACGTGCGGCTGCCGTGGCAGGTCGAAGGCCAGGACCACGTGCTGCACATGATCGACACGCCGGGTCACGTCGACTTCACCTACGAGGTCTCGCGCGCCCTGGAGGCGTGCGAGGGCACCGTGCTGCTGGTCGACGCCGCCCAGGGCATCGAGGCGCAGACGCTGGCCAACCTGTACCTGGCGATGGAGAACGACCTCACCATCATCCCGGTGCTGAACAAGATCGACCTGCCCGCCGCGGACCCGGACAAGTACGCCAAGGAGCTCGCCCACATCGTGGGCTGCGAGCCCGAGGAGGTGCTGCGGGTCTCGGCCAAGACCGGCCTGGGCGTCGGCGCGCTGCTGGACGAGGTCGTCAAGCGGGTGCCCGCCCCCGTGGGCGACGCGGATGCGCCCGCCCGCGCGATGATCTTCGACTCGGTCTACGACACCTACCGCGGCGTGGTCACCTACATCCGCGTGGTCGACGGCAAGATCACCCCGCGCGAGCGGATCAAGATGATGTCCACCGGCGCCACGCACGAGCTGCTGGAAGTCGGCATCATCTCGCCCGAGCCGAAGCCGAGCCGCGGTCTGGGCGTCGGCGAGGTGGGCTACCTGATCACCGGCGTGAAGGACGTGCGCCAGTCCAAGGTCGGCGACACCGTCACCTGGGACAAGAAGGGCGCGACCGAGCCACTGGCCGGGTACCGCGAGCCCAAGCCCATGGTCTACTCCGGGCTGTACCCGGTGGACGGCTCCGACTACCCGGTGCTGCGCGAGGCGCTGGAGAAGCTCCAGCTCAACGACGCCGCGCTGACGTTCGAGCCGGAGACCTCGGCCGCCCTGGGCTTCGGCTTCCGCTGCGGGTTCCTCGGCCTGCTGCACCTGGAGATCACCCGCGACCGGCTGGAGCGCGAGTTCGGCCTGGACCTGATCTCCACCGCGCCGAACGTGGTCTACCGCGTGGTGATGGACGACGGCACCGAGCACGTGGTGACCAACCCGTCCGACTGGCCCGACGGCAAGCGCGCCGAGGTGTACGAGCCGGTCACCAAGTGCACGATCATCGCGCCCAGCGAGTACATCGGCGCGATCATGGAGCTGTGCCAGTCCAAGCGCGGCCAGTTGGGCGGCATGGACTACCTGTCCGAGGACCGCGTCGAGCTGCGCTACACGATGCCGCTCGGTGAGATCATCTTCGACTTCTTCGACGCCCTGAAGTCGCGCACGCGCGGCTACGCGTCGTTGGACTACGAGGAGTCGGGCGAGCAGGACGCCGACCTGGTCAAGGTGGACATCCTGTTGCAGGGCGAGCCGGTGGACGCGTTCAGCGCGATCGTGCACAAGGACCACGCCTACGGGTACGGCACGAAGATGGCCAGCAAGCTGCGCGAACTGATCCCGCGGCAGCAGTTCGAGGTGCCGATCCAGGCGGCCGTGGGCGCTCGCGTGATCGCCCGCGAGACCATTCGCGCCATTCGCAAGGACGTGCTCGCGAAGTGCTACGGCGGTGACATCACGCGTAAGCGCAAGCTGCTGGAGAAGCAGAAGGAAGGCAAGAAGCGGATGAAGATGGTGGGCCGCGTCGAGGTTCCCCAGGAAGCCTTCGTCGCCGCCCTGTCCACCGAAGACTCCGGCAAGGACAAGGGCAAGAAGTAGAAGTACCACCGGCCAAATCCCCGCCGACCGGCACATCTTCGGGTGATCGGTCGGCGCGGGAGGCCGGTTTTGTCGTCCTCGTTCGAGACAGTTGGCCGACCAACTGAACGTGAGGATGACCATGATCGTTGATGACGGACGCCGCTGCGAACTCATCGACGGGATGCTGCACGTCAGCCCGGTGCCCGGTCTTCGGCACCAGATGGCTGTATCCGGCCTGATCGTGCTCTTGCACGCCGATTGCCCGGACGCGCTGGTCGCTCTTCCAGGCCCGTTCCCGGTGCGTCCGGCCGAGTCGACGGAATTGCAGCCCGACTTCCTGGTGGCCACCGCCGAAGATCTCACGGAGGAGTCGCTGCCGGTCGCACCGCTGCTGGCGGTCGAGGTTTTGTCGGGCGAAACGGAACTGTACGACTGCACCCTCAAGAAGGCGGTGTACGAACGCATCAGGGTGCGCAGCTACTGGGTGGTCGATACCAGGGTGCCGAGCTTGACCGTGTTCGAACTCGACCCCGAGGGCCATTACCAGCAGGTGGCCGAGGTGCAGGGGGAGAAGCCGTTCGACGCGACGCTGCCGTTCCCGGTGCGGGTCGTGCCGGCCGAGTTGCTCGGCACGCTGTGGGAAGACCGGCCGGAATGACGGAAGGGCCCTCAGGACGCCCCTGTCCTGAAGGCCCTCGAAGGGGTGTAGCGGCTCAGCCGTGGTTGCGGAGCGTGGTGCTCAGCGCCTGGCGGCGGAGAATCGCTTCGATCTCGCGAGCCTCGTGGCTCGAGTGCCGGGCGAGGATGGCTTCCATGTCCATCCGGGCGCTCGGGGTGTCGTAGGCGGCCAACTCGCGGTTCAGGCGGGCTTCGCGGTCGCGGAGCTGCCGTCGGGTGGCGAAGTACGTGCGAACGGTCTTCAGAGGGTTGGTCATGTCGCCTTTCGGTCGTCTCTCTGTATCGGTTCACCTACTATGATGCCGCACGTCAGGGCCTTGCGCTGCCAAATTCGGCGTGATCTCCACCGCAACTGTCACGGTCACGTCAACCCCCGTCACGACGAGGTTGGCGGCACCTCACCGACCCAGGATGTCGAGGGCCCTGGAGTACTTCGCCAGCAGCCGGTCCTGGGTGGCCCGGTCGAGCAGCGCCAGCCGGGGCGGTGACGTGTTGTCGGCGATGTCGGCCCGCTTCACCTGCACGGCGACCGGGTCGGCCAGCACCCTCGCGAGGTAGTCCTCCTGTGACTCTCCGTCACGGTGGCTCAACGCGAGCACGGTCGCCACCACCTCCGGCGGGCACCCGGCCGCGAGCAGGTCGTCGGCGGTCACGGCGGTGTCCTCGACGACGTCGTGCAGCACGGCCGCCATGCGCGCGTGCTCGCCGGACACCAGCGCCATCACGCGCAGCGGGTGGCCGATGTACGGCCGGCCGGACTTGTCGACCTGCCCGTCGTGGGCGGCCCGCGCGATGCGGATCGCGTCATCAACCGTGAACGTCATCGGATCATTGTTCACACCCTTGACAAGGCCCAGTGGTCTAGTCCATTTTTCGAGTGGCCCGCGTCACCTGTGCTGGGCTTTGGCCGCCGACGAGAACGTGGAGGTGGACGTGGTTTCGAGGACGAGACGCGCACTGGGCGCGGTGCTGGCGGGTGTGCTGGCCATCGCGGGCCTGACCCTGGTGGTCGTGGGCAGCGCGTCGGCCGCCAACCTGGTCGCCAACCCCGGGTTCGAGGGCGGCACCAGCGGCTGGACGTGCAGTGCCGCGGCCACGGCGGTGACCACGACCAAGCGCAGCGGCACGCAGGCGCTGGCGGGCACGCCCGCAGGCCAGGACAACGCGCGCTGCTCGCAGACGATCTCCGTGCAGGCCAACACCGCTTACAAGCTGTCCGCGTGGGTCCAGGGGACCTACGTGTACCTCGGCGTGACCGGCACCGGCAGCGGCGACAAGAACACCTGGACCCCCGGCTCCGCCGGCTTCACCCAGCTCTCGCTCGACTTCACCACCGGCGCGACCGGCAGCGTCACGATCTACCTGCACGGCTGGTACGGCCAACCGACGTTCTACGCCGACGACGTGAGCCTCGACGGCCCCGGCACCCCGCCGACGAGCACGACCACGTCGACGTCCACGAGCACCACCACCACGACTACGACGACCACCACCACCACCACCGGTAACCCGGACCCCACGCTGCCCAAGCACGCGCTCACCGGCTACTGGCACAACTTCGACAACGGCTCACGCGTGCTCAAGCTCGCCGACGTGCCCACCACCTACGACATCGTGGCCATCGCGTTCGCCGACGCCACCACCACGCCGGGCGCGGTCGCGTTCAACCTCGACCCGACGCTGTCGAGCAAGCTCGGCGGCTACACCGACGCCCAGTTCAAGGCCGACGTGCGCACGCTGCAGAACCGGGGCCAGAAGGTGATCATCTCGGTCGGCGGCGAGAAGGGCACCATCAGCGTCGGCAACTCGACCGCGGCGACCAACTTCGCCAACAGCGTGAAGTCCCTGATCGCGACCTACGGGTTCGACGGCGTGGACATCGACCTGGAGAACGGCGTCAACGCCACCTACATGGCGCAGGCGTTGCGCGCGATCCACGCGGGCGGCGGCAAGGTGATCGCGATGGCGCCGCAGACCATCGACATGCAGTCCACCGGCCAGGAGTACTTCAAGCTGGCGCTGGCCGTGAAGGACATCCTCACCGTCGTCAACATGCAGTACTACAACTCCGGCACGATGCTCGGCTGCGACCAGAAGGTCTACGCCCAGGGCACGGTGGACTTCCTGGTCGCGCTGGCCTGCATCCAGCTCCAGAACGGCCTGCGCCCCGACCAGGTGGGCCTGGGCCTGCCCGCCTCGCCGTCGGGCGCGGGCGGCGGCTACCAGTCGCCCGCCAACGTGAACCGGGCGCTGGACTGCCTGGCCAAGGGCACGAACTGCGGTGCGTTCAAGCCCGCGCAGACCTGGCCCGGCATCCGCGGCGCGATGACGTGGTCGATCAACTGGGACGCGTCCAACAACTGGCAGTTCGCCAACACGGTCGCACCGCACCTGGACACGCTGCCGTAGCGCGGCGGACGCCGTCCCTCCCGCCGCGCCGCGGGAGGGACGGCGCTAGCCGATCCGCTGCGTGCCGGACCGGACGGTCACCGTCCTCGCCAACGCGGCGGGCGAGTCGGACCGGGTCCGGTCGGCCAGGAAGTACCAGCTCATCCGCACGTGCTCGCGCCGCACGTCCAGCACGGTGTAGCCGTGCGAGTCCAGCTCCACCCACCTCAGGTGTCGGTTGAGGCCGACCAGCGCGGCCTCCAGCGCCAACGACGTGGTGCGCGGCGGCGAGCCGGTGAGCTCGTCGACGTTGTCCGAGGTGACCGACGGGACCACCAGCTCGGTGGCGACGGTCTTCGTCAGCGGGTACAGCGACTCGTCCACCGGCACGTCGAACGCCCACGAGCTGTGCACGTCACCGGTGAGGAACACGGTGTCGCGCACGTCGTGCTCGGCCAGCAGCCCGATCACCGCGTCGCGGTCGTGCGGGTAGCCGTCCCACTGGTCGTTGTTGATCGTCGGCCCGATGAGCTGGGTCACCGCGCCGGCCTGCGGCACCGGCGGGACGAGCAGCGGCGAGAAGATCACCGGGTTGCCGATCAGCTTCCACTGGACGTCGGTGCGCAGCAGGCCTTCGCGCAGGAACGCCATCTGGTCCGGGCCGGTGAGCGTGCGGCCGGGGTCGTCCACGTGGTCCTGGTCGACCTGTCGGCTGCGGTACGTGCGCAGGTCCAGCATGGTCAGCTCGGCGAGCGTGCCGAAGCGGAGGCGGCGGTGGACGCGGTCGCCGTCGAGCCGCACGGGCATCCACTCGTGGTAGGCGCGCATCGCGGCGGCACGGCGGTTCGCCCAGGTGCCCTCGGTGGTCTCGTCGTGGCTGGGGGAGCCGTCGGACCAGGCGTTGTCCGCCCACTCGTGGTCGTCCCACGTGATGATCCACGGGTAGGTGGCGTGCAGGCGCTGGAGGTCCGGGTCGGTCTTGTACTGGGCGTGGCGGACGCGGTAGTCGGTCAGCGTCACCGCCTCGCCCGGTGGCTCGTGGGTGCGCGACCGCGTGCCGATGTAGTCCTCGTAGAGGTAGTCGCCCAGGTGCACGACGGCGTCGAGGTCGCCGCGCTCGGCGAGGTGCCGGTAGGCGGCGAAGCGGCCGGCGACCCAGCTGGAGCAGGAGACGACGCCGAACCGCAGCCGGTCGACGTCGGCGTGGTGGGCCGGTGCTGTGCGGGTGCGGCCGACGGGGGAATGGGCGCCGTCGAACGTGAAGCGGTAGAAGTACCAGCAGCCCGGGTGCAGGCCGCCGACGTCCAGCTTGACGGTGTGGTCGCGGTCGGCTCCGGTGGTGACCTCGCCGCGCCGGACCACCCGGCGGAACTGAGCGTCCACGGCCACCTCGTAGCCGACGACGACGGTCGGCCCCGCGCCGGAGCCGGGCGTGCTGTCGTCGGTGGGCGTGACGCGGGTCCACAGGACGACCCGTTCGGGCAGGGGGTCGCCGGACGCGACGCCGTGCCGGAAGTGCGGGGTGGAGGCCTCGGCGGAGGAGGCGGGCAGCGCGGGCGCGAGCAGCGCCACGCCGGCGAACGCGCCGAGGCGCAACGCGTCCCGCCGCGGGTGGGTGTTGGGCATGTCCTCTACGACGGCCCGGCCACCGGGGCGTTGCGCCCTGTCCCGCCGGGCGGGCACGACACCACCTGAACGCACGACACACCGCGCGTGAACATAGGACTCTCGCGAGAGTCCTATGTCCAGGCCGCGTGTGTCCTGCGTCCAGAACACCCGAGTTGCCCGCTCGGAACGTGCCGTTTTGCGCGAGAACGCCGTGGACCTGCAAATACGTGACCGCGGCGGTCGCGCGGGTTAGGGTCGGCGGCATGTTGGACCGACTCGAAGTGCCCGTCATCGCCGCGCCGATGGCGGGCGGGGCGTCCACCCCCGCGCTCGTGGCCGAGGTCGGCCGGGCGGGCGGCCTCGGGTTCCTGGCCGCCGGCTACCTGTCCGTGGAGGCGGTCGCCGAGCAGATCACCGCGACCGCGGCGCTGACCGACCGGCCGTTCGGCGTGAACCTGTTCGTCCCCGGCCCCCGGTCCACCACCGACCTGTCCGGCTACCGCGACCGCGTCAAGGCGCAGTCGCCGACCGAGCCCGGCGAACCGCGGTGGGACGACGACTCCTACGCGGCCAAGTTGGAACTCGTGATGGCGTTGCGCGTTCCGGTGGTCTCGTTCACGTTCGGCCTGCCCAACCCCGAGGACGTGCACCGCCTGCACGCCGCCGGCGCCACGGTCGTCGTCACGGTCACCACGCCGAAAGAAGCCGTGCAGGCGGCACAGGTCGGCGCGGACGCGCTGTGCGTGCAGGGCAGTGACGCGGGCGGGCACCGCGGCACGTTCGCCGACGACGGCGTCTCGCCCGGCGGCGGCGAGCTGTTCGGCGTGCTGGCCGCCCTGCGCCTGGTCCGCGCGAAGGTGGACCTGCCGCTCATCGCGACCGGCGGCCTGGTGCACGGCGCGGACGTGGCCGCCGTGATCACCGCGGGCGCGGTCGCGGCCCAGCTCGGCACGGCCTTCCTGACCACGCCGGAGGCCGGCACGTCCGCCGCACACCGCCAAGCCCTCGCCGAAGGCACCCGCCGCACGGCGTTGACCAGGGCGTTCAGCGGACGCCCGGCACGGGGTCTGGTCAACCGGTTCCTGGTGGAGAACCAGGAGCAGGCGCCCGCCGCGTACCCGGAGGTGCACCACTTGACCCGGCCGGTGCGCGCGACCGGCGACCCGGAGCTGATGTCGTTGTGGGCCGGGCAGACCTACGCGCTGGTCCGACCGGCCCCGGCCGCCGAGGTGGTGGCCCGGCTGGTCGCCGAGGCGCGCGAAGCCCTTTCCGTCGCGATCACGCGCATTCCGCCCGCGTAGCACCACAGAATGGGCGGCGTGACCACCGCGCGAGAGCTCGCCGACGAGATGTTGACCGTGATCTTCGACGCCGACCCCGTCACGGCGACGCTGCGCGGCGTCCCCGGCTGGGACGACCGGCTGCCGGACGTGAGCGCCGAGGGCGCGCGCCGGCTGCGGGACCGTGCCGCGGACATCGCCCGGCGCGCGGGCGTCGAGGGCGACGACCCGGCGACGCGCGCGGTGGTCGAGCACGAGGGGTGGAGCCTGGTGCACCACCTCGACGCCAACCTGGTCGAGCACACCCACTCGGACGGGCTCGCCGGCCCGGTGGTCGTGCTCCTCGCCACGCTGCCGCTGATCCGCCCGGCCGACGACCGCGCGTGCCGGGCCTACCTGACCCGGCTGGCGTCGCTGCCCGACTACCTGGACGCCCTCACCCGGCGGCAACGCGACTCGGACCGCCGTCCGCTCCGGCACCTCGTCGAAGCCGCGATCGCCCGGATCGACCGCCACCTCGCCGAGGACGACGACCCGCTGCGCGTGCCGCTGAACGGCACCCCGTTCGCCGAGGCGTGCGCGCGGGTGGTGCACGAGACCGCGCGGCCCGCGCTCGCGCGCTACCGCGACTTCCTGCGCGCCGAGGTGGTCGGTCGCGGTCGCGGGGAGGACCGGCCCGGGCTGTGCTGGCTCCCCGACGGCGACCTGGTCTACGCCGACCTGGTCCGCGTCTACACCACGACCGGCCACACGCCGGAAGAGCTGCACCGGATCGGCCTCGGCCTCATCGAGGAGCTGGACCGGGAGTACGAGGAGATCGGCGGACGGGTGTTCGGCCCGGCCGCCACCGCCGCCGGCGTGCGGGCCCGGCTGCTGGCCGACCCGGGGCTGCGGTGGTCCAGCGCCGAGGAGATGGTGTCGGTGGCCGTGGCGACCATCGCGCGTGCCGAAGAGGTCGCGGAGGACTGGTTCGGCACGGTGCCGCGGGCCCGGTGCGCGGTCGAGGCGGTACCGGCCGCGGAGGCGCCGAACGCGCCGCTGGCCTACTACATCGAGCCGGCCCTGGACGGCTCCCGGCCGGGCACCTACTTCGTCAACACCCACCGCGCCGAGGAGCGCGACCGGTTCCCCGCCGAGGCCACCGCGTTCCACGAGGGCGTGCCCGGGCACCACTTCCAGGTCGCGCGGGCCCAGCAGAGCGCCGACCTGCCGCTGCTGCGCCGGTTCGCGTCCATCGAGGCATACCTGGAGGGCTGGGCGCTCTACACCGAGCGGCTTGCCGACGAGATGGGCCTCTACAGCGACGACGTGGCGCGGCTCGGCATGCTGGCGGCCGACTCGCTGCGCGCCGCCCGCCTGGTGGTCGACACCGGGCTGCACGCGATGCGCTGGACGCGGCAGCAGGCCGTGGACTACCTGCGCGCCAACGCCGTCATGCCGGACGTCGACATCTTCGCCGAGGTCGACCGGTACATCGAGGTGCCCGCGCAGGCGCTGGCCTACATGGTGGGGCGGCTGGAGATCCAGCGCCTGCGCGGTGAGGCGGAGCGGAGGCTGGGCGACCGCTTCGACATCAAGGCGTTCCACGACCTCGTGCTGGGCGGCGGCCCGTTGCCGATGGCCGTGCTCGCCGACGTGGTCGACGACTGGTGCGGCTCAGTCCTCGGCGTCGACCCGCGCGGGGTTGTTCAGGACTGACCGGCGCCTGCTGTAGGTGAAGTACACGACCAGCCCGATGAGGAACCAGACACCGAAGCGCAGCCAGGTCTCCGGCGCGAGGAACGTGATCAGCCACAGCGAGAACACCACGCCGATGACCGGCACGACCGGCATGCCGGGCGTCTTGAACGTGCGCGGCAGGTCCGGCTGCTTGTACCGCAGCACGATCACCGCGACGCAGACCACCACGAACGCCAGCAGGATGCCGATGTTGGTCAGCTCGGCGGCCTCGGCGATGGGCAGGAAGCCCGCGATGACGGCGGAGGCGATGCCGAGCACCCACGTGACGCGGGTCGGCACGTGCCGCACCGGGTGGGTCTTGGCGAACCACCTCGGCAGCAGGCCGTCGCGCGACATCGAGTAGCCGACCCGCGCCGCGCCCATGAGGAACGTGAACAGCACCGTCGTGATGCCCAGCACCGCGCCCACGGAGATGATGATGCCCAGCGCCGGCAGGCCGATGTCGGCGAACGCGGAGGCGAACGCGCTTTCGGCGTCCACGTCCTTGTAGTTGACCATGCCGGTGAGCACCAGGCAGGCCAGCACGTACAGCACCATCGAGACGGCCAGCGAGTAGATGATCGCCTTCGGCATGTGCTTCTGGGAGTCCTTGGACTCCTCGGCGGCCGTGCTCATGGCGTCGTAGCCGAACACCGCGAAGAACACGGTGGCCGCGCCGGTGAGCGCGCCGGAGATGCCGAACGGGAAGAACGGGTTGTAGTTGTCGGTGTTGATGTGGAACGCGCCGACCACGATCACCAGCAGCACCACGGCGACCTTGAGGTACACCAGGGTCGTCTCGAAGCGGGCCGCGTTCTTCATGCCCAGGTTGAGCACGAAGGCGATCAGCAGGCACAGCAGCACGGCGAACAGGTTGACCTTGTAGCTGCCCGCCGCCACGTCACCGGTCTCGGTGCCGGGCGCGCCGAGCATCCACACCGGCAGGTCGATGCCCAGCAGGTTGAGCAGCTCGTTGAAGTAGCCGCTGATGCCGATCGCCACCACGGCCACGATCGCGGTGTACTCCAGCAGCAGGTCCCAGCCGATGAACCAGCCGACGATCTCGCCGAGCACGGCGTAGCCGTAGGTGTAGGCCGAGCCCGCCTTGGGGATCAGGCCCGCGAACTCCGCGTAGGAGAACGCGGCGGCGGCGCTGGCGATGCCCGCGACGAGGAACGAGATCAGCACGGCCGGGCCCGCGGTCTTGTTGGCCACGGCGCCGGCCAGCGAGAAGATGCCCGCGCCGATGATGCCGCCGATGCCGATCGCGGTGAGCTGCCACAGCCCCAGGGTCCGCGTCAGCCCCGTCCTCTCGTCACTGATCTGCTCGATCGGCTTGCGGCGGAACACGCCGCTGCCCCGGCCGAATCCGTCCTGCACCGTCATTCGTCCAGCTCCCTCGGTGGATTGGTGTGCGGCGAACCGTACGCCGGTCGACCGTCACCGGGTTTGTTCGATTGCACCATTCGAGGGAGTGAATTTTGTGCGCTCGTACGGGTTGACGAAGCTCAGTCGCGGGTGAAGACGATCTTGCCGGCGGTCTCGCCGTCGAGCATCGCGCGCATGCCCTCCTCGACCCGCTCGAACGGCAGCTCCGCGCCGATCTGCGGCCGCAGGCCCGTCAGGTCGCAGAACGAGAGCAGGTCGCCCAGCTCCTCGCGCGTGCCCATGGTCGAGCCGACCACCCGCAGCTGGAGGAAGAACAGCCGCGGCAGCTCGGCCACCGACGCGTCACCACTGGTCGCCCCGGAGATGACCACGGTCCCGCCCGGCTTGAGCGCCTTCATCGAGTGCGACCAGGTGGCCTTGCCCACGGTCTCGAACACCGCGTCCACCCGTTCGGGCAGGCGTGCGCCCGACTCGAACGCCCGGTGGGCGCCCAGGCTCTCGGCCAGCGCGCGCTTCTCCTCCGTGCGGCCGGTCACCCACACCCGGAACCCCGCCGCACGACCCAGTTGCACCAACGCCGTCGACACGCCACCGGACGCGCCCTGCACCAGCATCGTCTGCCCCGGTCGCAGGCCCGAGTTCACGAACAGCATCCGGTACGCGGTCAACCACGCCGTGCCCATGCACGCCGCCTCGGCGAAGCTCAGCCCCGCGGGCTTCGGCAGCGCGTTGCGCCTCGGGACGACGACGTAGTCGGCGAACGTTCCCTGGTGCTTCTCGGTGAGCAACGTGCGGCGCGGGTCCAGCGTCTCGTCGCCGGACCAGTCGGGGTCACCGATCACGGAGTGCAGCACGACCTCCGTGCCGTCCTCCAGCACGCCCGCGCCGTCGCACCCCAGGATCATCGGGAACTGCTCCGGCTTGATCCCCACGCCGCGCAGCGTCCACAGGTCGTGCATGTTCAGGCTCGCCGCTTTCACGGCCACCTTCACCCAGCCCTCCGGTACTTCGGGATCCGGCCGTTCGCCCACGCGCAGGGCGGCGATCGGGTCTTGCGGGCTCGGCTCGGCTGCGTAGACGGCGAACATGCGGGCAACTTACCGACTGGTAGTGATCCGTGTGCGGTGAAGCGCGTCACGGGACTAGGCTCGACGGCGTGGTCGACGCGTTCGGGCAGTGGTGGGACGGGGTCGAGCTGTGGCTCGCGCAGCTCGCGTTCCCGTTCCAGTTCGCGCTGCTCATGTGCGTGCTGCTGCCGTTGTCGCTGGGGTTGGCCCGGCTGATCGACCGGGTCGTGGACAACGCCTCGACCAGGTTCAACCCGGTGCCCAAGGTCCCACCGACGGTCGACGACGCGCAGCCCCCGAAGGTGGAGGCGGGCGGGCCTTCGTAGGCTCTGCGACCGTGACTCCCGCCCGGCGGCTCTCCGTCGCACTGCTCGGCCTGATCGCGCTCGTCGTGGTCGGCTACTTCGCCAAGGACATCACCGGCACGTCGTCGGAGCCGACGCCCCCTTCGGTCTCCGCTTCGGGGGTGCCGGGCGCGGACTCGGGGCTGCCGGTCAAGTCGCTGTCGAGCCTGCCCGAGCAGGTGCGGGCCACGTGGGAGCTGATCGGCCGGGGCGGGCCGTTCCCGCACCCGCGCAACGACGGCGTGACGTTCCAGAACCGCGAGAAGCGGCTGCCCGCCAAGCCGTCCGATTACTACCGGGAGTACACCGTGCCCACGCCGGGCAGCGACGACCGCGGGGCGCGGAGGCTGGTGACGGGGTCGTCGGACGAGGTGTACTACACGGCCGACCACTACGAGTCGTTCGTCGTCGTGGACGTGAGCAAATGACCTACCGGCACGTGGTGCGCCGGGGCGCGCGCTCGAAGCGGGCGGCCATCGGGGCGATCGCGGAGGCGTTGAGCTTCCCGGACTGGTTCGGGCACAACCTGGACGCGCTGTACGACTGCCTGACCGACCTGTCGTGGCTGCCCGAGGGCGAGCACGTGCTGGTGTGGGAGGGCGGTGACGCCGACGTGGAAGCCGTGCTGGCCGACGCGGCCGCCCGAACCGCCGAACTGGGCGACCGCGTCCTGACCGTCCTCTACACCGACTAGTCCGAGGTCGGCACCCACGAGGGCTTGCGCTTGCCCACGAACGCGGCGATGCCCTCCTGACCCTCGGGGCCGCCGAAGTGGCGTGCGGACAGGGCCAGCATGTCGGCGAACACCTCGTCCAGGTCGCTGGAGCGCGGCTGCTGGAGCATCCGCTTGGTGGCGGCCAGGGCGTTGGGCGCGCCCAGGGCGAGCATGTCGGTGTACCGGGTGACCTCGGCGTCGAGGTCGTCGGCGGGCACGGCGGAGTTGATCAGGCCGATGGCCACGGCCCTCGGCGCGGCGAACGTCTCGCCGGTCAGGAACAGCTCGTGCGCGGCACGCGGGAGCAGGCGGGGCAGCACGGTCACCGAGATCACCGCGGGCACCACGCCGATGCGGACCTCGCTGAACGCGAAGGTGGCCGTGTCGACCGCGACCGCGATGTCGCACGCGGCCACGATGCCGACACCGCCCGCGCGGGCCGGGCCCGCCAGGCGTGCCACGACGGGCTTCGGGCTGGTCCACAGCTGCTGGAGGATCGCCGGGAACTCGTTGACCCCCTGCTGGTCGGCGCTCGCGCCGCCCGCCTCCTTGAGGTCCATGCCGGAGCAGAACACCGGTCCGGTGTGGCTCAGCACGATCACGCGCACGGCGTCGTCGGCCGCGGCGGTCTTGAGGTGCCCGATCAGCTCGGCGCGCAGCCGGGCGGACAGGGCGTTGCGGTTGTGGGGGGAGTCCAGCGTGATCGTCGCGATGCCACGCCGCACCTCGTAGTGGATCAGCTCGTCTGCCATGGGCGGCACTCTACGATCCCGTGGTGATTGACGGTTTGCTGTCAAAATGACAGTATACTGTCATGACGACGGAGACGGTCCACCTGGCTCTCTACGACACGCTGGCCGACTGGGAGTTCGGGTACGCGACCGCCCAGATCAACACGCCGCAGTTCCAGAAGGTGCCCGGTCGGTACCGGGTGCGGACGGTCGGCGCCACGCTCGACCCGGTGACGTCGATCGGCGGCCTGCGGATCACGCCCGACCTCGCGTTGGCCGACGTCGACCCCGCCGACAGCGCGATGCTGATCCTGCCCGGCGCGGACACGTGGGAGAGCGGCGCCAACGCGGTGTTCGCGGCGGCGGCGCGGCGGTGGCTGGACGCGGGCGTGCCGGTGGCGGCGATCTGCGGCGCGACCATCGGGCTGGCCGCCGAGGGCCTGCTGAACTCGCGCGCCCACGGAGGCAACGCGGTGGAGCAGCTCGCGGTCGTGCCGGGGTACACGGGTTCGGCGTTGTTCGGCGGTGAGCGCGCGGTGCGGGCGGACGGCCTGATCACGGCCGGTGCGGCGTCGGCGCTCGAGTTCGCGCGGGAGATCTTCGTGGAGCTGGACCTGTACGAGCCGGCCGTGCTGGAGGCGTGGTACGGGCTGTACCGGACGGGCGACCCGGCGTGGTTCGGCAAGCTCGTCGCCGCGGTCTCGTGAGCGAGGTCGAGCCCCGCACGGAGGCGGGGGACGTGCTGACCGAGGTCATCATGCGCACGTTCCGCCTCTACGGCGGCTTCCTGGAGGCGGCGGAGGTGATGACGAAGCCGGTCGGCCTGACCGCCGCGTGGTGGCAGGTGCTGGGGGCCGTGCTGCGGCGGCCGTTGCCGGTGTCGGGCATCGCCCGGGAGATGAGCCTGACCAGGCAGAGCGTGCAGCGCATCGCCGACCTGCTGGTGGAGAAGGGCTTGGCCGAGTACCTGCCCAACCCGGCCCACAAGCGCGCCAAGCTGTTCCGCCCGACTGCTGCGGGCTACGAGGCGATCTCCTGCCTGGCACAGGCGCAACACGCCTTCACCAACCGCATCTCGGCCCAGGTGGACCTCGACGACCTGCGCACCACCCTGCGCGTCCTGGACCGCCTGGTCGCCGCCCTGGACTCCACCCCCTAACCCGCGAGTCCTACCTCCAGAACGCGAGTGTCCTACGTTCAGAACGCGAGAGTCCTACCTCCAGAACGCGAGTGTCCTACGTTCGCGACCCCCGAATTCAACGCTCAGGACGGCCGGGGCTGTTCTGAGCGTTCAACTCGGGTGTTCCGAACGTAGGACACACGCGTTCTGAACGTAGGACTCACGCGGTTCGGGGGAGAGAGGTGGTCAGGGCCGAGTGGTAGCGGTGGAGGACCAGTTCGGCGACTTCCGGGTCCGGACCGAGGGGTGGGGCGATGACGGCGTCCGGGCCGGCCAGGCGGGTCACGCGGTCGGGCAGGAAGCCCGGGGCCAGGAACCACGAGGCCACGGCGATGCGGCGGGCACCCCGGGCACGCAGGCGCGCGACCGCCGTGGGGACGTCCGGCGAGGCGGCGGAGGCGAAGGCCGCCTCCACGCCCGCCCAGCCCGACCCGGCGGCCCACCGGGCGGCGATGGACGACACCAGGGCGTTGGCCGGGCCGTGCGACGACCCGGCACCCGCCAGCACCACGCCCAACGTACGGTCACGCGAGCGGACACCGACCGAGGCCAGCCGGCGCAACGCCGCCGACTCCAACCGGGGGTCGGGGCCGAGCACGTCCGCGATCGTCACGTCCAACCCGGGCAACCGGGCCTCCGTCACGGCACCGGGCACGTCCACCCGCGCGTGGAAAGCCCTGCCCAGCAACAACGGCACCACCACGGCCGAACGGTGCCCGTCCGCGTGCACCCGACGCAGCACGTCCCCCAGCAGCGGCACGGAGAGGTCCAGGAAGGACCCCCGCACGTCCACCGACGGGGCCAGCGCCCGCACCACGTCCAACAACTCGTGCACGACGGCCGCCGACCGCGGGTCACGACTGCCGTGCGCCACGGCCACCAGCGCGGTCACAGCGCGCCCGTCAATCCGCGCGCCCGCAGCACCGCCCGCTCCAACGGCCGGAACACCAGCAGCTCGATCCCCACGCCGACCAGCAGGATCAGGAAGATCGCCGCGATCACCATCGAGATGTCGTTCAACGCCGACCCGTTGTGCAGGTACTGCCCCAGCCCTTCGCCGAGCTGCGGCGACGTGGCGATGATCTCCGCCGCCATCAGCGACCGCCAGGAGAACGCCCACCCCTGCTTCAACCCGGCCAGGTAGCCCGGCAGGGCCGCGGGCAGCAGGATGTGCCGTGCCGCCGCCAGCCGGCTCGCGCCCAGCGCCTGACCGACCCGCGGCAGCAGCGGCGGGATCTGGTCGACGCCCGACACCAGGCCGTTCGCGATCGACGGCACCGAACCCATCAGCACGACGAAGTAGATGGTCGCGGGCGTCGCGCCGAACCACAGGATGCCCGCCGGCACCCACGCCACCGACGGCAGCGACTGCAGGCCCGTCAGCAACGACCCGATGGCCGCGCGCACCACGCGCACCTTCGCGATCAGCAGCCCCAGCGGCGTGGCGATCACCACGGCCGTGAGGAACCCGAGCACGGCGCGGCTCACCGAGGTCCACAGCACCTCGAAGGCCCGGCCGGTCTGGATCGCCTCCGCCACCGCCGCCCACACCGAGGCGGGCGACGGCAGCTGGTACTCCGGCCACAACGCCATCGCCCACAACGCCTGCCACACGCCCAGCAGCAGCGCGAACGCGATCAGCGGCGGAACGGCGGTGCGGACGAACCGCTTGCCGATCGACGGTCGCCGCTCCTGCGACGGGGCGTCGAGGGCGTCCAGCCCTGCGCCGACCGCCGCGAGGTCAGTGTCAAGCTGCGGCATGACCGCTGATCACCTCTCGCAGGTGGGTCGTGATGTCCTCGATGACGGCGGGCTCGTCGCAGTCCACGGTGGACCACTCGCGCACCACGCGGCCCGGCCGGGACGACAGCAGCACGACCCGCTGGCCCAGCCGCACGGCCTCGCGCACGTCGTGCGTGACGAACAGGATCGCCGTCGACGTCTCCCGCCACACCCGCACCAGCTCCGCCTGGAGCACGTCACGGGTGATGGCGTCGAGCGCGGCGAACGGCTCGTCCATCAGCAGCAGGCCGGGCGTGCCTTCCTCGGCGCTGCCCAGGGTGGACGCCAGCGCGCGGGCCAGCGCCACGCGCTGCCGCATGCCGCCGGACAGCTCGTGCGGGCGCTTGTGGCCCGCGCCGACCAGCCGCACCAGCGACAGCAGCTCGCTGGCCTTCTCCCGCCGCGGTCCCCGCTTCAGGCCCGCGAGCCGCAACGGCAGCTCGACGTTGCGCGCGGCGGTGAGCCACGGCATCAGCGCGGCCTCCTGGAACATCACGGCGGGCCGCGAGGTGGTCACCTCGATGCTGCCGGAGGTGGGCGCGTCCAGCCCGGCGACCAGGTTCAGCAAGGTCGACTTGCCGCAGCCGGACGCGCCCAGCAGGCACACGAACTCGCCCGGGGCGACCGACAGGTCGACGCCGTCGAGCGCGACGACGCCGTTCGGGCCGTGGCCGAAGACCTTCCGCACCCCGGACAAGGTCACCGCGGCGTCCACGTCGGACACGGCCGCTGGGGTCTCAAGCGTGGCGGTCATGGTGTGCCTGCCTTCCTCGAGTTACTTCTTGTCCAGCCCGGCGGTGTCCACGGCCGGCTTGCCCGCCGCCGAGAGCACCTTGTTCAGCAACGTGAAGTCGGCGAGCCCGGCCACGTCGGCGGCCTCCTTCGCCACGCCCGCGGTGACCGCGTCCTTCGCCAGCTGCGGGAAGCTCTTGGCCTGCGGGTCCACCGTCAGCTCGATGTTGTCGAACGCCCGGTCGAGCACCGGCTCGCCCAGCGCCTTGCCGGTGAGCTCCTTGAGCGCCTTGTTGACGATCTGCTTGGCCTCGACCTTGTTGTTCTGCGCGAAGTCGGTGGCCGCGAGGTGGCCGCGCAGCAGCGCCTCGACGGTCTGCGGGTGCTCCTGGAGGAACTTGGTGCGCACCAGCAGCACGGTGGTCGGGAACTTGCCGCCCTCCCACAGGGTCTTCTCGTCCACCAGCACCTTCGCGCCCGC
Organism: Saccharothrix sp. S26; assembly: GCF_021390395.1. Taxonomy (GTDB): domain Bacteria; phylum Actinomycetota; class Actinomycetes; order Mycobacteriales; family Pseudonocardiaceae; genus Actinosynnema. The sequence continues at coordinate 507,746 of NZ_JAJUWT010000001.1, forward strand.
GTCGATCACCAGCCGCGACGACCACGGCTCGGGCGCCCACGCGCCCTGCACGTCACCCTTGCGGAACAGGTCGAGCGACTGCGAGTTCTCCGTGTTGGTGACGTTGACCTGGTCGGCGCCCGCGCCGACGGCGAGCTTCTCGTCGGCCAGCCACTTCTTCAGCGCGACGTCCTGCGTGTTGCCGAGCTGCGGGGTGGTGATGACCTTGCCCTTGAGGTCGGCCGGCGAGTTGATCTCCGGCTTGACCACGAGCTGCGCACCGCCGGACGTGGCGCCGGAGATGAGCCGCACCGCCTCGCCCTTGGACTTGGCGTAGGCGTTGATGGCCGGGCCGGAACCGATGAACGTCGCGTCCAGCGACTCGCCGAGCAGCGCGTTCACCGCCTCCGGGCCCGCGTTGAACGTCTGGGTGGTGAGCTTGGTGGTGCCGAGTTCCTTGGCGAACAGGCCCTGGTCGACGCCGATGAGGGCGGCGGCGTGGGTGACGTTCGGGAAGTAGCCGAGGCGGATCTCCGTCGCCGCGCCCTTGTCCTGGGCGGGCGGGGCGGTCTCGCCGCCGCGGTCGACCCGCGAGCAGGCGGCGAGGGCGACGAGGGCGGTGGCTATGGCCAGTGACTTGGTCAGGGTGCGGCTGCTCACGGCGGCGGTTGGCCTTTCTGGGCTCAGGGACCGGGGGAGACGAGGGCGTGGCTGTCGGACCGGGCGGCGTCGCCGCCCTCGGTACAGCTGTCCACGCCGTCCACCTCCGGCAGCGGCGCGCCCACGAGGCCCGCGGCCAGCGTGCTGCCGTCCGCGGTGTCGATGACCAGGAACGCGCCCGTGCGGCGGTCCTTCGTGTAGTCGTCCACCGGGATCGGCTCGGCGGTGCGCACCGCGACCTGGCCGATCTCGTTGAGGCTCAGCGAGCCCGGCGCGTCGGTGCTGGCGAGCTTCTGCTCGTCGAAGCGGGTGCGCAGTTCGGTGACGATCGCCTGGACGGTGCGGGTGCCGTGCTTGACCAGCACCCGGGCGCCCGGCGTCAGCGCCTTCTCCGACAGCCAGCACACCGTGGCGTCGAACTCGTCGGTGACCGTCGGCTGGTCGCCCGCGGCGGCGATCAGGTCGCCGCGGGAGATGTCGAGGTCGTGCGCCAGCAGCAGCGTCACCGACTGGCCCGAGGAGGCTTCCGGCAGCGGGCCGTCGGCGGTGTCGATGCCGGTGACCGTGGAGCGCAGTCCGGCGGGCAGCACGGCGATCTCGTCGCCGACCCGCACGGTGCCCGCCGCGACCTGGCCCGCGTAGCCGCGGTAGTCCGGGTGCTCGGCGGTGCGCGGGCGGATCACGTACTGCACGGGGAAGCGGAACGGCGCGTCGTGCGCGTCCGGCTCCACCGGTACCGATTCCAGGTGTTCCAGCAGTGTGGGGCCGGAGTACCAGGGGGTGCGTGTGGAGCGCTGGACCACGTTGTCGCCGGCCAGCGCGGACACCGGGATTTCCACGACGGTGTCCTCGGCGTACCCGAGGG
>NZ_JAJUWT010000002.1 GCF_021390395.1 Saccharothrix sp. S26
TGCTGGTGGGCGCGGCGGGCAAGGTGCGCAGCAAGTTCACCGGGGCGGACTAGCCTTTTCGGCCCAGCGGATTCGGCTGTTCTGGCTAACCTCCTCCTGAGGCTTTCGATCAGAAGGCGGGGCCGATCTAGAGCACGAGACCGATCGACATGGTGAGGAACACCGCCGCGCACACCGCGTCCAGCGCCGTGGTCACGCCGGGTCGCCGCAGCGATCCGGCGACGCGCGCCGCGGCCACCACGATCGTCAGCTCCCACAGCGCGGCCAGCCCGAGGAACACCGCGGCGAGCATCCCGAGCTGCGGCGCCGGGTCGCCCGTGCCGATGAACTGCGGCAGGAACGCCAGGGAGAACAGCAGCATCTTGGGGTTGGTGATGTTGGTCAGGAAGCCCTGCCGGAACGGTCGGGTCGCGACCGCCGCCACCTCGTCCGGCGCGCGCCGCAGCAGCCCGCGGGTGATCGTCACGGCCAGGTAGAGCAGGTATGCCGCGCCGATCCAGCGCAGCCCGGTCAGCACGGCGGGGTAGCGGGCGATCACCACGCCCACGCCCGAGATCACCAGGGCGACCTGCGCGAGCGCGGCGGTGTGGATGCCCGCCAGCGCGAGCAGCCCGGCGCGGGTGCCGGACCGCATCGACGTGCGCAGCAGCAGGAAGGCGTCCACGCCCGGGGTCAGCACGACCACCGCGCAGGCGATCAGGAACGCCGGCAGCTGGGTGAAGTCCAGGTGCATGGAAACCTCCCTCATGTTCCGGACAGATCTCCGTGATCTGCCTCACTGGCCGTTAAATCTTCGGCGCTACAGCACTCTAACAACAGATTTTCCGGATCTCATACCCCGCTGCCTCGGGTGGGACGGCTCCGCTACGGTCGGTGCCGGTTCGACCACATGTCGTAGAGAGGTGCTCCATGCGCATCAGCGCGCCGATCTTCGCCGTTCTCGTGCTGGTCCTGTCCGCGTTGCCCGCGGACGCGATCGTGGGTGGCCGGGAAGCGCCCTCGACACCGTGGGCCGTGGCGCTGTTCGACGGTGGCGCGTTCTTCTGCGGCGGCGCGCTGGTCGCGCCGGACAAGGTGGTGACGGCCGCCCACTGCACGGTCGCGCGCAGCGCGCTCGGCACCCGTGACCGGCGTCCCGCCGACCTGACCGCGGTCGTCGGCCGCGCCCACCTCGACTCGACCGAGGGCCGGGCGGTGCAGGTGGCCGCGCTGTGGCGGCACCCCGCGTTCACCGAGGTCTCCGCCGGCGACGACGTGGCGACCCTCACCCTGGCCGCCCCGGTGCCGTACCGGCCGGTCCGCGTCGCGGACGCCACGTCGGGCCTGGCCACCGTCTACGGCTGGGGCCGGACCGGTGAGCTGGGCGCGCCGAGCCGGCGGCTGCTGGAGGTCGACGTGCCGATCAGGACCGACGCCGAGTGCGCCGCCGCCGTGCCCGACTACCAGCCGGGCGGGATGCTGTGCGCGGGCTACCCCGAGGGCGGCAAGGACGCCTGCGAGGGCGACTCCGGCGGGCCGCTCACCGTGGCGGGCGAGCTGGTGGGCCTGGTGTCCTACGGTCGCGGCTGCGCCCGACCCGGCCAACCGGGCGTCTACACGCGGCTGAGCCGCTACCGGGACCAAATCTGAGACTGTGGTACCACAGTGGGGTGCGCTCACACCCGTACCCGGCGACGCTGCGCCGGCAGTGGTCGGCCGACCTGACCGCCGACCAGCTCTACGACGTGCTCAAGCTGCGGTCCGACGTGTTCGTCGTGGAGCAGAACTGCCCCTACCCGGAGCTGGACGGGCGTGACCTCGAACCGGGCACCCGGCACTTCTGGCTGGAGTCCGACGACTCGGCCGGGCCGCAGGCCTACCTGCGGCTGCTGGAGGAGCCCGGCGGCACGTTCCGCATCGGCCGGGTCTGCACGGCCCGCGCCGCCCGCGGCCGCGGCTACAGCCGCCGGTTGATGGAAGCGGCCCTGGCCGAGGTCGGCCAGGCCGAGTGCGTGCTGGACGCGCAGACCTACGTGGCCGACTTCTACGCGTCGTTCGGGTTCCGGCCGCAGGGCGCGGAGTTCATCGAGGACGGGATACCGCACCTGCGGATGCGCCGGTCTCCGTGATCACCCGCACCGCGCGCTCGATGTCGGCCTCGGACAGGTCGGCGCGCGCGGTCAGGCGCAGCCGGGAGATCCGGTCGGGCACCGACGGCGGCCGGAAGCACCCCACGACCACGCCCTGCGCCCGGCACGCCTCGGCCCAGTCGAACGCGGCCTCGGGCGACGGCGCCTGCACCGACACGACGGCCGCGGTCGGCGTGCTGACCCGCAGCCCCTTCTCCTTGAGCCGGAACGCCAGGTCCTGGGCCACGTCCAGCGCCCGCGCGGGTCGGTCCGGCTCCTCCCGCAGCACCTTCAACGCGGCCAGGGACGCCGCCGCGCTGGCCGGCGCGAGCCCGGTGTCGAAGATGAACGTGCGCGCGGTGTCGACCAGGTGCTTGATCACCCGGCTCGGCCCGAGCACCGCGCCGCCCTGCGCGCCCAACGACTTCGACAGCGTCACGGTCGTCACCACGTCGGGCGCCTTGGCCAAGCCCGCCGCGTGCACCGCGCCGCGGCCGCCGTCACCGACCACGCCGAGGCCGTGGGCGTCGTCCACGACCAGCGCCGCGTCGTGCTCGCGGCAGGTGGCGGCCAGCTCGGCCAGGGGCGCGAGGTCGCCGTCCACGGAGAACACCGAGTCGGTCACCACGAGCGCCCGCCGCTTGCCGCGCGTGGCCAGGGCGTGCGCGACCTGGCCGACGTCGCAGTGCCCGGCGACCACCACGTCGGCCTTGGACAGCCGGGTGCCGTCGATCAGGGAGGCGTGGATGTGCTGGTCGGCCACGATCGCGGTGCCGGGGCCGGTCAGCGCGGTCAGCGCGCCCAGGTTCGCCGCGTAGCCCGAGGAGAACACCAGCGCGGACTGCGCGCCGCAGAAGTTCGCGAGCTCGTACTCCAGTTCGGTGTGCAGCTCGGTGGAGCCGGTGACCAGTCGCGAGCCGGTCGAACCCGCGCCCCAGCGCAGCGAGGCCGCCGCGGCGGCGCCCGTCACCCGCTTGTCGCGGGCCAGGCCCAGGTAGTCGTTCGACGCCAGGTCGAGGTTCGTCGAGTCGGCCGGTCGGGGCCGGACCCGGCGGGCCAGGCCCGCCTTCGCGCGGGCTTCGGCACGCGTGTCGATCCAGTCGAACACCGACTCACCTGTGCGCACACTCACGCCGGCAGTGTCGCATCCGACGGCTACGGTGCCGGCGTGGACCTCTTCCAGCCGGAGCCTGCCGAGTTGCGCTCGTTGCGGGAGGACGCGCCGGTCCACCGCGACGAGCGCACCGGGTTGTGGCTGGTCAGCCGGTACGACGACGTGCGCGCCGTGCTGGCCGACCCGCGCCGCTTCCGCCCGGACAACGCGTTGACCGCGGTGGTCCCGATCCCGCGCCCGGTGCTGCGGGTGCTGGCCAGGGCCGGTTTCTCGCTGCCGCCGACGCTGGCCAACAACGGCACGGACACGCACGCCGACCTGCGCCGGCTGGTGGCCCGGTTCCTCACCCCGGCGCGGGTGGCGGCGGTCGGGCCGCGGATCGCGGAGCTGGCCGCCGAACGGCTGGACCGGCTCACCGGGCGGGCCGACCTGCACCCGGCGCTGGCCCGGGACCTGCCCGCCTTGGTGTTGCTGGAGGTCCTGGGCATCCGGGACGTGGACGTCGACGCGCTCAAGGCGTGGAGCACGGCGTCGTTGGAGCTGTTCTGGGGTGACGTCACGACCGCGCGGCAGCACGAGCTGGCCCGGCCCGCCGCCGCGTTCCACCAGTGGCTGACCTCCCGGATCAAGGCCGCCGACCCGGCGGGTGACGACCTGTTCGCCGCGTTGCGGGCGCACGGCGTGCCGATCCGGGACGCGGCCGGGCTGTGCTACTTCCTGCTGATCGCGGGGCAGGAGACGACGACGCAGTTGCTGTGCGCGGCGTTCCACGCGGTGCTGCGGGAGGACGGGCTGTGGTCGCGGCTGGGCGAGCCGGGCGTGGCGGCCGCGTGCGTGGAGGAGGTGCTGCGGCGTGACCCGCCGGTGAGCACGTGGCGGCGGGTCACCGCCGAGCCGGTCACGCTGTCCGGGGTGGACCTCCCGGCGGGCGCGCCGGTGCTGCTGATGCTGGCGGGCAGCGGCTCGGACCCGGACGTGTTCGACGAGCCCGAGCGGTTCTGCCCGGCCCGGCCGAACGCGCGCAGGCACCTGGCGTTCGGTTTCGGCAGGCACTTTTGCCTGGGCGCGGGCCTGGCCCGGCTGGAGGCGGAGGTGGTGCTGCGGGAGACCGCGCGGCGGTTCCCGCGGCTGCGCCTGGCCTCGGCCGAGCCCCCGCCGATGCTGGGCCTGCTGTCGTTCCGCGCGCCGCTGAGCGTGCGGGTCGAGCTAGGGGACCAGGACGACCTTGCCGGTGGTGGCGCGGTCCTCCAGCAGTTGGTGGGCCCGGGCGGCGTCGGCCAGCGGTAGGGCCTCGCCCAGCACCGGGCGCAGCCCGAGCGTGAACGCCCGCCGCACGGTGTCGGGGGTGAGGGGGTTGCCGAAGCCGAGCACCGCGACGCCCTTGCGGAACGCGTCGACGGCGGTCACGTCCAGCGGCTCGCCGCTGGCGAAGCCGAACACGGCCAGCCTGCCCACCCCGTCGCGCAGCAGCTCGAACGACTGCCTGCCGACCGCGCCGCCGACCGAGGAGAACACCACGTCGACCGGGTCGACCCGGCTCGACCAGTCCGGCTCGCCGTAGTCGACCACCTCGTGCGCGCCCAGCTCACGGGCGAGCGCCAGCTTCCGCTCGCCCCGGGCGGCGGCCACGACGGTCGCGCCCGCCCGTGCCGCGACCTGCACCAGCAGGCTGCCCACGCCGCCGGCCGCGGCTTCGACCAGCGCCCGTTCGCCCGCGGCCGGCCGGACCGCGTCGACGGCCGCGATCGCCGTCGCGCCCTGGAGGTACAGGGCCAGTGCCTCGTGGTCGGACACGCCGTCGGGCACCTCGGTGGCGTCCTCGGGCAGCACGGCCCGCTCGGCGTAGCCCTCGCCCAGCGCGAACCCGATCAGCCGCCTGCCGTCGTCGGTCACCCCGACCACCTCGCCGCCGAGCGCGCCGGGCGCGAGGTCGTACCAGGGCACGACCTCGGTGGCCCGGCCCGACCGGATCAGCGTCTCGCCGTAGTTCACGCCGATCGCCGTGACGCGGACCAGCACCTGGCCCGGTCCCGGCGTCGGGTCGGGCACCTCCCGCACCTCGAGCACGTCCGCCGGACCGAACTCGTGGAACCGCACCGCTCGCACAACGCCTCCCGGAACTCAAACGGACTGACGGTCCGTTTCTTGTCGGCTACGATACGGACTGTCGGTCCGCTTCTGTCAAGGTCGGGAGGTCGGCGATGCGCAAGGACGCCGAGCGCAACCGCGCCGCCATCCTGGCCACCGCCGCGCGGCTGATCGCCGAACACGGCCCCGACGGGTTCTCGATGGAGGACGTCGCCGCCGCCGCGGGCGTGGGCAAGGGCACGGTGTTCCGCCGCTTCGGCGACCGCGACGGGCTCGTGCGAGCCGTCGTGGACGAGACCTCCCAGAGCTGGCGGGCCGAGTCCGCGGCCCTGCTGGAGGCCGACGACGTCCCGGCGGACGAGAGGGTGATCACGTTCGTGGCCACCCTGTTCGACCACGTGATCGCCGCCCTGCCCCTGGTGACCGCGCTGGAACGGGTGTCCTCGCGCAGCATCGCGTGCGACTCGAACTCCGACCTCACCCACCACCGCCTGGCCGCGTTGATCGCGCAGGTCAGACCGGGTGCGGACGCCGAGTTCCTGGCCCACGCCCTGCTGGCCCAGCTGCGCGCCGACGTGCTGCGCCACCTGGTCCACCAGTGCGGCCTGGGCGTGCCCCGGGTGCGCGCCGGTGTGATCTCGCTCGCGCGCGGCGTGCTGGCCGGGGACTTGGAGCACGCCGGGGGAAGTGCGACGATGCCCAGGCTGTAGAGGGGGTGCGCGAGGAAGCCGGTGCGAATCCGGCACGGTCCCGCCACTGTGACCGGACCGAGGAGCCGGGAGTCAGGAACTCGACCCCCGACTCGTCGACCGGACACGGGCGTGGACACCCGAGGAAGGACACCGCCGCATGGGCGCGCGTTTCCCCTTTTCCGCAGTCGTCGGCCACGACGACCTCCGCACGGCACTGCTGCTCAACGCCGTGCACCCCGGTATCGGCGGGGTGCTCGTCCGAGGTGAGAAGGGGACCGCGAAGTCGACCGTGGTCCGCGCGCTCGCCGCGCTGCTGCCCGAGCTGGACGTGGTCCCGGGCTGCCGGTTCGGCTGCGACCCGGCCGTGCCGACCGACTGCCCCGACGGGCCGCACGACGGCGGCGCGGACCGGCGTCCGGCGCGGCTGGTCGAGCTGCCGGTGGGCGCGACCGAGGACCGGCTGGTCGGCTCGCTGGACCTGGAGCGCGCGTTGACCGAGGGCGTCCGCGCCTACCAGCCCGGCCTGCTGGCCGCCGCGCACCGGGGCGTGCTCTACGTGGACGAGGTGAACCTGCTGCACGACCACCTCGTGGACCTGCTGCTCGACGCCGCCGCCATGGGCCGCGCGCACGTCGAGCGCGAAGGCGTGTCCGTCTCGCACGCCGCGTCGTTCCTCCTGGTGGGCACCATGAACCCGGAGGAGGGCGAGCTGCGCCCGCAGCTGCTGGACCGCTTCGGCCTCACGGTCTCGGTGCGCGCTTCGCGGGACGTGCCGACGCGGACCGAGGTCGTGCGGCGGCGGTTGGCCTACGAGGCCGACCCGGAGGGTTTCGCGGCCCGCTGGGCCGAGGCGGACCGGGAGCTCGCCCGGCGGATCGTCGCCGCCCGCGACCGGCTCGCCGACGTGGTGCTGCCGGACGCGGAACTGCGCCGCATCGCCGCGATCTGCGCCGCGTTCGAGGTGGACGGGATGCGCGCGGACCTCGTGGTGGCCCGCACGGCGACCGCGCACGCGGCCTGGCGCGGCGCCGCGGAGGTGGCCGAGCAGGACGTGGAGGCGGCCGTGCGGCTGGCGTTGCCGCACCGCAAGCGCCGCGACCCGTTCGACGAGCCGGGGCTGGAGGAGGAGCAGCTCGACGACGCCCTCCAGCAGGGCGCGGAAGCCGCTCAGGAACCGGAGCCCGAACCCGAAGGCCCGGACGACGACGGCGGCGGCTCGTCGCTGCCCGACGAACCATCGGAGTCCACTTCGGACGGTCAGGGTGCGGGCTCGGCGGAGCGGTCCCACGCGCCCGCGCCCGCGTTCCGCGCCCGGCTGTTGCAGGTGCCGGGCGTCGGCGAGGGCGCGCCGGGCAAGCGGTCCCGTGCCCGCGCCCGCACCGGCCGGGTCGTCCGGTCGTCCACTGTGGACGGAGCGGGCCTGCACGTCGTCGGCACGCTCACCGCCGCCGCCCCGCACCAGGCCGCCCGCGGCCGCCGCGGTCCCGGCCTGGAGCTGCGCGGCCCGGACCTGAGGCTGTCCGTGCGCGAGGGCAAGGAGGGCAACCTCGTGCTGTTCGTCGTCGACGCGTCCGGCTCCATGGCCGCCCGGCAGCGCATGTCCGCGGTCAGCGGCGCGGTGATCTCCCTGCTCCGCGACGCCTACCAGCGGCGGGACAAGGTCGGCGTGGTCACCTTCCGCGGCCGCGACGCCCAGGTCGCACTGCCGCCGACGAACTCCGTGGACGCCGCGGCGGCCCGGCTGCGCGCCCTGCGCACCGGCGGCCGCACCCCGTTGGCCGACGGCCTGCTGCGCGCCCGCCGCGTGCTGGCCGCCGAACGGGTCCGCGACCCGCGCCGCCGCCCGCTGCTGGTGCTGCTCACCGACGGCCGCGCCACGGCGACCGGCACCGGCGGCGACCCGCTCCGCGACGCGTTGCGCGCCGCCGGGCTGCTCGCCGCCGACGGGGTGGCCTCGGTCGTGGTCGACTGCGAGCACGGCCCCGTCCGGCTCGACCTGGCCGCCCGGGTGGCGGGCGCGCTGGGAGCGGCGTGCGTGCGCCTGGAAGAACTGTCCGCAGACCAGGTGGCCGGCGTGGTGCGCGCGGCCCGAGCCGCGTAGGAGCACCGAGATGCCCCAAGGTCAACCGTCCGTCGTCCCGAACGACGGCCTCAGCACCCGCCAGCGCCGCAACCGGCCCCTGGTCGTGCTGCACACCGGCGAGATGAAGGGCAAGTCCACCGCCGCGTTCGGCCTCGCGCTGCGCGGGTGGAACCAGGGCTGGTCCATCGGCGTCTTCCAGTTCGTGAAGTCCGCCAAGTGGAAGGTCGGCGAGGAGTCGGCGTTCCGCGCGCTGGGCCGGCTGCACGAGCAGACCGGCGAAGGCGGACCGGTCGAGTGGCACAAGATGGGCGAGGGCTGGTCCTGGACCCGCAAGCAGGGCACCGAGGACGACCACGCCGCCGCCGCGCGCGAGGGCTGGCAGGAGATCGCCCGACGCCTCGCCGCCGGACAGCACGGCCTCTACGTGCTCGACGAGTTCACCTACCCGCTGCACTGGGGCTGGATCGACGTGGACGAGGTGGTCGCGGCGCTGCGCGACCGGCCCGGACACCAGCACGTCGTCATCACCGGCCGGTACGCGCCCGACGCGCTCGTCGAGGCCGCCGACCTGGTGGTGGAGATGACCAAGGTCAAGCACCCCATGGACGCGGGCCAGAAGGGGCAGAAGGGGATCGAGTGGTGAACCGGCTGGTGGTCGCCGCGCCCGCGTCCGGCAGCGGCAAGACCACCGTGGCCACCGGCCTGATGGCGGCGCTGCGCCGGGCGGGCGACAAGGTCGCGCCGTTCAAGGTCGGCCCCGACTACATCGACCCCGGCTACCACTCGGTGGCCACCGGCAGGCCGGGCCGCAACCTCGACCCGGTCATGGTCGGCGAGCACCGGGTGGCGTCGCTGTTCGCGCACGGCGCGCGTGGCTGCGACCTGGCCGTGGTGGAAGGCGTGATGGGCCTGTTCGACGGGCGGGTGGACACCGAGGGCATCGGGTCCACCGCGCACGTGGCCAAGCTGCTGTCCGCGCCCGTGCTGTTCGTCGTCGACGCCCGCGGCCAGAGCCGCAGCCTCGCCGCCCTGCTGCACGGGTTCCGCGGCTACGACCCGACCGTGCGGCTCGGCGGCGTGGTGCTCAACCAGGTCGGCTCCGCCCGGCACGAGCAGGTGCTGCGCGGCGCGTGCGCCGAGGTCGGCCTGGAGGTGCTGGGCGTGCTGCCGCGCGACGACAAGTTCGCCCTCCCGTCACGCCACCTCGGCCTCGTCACGGCCGCCGAGCACGGACCCGCCGCCACCGCCGCCGTGGACGCCATCGCCGAGGCCGTCGCCCGGCACGTCGACCTCGACGCGGTGCGCCGCCTCGCCGCCGAGGTGCCCGCGATGGCCGTGCCCACCTGGGACCCGCGCGCCGAGGTCGAGCCCGTGCCGGGCCGCCCGACGATCGCGGTCGCGGGCGGTGCGGCGTTCACGTTCGGCTACGCCGAGCAGGTCGAACTGTTCACCGCGGCGGGCGCGGACGTCGTCGTGGTCGACCCGCTGCGCGACGAGGCCCTGCCCGACGGCACCGCCGGCCTGGTGCTGCCCGGCGGCTTCCCCGAGCAGCACGCCGCCGAGCTGTCCGCCAACGCGCCCCTGCGCGACGCCGTCGCCGCCCTGGCCCGCGCCGGCGCGCCCGTGCACGCCGAGTGCGGCGGCCTGCTGTACCTGGCGAACTCCCTCGACGGCGCGCCCATGTGCGGCGTGATCGACGCCGACGGCGCGATGACGCCCCGGCTCACCCTCGGCTACCGCGACGCCGTCGCCCCGCAGGACTCCGTGCTGGCCCGCGCGGGCTCCCGGGTCACCGGCCACGAGTTCCACCGCACCGCGCTCAGCGTCCCGCACGGCCCGAAACCGGCCTGGCAGTGGCGCGGCCACGACCTGCGCCCGGTGGCCGAGGGATTCGTCCTCGGCCGGGTGCACGCGTCGTACCTGCACACCCACCCGGCGTCCGCGCCGGAGGCCGTGACGCGCTTCGTGGCGGCCTGCGCGAGCGAGTCCGTGCGCTCCGAGGCCACTCGTTAGTGGATCGCGCTCGCGCGGTACGGTCCTTGCCCACCAAGCCGAACACGTCGTGGGGAGCAGTTGTGATGACTGGTCGGGTCTCCTTCGTGGGCGCCGGTCCCGGCGCCGCCGATCTCATCACCGTGCGCGGCGCGAAGCGGATAGCCGAGGCCGACGTCGTGCTGTGGTCGCCCGGCGTGGTCGAGGTCGAGTGCGTGCGCGAGCACGCCCGCCCCGACGCCGAGCTGGTCGACTTCTCCCGCGTCACCGAGGCCGACGTGGTCGAGGTGTACCGGCGGGCGTCGGTGAGCAAGCTCAAGGTCGTGCGGCTGCACGCGGGCGACCCGTCGCTGTGGGGCGGCCTGCGCGACCAGCAGGACACCTGCCAGCGGCTGGGCCTGGAAACCGACGTCGTGCCGGGCGTGTCGCAGGTGTCCGCCGCGGCCGCCGCCGTCGGCCGGGAGCTGACCACCTCGGAGGTCGCGCACTCGCTGCTGCTGGTCGGGCCCGAGAGCGCCGAGCACGTCGAGGAGTTCGCGGCGCACGGCACCACCATGGCGATCTCCGCCTCCGGCGCCCGCGCCGGCCTGCTGGTCGAACGGCTGCGCGCGGGCGGGTACGCCGACGACACGCCGGTCGTGGTGGCGTACAAGGTGTCCCTGCCCGACGAGACGGTCGTGCAGACCACGGTGGGGGAGCTGGAGTCGTGCGTGAAGGAGCGCAAGCTCTACCGCACTACGCTGTTCCTGGTCGGCAAGGTGCTCGCGCAGCCCCCGTCGCGCCGCCGCGTCACCGCGGTCGAGGGCGACGAGCCGGTGCGCCGGGCGCGGCCGTCGAAGTGGGCCAAGCGCGCGAGCCGGCCCGTGGCGCGGTCGGTCGAGTCGCCGTCGGCGGCGGCGTGGTCGGCGGTGCACGACTGGCAGGAGACGGCGCGCACCAAGCGCGCCGCGGCGAAGCCGAAGGCCGAACCGGTCGGCGAACCGTTGCTGCACCTGGTCGCCGACGCGCCGGAGCAGGCCGAAGCGGCGCCGGCGGACGACGCGGCCAAGCCGAAGCCCAAGCCCGTGGTCGCCGCCGCCACCAAGCGCACCGCCACCGTGCAGGCGAGCACGACACCGCGCAAGCCGACCGGGACGCGGGCCAAGAAGAACAAGCGCGCGAACTGACATGGACGTCGTCGCGCTGCACGGCTTCGTCACCCGAGCCGGTCGTTCCTGGGACGACGTCACCGTCGTGGACGCCGAGGCGGTCGGCCCGCGGCACGCGGTGAACGTGTGCCGCGCCCGGCCCGCCGTCGTCGTCTCCGGCGCCGACCCGGCCGAACTGGCCCGCGACCTGGCCGGGTGGCGGCGCACCCTCGTGGTCGAGTCCGCCGCCGGCCTGGCCACGGTGGACCCCGCGGACGCGGTCGCCCGCCGCTGGACCGAGCCCGGCGCGATCCTGTGCCTGGCCGAGCAGAACTTCGCGCCCACCGGCGAGGGCTGGGCCCTGCCCGACGGCGACTTCGCCCAACGCGACGGCATGACCGCCGTCGCCGAGGTGCGGGCGCTCGTGCTGGCCCGGCTCGCCCCGCGCCCCGGCGTGCTGGTGTGGGACGTCGGCGCGGGCCCCGGCGCGATCGGCGTCGAGTGCGCCCGGCTCGGCGCGGCCGTCGTCGCGGTGGAACGCGACCCGGTGCAGTGCGTGCGGATCATCGCCAACGCCTCCGCGCACGGCGTGGACGTGCGCGTGGTCGAAGCCGAGCTGGACCAAGCGGGCGAGCTGCCCCGGCCCGACGCGGTCCACGTCGGCGGCGGCGGCGCGGACGTGGTGCGGCAGAGCGTGCGATCGGGCGCGCGGCGCGTCGTGGTGGCGACCGCCGACCTCGACCGCGTCCTGCCCGCCCGGGACGCGTTGCACGAGGCCGGGTACGCCGTCGAGGGCAGCCAGGTCACCGCCGCGCGGCTCACCGGCGGCACCCTCCTGGCCACCAACCCGGTGACCGTGCTGTGGGGGGTGAAGAAGGCGTGATCGGGGTGTTCGCCGCCGGCGAGCGCGGGCGTCGCGCCGCGGTCGAGCTGGCCGGGTTCCTCGGCCCGGACGCCGTGGTGCCCGACGGCCCCATCGGACCCGCGCTGCGCGCGTTGTGGCCACGACTGGGATCGGCGGTGTTCTTCCTCGGCACGGAGCCGACCGTGCGCCTGGTCGCACCCCTCCTGCGCGACGAACGGGCCGACCCGGGCGTGGTGTGCGTGGACGGCGGGTTCGCCGTGGCGCTGCTCGGCGGCGCCGAAGCCCTCGCCGAACGGGTCGCCGACGTGCTCGACGCGCAGCCCGTGACCACCTCGGCGTCAGCCGGCTCACCCCTGGACGAACTGGTGGAGCTGCTGGACGCCACCGTCGAGGGCGACCTGGCCGCGTGCGGCGAGGCGGTCCGCCTCGGCGAGCCGGTGCTGCTGGCCAATCCGCTCGGCTTCCCGCTGCCCGCCCTGCCGGACAACGTCGTCACGGGCGGCCACGAGACCGCCTGGACCGTGCTGGTGGACGACCGCGTGCCCAAGGGACCGGCCGACGACCGCGTGGTCCGCGTCGTGCCGCGCACCCTCGTCGTCGGCGTCGGGTCGAGCACCGGCGTGTCGGCGACCGCGGTGTCCGCCGCGCTGGCCCAGCTCCAGGACCGGCGCGGGCTCGACCTGCGCGCCATCAGGGCGTTCGCCACGCTCGACCGCAAGGTCGCCGAACAGGGCATCGCCGACGCCCTGGAGGACTGGGGCTTCTGGCACGACTCGACCACCGCGCCGCTGCTGGCCTATCCCGGCGAGGAACTCGCCGTGATCCCCGTGCCCAACCCGGCCGAGCTCGCCATCGGCATCCCGAGCGTGGCCGAAGCGGCGGCCCTGCGCGGCGCGATGGAACTCTCCGCCGGCGGCCGCGTCGAGATCGCGGCGGAGAAGGTGAAGGGCGACGGCGTCACCGTCGCCGCCGCACGCGTCCTGCCACGCGGCCGGCTCGCCCTCGTCGGCCTCGGCCCCGGCGACGCCGACGAACGCACACCGCGCGCCGAAGCCGAGCTGCGACGCGCCTCCGTCGTCGTCGGCAGCGCCGAATGCGTGGCCCAGGTGCGGCACCTCCTGCGACCCGGCACCAAGGTCGCCGCCGACGGCGCGGTGCGGCTCGCCGAAGCCGGCGCGGCCGTGGCCTACGTGGACACCGGCGCCGGACCGGTCGTTTCCGGGCCGATACGCGCCGATGTCATCCGCGTGACCGGCGTCACTCGTCAACTGTGAAGCGCCGAGGGCCCGTCGAAAGGCGGTTGTCGCTTTCGTCGTCTTGGTCCTAGCTGGGAGGTGCGCCCGCACAGGGCGTCCCTGCACCGGAAGGATCGACATGGCGAAAACCCTGCGTCGCCTGCTCACCGTCCTCGCCTCGACCGTGGCCGCGGTCGGTCTGATGACCACCGCGCCCGCCTCGGCGCAGACCACCTCCGACACCGGCGTGTCACCGTTCATCGTCGGCGGCTCCCGCGTCTCCACCAGCACCTACCCGTGGGTCGTGTACCTGGCCACCAGCACCGGCGGCCAGTTCTGCGGCGGTACGCTCGTCAAGGCCAACAAGGTCGTCACGGCCGCCCACTGCGTCAGCGGCCGCAGCGCGTCGAGCACCCGCGTGGTGCACGGCCGCGACGACAAGCAGAGCACCGCCGGCACCGTGGCCACGGTGACCTCCATCTGGGTCCACCCCAGCTACCGCACCGCCAGCTCCGGCTACGACGTCGCCGTGCTCACCCTCGGCACCAGCATCAGCTCCACCTACCTGCCGCTGGCCACCCCCAGCGACACCGCCCTGTACGCCGCCGGCACCAGCGCCCGCATCTACGGCTGGGGCACCACGTCCTCCGGCGGCTCCGCCTCCCGCTACCTGCTCGGCGCGACCGTGCCCGTCACGTCCGACTCGACCTGCCGCACCGCCTACTCCAACTACAGCCCCACCTCCATGGTCTGCGCCGGCTACCCCCAGGGCGGCACCGACACCTGCCAGGGCGACTCCGGCGGCCCGCTCGTCGCGGGCGGCAAGCTGATCGGCGCCACCTCGTTCGGCCGCGGCTGCGCCCTCGCCGGCTACCCCGGCGTCTACGCGCGCATCGCCTCGTACTACTCCGTGATCACCGCCCAGCTGTAACCACCGCGACGTGCCCACGACCGGGTGTACTCCCGGTCGTGGGCACCTCCACCGGGTTCGATCCGGTGCCATGCGCCGACTACTCGTGATCCCGATGCTGCTCGTGCTGACCACCGCGCCGGGCGTGGCATCCGCGGCCGAAGGGCTGCACTCGTGCTCCACCGCCGTCGACGGCAAGACCGCCCTGGGCCGGTGCGAAGGCCGCGGCACGTTCCGCCTCGTCGCCTCCTGCGCCGACGGCACCACCGTCGACAGCTCCTGGCTGACCATCGGCAACGGCACCGGCACCACCAAGGTCCGCTGCCAGACCGACGCCGTGCACGCCCGCATCGACCTACGGTGATCCGTGATGTGAAGCACCCGGGTTGGACAGGGCATGTCTGGTGTGGATGCTTCTACCCATGCACGGTGAACAGCACTACCTCGTGGGTCTGGACCTGACCGGCCGGCGCGTCGTCGTCGTGGGCGGCGGCACGGTCGCGCAACGCAGGCTCCCCAGGCTGGTCGCGGCGGGCGCCCGGGTCGAGGTGATCTCACCCGAGGTGACCCCGGCCGTCCAGGGCATCGTCGACGGCGGCGAGGCCGTCTGGCACGCCCGCGAGTACGCCGACGGCGATCTCGACGGCGCCTGGTACGTGCTGGCCTGCACCTCCTCACCCGAGGTGAACGCGCGGATCACCGCCGACGCCGAGGAGCGCCGCGTGTTCTGCGTGCGCGCCGACGTCGCCGTGAAGGGCACCGCCGTGACACCGGCGGTCGGCGAGCACGACGGCCTGCTCGTCGGCGTCCTCGCGGGCGGCCAACACCGCCGATCCGCCGGCGTCCGCGACGGCCTGCTCACCGCGCTGCGCGACGGCTCCATCGCCGACCACCACGACCAACCCGCCGGCGTCGCGCTCGTCGGCGGCGGACCGGGCGACCCCGACCTCATCACCGTGCGCGGGCGCAGGCTGCTGGCCAGGGCGGACGTCGTCGTGGCCGACCGGCTCGCCCCGCGCGAACTGCTGGACGAACTGCCACCGCACGTCGAGGTGGTCGACGCGGCGAAGATCCCCTACGGACGTGCGGCCACGCAGGACTTCATCAACACCACGCTCGTCGACCACGCCAAGGCGGGCCGGTTCGTGGTCCGGCTCAAGGGCGGCGACCCGTACGTGTTCGGCCGCGGCTTCGAGGAGCTGATCGCCTGCGCCGAGGCGGGCGTCCCGGTCACCGTCGTACCCGGCGTGACCAGCGCGTTCGGCGTGCCCGCCCTGGCCGACGTGCCGGTGACGCACCGGGGCGTGGCGCACGAGGTGGTCGTCGTGTCCGGGCACGTCGCCCCGGACGACGAGCGGTCGCTGGTCGACTGGTCGGCGCTGGCCCGGCTCACCGGCACGGTCGTGATCCTCATGGGCGTGGAGCGTGCGGCGGCGTTCGCCGAGGCCCTCATGGCGGGCCGCCCCGGCGACACCCCGGTGTCGGTGATCCAGGAGGGCAGCACCCGCACCCAGAAGGTCGTGCGCTCCACGCTCGCCTCCCTCGCCGACGACATCGCCGCGCACGGCATCCGCCCGCCCGCGATCATCGTTGCGGGACCGGTTGCCGCACTGGCGGCGGAACTGCCGTTCCACTCCTGAGCGCCAACCCCGCCCCGGCGGCCACGACGACCACCAGCCCACCCAGGGCCGCCCACGTCGTGCCGCCGGGGTGGACCAACGGCTCGCCCCGCATCGCCTGCCACACCAGCAGCGCGAACAACCCGGTGTAGCCGAGCGCGGCCACCACGACCAGCCGGGTGCGGACCCGTTCGGCCAGCCCCAACCCCGCCAGGGCCAGCGCCAGCAGGATCATCACCTGCAAGCCGTGCATCCCGAAGAAGTGCGGCACCCGCAGGTCACCGCCCGTCGTGCTCCACCCCGTGATCGGCAACCCGGGGCCGCCGTCGGGCACGCCGACGCTGTGCCCGGCCACCAGCTCGACCTCCCGCCCGCCGGCGTCCACCGCCGTGACCGGCTTGCGCTGGAACGCCATCAGGTACCCCGACGCCATGCCGAGGATGGCCAGGTAGAGCCCGGCGCGCACGGCCCAGCGCACGTCCGGCCCCGCGAAGCGCTGGAACGACAGCACGAGCGCCAGCACCACGTTCGCCAGGAACATCGCCGGGATCGCCGTGCCGAACGTCATCTGCACGAACTGGTTCAACGGGTCGTCGGAGCTGTTGTAGTGCGTGAACATGCCCCGCCCGGCCTGCACCGCGATGAGCCCGACCTCCACGAACATGATCCCCGCGATCACCGTCCCGGCGCCCGACGTCCACTTCCGGCCCCGGTGGGGCAGCGCCAGCAGCCATGACAGGGTCGCCGAGTACACCGCCAACGACACCGCGAACTTGAACGGCTTCGCCCACAGCGGCGCACCCTGCAACACCCGCCCGTCGACCACCATCGCCACCGCGCACGCCACCGCACCCACCGCCATCACCACGGCCAACCACAGGGTGGGCCGGTGCCACGTCTTCGTCATGCCCACCAGCCTCGGCCGTCACCCCACCGAGATCACTGGTGCCGACCCGCCAACGCGGGGTGGGGCAGGCCACCGTCCGGGTGGGACAATCGCCGGCGGGGCACGGGGAACGGGGACGTCGTGGCGGTGTGGGTGCGGCTCGCCGGGGTGGGCCTGGCCAAGGTGCGGTTCGCCTACTCCCCGGTGTTCGAGACCGTGATGGCGGTCGACGGCCTGCGCACCCCGGGAGCCCACGCCGTCCACCTGCCGTGGGTGCGCTGGGCCAGGGACCGGGTCGCCGACATCCCGGGCCTCGACACACTGCTGGCCCGGCTGGAGGGGCCCGCCAAACCGGCCGACCTGATGCCCGTGCCGGACGTCCGCATGCCCGACCTCGACACCGAGCTCCGCCAGGTCGCCCCACCGGAAGCCGACATCATCCGCCGCTGCCACGACCTGCTCATCGCCCCCCACTGGAAGCGCATCACCACGGTCCTGGAAGCCGACATCGCCACCCGCGCCGCCACCCTGGCCGACAAGGGCGTGGAAGCGGTGTTCCAAGACCTCCACCCGGAAGTCACCTGGTCCAACGGCGAACTGATCCTCCACCGCAAACCCGAGCACCGGGTCGACCTGGCCGAGCACGGCCTGGTCCTGTGCCCCAGCGCCTTCTGCTGGCCGAAGGCGTGGATCGCGATCGACCCCGTGGGCCAAGGCGTCCTGCGCTACCCCGCCCGCGGCATCGGCACCCTGTGGGAGGACCGCGGGACGCCTGACGACCTGTCCGCCCTGATCGGCCGCACCCGCGCCCACCTGCTCACCCTGCTCGAAGCCCCGAGAAGCACGACCGACCTGGCCACCACCCTGGGCATCACCGCGGGCGCGGTCTCGCAGCACCTCAACATCCTGCGCGCCGCCCGCCTGGTCACGACCCGCCGCGAAGGCCGACACGTCCTCCACATGCGCACCACCCGCGCCGACTCCCTGCTGACCTGACCCCGACTGACCCTCCCCCTGCCCTACCCTCGCCTGCCCCTGCCCCTGCCCCTGCCCCTGTCCTTGCCCACGCCCACGCCCACGCCCTGCCCACGCCTCCTCGCCGCCGGGCCGGCCGTTTTATCCGGCTAACGTGAGAAATGCGATTCAGGTTGTCAAAGGTTGCATGCTTCGCCCACCCGAGTGACACCCACATCGGACCCGCCGCCAGCCCACAGAGGCCCGATTTGACATGGGTTCGGGTGCTTTGAGCCTGCCGGCTTTGGCCTGCCTGGAGTGCCTGTACGGGCCCCATGTCAGATCGAGCCGGCCTCAACCACCGAGCTGCCCGAACCCCGACACCCCAACACCCCTCACACCCCACCGGCCCCAAGTCGAAGCCCAAGCTCCCGCCCCGCCTCCACCACGTGCCCGTGCTCGCACACCGGCACCAACGCCACCTTCCCCCCGCACCCCACGTGTTCCGGCTCCACCGGCGGCGGCCCGTCGGCCAGATGTCGGTCACCCCAAGCCATCAACGCCATCAACACCGGCCACAGCTCGCGCCCCGCCGACGTCAACGCGTACTCGTGCCGCTGCCGCGACCCGAACTCCTGGTACGCCACCCGTTCCAGCAACCCCGCGTCCACCAACGCCGACAACCGGTTGCTCAACACGTTCCGCGCGACCCCGAGGTGCTCCCGCAACTCCTCGAACCGCCGCACCCCGTTGGAGATGTCGCGCACGATCTGCAACGACCACCGCTCACCGAGCAACCCGAGGGCTCGCGCGATCGAACACCGGTCATTGTCGATGACGACTCCCATGCCCCCACCCTACCTCAGGGTTGCCCAACGAAACCCAGCCGCGCTAAGTTCCCCCAACGAACTCAGCCTCCCGCCAAGGACAAGCCATGCGAATCGAAGACCACCCGACCGTGCGTCACCTCCGCGCCAACCCACCACCGACCCCCACCTCACCCGTCAGCACCGCCTGGCTGCGAACCATCGCCGAAGAAGCCGGTGCGGACGACGTCGGCTTCGCCCCGGTCGACCTCCCGGACCTCGCCGTGGACCGCGAACGAGCCCGAGCCGCCCTCCCACGCGCCCGCACCTACATCGCGTTCTGCGTGCGGATGAACCGCGACAACGTCCGCAGCCCGCTGCGCAGCATCGCCAACACCGAGTTCCACCAGACCCTGGACGACGCGGACGCGGTCGGGCACCGACTCGCCAAGGCCCTCCAGGAAGCGGGCCACCGGGCCGTGCACCCGGCCGCCGCCTTCCCCCAGGAGATGGACGACTTCCCCGGCCGCGGCTGGGTGATCTCGCACAAGCTCGTGGCCCAGGCCGCCGGGCTGGGCCGGATCGGCATCCACCGCAACCTGATCCACCCGAAGTTCGGCAACTTCATCCTGCTCGGCACGGTGGTGGTGGACTTCGAGGTGGACGAGCACTCGTCGCCGACCGACTTCAACCCGTGCCTGGAGTGCAAGCTGTGCGTCGCCGCGTGCCCGGTGGGCGCGATCTCCAAGGACGGCGGCTTCAACTTCCTCGACTGCTACACCCACAACTACCGCGAGTTCATGAGCGGCTTCACCGACTGGGTGGAGAACGTCGCCGACAGCACCGACCGAGAGGACTACCGCCGTCGCGTCTCACCGGCGGAGTCGGCGTCGATGTGGCAGAGCCTGGCGTTCCGCCCGAACTACAAGGCGGCCTACTGCATGGCCGCGTGCCCGGCGGGGGAGGACGTCATCGGCCCGTTCCTGGACGACCGCAAGGGGTTCCTCGCCGACGTCGTGAAACCACTGCAGGACAAGGAAGAACCGGTCTACGTGGTCCCGGGCTCACCCGCCGAGGCGCACGTCCGCAAACGCTTCCCCCACAAGACCGTCCGCCCGGTGTCCAACGGCCTGTGACCCGGACACGACAACGGCACCCCACCCGACGGGCGAGGTGCCGTTGACGCGAACGTGAAACTGACGGGCTAGTGCTGAGCCGCCCGGCGCGGACGACCCGAGCCGCCGCGGTCCCGGTCGGAACGACCGCCGCGGAAGCCGCCGAAGCCGGCACCGCCACCGCTGCCGCCGCTGCGACGAGGCCCACCGCCGCCACCACGACGGGCGCGGACGGGAACCTCCGGCTCGACCACGGGGACGCCGCTGGGCACGCGAGCGCCCGTGATGCGGACCAGCTCCTCGTCACCGGGGCGGACCTTGGTCGACGTCGGTCGAACGCCCGCCCGCGCGGTCAGGCCCTGCACGGTGCGCCGCTGGTCGTGCGTGACCAGCGTGACGACCGTGCCGGACTGGCCGGCGCGCGCCGTGCGACCGGCGCGGTGCAGGTAGTCCTTGGGGTCGGCCGGCGGGTCGACGTGCACCACGAGGCTCACGTCGTCCACGTGGATGCCGCGCGCCGCCACGTCCGTGGCGATCAGCACCGGCGTGGTGCCCTCGCGGAACTGGCTCAGGACGCGCGTGCGCGCGCTCTGCGCCTTGCCGCCGTGCAACGCGCCGGCGTGCACGCCCATCGACCGCAGCTTCTTGGCCAACCGGTCGACGTGGTGCTTGGTGCGCACGAACATGATCGTGCGGCCCTCGCGCGCGGCGACTTCGGTGACCACGTTCTGCTTGTCCTCGGCGGACACGAACAGTAGGTGGTGGTCCATCGTGGTGACGCTGCCGGTGGGCGGCGAGACCGAGTGGACGACCGGGTC
This sequence comes from Saccharothrix sp. S26, assembly GCF_021390395.1. Taxonomy (GTDB): domain Bacteria; phylum Actinomycetota; class Actinomycetes; order Mycobacteriales; family Pseudonocardiaceae; genus Actinosynnema. The sequence goes on from NZ_JAJUWT010000002.1 coordinate 20,413, forward strand.
GTGCAGGTACTGGCGGACCAGCTTGTCCACGTCGCCGTCGAGCGTCGCGGAGAACAGCAGGCGCTGGCCGTTCTGCGGGGTCAGGTCGAGGATGGCGCGGACCTGCGGCATGAAGCCCATGTCGGCCATCTGGTCGGCCTCGTCCAACGCGGTGAACATGACCTCGGAGAGGTCGGCCGTGCCCTGCCGCACGTGGTCGGACAGCCGACCGGGGGTGGCGATCAGCAGGTCCACGCCTCGGCGCAGCGCGTCGACCTGGCGCGGGAACGACGTGCCGCCGACGACCGTGCGGCACCACAGGCCCAGCGACCTGGCGAACGGGCTGAGGGCCTCCTCGACCTGCATCGCCAGCTCACGGGTGGGCACGAGCACGAGCGCGCGCGGCTTGAGCGGCTTGGCCCGACCACCGGTCAGGCGGGACAGCAGCGCCAGGCCGAACGCCAGCGTCTTGCCGGAGCCGGTCTGACCGCGACCGAGCAGGTCACGACCCGCCATGGCGTCCGGCAGCGTGGCGGCCTGGATGGGGAACGGCTCGGTGATGCCCGCCTGCTCGAGCGCGCGCAGCAGCTCGTCGGACAGGCCCAGCTCGGCGAACGAGGGCAGCGGGCCCTCGGGCATCGTGCTCTCGACGTGTTCGGGAATGGTGGTCGTCAGCTCCGCGCTGGGAGCGGGACGACGGTTGCCCTGGCCTGGGCGCCTGTTGCTGCGGGGCTTGCGGAACTGCTGGCGCTCGGAACGGCCTTGGGACATTGTCGGCAAAACAAACCTCCGGGACACGGCACGTCTCGAGGATTGCTCTGCTTGAGCAGGCGCGATCGCGGGGACGGGCCCGGCGCGCGGATCGCGCCGATAGTGGTTGGGAAGCACCGCCGGCCACTCGGGCGGCCTGGGGCACTCGGTGGCGCCACCGGGCGGTGCACCACTCAGTCTAGCTGATCACGCGCCGTGGTTCGCCATCCCGGCGGTGTTCTCGCGCACACGGGTGGTGGACCGGGTGATCCCAAGCACCGCGCCGATGATCATCGCGAACCGCAAAAGTGCACGTTACGGCGGGTTTACGGGGGTGTCGGCGCTCGTGTGCCACCGCCGCGCGCACCAACTGAACGGAGCAACGACGGATGGCGCGGTGACAGCTCCGGGCGTATACCCGCAACAGCGAGGCCGGACCCGCGTGGACACCGACCGGAAGACTTCGACCTCCCGCAGGTGCCCGCGCCGGCGAGCTCCGGGCCGGTGTCGACCCGGAGCTCGTGCGCCATCCGCTGTCCGGACCGACCGCCCCTCAGCGCAGGCCGGCGAGATCCAGCAGCATCTCGGTGACCTCGCGCGGCTCGGCCAGCTCCGGCGACAGGCCGTGCGCGGTGAACCACCCGGCCACGTTGCGCACGTCCCGCTCCAGGAACTCGGGTCCGCGCGGGTTCGCCACCAGGTCCACCACCTGCGGCAGGTCGATCACGACCAGCCGCCCGTCGTGCACCATCAGGTTGAACGCCGACAGGTCGCCGTGCGCCAGCCCGGCGGACGCCATCACGCCCAGCGCGTCCACGAGCTGCCGCCACAGGTCGAGCAGCTCGTCGGGCTCCGGTCGCAACTGCGCCAACCGCGGCGCCGCCGCCCCGTCCGCGCCGACGAACTCCAGCAGCAACTCGGTGCCGTCGCGCTGCACCGGGTAGGGCACCGGTGCGCCGAGCTGCCACAACGTCGTCAGCGCGGCGAACTCGGCCACCGCCCACCGCTCGGCGATGAGGTTGCGGCCGAACGCGCTGCGGTTCGCCATCGCGCGCATCTCGCGCGACCGCCGCATCCGGCGGCCTTCGAGGTAGCCCGCGTCCCGGTGGAACAGCCGGTGGTCGTTGCTGCGGTACCGCTTGGCGGCCAGCAGGCACGACCGGTCGGTACCGGGCATCGCGCGTTCCAGCAGGAAGACGTCCGCCTCCTTGCCGGTCTTCACGATCCCCAGCTCGCGGTCCACCGCGGACAGGTCCGTGACCAGCCAGTCCGGGTGCGGTTTCGGGCCCTGGTCGGCGTCGCCCCAGGTGGACCAGCGGTCGCCGTCCTGCGGGACGTCCGCCGCGACGGCGTCCTCCCGCATCTGGGCGAGCCGGTCCTTGGCCTCCTCGGTGAGCCGGCCGCGACGGCCCGGCTCGACGTCGCCGTCGCTGCGCGCGGCGGCCTTCTTCGCTTTCTTGGCACGCCACCGGAGGTCGTCGGCGTGGTCGAACTCGGTCTCGAAATGGGTGTACTGCTCGTGCTCGCGCACTGGATGTGCTCCAGGTGAAGTGGGAGTGATCGCCCCCACCCGGCGCGGTGTGGTCCTTCGCGCGGGTTCGCGTCAGGCGAGCGGGGCGAGCGGACGGGTCGGTGCCACGTCCCGGACAGCTGTCGCCATCTGGCACCTCCTCGGGTCCGCCGTGGTCTGCCACCACCGGCGCTGTGCGCGTACGTGCAGCAGGGTGCCCGGCTGCCGGGCTCGGCCGCAACCGATTTACCGCGACCCGGCTTCACCGCCACCCGGGTCCACCACATCCAGGTTCGCCACGTCCCGGCTTCACCGCGTCGCGGGCTCACCGCCACCGATTCACGCGACCGGGTTCAGCGCGACTCCAGGCGGTAGCCGGCGCGTTCGCCCAGCCAGGCCGCCCCGAGCTGGCGGATCACCAGCGAGTCGTGCCTCAGCACCCGCTCGTCGTGCCACTGCTCGGCCTGCGGCGCCACCGCGAGCATCCGCTGCCGGGCCGTGGCGCTGAAGTCGGTCAACGCGGCCACGGCCTCGTCCACCTCGCCGGCCGGGAGCGGTGTGGGGGGTCCGGTGTCGGGGAAGACGAGCTTCGTGCCCGCGTACGTCGCCGTCGTGCCCAGGTCGTGCGCGAGCTGGTGCTCCACGGACTCCGCGTTCACCTGCCGCTGCCGCCAGGTCTGGTCCACCTGGGCCAGGCGCAGGCCGAGCAGGCGGGCCGCGCACAGCCCGGACCACACCCGCTTGAGGGCTTCCGGCGCGTCGAGCGCGTCGGTGCGCAGGTCCTCGGTGATCCCCCGCAGCAGGGCCGGGGTGACCGGCTCTCCGGACGCGGTGACCGAGGTGTCGGCGGGTGTGTCGGGAGTCACCCGGTCATTCTGACATCACCCTCACGACGGGTGACAATCCCGACGCTGCGTCACGCAAACGGCGGTCAACGGTGGGCGAAGGACCGTCGGTAATCCTTCGGCGGCACACCCACCACGGTGGTGAAGTGGTGGCGCAGCAACGCGGCGGTGCCGAAGCCGGAGCGCTGGGCGACTTCCTCCACGCTCAGCCGGGTCTCCTCCAGCAGTTGACGGGCGCGCAGCACCCGTTGGGTGGTCAGCCAGCGGTGCGGCGTCGTGCCGGTCTCGGCGGCGAAGCGGCGGGCGAACGTGCGCTCGGACATCTTCGCCCGCTCCGCCAGGCCGGCGACCGTGTGCTCCTCGTCGAGCCGGTCCTCCAGCCACGCCAGCAGCGGCTGGAGGCTGTCGGCCCGGTTGGGCGGGGTGGGCAGCTCCACGAACTGCCGCTGGCCGCCCTCGCGCTGGGGCGCGACGACCATGCGGCGCGAGATGGTCGCCGTGACGGCCGCGCCGAACTCGCGGCGGACCACGTGCAGGCAGGCGTCGATGCCCGCGGCCGTGCCCGCGCTGGTCACGATGTCCCCCTCGTCGACGAACAGCACGTCCGGGTCGACCTTGGCGAGGGGGAAGCGCTCGGCGAGCGTGCCGGCGTGCCGCCAGTGGGTGGTGCAGCGGCGGTCGTCCAGCAGGCCCGCCGCGCCGAGCACGAACGCGCCGCTGCACACCGACAGCAGCGTGGTGCCGCGCTCGTGGGCCTCGCGGAGCGCTTCGAGCAGGCGCGGCGGGTACTCGTCGCGCAGCTTCACGGCGGCCACGGCGACCAGGTCGGCGTCGACCAGCGCGTCGAGCCCGTGGTCGGCGATCAGGGACGCGCCGACGTCCGCGCGGATCGGCTCGCCGGGGCGCTCGCCGCACACCCGGAACTCGATCGGCGGCACGCCGTCGTCGGTGCGGTCGACGCCGAAGACCTCGCAGAGCACGCCGAACTCGAACGGCGCGAAGCCGTCCATGACGACGGCGGCAACGGTGCGCAGCATGACGTCACCGTACTTGGCAGGATATCGACGAACAACGGCAAGCCTGCCAATTGTGGCGGATTCTTGTGCATCGCACAGTTGGTGCCATGACATCGATCCTCTTCGCCCTCGCCGTCACCGCCCTGGTCGTCTACGGCCTGGAGCGCAACCACCGTCGTCAGCCCCGCCTCGGCTCCCGCATGGCCGGCAGCACCGACGTCGAAGACCGCGACGTGACCCGGTTGGCGGGCGACCTGCGCGCCGCGGCCGCCCATCGGCCCACGGCGCGCACCACCCACCGCCCCGCGGTCACCCCCGCCCGCTCGGTGAGCCCCGCCTGCTAGTCCGCCGCGGGTCGGCTAGACGACCAGGTCGGCGGTCTTCGGGCCGGTCGGCTCCACCCGCAGCCCGGCCCGCACCGCGACCCTGATCAACCCCTTGAGGTCGCCGGGCTCGGACCGCGACTGGACGAGCGCCCGCGCCAGCCGGCCCTTGTGCGCCTTGTTGAAGTGGCTGACCGCGTTGCGCCTGCCCTTCCCGTCCTCGGTGACGACGCGGACCACGGCCGCGCCCGGGATGCGCGCCAGCGAGGTGTACGGGCTGGACCGCAGGTCGACCACGAACTCGTCGGCGGCGGCCAGCACCGGCTCCAGCGCGGGACGCCACAACCCGCCCAACGGACCCACGGACGGCAGCACGCTGCCGCCGGACAACCGGTAGGCCGGGATCGGGTCCCCACCGCCGACCACGCCGAACAACGCCGAGGCCACCGAGAGCCGGGCGAACGCCCGCGACCGCTCCGCCTTCGTCAACCCGTCGAGCCCGAGCGCGTCGTACAGCACCCCCGTGTACCGGGCCAGCGCCGGCAGCGTGGGCGAGCGCCGCAGCTCGGCGTTGCGCCCCACCTCGCCCGCCTGGCGCTCGGAGAGGCCGAGCGCGGCCAGGCTCGCGGGGACGTCGGCGGCGAGGTCGACCAGCGCGTCGACCAGCTTGCCGCGCACCGGCGTGAGCTCCGGGTGCGACAGCAGGTCGAGGTCGAGCGGCGCGCCGGAGCCGCCGAGGGCCTTGGTCTCCGACGGGGGGAGCAGTACCAACACGACGGGCAAGCCTAGGCGGCCGCGCGCGGACCGCTCCCGCCCGGCACGCCGGTCAGCCGCTCTGGCCGACGCAGAACTGGTTGCCGTCCGGGTCGGCCAGGACGGTCCAGGTCAGGCCCGGCACGGTGTGCTCGGCGATCTCGGTCGCGCCCAGCGCCACCAGCCGCGCCACCTCGGCCGCGCGGTCGGGCACGTGACCGTCGAGGTGCACCCGGTTCTTGCCCGGCGTCGGGTCGTCGACGCGCTGCAACCCCAGCTGGGGCCCGCCCTCGGCGGTCGGCGCGAGGATCAGGAACTCGCCCCAGTCGTGCTGGACCGACGTGCCCAGCGCCTTGGTCCAGAAGTCCGCGAGCCGCTGCGGGTCCGCCGTGTCGATGGTGATCATGCCGATGCTGAACGTCATGGCCCGGCACGCTAGACCCGACCACCGACAATTCCCCTCCCTCGCGCCGGGGTGGAACCCGTTGGAACTGATCAGGGCCCGTTCACTACCCTTTCCCGGACACCCCGCCCCCGAGGAGCGCCCACCGTGATCACCAGGATGTCGTCGCTGTTCCTGCGCACGCTGCGCGAGGACCCGGCCGACGCCGAAGTACCCAGCCACAAGCTGCTGGTCCGCGCCGGCTACGTCCGCCGCGTCGCGCCGGGCGGTTACTCGTGGCTGCCGCTGGGGCTGCGGGTGCTGCGCAACATCGAGCAGGTCGTGCGCGAGGAGATGGACGCCTTCGGCGCGCAGGAGATCCAGTTCCCCGCGCTGCTGCCGAAGGAGCCCTACGAGGCGACGAACCGGTGGACCGAGTACGGGCCCAACCTCTTCCGCCTCAAGGACCGCAAGGGCGCGGACTACCTGCTCGGCCCCACGCACGAGGAGCTGTTCGCGCTCACCGTGAAGGGCGAGTACTCCTCCTACAAGGACTACCCGGTCACGCTCTACCAGATCCAGACCAAGTACCGGGACGAGGCGCGTCCCCGCGCGGGCATCCTGCGCGGCCGCGAGTTCCTGATGAAGGACTCCTACTCGTTCGACCTCGCCGACGAGGGCCTGGCCCGCTCCTACCAGCAGCACCGCGAGGCCTACATCCGCATCTTCGACCGGCTCGGCCTGGAGTACGTGATCGTCTCGGCCACGTCGGGCGCGATGGGCGGCTCGGCGTCGGAGGAGTTCCTGGCGGTCGCGGCGACCGGCGAGGACACCTTCGTGCGCAGCACGGAGTCGGACTACGCGGCCAACGTCGAGGCCGTCGTCACGCCCGCGCCCCCCGAGCGGGACCCGGCGGCGCAGCCCGAGGCGCAGGTGCACCACACGCCGAACACGCCCACCATCGAGACGCTGGTCGACTACCTCAACGCCAACACCGACCGCACCTTCACCGCCGCGGACACGCTGAAGAACCTGCTGGTCAAGACCCGCGAGCCCGGTGGCGACGCCTGGACGCTGCTGGCCATCGGCGTGCCCGGCGACCGCGAGGTCGACCTCAAGCGCCTGGAGGCGGCGATCGAGCCCGCCGAGGTCGCGATGCTGGAGGAGGCGGACTTCGCCCGCAACCCCTTCCTGGTCAAGGGCTACATCGGCCCCGGCGCGCTGCAGGCCAACGGGGTCAGGTACCTGGTCGATCCGCGCGTGGTGCGCGGCACGGCGTGGGTGACCGGCGCGGACAAGGCCGACCACCACGTGGTGGACCTGGTCGTGGGCCGCGACTTCACCCCCGACGGCACGATCGACGTGGCCGAGGTCCGCGAGGGTGACGCGTCGCCGGACGGCAAGGGCGTGCTGGTCGCCGCGCGCGGCATCGAGATCGGGCACATCTTCCAGCTCGGCCGCAAGTACGCCGACGCGTTCTCGCTGGACGCGCTGGGCCCGGACGGCAAGCCCATCCGGATCACCATGGGCTCCTACGGCATCGGCGTGTCCCGCCTGGTCGCCGCGATCGCCGAGCAGAGCCACGACGAGCGCGGCCTGGTCTGGCCCCGCAACGTCGCGCCCGCCGACGTGCACGTGGTCGTGGCGGGCAAGGACGAGACGCTGCTCGCGGGCGGCGAGAAGCTCGCGGGCGAGCTGTCCGCGGCGGGCCTGAAGGTGCTGCTGGACGACCGCAAGGCCAGCCCCGGCGTGAAGTTCGCCGACGCCGAGCTGATCGGCGTGCCGACGATCCTGGTGGTGGGCCGCGGCCTGGCCAACGGCCTGGTCGAGGTCAAGGACCGCCGCACGGGCGAGCGCGAAGAGGTGCCGGTCGACGGCGCGGTCGCGCACCTGCTGGCCGTCGTCAAGGGCTGAGGACCACCCGCCCGGGCAGGCGATTACGCCTGTCCGGGCTCAGCCCCGCGGCACCACGGCCGCCAGCAGCCTCGCCGTGTCGGACAGGTCGTCCAGCACCACGTGCGCGCCCGAGTCCCGCAGCTCGGCGGCGCTGCTGCGGCCCGTCGCCACGCCGATGGCCACGGCGCCGTGGCGCAGCGCGGCGTCCACGTCGTGCGGCGTGTCGCCGATGACGACCGGCCGGAACTCGCGGTCGTGCTTGGCCGTGGCCAGCCGCACCGCCTCCAGCACCAGCTCGGGCCGGTGCTCGGACACCGAGCCGTAGCCGCCGATCTCGAAGTCCAGGTGCTCGTCCAGGCCGAACGCGGCCAGCTTGAACCGGGCGATCTCCACCAGGTTCCCGGTGACCAGCGACTGCACCACGTCGGGCCGCCGTGCCAACGCCGTCAACGCCGCCGCCGCGCCCGGGAGCGCGTGCCCCCGTGCCGGCAGCAGTTCCCGTTCCCGCGTGGCCACGTCGATCAGCGCCGCGTGCAGGCGCGACACCAGCTCCTCGGTGGGCTCCAGGTCGTGCGCGGTCAGCAGTTCGCGGGTGATGGCGCGCTCGGTGCGGCCGGGGAAGCTCGGCACGTGCACGAGGTCCAGGCCCGCGGTGGCGCGCAACGCGGTGCGGTACCAGTCGTGCCCGAGGCCCCGCGCGTCGATCAACGTCAGGTCGATGTCCCACAGCACCAACGTGTTCACGACAGCCGCACGCTCCCCAGGATGCGCTTCACGTCGTCCTCGGACGGCCCCTCGGCCACGTGCGGCCCGCCCTCCGCGACGTTGAGCACGAACACCGACACCTTCGGTCCGTTGCGCAGCGCGACCGCGCTGACCGTGGCCTTGGGCGCGTAGCAGGCGTTGGCGGACTTGGGCGTCACCTCGACGCTGAGCCGGACCCCCTCGTCGTCGGAGGACTCGACCCGCGGCTCCCCGATCGCGGGTGGCGCGCCGGCGACGGTGTACCCGCCGGCCACGATCCGGTCGACCAGCTCGGTGGCGACCTGCTCGGGGTCGTCGTCCACGACCGAGCCCGCCATCGCCTGCGCCTGGATCATGCTGCGGCCCTGGCACTGGAACGGCCGCGACACGTACGACGTGGTCAGCCTGATCCGCCCGGACGCGCCGCCGCCGCTGGACTCCCAGGTCGGCGGCAGCTCGTAGGCCAGGCCGGACTGCGAGTCGTCCACCGGCCGCCAGTCCGGTTCGGCCGAGGTCGAGGTCGAGGTCGTCGTGGGCGCGGCCCGGTCGTCGCCGGAGTTGAGCAGCACCGCGGTCGTCACACCGCCACCGACGAGCACGACGACCGCGGCCAACGCGATCCACAGGGGTGCCCGGCTGGGCCGCTTCGGCGGTTGCTGCTGGTAGACGCCCAGCCCGGTGTAGCTCACCGGCTCAACGGCTTGACGGAGTCGACCATGGCCTGCAGGTCGGCCTCCGTCGGCGGCTTCGGCTCGGCCGGCCCGCCTTCGAGGTCGCCGTTGGCCATGAACACGTGGAAGCCCTTGTCGCCCTTGAGGACCAGCACCTTCACCATCCCCTTGGTGGCCAGGCACGCGTCGCCGGAGGTGGTGGCGACGGCGTCGACCTGCACGCCCTCGATGTCGCCCGCCACCGTGACCGGCTTCGGCTCGCCGAGCTTGACCTCGGACTTGGGCGCGGACTTGTAGTACTGGGTGGCGAGCTTCTGGGCGAAGTCCTTGGCCACCGCGGTCAGGTCGGTCTGCGGCACCACGACACCGCCCGCGCCGCCGCGGGTGAAGTCCCGGCTCTCGCAGTCGTAGGCGCCGGTGACGGTCAGCCCGGTCAGCTTCACGTCGTCGATGCCCTCGACCGGCGCGGTGCCGGCCACGGGCGACCAGCCCTTGGGCACGTCGTAGCTGTAGGACAGGGCCGGGACGGGCAGGCAGTTCCAGCCCGGCTTGGCGGCCTCGCAGGTGGGCGCCGGCGCGCTGGACGTCGTCGACTTCGTCGTGGTGGACGGCTTGGTCGTGGTGGTCGTCGTGCCGCTGGTGCTCTGGCCGACCGGGGTCGAGCCGTCCGGCCGGGTCAGCACGTACGCGGTCACGCCGCCGCCGACCAGCACGACGACGACCGCGCCGATCGCCAGCCACAGCTTGGCCTTGCCCTTCTTGGGCGGCGGCTCGTCACCGCCGGAGAACACGCCGAGACCGCCGTAGGAGCCGCCGTAGTTCTGCGGGTAGACCTGCTGCGGGTAGCCCTGGTCCTGCCGGCCCCAGTCGCCCTGGTTGGGCTGGCCGCCCCAGCCGGACTGCCCGTCACCTGGGTAAGTCACGGCCCGAACCGTACCTGGTGCGGGTGACGGGCCGGAGCGCTCCGATTAATTCAGCACGCGTTGACTTCGTCACCCGATCGGACGTAGCCTCAAATTCAACAAATGATGAACTACTGAGGAGGGCACCATGGCCGCACTGCACGACCGGCCGCCGGCGGTCATCGCGGTGGCCACCGCCGTCGTGGGCGCGGTGATCGCGCTCGTGCTGGGGCTGGTGACGTTCGGCGTCCAGGCGACGGTCCACCCGGACGGCGTGCCGCTCGCGGTCGCCGTCCCCGCCGACGCGCCGCCCCAGCTGCGCGGGGTCGCCGACAAGCTCGCCGGCGGTGGCGCGACGGAGGTCGCGTGGCGGGTGGCGACGCCCGACCAGGCACGGGATCTGCTGTCCCGCCAAGAGGTCTACGGGGTGCTCGAACTCGCGCCCTCCGGCGCGACGGTGCTGCTCTCCGGCGCGGTGAACCCGTCCGGCACGCAGGTCGCCCAGCAGATGCTGACCGGCGTCGCGCAAGGTGCGGGAACGCAGGCGAAGGTCGTCACGCTCGACCCGTCCTCGGCCGCCGGCCGCACGGCTCCGCTCGCCGCGTCCGCGTTGCTGTGGATCGCGGGCCTGGTCGCCGGTGCGGCGTTGACGGTCCTCGCGCGCGGGGCGACGGGCACCGGCCGGGTGGCGGGAGCGCTCACCACGACCGTGCTCGGCGTCGCCGTGGTGGCGGGCTTCTTCGCCCTCTGGGACTCGTCCCTGCCGCTCGACGCCGCCGTGCTCGGCTACCTCGCCCTGGTCGCGGCCGCGTTCGCGCTGGTCCAAGGCGCGTTGCTGAGGCTGCTCGGCCTGCGCGCGATGGCGCTGCTCGGGCCGCTGTACCTGATCGCGCCCGCCGTCGCGGGCCAGGTGCCCGAGCTGCTCGACCCCGTCTACCGGGCGCTGCTGTGGTCCTGGACGCCGTTCCGGTTCTCCACCGAGGGCCTGCGCGCCCTGCTGCACGGCGGGTCGCTCCAGCCGGCCCAGCTGTGGGTGTTCGTCGGCCTCGCCGCCGCGGGCCTGGTGGTGCTCCTGCTACCCGGGAAGGAAGGACAGCCGGACCTTGCGGACGGGGTTGTCGACGTTGGTGTCGACCAGGCACACCGACTGCCAGGTGCCCAGCGCCAGCACACCGCCTAGCACCGGGATCGTCGCGTAGGGCGGCACGAGCGCGGGCAGCACGTGGTCACGGCCGTGACCGGGCGTCCCGTGCCGGTGCCGCCACCGCCCGTCGGCGGGCAGCAGGTCGCGCAACGCGGCCAGCAGGTCGTCGTCGCTGCCCGCACCGGTCTCCAGCACCGCCAGGCCCGCGGTCGCGTGCGGCACCCAGACGTGCAGCAGCCCGTCGCCCTCGACGTCGGCCAGGAAGTCCTCGCAGGCGCGGGTGAGGTCGTGCACGACCTCCGTCGAGCCGGTGCGGATCTCGATCTCTTCGCTGCGCATGCCTGGAGAGCTTAAAACGCGGTGCGCACCCACCGCCTGATCGGGCACGATGCCGGTCGTGATCCACACCGCGATCGTCACCGGGGCCAACCAGGGCATCGGCGCCGCGACCGCCAAGGCCCTCGCGGCCCAGGGCGTCAACGTCCTCATCACGTTCCTGCGCTTCGCACCCGCGCCGGACCCGAGCCTGCCGCGCGAGTACTTCACCGCCCGCGAGTCCGACGCCGACGACGTGGTCGCCGCCATCACCGAAGCGGGCGGCCGGGCGCACGCGCTGGAGGTCGACCTCACCGACCCGCTCGCACCGGCCGCGTTGTTCGACACCGCGGAACGGGTCTTCGGGCCGGTCGACATCCTGGTCAACAACGCCTCCAGCTGGGTGCAGGACACGTTCCTGGCCGTGGAGACCGACCAGTTCGGCCGCGTGCTGCAAGCCGTGACGCCCCAGACGTTCGACGCGCAGTTCGCCGTCGACGCCCGCGCCGGCGCGCTGCTGATCGCCGAGTTCGCCCGCCGCCACATCGCCCGCGGCGGCAACTGGGGCCGCATCGTGGGCCTGACCTCCGGCGGCCCGCTCGGGTTCCCCAGCGAGGTGTCCTACGGCGCGGCCAAGGCGGCGCTGGACAACTACGCCATGTCCGCGGCCACCGAGCTCTGGCCGCACGGCGTCACGTCCAACGTCGTCAAGCCGGGCGTCACCGACACCGGCTGGGTCAACGACGCCGTCCGCGCCCAGCACGACGTCTCCCAACCCGAGGACGTCGCCAAGGTGATCGCGTTCCTGTGCTCCGACGCCGCCGCCAAGGTGACGAAGAACGTCATCACCCTGCACTAACGCAACATTACCCGCTGGTAACATAGCCGCCGTGAAGGCATCCCGTCTGCGCCGCGGCATGAACCTGTGGCCACCGTTCCTGTTCGCCGGCATCCGCGTGGTCGAGCTGTCCGACGACTACCGCCACGCCAGGGTCCGGATGCGGATGCACTGGTGGAACCGCAACTACGTGGGCACCCACTTCGGCGGCTCGCTGTTCGCGATGACCGACCCGTTCTGGATGCTGCTGGTGCTGCACCACCTCGGCCGCGAGCACCTCGTGTGGGACCGGGCGGGCGAGATCGAGTTCGTCAAGCCCGGCCGCGGCACCGTCCACGCCGAGTTCCACCTGACCGACGAGCACCTCGACGAGCTGCGCTCCCAGGCCGCGACCAGCACCAAGGCCCTGCTCTGGTTCTCCACCGACGTCGTGGACTCCAGCGGCGACGTCGTCGCCCGCACCCGCAAGCAGGTCTACGCCCGCCGCAAGAACCGCAAATCGGTGGACGACGGGGTGGCCGAGACCGTGTGATGATCCCATGCGTTCCGCCTTCGGCACGACCTTCGACGTCCCCCTCGGCTACCTGAACACGGCCGGCGTCGGCGTCCCCCCGACCCCCACCGCCGACGCCGTCGCGGACGCCGTGCGCCGGTGGACCGCGGGCGCGGACGGCCCCGGCGCCGCCGACGAACACACCGCCACCGCCCGCGAGGCGTTCGGCCGACTCGTCGGCGTGCCGTCCGAACGCGTCGCCATGGGCGCGTCGGCGTCCCAGCTCGTCTCGCTGGTCGCCGCCGGCCTGCCCGCCGACGCCTCGGTCCTCGTCGCCCGCGGCGAGTTCACCAGCCTCACGTTCCCCTTCGCCGCCCGCGGCCTGCGGGTCACCGAAGTCGATCTCGACGAGATCGTGGCCGAGGCCGGCGCGCACGACCTCGTCGCCGTCAGCGTCGTGCAGTCCGCCGACGGACGCGTCGTCGACCTCGACGGCCTGCGCGCCACCGGCGTGCCGGTCCTGCTGGACGCCTCCCAAGCCGTCGGCTGGCTGCCGCTGGACCTGCACTGGGCCGACTGGGTCGTGGCCATCGGCTACAAGTTCCTCCTGTCTCCCCGCGGCTGCGCCTGGCTCGCCTGCTCCCCGTCGGCCCTGGAACGCACGGTGCCCGTGGCCGCGAACTGGCACGCCGGCGAGGACCCGTGGGCCACCGTCTACGGTCTCCCGCTCCGGCTCGCCCGCGACGCCCGCCGCTTCGACCTCTCCCCGGTCTGGCTGGCGCAGTTCGGCGCGGCCGTCTCCCTGCCCTACCTCGCCTCGCTGGACCTGGCGGCCGTCCGCGACCACAACGTGGGGCTGGCCGACTCCCTGCTCACCGCCCTGGGCCTGCCGCCGCGCCACTCGGCGATCGTGTCCCTGGACCTCCCCGGCGACCGCCTGACCAGCGCCGGGGTGCGCTCCAGCGTCCGCGCCGGCCGCGTCCGCCTGGCGTTCCACCTGTACAACACGGCCGAGGACGTCGAGCAGGTGCTCAGGGCGCTCAACTGACCCTCGTCCGTTACCGTGGGTCTTTGTGTCGGTTCCTCCCGAATCACCCGAAGAGGTGACCCAGCGGATCCCGCCCATCGGTCCCGCGGACACCGCGCCGCTGTGGCGGTCGGAGATCGGGCAGTTGGACTCGCTGCTGGGGTCACCACCACCCCGCCGCCCCGCGCCCGCCCCGGTGCGCTCGCGTCGCGGCCTGGTGCTCAAGGGCCTGGGCCTGCTCGGCGTAGCCGTGGTGTCCGGCCTGGTGTGGCTGGTCGTGATGCCGAAGGACACCCCGACCGGCACGCCGGCGCCGACGTCCACGCCGGTGGGCGAGTTCGCGTTCACCCCGTCCCCCGACGTGCCCGAGCCGCTGAAGGACAGCGACTGCGCCCCGCACGCCTACGGGCAGACCAAGACGTTCCTGACGAACACGCCGTGCCAACAGCTCACTCGCGGCCTGTACACAACCACCACCCCGGACGGGTTGACGGTTTACACGTCCGTGTCAGTCGTGCGGATGAAGACGACCGAGGACGCCGCCAAGCTGAAGGACCTGACCACCCGCGACGGCACCGGCAACGTCAACGACCTCGTCAAGGACGGCGCGGTCCGCGTCCCGAACCTGACCACCCTGGCCAACGGCGGCTTCGCCGCCCGCCAGCAGGACCGCGACGTGATCATCATCGAGTCGGACTCGGTCAAGCACGCCCCCGACGAAGCCGCCCACAACGCACTGATGAAGCGGATCAGCAACGACGCCTTCCGCCTCGCCGCCGACCTGACCTCATAAGCCCGCCCGTCCGGCGAGGACCCTCGTCCTCAGCCGACGCCCATCCCCGGCAACGCGATCGAGGTGGGCGCTACCCCCGCCACCTTCCGCCACCGCGTCGCCCGCACCGCCGCCACCGTCAACGCGTCGAACGCCGACGTCCGCAACGCCGCGTCACCCGTCCGCTCCAACACCCCGCGCCACGCCGCGCACGCGTCCGTCTCCACCGTGATCAACGCCGCGATCGCCGACGCCGCGCTGTCCACCGGCTGGGGCGGCAGGTACGCCGCCGCCGGGGGCCGGGGCGTCGCGCCCGCGTCGCGCAACCACCGCTCGGTCGCGTCCCGCCGCGCCCGGTGCGCCGTCGCGCCGTCCGCCACCGCCGCCGACTGCTGCGGCACCGTGATGAACGCGCTCACCAACCCGTACGTCCACACCGCCGCGTGCTCCGCCGCCAACGCGTCCTGCACCGCGTCCACGCTCACGACAACGCCTCCACCAAGCTCGCGCACCCGGCCGCCACCGAGGCGACCAACCCCACCCGGTGCGGCTCCACCGACGCCACCAGGTCACCCGCCTGCTTCTGCGCCGCCCGCAACGCGGGCACCAACGCCTCCCGCGTCGCACCGGCCGGCGGTGCCGCGGCGGCCGACGTCGTGGGCGGCGCGGACGACCCCGGCACGCGCGGCGTGGCGCGGTCGACCTCGGCCTGCAACCGGGTGGCGTGCTCGGTGCGCGCGGCGGCCGTCTCGCTCGCCCCGACGGCCGCGGCGAGCGCGGCGTCCGACAGCGCCGCCTTCACCAACTCCGCCAGCGGGTCCGGTGGCGGCGGAGGGGGAGGGGATGTGGTGCACGCGACTGCCAACGGCGCCGTGGCCGTCGCCAGCAGCACCGCGCGCCTGCTGAACGCCGTTCTTCCGATCACGTGTCCCGATCCTGCCAGAGCCGCGCGGCCCTCCGGTCGCCGCCGCGCGATCGCCCGTGGCACGTGTGAGCCCGCCGAACGAGATAGTCTGGGCGACCACGGCCGGCGAAGTGCAGCGTCGGCCGGGGTTGCCGTGCCCTCTGCACTCGAAGAGAACTTGGAGTCACCACGTGTCCAGCCCGCCGCGCGGAGAACTCGCCGCGCAGCTAGCACCCGTCGTGCGCGAGGCGGTCGAGGCGATCGGCTTCGACCTCGAGACGCTCGACGTGAACCAGGCTGGGCGTCGCAGGCTGGTCAAGGTGGTCGTGGACGGCGACGAGGGGATCGGGCTGGACGAGGTGGCGCAGGCCAGCCGCGCCGTGTCCGCCGCCCTCGACGCCCACGAGCACCTGATCGCCGGGCCGTACACGCTCGAGGTCACCTCGCCCGGCGCGGACCGCCCGCTCACCAAGCCTCGCCACTGGAAGCGCAACCGGCTGCGCCTGGTGAAGGTCAAGCAGCCGGAGCAGGTTGAGTGGTTCGGCCGGGTCGGCGACGCCGACGACACCGGCGTCGTGCTGCTGGTCAAGGGCGAGCTGCGCCGCGTCGAGTACCGGACGATCGAGCGCGCCGTCGTCGAAGTCGAGTTCAAGCAGCCGCCGGTCGAAGAGCTCGCGCTCCTCGAAGGCAAGCACCTGGAGGAGGAGTCGGAGTGAACGTCGACATCGCCGCTCTCAGGGCGATCGAACGGGACAAGGACATCCCCTTCGACACCGTCCTCGAAGCCATCGAGACCGCCCTGCTGACCGCCTACAAGCACACCGAGGGCCACCACTCGCACTCGCGCGTGGAAATCGACCGCAAGACCGGCGTGGTGCGCGTGCTCGCGCAGGAGCTCAACCCGGACGGCACCGTGGCCGAGGAGTGGGACGACACCCCCGAGGGGTTCGGCCGCATCGCCGCCACCACCGCCCGCCAGGTCATCCTCCAGCGCCTGCGCGACGCCGAGCACGAGCGCACGTTCGGCGAGTTCTCCGCCAAGGAGGGCGAGATCATCGCGGGCGTGGTGCAGCGCGACGCCCGCGCCAACGCGCGCGGCATGGTCGTCGTCCAGATAGGGGACACCGAAGGCGTGCTGCCGCCCGCCGAGCAGGTGCCCGGCGAGTCCTACGAGCACGGCTCGCGGCTCAAGTGCTACGTCGTGGGCGTGTCGCGCGGCGCGCGCGGCCCGCAGATCACCCTGTCGCGCACCCACCCGAACCTGGTGCGCCGCCTGTTCGCGCTCGAGGTGCCCGAGATCGCCGACGGCACCGTGGAGATCCCCGCGGTGGCACGTGAGGCAGGTCACCGTTCGAAGATCGCGGTCCGCACCACCGTCCCCGGCGTCAACGCCAAGGGCGCGTGCATCGGCCCGATGGGTGCCCGGGTGCGCAACGTCATGAGCGAGCTGGCCGGTGAGAAGATCGACATCATCGACCACTCCGACGACCCGGCCACGTTCGTCGGGAATGCCTTGTCACCGGCGAAGGTTGTATCCGTGCGGGTGCTCGACGAGCGCGCCAAGACGGCACGGGTCGTGGTCCCGGACTTCCAGCTCTCCCTCGCCATCGGCAAGGAGGGCCAGAACGCCCGGCTGGCCGCTCGGCTCACCGGTTGGCGCATCGACATCCGCAGTGATGCGGAGGCCGGCGGGTCCGCTCCGGCGGGCGCGGCGACATCCGGTTCGGCTGAATAGGCAACAGGGGATAGACTTCTCAGTGGTTCAACGTCGGGGATCGGATCTCACGCACATCGGCCCGGTTCGTACGTGCATCGGATGCCGCGCTCGGACGTTGCCCTCCGAGCTGCTGCGCGTGGTGGTCGTGGACGGGGCTGTGGTCCCGGACACACGACGACGGTTGCCCGGTAGGGGTGCATGGCTGCACCCCGATCCGGACTGCCTCCGCAACGCCGAGAAGCGGCGAGCGTTCCCCAGGGCCTTCCGGGTCCAGGGTCCGCTCGACGTGGACCGGGTGCGCGGACACCTCGCGCAGGTGGGGAAGGAGGTCGCGGGATCGCCCCGCGACCAGCAGGAAGCAAGGAAGCAGGTCGACCCGTCATGAGTCAGCCGTGAAGCTGAAGACATGAACGCGCGACGTTAAGACGAGGTCGACGGGACTTGCCCGCCGGCCTCCCTCACAGAGGAGTGCAGTGGCAGGTAAGGCCCGCGTGCACGAGCTCGCCAAAGAGCTCGGTGTCACGAGTAAAGAACTACTGAGCAAGCTCGCCGACCAGGGCGAATACGTGAAGTCCGCGTCCAGCACCGTCGAGGCCCCGGTGGCCCGACGGCTCCGTGACGCCTACGCCAAGGGCGAGTCGAAGCCCAAGCCGGCGGGCGCCCGCCCGGCCCCGCCGAAGCCCGCCCCGTCCGCGACGGGCGGCTCGGGCGAGACCCGGACCGACGCGACCCCGCGCCCGCAGGTCCCGGCCGGCAAGCCGGGTCCGCGTCCCGTGCCCGGTCCCAAGCCGATGGCGCCCAAGCCGGTGGCCAAGCCCGCCGCGCCGGCGCCCGCGACGCCCGCGGCCCCGGCCGCGCCCGCCGCGCAGCCCCAGGCCCCGGCCGCGGCCTCGGCCCCGGCGCCCACCCAGGCGCCGAAGCCGGCCGTCGTGCCGCAGCCGCAGCAGCCCCAGCAGCCGCAGCAGGCGCCGAAGACCGGTGGTCCCGGCCCTCGGCCCGGCCCCCGCGCGCCGCAGCAGCAGCCCGCGGCCGCGCAGAACACCCCGTCCGTGGTCCCGCCGCGCCCGCAGGCTCCCAAGCCCGCCGGCCCGCGGCCCCCGCGTCCGGGCAACAACCCGTTCGGCGTCGGCGGTGGCGCTCCCGCGCCGCGTCCGCAGGCACCGCGCCCGGCCGCGCCGGGTGGCGGCGAGCGGCCGTCCGGCCCCAAGCCCGGTGACTCGCGTCCGGCAGGCCCCCGTCCGGGTGGCTCCGGCGGCGGTCCCGGCGGTCCCCGGCCCAACCCCGGCAACATGCCGCCCCGGCCGAACCCGGGCATGATGCCCGGTCGCCCGGCGCCCCGCCCCGGTGGCGGCGGCGGCGGTCGTGGCCCCGGTGGTCCCGGTGGCGGCGGCGGTGGCCGCGGTCCCGGTGGCGGCGGCGGTCGTCCCGGTGGTGGCGGTGGCGGCGGCTTCCGTCCCGGTGGTGGCGGTGGCGCCGGTGGCGGCTTCCGCCCCGGTGGTGGCGGTGGCGGCGGCGGTGGCTTCCGTCCCGGCGGCGGTGGTGGCGGCGGCGGTGGCGCACCGGCCGGTGGTGGCGGCGGTTTCCGCGGTCGTCCCGGTGGTGGCGGTCCCGGTGGACGCGGCGGTGCCGCGGGTGCCTTCGGCCGTCCCGGTGGTCCGGCGCGTCGCGGCCGCAAGTCGAAGCGGCAGAAGCGGCAGGAGTACATGGACAACATGCAGGCGCCGTCGGTCGGTGGCGTCCGCCTGCCCAAGGGCAACGGCGAGACGATCCGCCTGCCGCGTGGCGCCTCGCTGACCGACTTCGCCGACAAGATCAACGCCAACCCGGCCTCGCTGGTGCAGGTGTTGTTCCACCTCGGCGAGATGGTCACCGCGACGCAGTCCGTCTCCGACGAGATCCTGGAGCTGCTCGGCTCCGAGATGAACTACAACGTGCAGGTCGTGTCCCCCGAGGAGGAGGACCGCGAGCTGCTGGAGACGTTCGACATCACCTACGGCGACGACGCCGGCGGCGAGGAGGACCTCCAGATCCGTCCGCCGGTCGTGACCGTCATGGGTCACGTCGACCACGGCAAGACGCGCCTGTTGGACACCATCCGCAAGGCGAAGGTCGCCGAGGGCGAGGCCGGTGGCATCACCCAGCACATCGGCGCCTACCAGGTCCGCACGGAGCTGGAGGGCAACGAGCGCCTCATCACCTTCATCGACACCCCGGGTCACGAGGCGTTCACCGCCATGCGTGCGCGTGGTGCGAACTCGACCGACATCGCGGTCATCGTGGTGGCGGCCGACGACGGCGTGATGCCGCAGACGGTGGAGGCGATCAACCACGCCCAGGCGGCCAACGCGCCGATCGTGGTCGCGGTCAACAAGATCGACAAGGAGGGGGCCAACCCCGCCAAGATCCGCCAGCAGCTCACCGAGTACGGGCTGGTCGCCGAGGAGTACGGCGGCGACACCATGTTCGTCGACATCTCGGCGAAGCAGGGCATCAACATCGACGGCCTGCTGGAAGCGATCCTGCTGACCGCCGACGCCTCGCTCGACCTGCGGGCCAACCCGGAGATGGAGGCGCAGGGCGTCGCCATCGAGGCGCACCTCGACCGCGGTCGCGGTCCGGTCGCCACGGTGCTGGTGCAGCGCGGCACGCTCCGCGTGGGTGACTCGATCGTGGCGGGCGCCGCCTACGGTCGCGTGCGCCGCATGGTGGACGAGCACGGCGTGGACGTCACCGAGGCGACCCCGTCGCGTCCGGTGCAGGTCATCGGTCTGACGTCGGTGCCCGGCGCGGGTGACACGTTCCTCGTGGTGGAGGAGGACCGGGTGGCGCGGCAGATCGCCGAGCGCCGCCAGGCCCGCAACCGCAACGCGATGAACGCCGCGAAGCGCAAGCGCGTCAGCCTGGAGGACCTGGACGCCGCGCTGAAGGAGACCAGCCAGCTCACCTTGATCATCAAGGGTGACAACTCGGGTACCGTCGAGGCCCTCGAGGACGCGCTCATGAAGATCGAGGTCGGCGACGACGTCGAGCTGCGGGTCATCCACCGCGGTGTCGGTGGCATCACCGAAGGCGACATCAACCTCGCCGTCGCGGGTAGCGCCATCGTCCTGGGCTTCAACGTCCGGGCCGAGGGCAAGGCCACCGAGCTCGCCAACCGCGAGGGCGTGGACGTCCGCTACTACACGGTGATCTACCAGGCGATCGACGAGATCGAGCAGGCCCTCAAGGGCATGCTCAAGCCGGAGTACGAAGAGGTCCAGCTGGGCCGCGCGGAGGTCCGCGAGGTCTTCAAGTCCTCCAAGGTCGGCACGATCGCGGGTTGCCTCGTGATGTCGGGCGAGATCCGGCGCAACGCCCGGGCCCGCCTGCTGCGCGACAACAACGTCGTGCAGGAGAACCTGCCGATCAGCTCGCTGCGCCGGTTCAAGGACGACGCGACCGAGGTCCGCGAGGGCTTCGAATGTGGTCTGACGCTCGGCAACTACAGCGACCTGAAGGTCGGCGACATCATCGAGACGTTCGAGATGCGCGAGAAGCCGCGCGTCTGATCGTCCTGACGTGAGGTGCGGGGCCGTCGAGACCGGCGGCCCCCCACCCCCGGACACCCCTGGTGATCATCTGTGTTCGTCGGTGCCCTTGAGCTGGACGTGCTGTTGGGCGACGTCCACTCGTTGAAGCAGAAGCGGTCCGCGGTCCGGCCGATCGTGGCCGAGCTGCGCCGCAAGTTCGAGGTGTCGGTCGCCGAGGCGGGTCATCTGGACCTGCACCGCCGGGCCCTGATCGGAGTGGCGGCCGTCGCCGCCGACGCCGAGCATGTGAGGGACGTGCTGGCCGCCTGCGAGCGGCTGGTGGCCGGACGGCCCGAGTTGGAACTTCTCTCCGCCCGCCACAGGCTGGTCGGGCCGGAGGACGACTAGCAGAACGCCGCCCCTGGTGGCGGCACATCGCAACGACAGGAGGGGAGCGCCGTGGCCGACCAGGCACGGGCTCGCAAGCTGGCCAAGCGGATCTCGCAGATCGTGGCTTCCGCGCTGGAGCACGAGGTGAAGGACCCGCGGCTGGCCCGCGTCACCATCACGGACACGAGGGTGACCGGCGACCTGCACGACGCGACGATCTACTACACCGTGCTCGGCGAGCGGCTGGACTCCGAGCCGGATCTCGCGGGCGCGGCCGCGGCGCTGGAGAGCGCCAAGGGCGTGCTGCGCACCATGGTCGGCCAGCAGACCGGTGTCCGGTTCACGCCGACCCTGTCGTTCGTCACCGACACCGTGCCCGACGAGGCGCGTCGGATGGACGAGCTGCTGGCCCGGGCACGGGAGCTGGACGCCGAGGTGGCGCGCATCGCGCACGGTGCCGAACCCGCGGGCGAGCCGGACCCGTACAAGCCTCCGCGCGAGGCCGAGGACGCCGACTAGCGTTCTCGTCGTGCACAACGATCCGAGCTTGATCGACCCGGGACCGCCCGACCGCGCGGTCGGCGCCGTCCGCCCGGTCGACGACCTGGGCGCGGACCTCGCCGAGGCCGCCCGCGTCCTGTCCGCCGCCACCGACGTGACGCTGCTGGCGCACGTGAACCCCGACGCGGACGCGTTGGGCAGCGCGTTGGCGCTGGGGTTGGCCCTGCACCGGCGCGGGGTGACCGTGCGGGTGTCGTTCGGGGCGCCGGACGAGGTGCCGGAGACGTTGCGCGGCCTGGACGTGGCCGGGCTGCTGGTGCCGGCGTCGGCCGTGCCCGCCGCGCCGCCCGTGCTGGTCGCGTTGGACACGGGCAGTGTCGGGCGGCTCGGTCCGTTGGCCGATCGGGTGTCGACCGCCGGTGTGGTCGTGGTGCTGGACCACCATGTGTCGAACCCCCGGTTCGGGCACGTGAACGTGGTGGACGACCGGGCCGAGGCGACCGCGCTCGTGGTGCTTCGGCTGTTGGACGAGCTGGGCGTGGAGCTGGACGAGCCGGTGGCCCGCTGCGTGTACGCGGGCCTGGTGACCGACACGCGGTCGTTCCGGCACGCGTCGGCGACGACGCACGAGGTGGCGGCCCGGCTGCTCGCGGCCGGGGTGGACGCCGAGGCGGTGGCCCGGCCGTTGATGGACTCTCACCCGTTCGGGTATCTCGGGATGTTGGCGAAGGTGCTCAGCCGGGCGTGCCTGGAGCGTGAGGCCGCGGGCGGGCTGGGGTTCGTGCACGCCGTCGTGACGCTGGAGGACGCCTCCGGGCTGCGGCCCGAGGAGGTGGAGAGCGTGGTCGACCTGGTGCGCACCACGGCCGAGGCCGAGGTGGCGGCGGTGCTGAAGGAGCTGCGGCCGTCGTCGTGGTCGGTGTCGTTGCGCGCGGTGAGCCGGGTGGACGTGCGCGAGGTGGCGCAGCTGCTCGGCGGCGGTGGCCACCGGCTGGCCGCGGGCTTCACCGCCACCGGCGCGGCCGACGAGGTGCTGGCGAACCTGCGCGCGGCCCTGGAGACCGTGACCGCGGCGTCCTGAGCGTTGAATTCGGGTGTTCCGAACGTAGGACTCTCGCGTTCTGAACGTAGGACTCGCGCGTGAGTCCTACGTTCGGGACGCGCGTGTCGTGCAGTGAGGGGATCGGGTGGAGGAGCGGGTTCCGGCGCGGCGGGTGGTCGGGTTGGCCGCGCCGGCGCTTGTGGTGCTGGCGGCCGAGCCGTTGTACGTGCTGGTGGACACGGCCGTCGTGGGGCACCTCGGCGCGTTGCCGCTGGCCGGGCTCGCGTTGGGCGGCGTGTTGTTCACGCAGGTCGCGACCCAGTTGACGTTCCTGTCCTACGGCACGACGGCGCGCACGGCCCGGTTGTTCGGGGCCGGGCGGCGGTCCGAGGCCGTCGAGGAGGGCGTGCAGGCCACGTGGCTCGCGCTCGCGGTCGGTGCGCTGGTGATCGTGCTCGGGCAGGTGCTGGCCGGTCCCGCCGCACGGCTGCTCGCCGGTGAGGGCGCGGTCGCCGACAACGCCGTCTCGTGGCTGCGGATCGCATTGTTCGGCGCGCCGTTCGTGCTGGTCACGATGGCCGGCAACGGCTGGATGCGCGGGGTGCAGGACACCCGTCGCCCGCTGCGGTACGTGCTGGTCGGCAACGGCATCTCGGCCGTGCTGTGCCCGCTGCTCGTGCACGGCGCGGACTGGGGTCTGGAGGGCTCGGCGGTCGCGAACGTGATCGCGCAGGTGCTGTCGGCCGGGCTGTTCCTGCGGGCGTTGCGCTCGGAGCGGGTGAGCCTGCGGCCCGACGGGCGTCGGATGCGGGCCCAGCTCGGCCTCGGCCGCGACCTGGTGCTGCGCAGCCTGGCGTTCCAGGCGTGCTTCCTGTCGGCCGCCTCGGTGGCGGCGCGCACGTCGGTCGGCGCGGTCGGCGCGCACCAGGTCGTGTTGCAGCTGTGGACGTTCCTCGCCCTCGTGCTCGACTCGCTGGCGATCGCCGCGCAGTCGATCGTGGGGGAGGCGCTGGGCGCGGCCCGCCGCGAGCAGGCCCGCCGGTTCGCCTGGCAGGTCACCGGGTACGGGCTGTGGTTCGGCGTGCTGCTGGGCGTGCTGTTCGCGGCGCTGTCCGGCCCGCTGCCGACGGTGTTCACCAGCGACCCGGCGGTGCTGGACGAGGTGCCGCACGCCTGGTGGTTCTTCGTCGGCTTGCAGCCGATCGCGGGCGTGGTGTTCGCGCTGGACGGCGTGCTGCTCGGCGCGGGCGACGCGCGGTTCCTGCGCACGGCGACCCTGGCGTCGGCGGCGCTGGGCTTCCTGCCGCTGGTGTGGGCGTCCTACGGGTTCGGCTGGGGACTGGTCGGCATCTGGAGCGGCCTGTCGGCGTTCATGGTCCTGCGGCTGGTGCTGGTGCTCGCCCGCACCCGTTCCGGGCAGTGGGCGCGCGTAGGCGTGGTGTGACCAGGCGTGTTGTGGTGAGCGGCACCCCGAGGAATCGTTAACACCAGGCAAGTGTTTCTCGATACTGGGAGTGCTGCCGCACGCAAGCCTAGGAGATCCGCCTTGCCGGTCGATCGTGCCACGAAGCAAGCGTGGCTGATCTGGTCAACCGCCGTCCTCGTCTACATCGCCGCCCTGTTCCACCGGACCTCGCTGGGCGTGGCCAGCCTCGAAGCGGGCGACCGCTTCTCCGTCGGGCCCGCCGCGCTCGGCACGTTCACCGTCCTGCAGATCGGCCTCTACGCGCTGATGCAGATCCCCACCGGCCTGCTGGTGGACCGCTTCGGCCCGCGTCGCGTGCTGACCGCTGCCGCGCTGCTCATGGGCCTCGGCCAGACCCTGTTCGCGATCGCCGAGTCCTACCCGCTCGGCCTGGCCGCGCGCGCCGTGCTCGGCGTCGGTGACGCCATGACGTGGGTCAGCGTGCTGCGGCTGGCCGCCGCCCACTTCCCGCCCCGCCGGTTCACGCTGGTCATGACCCTGTCGGCGGCGTTGGGCGGCGCGGGCAACCTGGTCGCGACCGTGCCGCTGACCTTGCTGCTGGACGACGCGGGCTGGACGGTGACGTTCCTGATCGCGGGCCTGGCCACGGCGGCGTACGCGGCGGTGGTGTCCTGGCGGGTGCGCGAGGTGCCCGACGGCGTGCCGCAGCCCGTGGTCGAGCCGGTGCCGTTGCGCGCCGTGGGCGCGAAGGTCCGCGACGCGTGGCGCGAGCCGAGCACGCGCCTCGGGTTCTGGGTGCACTTCACGTCGATGTCCGCGCCCGCCGTGCTGGGCCTGCTGTGGGGCTTCCCGTACCTGGTCGAGGCGCAGGGCCTGTCGCGGCCGTCGGCGTCGGCGGTGCTGAGCACGCTCGTGCTGGTGGCGATCGTCAGCGGGCCGGTGATGGGCACGGTGATCGGCGGCCGGCCGGAGTGGCGGATGCCGATCGTCGGCACCTACCTGGCCGCGGCCGTGCTGTGCTGGGCCGTGCTGCTGGGCTGGCCCGGCGGCGTGCTGCCCACGCCCGCGCTGTACGTGCTGTTCGCCGTGCTGGCGCTGGGCAACCCGGCGTCCGGCGTGGCGTTCGCGCTGGTGCGCGACTACAACCCGCTGCACCGGGTGAGCACGGCGACCGGCGTGGCCAACGTCGGCGGGTTCGGCGCGGTCACGTTCACCGCGCTGGTCGTGGGCGTGCTGCTGGACGTCGTCGAGCCGCATCTGGCCGCGCCGCAGGCGTACCGGGTCGCGTTCACGTCCGTGGTCGCCGTGCTGCTGGTGGGTGTGTGGCGCACGGTGGTGTGGTGGCGTCGCGCGCGTGCCGCGGTGTTCGCCGCCGAGGACCGCGGCGAGCCGGTGCCCGTGCAGTTGCGCCGCCGTCGGTGGGACGTGGCCACGGCCGACAGGCGGGCCCTGGTCGAGGCTTAGGATCCTCCACCGTGTCCGCAACCTCTCGTCCCCCTGTCCCGCCCGGTCTCGTCGTCATCGACAAGCCCGACGGCATGACCTCCCACGACGTGGTGGCCAAGGTCCGCCGCATCCTCGGCACCCGCAAGGTCGGGCACGCGGGCACGCTCGACCCGATGGCGACCGGCGTGCTCGTGCTCGGCATCGAGCGGGCCACCAAGCTGCTCGGCCACCTCGCGCTGGACAGCAAGGCGTACCTGTCGACCATCCGCCTGGGTTCCTCCACCACCACCGACGACGCCGAGGGCGAGGTGCTGTCCACGGCCGACGCGTCCGATGTGGACGAGGCCGCGATCCGGGCGGGCGTGGCGAAGCTGACCGGCGCGATCGAGCAGGTGCCCAGCGCGGTGAGCGCGGTGAAGATCGACGGCAAGCGCGCCTACGCGCGGGTGCGCGCCGGTGAGGTGGTGGAGATCCCGGCGCGCCCGGTGACCGTGCACCGCTTCGACGTGCTGGCGATCCGCCGCGAGGGCGAGGGCGTCACCGAGCTGGACGTGATGGTGGAGTGCTCGTCCGGGACCTACGTGCGCGCGCTGGCCCGCGACCTGGGCGCGGACCTGGGCGTCGGCGGCCACCTGGCGGCCCTGCGCCGCACCCGCGTCGGCCCGTTCGACCTGCGCGTGGCCAAGACCCTGGAGCAGCTGGAGAGCGCGCCGGGCCTGTCGCTGGACCTGGACGCCGCCGTGTCCACCGCCTTCCCGCGCCGCGAGATCGCGCCGCGCGAGGCGATCGCCCTCTCCCACGGCCAACGCCTGGCCGCCGGCGGGCTGGACGGCACCTACGGCGTCTTCGGCCCGGACGGCCACGTGGTCGCGCTGGCCAAGGACGAGGGCCCGATCGCCAAGCCGTTGGTGGTACTCGCGCCGGTCGGCTAGGGCTTACCGTGGGGTCATGGCGAAGTGGGTGTGGCCGGCCGCGGCCGGTGCGGTGACGTCGGCCACCGGGGTGGCGATCAACCTGGCCACGGACGGCGGGGCGAAGCCGTGGACCTGGGTAGCGGTCGTGCTGCTCACCGTGCTGGGGGTGGTCGTCGCCCTGCGCGTGCAGGCCACCGCCCGCCCCGAACCACCGGCCGCCACGCCCACGCCGCCGACGCCCGACGTGCACAACAGCATCAGCGGCACCGTCAACGGTCCCGTGGTGCAGGCGGGCACGCTGGGCGGCCTCACGATCAACTCGCCGACCACCGTCAACCAGACCGCGATCGCGCGTGACGGCGGCACGGTCCACCAGGCGGGCCGCGACATCCGCCGCGACTAGCCCGACCTCGGCCCGCGCGCGGAGGACGACCGCCTAGGCTTGCCCGCGTGCAACGCTGGAGAGGGCTCGACCACCTGCCCGGCGGCTGGGGCCGCTGCGTGGTGACCATCGGCGTGTTCGACGGGGTGCACCGCGGGCACCAGGCGCTGATCAACCGCGCGGTCGGGTTGGCCGAGGAGAAGGGTGTGCCGAGCGTCCTGATCACCTTCGACCCGCACCCGTCCGAAGTGGTCCGGCCGGGCAGCCACCCGGCGCAGCTGACCAGCCTGCGCCGGCGGGCCGAACTGGTCGAGGGCTTGGGCGTGGACGTGTTCTGCGTGATCCCGTTCACCGCCGAGGTGGCGCGCACGCCCGCCGACGAGTTCGCGCACGAGGTGCTGGTGGACCGGCTGCATGTGGCGGCCGTGGTGGTGGGGGAGAACTTCACGTTCGGCCACAAGGCGGCGGGCAACGTGGAGCTGCTGCGCGCGTTGGGCAAGCGGTTCGGTTTCGTGACCGAGGGGGCGGATCTGGTGACCGACGACGGCGTGACCTACTCGTCGACCTACATCCGGGCGTGCATCGACGCGGGCGACGTGGCCGCGGCGGCGCAGGCGCTCGGCCGGCCGCACCGGCTGGAGGGCATCGTGGTGCGCGGCGACGGCCGGGGCAAGGAACTCGGCTTCCCCACGGCCAACCTGTCCACCACGCGGTTCGCCGCCGTGCCCGCGGACGGCGTGTACGCGTGCTGGTTCGTGCACGGCTCCGGCCGCCGCCTCAAGGCCGCGGTCAGCGTGGGCACCAATCCGACGTTCTCCGGCCGGGAACGGCGGGTGGAGGCGTTCGTGCTCGACGTGGACGAGGACTTCTACGGCCAGCGCGTGGCGCTGGACTTCGTGGACCGGCTGCGGGACATGGAGAAGTTCGACAGCGTCGAGTCGCTGCTCGCGCAGATGCACCGCGACGTGGACACGGCCCGTGACCTCCTGACGGATCCCGGTGACGCCTGACCGGTTGAACCAGGTGGGTGGAACCCGCCGTGCGACGCCTGACGACCTGGCAAGATGCCTGACACGTCCGTCGGTCAGGGGAGAGGCGAAGGTGGAGGACCACAAGATCGTCCAGCGCAATCTCGCGTTGCAGCGGGAGTGGTACGGCGAACCCCTGGGCGACCGGGTGCGCCGGCTGGTGGTCGCGTTCAACGTCTCGCAGGCCCAGCTCGCGGACGTGCTGGGCATCAGCGCCCCCATGCTGAGCCAGGTCATGAGCGGACGTCGGGCCAAGATCGGCAACCCCTCCGTGCTGGCCCGGATGATCATGCTGGAGCGCAAGGTCCTCACCCCCGACGTGGCCTCCGGCTCGCCCGAGGCGTTGCAGCGCGCGCTGGAGGACGTGCGGCAGTCGAAGCCCACCGTGAGCCGCGACTCACTGCCGGTGAACGGCAGCCCGGACGACGAGGCCGTGGTGTTCCCGTTCCTGCGCCGCCTGGCCGACCGCCACGAGCTGTCGCAGGCCGCCGACGTGCTGGGCGAGGACTTCCCGGCGCTGGCCGAGCTGCTGCGCCGCGCGGGCAAGGGCCGCGACGCCTGACCGCCCTCCGGTGAGCTTCTTCTCCGCGATCTTCCCGCCCGACGACGTCGTCGAGGAGCTGCACGACGCCCTGCGCCCGGTCCGCGCCGCGCACCCCCGGCTGCGCTGGGTGCGCCCGGCCCGCTGGCACGTCACGGTCCGGTTCTTCGGCGAGGTCGAGCCCACCCGCCCGCTCGACGGCCTGGACCGCGTCACGGCGCCCGTCCTGCGGCTGCGCGGCAGCGGCACGTTCCGCCACGTGCTGTGGATCGGCGTGGACGGCCCGCTGGCCGAGCTGGGTGAGGCGGCGCGCGTGCCGCCGGACTGGCGACCGCACCTCACCGTGGCGCGCGGGGCGGGGCTGCCGCACGTGGAGTTCACCGGTCGTGAGTGGACCGCCACCGAGGTCGCGCTGGTCCGCAGCCGCCCGGCGGAGGGCTACGCGGTGCTCGACCGCGTGCCCTTGAGCACGTCAAACGCGTGACGCGCGGCCACTGCTGGTAGCCTCGACAGTTGGGTCTGGCTGCGGTCCGTGGCGGCCAGCACCGACTACCCCGTCCACGGGCGGGGCCGCACGGCACTTAACCAGTACAAGGAGTAGCGAGCACGTGGCACTGACCACCGAAGAGAAGAAGACCATCCTCGCCGAGTACGGCGTCCACGACACGGACACCGGTTCGGCCGAGGCCCAGGTCGCGCTGCTGAGCAAGCGCATCGCCGACCTGACCGAGCACCTGAAGAAGCACAAGCACGACCACCACTCGCGTCGTGGCCTGCTCCTGCTGGTCGGCCGGCGTCGCCGGCTGCTGAACTACCTCCAGAAGGTGGACATCCAGCGCTACCGCGCCCTCATCGGGCGGCTCGGCCTGCGCAGGTGAGACGTGCCGAGGGGGAGTGACCGTCCGGTCACTCCCCTTCGGCGTTATCGAAATCAAAGACGAGGGAAGCACGCGCGGCGAACGGGACGACAGTTCGCCGGTCCTCGGTAGTGGCCCCCTGGTGGACGACACCCAGGGGACTTCGATCGAAGACCGGCCTCGTCCGAACCGCGATCCCGCGCCACGAGCGCGCTGTGACCCGCATGACGAGGAGTACCCATATGACGGACATCGAGGTCCACGAGACTTCAGCTGTGATCGACAACGGTCGGTTCGGCACGCGCACCATCCGCTTCGAGACCGGTCGCCTGGCCCGCCAGGCGGCGGGCTCGGTCGTCGCCTACCTGGACGACGAGACGATGCTGCTGTCGGCGACGACGGCGTCGAAGCACCCCAAGGAGCACTTCGACTTCTTCCCCCTCACGGTGGACGTCGAGGAGCGCATGTACGCCGCGGGCCGCATCCCCGGCTCGTTCTTCCGCCGCGAAGGCCGCCCGTCGACCGACGCGATCCTGACCTGCCGCCTGATCGACCGGCCGCTGCGCCCGTCCTTCGTGGACGGTCTGCGCAACGAGATCCAGGTCGTCATCACGGTGATGAGCCTGAACCCGGCCGACCTGTACGACGTCGTGGCGATCAACGCCGCGTCGGCGTCCACGCAGCTGGCGGGCCTGCCGTTCTCCGGCCCCATCGGCGGCGTCCGGGTGGCGCTGATCGAGGGCCAGTGGGTGGCGTTCCCGACCCACGAGCAGCTGGAGAAGGCCGTGTTCGACATGGTCGTCGCCGGCCGCGTGGTCGGTGACGACGTCGCGATCATGATGGTCGAGGCCGAGGCTACCGAGAACGTCATCGACCTGATCGGCGACGGTGCCCAGGCGCCCACCGAGGAGGTCGTGGCCGCCGGTCTGGAGGCCGCCAAGCCGTTCATCAAGTCGCTGTGCGAGGCGCAGGCGCAGCTGGCGCAGGTCGCGGCGAAGGCCACCGGCGAGTTCCCGACCTACCCGGCCTACCAGCCCGACGCCTTCGAGGCCGTCGAGCAGGCCGGCGCGGGCGAGCTGGCCCAGGCGCTGACCATCGCGGGCAAGCAGGAGCGCGAGTCCCGCATCGACGAGATCAAGGCGTCGGTGCTGGAGAAGCTGGCCGAGCAGTTCGAGGGTCGCGAGAAGGAGGTCGGCGCGGCGTTCCGCTCGCTGACCAAGAAGCTCGTGCGCCAGCGCATCCTGCGCGACAAGGTGCGCATCGACGGCCGCGGCCTCACCGAGATCCGGTCGCTGTCGGCCGAGGTCGAGGTCATCCCGCGGGCGCACGGCTCGGCGCTGTTCGAGCGCGGCGAGACCCAGATCCTGGGTGTCACCACGCTGAACATGCTGCGCATGGAGCAGCAGATCGACTCGCTGTCCCCCGAGACGCACAAGCGCTACCTGCACCACTACAACTTCCCGCCGTTCTCCACCGGTGAGACCGGCCGCGTCGGCTCGCCCAAGCGGCGCGAGATCGGCCACGGCGCGCTGGCCGAGCGGGCGCTGATGCCCGTGCTGCCCAAGCGCGAGGAGTTCCCCTACGCGATCCGCCAGGTGTCCGAGGCGCTGGGCTCCAACGGCTCGACGTCCATGGGCTCGGTCTGCGCGTCCACGATGTCGCTGCTCAACGCCGGCGTGCCGCTGAAGGCGCCGGTCTCGGGCATCGCGATGGGCCTGGTGTCCGACGAGGTCGACGGCAAGACGGAGTACGTCGCGCTGACCGACATCCTCGGCGCCGAGGACGCGTTCGGCGACATGGACTTCAAGGTCGCCGGCACCAAGGAGTTCGTCACCGCGCTCCAGCTCGACACCAAGCTCGACGGCATCCCGTCCGACGTGCTCGCGGGCGCGCTGGGCCAGGCCCGCGACGCGCGCCTGACCATCCTGGAGGTCATGGCCGAGGCCATCGACAGCCCGGACGAGATGAGCCCGTTCGCGCCGCGCGTGACGTCGGTCAAGATCCCGACCGACAAGATCGGCGAGGTCATCGGCCCGAAGGGCAAGATGATCAACTCGATCACCGAGCAGACCGGTGCCGACATCTCCATCGAGGACGACGGCACGATCTACGTCGGCGCGGCGGACGGCCCGTCGGCCGAGGCCGCGATCGGCCTGATCAACGCGATCGCGAACCCGCAGCTGCCGAAGGTGGGCGAGCGCTTCCTGGGCACCGTGGTGAAGACCGCGGCGTTCGGCGCGTTCGTGTCCCTGCTCCCGGGCAAGGACGGCCTGATCCACATCTCGAAGCTGGGCAACGGCAAGCGCATCAACAAGGTCGAGGACGTGGTCAACGTGGGCGACAAGCTCCGCGTCGAGATCGCCGACATCGACCAGCGCGGCAAGATCAGCCTGGTGCTGGTGAACGAGGACGCGGACGCGGCCCCGGCCGCCGACAACCCCGCCAAGGACGCCGCACCCGCCGAGGCCGAGGCCTCCGCGCAGTGACGACGAGCGTCAACGGGACGGCCGCGAGTGCTTCTGGCACTCGCGGCCGTCCGCTTACGCGCAGGCTGGGTCACCTGCAGAAACCCGGCAGCACGGTGTCGCTGGAACGCGGTGACGCGGGCGTGGCCGTGCGCCGCAGCGTGCTGCCGTCGGGGCTGCGGGTCATCACCGAGCGGATCCCCGGCGTGCGGTCGGCGTCGGTGGGCCTGTGGGTGCAGGTCGGCTCGCGCGACGAGCGCGTCGAGGTCGCGGGCGCCGCGCACTACCTGGAGCACCTGCTGTTCAAGGGCACGGCGAACCGCACGGCGGCGCAGATCGCGGAGGAGATCGACGCGGTCGGCGGCGAGCTGAACGCGTTCACCGCCAAGGAGCACACCTGCTACTACGCGCACGTCCTGGACGAGGACCTGCCGCTGGCCATGGACCTGGTGTGCGACGTGGTGTTCGACGCGCTGTGCGAGCCGCGCGACTTCGAGACCGAGCGCGGTGTCGTGCTCGAAGAGATCGCCATGCGCGACGACGACCCGGAAGACCTGCTGCACGACGCGTCCCTGGACGCCCTGCTGGGCGAGCACGCGCTGGGACGGCCGGTGCTGGGCACCGAGCAGTCCATCGGGGACATGGACCGCGACGCGCTGTTCGGCTTCTACAAGAAGCGCTACACGTTGCCGCGGATGGTGCTGGCGGTGGCGGGCAACATCGACCACGCGCAGGTGATGCGCCTGGTGCGCAAGCAGATCGGCGACCGGCTCGACCGCGTCGGCACGCCCGTCGCGCCGCGCGCAGGCCGGGCCCGCATCCCCGGTTCGCGCAAGTTGGTGCTGCACTCCGACGACACCGAGCAGGCGCACCTGATGCTGGGCGTGCGCGGGTTGGACCGGCACGACGAGCGCCGGTTCGCGTTGAACGTGCTCAACGCCGCGCTGGGCGGCGGGATGAGCTCGCGGCTGTTCCAGGAGGTCCGGGAACGGCGCGGCCTGGCCTACCAGGTGTACTCGTCGGTGGGCCTCTACGCGGACGCGGGCACGTTGTCGGTGTACGCGGGCTGCCAGCCCGACCGGCTCGGCGACGTGGCGGGCGTGGTGCGCGACGTGCTGTCCACCGTGGCCCGCGAGGGGTTGAGCGACGCGGAGGTGGCCCGGGGCAAGGGCCAGCTGCGCGGCGGGCTCGTGCTGGGCCTGGAGGACACCAGCTCGCGGATGTCGCGCATCGGCAAGGGCGAGCTGAACTACGGCGACTACCTGTCGGTGGAGCAGACGTTGGCGCGCATCGACGCGGTCACCGCGGACGACGTCGCGACGTTGGCGCGGGACTTGCTGCGACGCCCCGTCGCCGCCGCCGTGGTCGGCCCTTACGCTCACGCCGATGATCTGCCGTCCCAGGTGCACGAGGTGATCTCTTGAGTTCCGCTGAACCACTCCGCGTAGGCGTCCTCGGCGCGAAGGGCCGCATGGGCGCGGAAGTGTGCCGCGCGGTCGAGGCCGCGCCGGACATGGAAGTCGTCGCGATGGTCGACGCGGGTGACCGGCCGGCCACCCTGGCCGACGCGGGCGCGCAGGTCGCGGTCGACTTCACCAGCCCCGACGTGGTGATGGACAACCTCCGGTTCTGCGTGGACAACGACATCCACGCGGTGGTCGGCACGTCCGGGTTCGACGCGCGGCGGCTGGGCGCGGTGTCGGAGTGGCTGGACCGCAAGCCGGAGCTGGGCGTGCTGATCGCGCCGAACTTCGCCATCGGCGCGGTGCTGTCCATGCGGTTCGCCGAGCTGGCCGCGCCGTACTACGAGTCGGCCGAGGTCATCGAGCTGCACCACCCGCGCAAGGTGGACGCCCCCTCGGGCACGGCCGCGCACACCGCCCGGTTGATCTCGCAGGCGCGGGAGGCGGCGGGCGTGGGCCCGATGCCGGACGCGACGACGCAGGAGGCCCCCGGTGCGCGTGGCACGCTCGTGGACGACGTGCGGGTGCACTCGCTGCGCGTCGCCGGGCTGATCGCGCACCAGGAGGTCGTGTTCGGCACGGAGGGCGAGACGCTGACGCTGCGGCACGACTCGCTGGACCGCAAGTCGTTCATGCCGGGCGTGCTGCTGGCCGTGCGGTCGATCGCGAAGCACCCGGGGCTGTCCGTGGGGCTCGACAAGTACATGGACCTCTGATCGGGCCCCGGTGAAGACCCGCACCGTCGCGTTCCTGATCACCGCCGCGCTGGCGGTGTACTTCGTGCTGCTCGGCGGCCGGGCCGCGGTGCTGCTGGGCACCGGTGACCCGGTCGGCATCGGGCTGGGCGTCGGCGTGCTCGTGCTGCCGCTGATCGGCGCGTGGATCGCGTGGACCAACCTGCGGTTCGGCTTCACCACCGAGCGGATGGCGCGGCAGCTCGACGCCGAGGGCGGTCTGCTGGACACGTCCGGGCTGCCGCGCCGCCCGTCCGGCCGGGTGGACCGCGAGGCGGCCGACGCGTGGTTCGAGCAGCGCAAGGCCGACGTCGAGGCGCGCCCGCGGGACTGGCGGGCGTGGTTCCTGCTGGCGCAGGCCTATGACCTGGCCGGGGACCGCGGCCGGGCGCGGGAGACCATGCGCAAGGCGATCGACCTCTTCGCTGCGCCGACGAATCGGGCGTAGACCAGTCGAGTGAGACACGATTCATCCGGTCTTAAGGCACTCTTGCGTTGGATCTTCCGGTGGTCGTGGTTACCGTGGGTGGCGTGGTGAGAACCTGTGAGAACCTGCGGCTGACCGTTTCCTGCCTGCTCGTCGTCCTCGCGCTGGGCATCGCGCTCACGCTCGGCTGACCTCGCCGACTTCTGGGGAAGAATCAGGCGAAGCGCCGCACGTCCCCAGGAGTACGCATGCACTTCGCTCGGATCGTCCGGGCCGTTCTCGCCGTCGTCGCGGCCCTGGCCGCGGTCGGTGTCGTGATCCCGGCCGCCACGGCGCGCGCCGCGGCCGGCTGCGCCGTCGACTACGCGATCACCGACCAGTGGCGCGGCGGGTTCGGCGCGCGCGTCACGATGACGAACCTGGGCGACCCGCTGTCGGGCTGGACGCTGGAGTGGGCGTTCACCGCCGGGCAGCGGATCAGCTCCGAGACGTGGAACGGCGTGTTCACCCAGTCCGGCAGCACCGTGCGGGTGAAGAACGCCTCCCACAACGGTGCGGTGGCGACCGGCCGGTCGGTGACGGTCGGCTTCAACGGCACCTGGTCGGACAGCAACCCCGAACCGACGTCGTTCAGCGTGGACGGCGTGCCGTGCACCGGGTCGGTGGTGACCGCCGGGTCGACGACCCGCGCGCCGGAGCCGTCGTCCCCGCCGTCGCTCACCACCGCGCCGTCCGCCGCCGCCACCACCACGACGACCACGACGACCACCACGACCGTCAGCTCGGCGTCCTCGTCCTCGGTGCGGTCCACGACCGCGGTGTCGGAGTCGTCGGCCGCCTCCGGCACGTTCGACTGGCCGACGGCGTCACCGAAGCCCGCGGTCGTGCTGTCGGCGGACGTGAGCCCGGACAGCGGGGTGGACGCGCTGCGCCTGGGCCTGGTCATCAGCCTGCTCGTGGCGGCCGTGGGCGTCGCCGTGCTGCTCGTGGTGCGCCGCCACCTCCGGCGGGTGGGTGAGCGCCCGGGCGAGCGACCTTAGGTCACCCGGGCTGCCGCGACCACCTCGACGTGCATCGAACGGTAGTCACACGACCGGGTGGTTCACCGTGCGATCACCCGAACGGCCGGGTAGCCGAAGAGGCATGGATCGCTCAGCGGTGGACCGCCTCTACGAGTGCGACGTGCTGGATCGGCACGGCAGGCCCATCGGACCGGTCGCGGAGCTGTGGCTGGCCGGTGGCCGCCCGCTGTGGGCCTCCGTGCGCAGCGACCGCGGGGTCACCCTCGTCCCGATCCGGGGTGCCCAGGTGCGCGACCGCAGGCTCGTGGTGCCGGTGGACAAGCGGGAGGTCGAGGACGCGCCGAAGGTCGGCGACCGGGAGCTGTCGGACGCCGAGCAGGCCGAGCTGCACGACCACTACGGGCTGACGCTGCCCGAGCAGCGCCTCGTGCGCCACGAGCGCGGAGCTAGTGCACCCACCAGCCAGCCACCGCGGCAGGCGAGGCGGCGAGCACGCTGAACCGGGCGAACCGGCCGGCCACGCTGGTCGAGATGAACAGCCAGGACGACATGCCGGCCAGCCCGGCCAGCACGGTGGTGAACATGAACGGCGGCAGCCCGACCACCGAGCTGACCGCGTGCGTGCCGAACATCCAGTGGGGGTGCCGGTGGCAGCGCACGCGCACCCACTCCAGCCGGGCCCGCCACTTCAGCCGCCGCGGCGACAGCGGCTTGGGCTCCTTCTCCCGGCGCTTGAGCAGCGGGGGCAGCCGCAACGACCCGCGGGCGGCCAGGAAGTACAGCATCTTGCCCAGCACCTGACCCAGGGCGACGGCGAGCCCGATCCACCACCACGAGATGCCCGGCTGCTGGGTCACCAGGCCGATCACGAAGATCTCGATGCTGATCAGGGGTAACAGAGCGGAGCCGAAAGCGACGCTGAACGTGAGGCACAACCACCCGAGCACTCGGCCAAGCTACCCTCGCGGTCAAGGTTCGAGCAGTAGGGACAACCCCCCTGTCACCCTGATTTCGCGCAACGGACGCCCGCCCGCGTCCAACGTGCGCACCGTGCCGTCGGCCTCCCAGTCCGCCTTGCCGTAGAAGCCGATCGACGCCTTGTCCGCCTCCGGGACCCACGCGACACCCCTGGTGGCACCGGCTTCGCGCAGGTGCAGGGCCGCGGTGGCGAGCAGCCTGCCGCCGTGCCCGCGCCGTCCCCACCGCGGCTCCACGAGCACGTTCACCAACGCCGTCGTCGCCGCGTCGGCCGGCAACGAGCCGTCCGCGCGGGCCACGTCGTCCTCGGGGGCCATCCCGGCCACGCAGAACCCGACCGTCCACGTCCCCTCGGCCGCCACGAACACCTGCCCGTGCGCGACCGCCTCGGCCCACGCCGCCGCCGTCCGGTCGACGTCGATCGCCCCCAACACCTCGGCCGGGACCAGCTCCCGGTAGGCGGTGCGCCAGGTGTCGCGGTGGATGCGGGCGATCTCCGCCACGTCGTCGGGCTGCGCGGTGCGCACGGTGGCGTCGGCCATGCCGGGCACCCTATCGACCGCTCAGCAGGCGGGCAGCGGCGGCAGGTCGGTGATCGGGACCACCGACGGGGTGACCCCGCCGCCGGTGACGACCAGACCGCCACCCGAGATCGACAGCGCGGTGGACATCCCGTCCGCGCGATAGGTGCTGCCCGTCCGGATGTCGGTGACGGAGCTCAGCTTGGACGTCCAGGCGATCAGGTCGCCCGACAGTTGCGGGAAGCTGATCCCCGGCAGCTCGACGCCCGGCTCGATCTTCGCCAGCTCGCGCACCCCCGGCCAGTCCGCGCGCCAGGCGTGGATGGCCTTCTGGTCGCCGTCGGTCCAGGCGAGGGTCTTCTCGTCGGCCGTCGCGTACCAGTCCGGGCGGCTGTCGCGCAGCGCGGGCGGCAGTGCGGCGGGTGTGCCGTCCGAGGCCGAGACGCCGGTGAACCTGGCCGTCTTCGCCTCGTCGTACTCGCGCCACAGCAGCAGGTCGCCGAAGAACACCGGGCCGTCCACCCGGCCCTCCACGACCACCCGGTCGGTCCTCGTGGCCAGGTCGTAGAGGTGGATGCCGTTGGACTGGTCCGGCTTGCCGGTGCCCTGCACCCACGTGACCTTGCCGCGGTGCGCGCGGGTGAACAGCCACGGGCTCCGCACCGCCGCCCGGTTGTCGCCGACCTGGAAGGGCTCGTCGGCGGACTCGGAGTCCCAGGCGTGCACGGTCCACAGGTGTTGGTTGCCGGGGTGGTGGCCGACGCCGAACGTCAACCAGCGCCCGTCGAAGGAAGCGCCGTAGAACTGCTCGGGCGCGTTCAACGTCATGATGGTGCGCCGCTCGTGACCGGTGATCACCACCAGGCTGGTCTGCTTGCCCGAAGTGGCGCCGGCGAACACCTTCGAGGCGTCGTCGCTGACCGCTTCCACGTTCAGCACCTCGTCGGCCGAGGATTTCTCCAGCTTCGCCGCCTCGATCCGTCCCCGCCATTCCGAGGGCAGGTCGACACCGCAGGAGAGCAGTGCGCCCGCGCCCAGCGGTGCGCGGTCCGGAGGTTGATTCGGAGCGCGGCTCGGCCCCGGTGCGGCGGAATGCGGTGAGGGGAGCGTGGACGAGCCTGGCGAGCACCCGAAGGTGCCCGCCAGGACGCACGCCATGATGAGCACATGGCGTTTACGCAATGTAGCCCCGCTCGCCCATGGCGACCGCGATGGTCAGGGAACTGATGTAGTTGTACTGCGCCACGCTCTGGAACCCGTTGCCGGTACCGGAGGCGGGGTCCGCGTAGTAGGTCGTCTCACCGCTGTGGTCGTAGGCGTACATCGGAACCCAGTGCCAGATCGTGCGGTCCGAGGGGTGGCCGTTCAGCCGGTACTGGCTGCCCTTCACCTCGTACACGTTGCCCGCCAGGTGCCAGCCCCGGTCGATGTTGTAGACGAGGTTGGCCTCATAGGTCCGGATCTCCGAGCCCGTCGGCCAGCTGCTCAGCGGCTTGACCTCGTACCAGCCGGTGTTCAGGCGCGAGTTGAGGACGGACCGGACCGGGGACCCCAAGCCGCCCCACGACGACCACGGCGTGCCGTCGACGGTGGTGCCGAGCTGCCGCGCCGCCTCGTCCTGGCCCATGCCGACGCCGCGCGCGTTGGTGATCATGGACACCGTGGCCGGGCCGCACCAGAAGTCGGTCTCCTGCTGCTGCCACCACAGGGTGAGCACCCCGAGCGCGGAGAAGGAGCCCTTCTTCTCCTCGAGGTGGGCCAGTGCGGCCTTGTCCTTGGCGGCGACCCGTGACCGGGTGGCCGCGTCGGTGCGGTTGTTCGCCGGTGATTCCGACTTCTTCAGCTTCGCCAGTTCCGCGCCGCGGCCGTTCTTCGAGTCCAGTTCGTACTGGGCCCAGGCGGCCTCCGCGGAGAGCGCGGGCGCGCCCGCGAAATCCCCGTCCTCACCGGTCGCGGACGCCGACCCCGGTGCCACCAATGCCACGAGTGCGGCGGAAATGACCGCCAACACTCCTGCTCTACGCAGTGTCGACACATTCTTTCGCATCTGTTGAATCCCCCCTGATCGGTTCTTTCGAGAGCCTGGATGGCGTGGTGAATAGTGCGACCCGTGGCCGGGTCGGTCAAGTTCTCCGCGTCCCGCCGGCGAGACCGCGGGACGAGGTGCGGCGGATGGGCGAAAATTCTGGACTGATTCGATTTCCTTGGTTAAGGGGGATGGCGGGCTGGACCGTGCGGTGGTTCCGACTGGGCTGAACGGTCCACGTGGCCGCCGTCCGGGTGTCCGTGGCCGAAATCCGCGTGATTCCGGGCGGGGTGGCGTGACAGCGTCGGTGGGTGCGTTGGGCAGCGTTGGGTGTCGTGTACGTGGTCTGGGGTTCGACCTACCTGGCCATCCTGTTCACCATCGAGTCGATGCCGCCGCTGCTGTCGGGTGGCACGCGGTTCCTCGTGGCCGGTGCCGTGCTGGCCGCGGTGGTGGGGTGGCGTGGTGGGTTGCGCATGACGCGGCGGCAGTTCGGGTCGGCGGTGGTGCTCGGCTTGTTGTTGCCCGCCTGGGGCAACGGGCTCGTGGTGCTGGCCGAGCAGTCGGTGGCGTCGGGGTTGGCGGCGCTGCTGGTGGCGTCCGTGCCGCTGTACGTGGTGCTGATGCGGAGGTTCGCCGGGGAACGGCCGCACGGCGTGACGTACGCGGGGGTGGTGATCGGGTTGGTCGGGTTGGCCGCGTTGTTGTTGGACGACGTGGGCGAGTCGTCGTGGTGGGGGCCGTGGGTGGTGCTGCTGGCGGCGTTCGGGTGGGCGCTGGGGTCCTTCCTGAGCAACCGGCTGGACACGCCCGCCAACCCGTTCGCGCTGTCGGCGGTGGAGATGCTGGCCGGCGGCACGGCGTTGGCGGTGGTCGGGCTGGTCGCGGGGGAGCGGGTGTCGTTCGGCGCGATCACCACCTCGTCCTGGCTGGCGTGGGGCTACCTGGTGGTGTTCGGCTCGTTGCTGGCGTTCAGCTCGTACGTCTACGTGCTGGGCGAGCTGCCGGTGTCGACGGTGGCGACCTACGCGTACGTGAACCCGGTGATCGCGGTGGTGCTCGGGGTGTGGCTGGCCGACGAGCGGTTCGGGCCGTTCCAACTGCTCGGCGGCCTGCTGGTGGTGGCCGCGGTGGTGCTGGTGGTCCGGGCCGAGCGGAAGTGTCGTACCCCGGTGGGAGGATCGGCCCGTGCAGAAGATGAGCGCTGACGTCGCCCGCCGCATCGCGCTGGCGGCACAGGGTTTCGCCGATCCACGGCCCACCTCCGCGCCCACCCGGCGGCACCTGCTCAAGGCGTTGTCGCGCATCCGGCTGTTGCAGCTCGACTCGGTGAACGTCGCCGTCCGCGCGCACTACATGCCGCTGTTCAGCAGGCTGGGCGCGTACGCGCCGTCGTTGGTGGACGAAGCGGCGTGGTCCCACAGCGCCCGCCGACCGCGGCTGCTGGTCGAGTACTGGGCGCACGAGGCGAGCCTGGTGCCGGTGGAGGACTGGCCGCTGCTGCACTCCGGGGCCAAGCGGCCCGGCTGGTGGAAGAACTACACGGCGGTCGCCGAGGGTTCGCCGCAGTTGGTGGACGACATCCTGGCCGTGGTGAAGGAGCTGGGGCCGGTCGGCGCGGGCGCGATCGAGAAGGCGCTGGCCGGCGGTGGGCCGCGGGCCAAGGACCACTGGGGCTGGAACTGGTCGGAGGTCAAGAAGGTCTGCGAGTACCTGTTCGGCGAGGGCGTGCTCACCACGGGGACGCGGCGCGGCTTCGAGCGGCTCTACGACCTGAGCGAGCGCGTGCTGCCGCCGGAGGTGTTGGCGCGGCGGCTGTCGATCCCGGCGGAGGAGGGCGCGCGGGAGCTGGTGGCCCGTGCGGCGACGGCGTTGGGCGTGGCGACGGAACCCGACCTGCGGGACTACTACCGCTTGCAGCCGGCGCGCAGCCGGCAGGCCGTGGCCGAGCTGGTGGACGCGGGCGTGCTGGAGCCGGTCGAGGTGCGGGGCTGGGGCGTGCCCGCGTACCGGCACGTCGAGGCGCGCGTGCCGAGGCGGATCACCGGGCGGGCGCTGCTGTGCCCGTTCGACCCGCTGATCTGGGAGCGGGACCGCACCGAGCGGATCTTCGACTTCTTCTACCGGATCGAGATCTACGTGCCCGCGCCGAAGCGGGTGCACGGCTACTACGTGTTCCCGTTCCTGCTGGACGGCGAGCTGGTCGGGCGGGTGGACCTGAAGGCGGACCGGGCGGCGGGCGTGCTGCGGGTGCAGGCGGCGCACTCCGAGCCGACCGCGGACGTGGGGCGGGTCGCGGTGGAGCTGGCCGCCGAGCTGCGGCACATGGCGGACTGGCTGGAGCTGGACGACGTGGTCGTGGCACCCAAGGGGGACCTGGCCCCGGCGTTGGCGGCGGTGGTGCGGTGACACCCGCCACCCGATGGACTGACAGAAGTTGAAATCTGTCAGTCCAAGTCCCATAGTGGAGTCATGACGAACTCCACCCACCGCGTGACCCGTCGGCGCACCCTGGGCCGCACCGGCCCGGAGGTGTCCGCGCTCGGCCTGGGCTGCATGGGCATGTCCGACCTGTACGGCCCGGCCGACGAGGCGGAGAGCGTGGCCACCATCCACGCCGCCATCGACGCGGGCGTGACGCTGCTGGACACCGGCGACTTCTACGGCATGGGCCACAACGAGATGTTGATCCGCCGGGCCCTCCGCGAGCGCGACCGCGACGACGTGGTGATCAGCGTCAAGTTCGGCGCGCTGCGCGACGCGGACGGCGGCTGGCACGGCAACGACGGCCGACCGGAGGCCGTGCGCAACTTCCTCGCCTACACCCTGCGCAGGCTCGGCACCGACCACGTCGACGTCTACCGGCCCGCCCGCCTCGACCCGGCCGTCCCGATCGAGGAGACGGTCGGCGCGATCAAGGACGAGGTCGAGAAGGGCCACGTCCGCCACATCGGCCTGTCCGAGGTCGGCGCGGACACGCTGCGCCGGGCGCACGCCGTGCACCCGATCGTCGACCTGCAGATCGAGTACTCGCTGATCTCGCGCGGCATCGAGCAGGCGATCCTGCCGACCGCCCGCGAGCTCGGCATCGCCGTCACCGCGTACGGCGTGCTGTCACGCGGCCTGATCTCGGGCCACTGGACGGCGTCACGGCAGGCGAACGACTTCCGCGCCGTCTCGCCGCGCTTCCAGGGCGAGAACCTCGACCACAACCTGTCGTTGGTGGAGGCCTTGCGCGCGGTGGCCGCCGACAAGGGCACGACGGTCGCCCAGTTGGCCATCGCCTGGGTGCTGGCGCAGGGCGACGACACCGTGCCGCTCGTGGGCGCGCGTCGCCGTGACCGCCTGACCGAGGCGCTGGGCGCGCTCGACGTCACGCTCACCGAGTCGGACCTGGCCCGGATCGAGGCGGCGGTCCCCGCCGACGCCGCGGCGGGCGACCGCTACGCGCCGGCCCTGATGGCGCACCTGGACAGCGAGCGCTGACCGAGGTCCGCCGGCCGCCTCCGGTGCGCGCACAATTGACCGGACGGCAGGCGACACCAGGGAGCGGCACGTGGCGGACGGCGCACTGACCGCTGAGGTCATCCTCAGCACCACCGAGGACGTCCTGCGCCGCTACGGCCCGGCCAAGGCGACCGTGGTGGACGTGGCGCGTGCGCTGGGCGTGAGCCACGGCAGCGTCTACCGGCACTTCCCCACGAAGGCGGCGCTACGCGAGGCCGTCACGCAGCGCTGGCTCGACCGCGCGCACGCGGGCCTGGCCGAGCTGGCCGCCGCCGACACCCCCGCGCCGCGGCGCCTGCGCGACTGGCTGGCGGCGCTGTTCGAGGCCAAGCGCAAGAAGGCCCTGGGCGACCCGGAGCTGTTCGCCACGTACTCCGTGCTGGTGCGGGAGAGCAGTGCCGTGGTGGACGCCCACGTCGCCACGCTGGTCGAGGACGTGACCCGGATCGTCGAGGACGGTGTGGCCGCCGGCGACTTCACCACCGACGACCCGCGGCGGACCGCGACGGCCGTCCTGGCCGCCACCGCCCGCTTCCACGACCCGGTCCACGCGCCCGGCTGGTCGGCCCCCGACGTCGACGCCAACTTCGACGCGGTGGTGTCGTTGCTGGTGGCGGGACTGCGCAACGCCGGCTGACGAGGAAGGCCGCGGCGCGCGCATCGGGGGTGCGCACGCCGCGGCTCGGTCTGGCGGGTCCTCGCGGTCAGGCCGTGGCCGCCGTGGTGACCAAGGCGTTGCCGCTGCCGGTCCGGCCGGTGATGAACAGGCCCGGCTCGTCGGTGGGCGGTGTGTCGGAGACGTCGAGGTCGCTGCGCGCGGAGCCGGAGCTGGAGACCAGGTCGACCTGCGCCGCCACGCCGGGCCGCACGCCCACGCGCACGTCGCCCGAGCCGGTGCCGAGCTGGATCCGGCCGGACGCGGCGTCGGCGATCGTGACGTCACCGCCGCCCGTGCGCACCTGCACGTCGTTCTGCACCGCGCCGAGCCACACGTCACCGGTGCCCGTGTAGATCACGGTGTTCCCGCCCACCTCCGACACCTCGACGGCACCGCTGCCGGTCTTCGCCCGCAGCCCGCCGAGCATCGGCCCGAGCCTCAGCTTGCCCGATCCCGAGTTGACCTGCGCGGAGGCGTCCGCGCCGTCCGTGGTGACGTCACCGGTGCCGGTCTGGAGCTCCAGCCGGCCCGCCGCGCCCGTCACGGTCACGTCCGCCGAACCCGCCTTGGCGATCACGTGCGAGCCGGACGGCGCGCGCACCGTGACGCTCAACGGCACCGCGCGCAACGGCAGCGCCTTGGACGAGTGCACCTTCACCCGGCCGCCGGCCAGCTCGACGCGCGCGTCCCGCACCGCGTCCGCCGGGCCCGTCGGCTGTCCCTGGGCGCCGCCGAACTGGTTGTTCACCCAGGTCAGCAGCCCGTTGAGGCCGGCCGTCCACGACTCGCCCGGCGACGGGTCGTGCTTGACCTCGACGTGCACGCCCGGCTCGTCGACCAGGTGCACCCGCACCCGGCCGGCGAGCAGCGCCACGTCGACCTCCACCACACCGTCGACCTCGAAGCTCTGCTGTCGAACCACGTCCGATTCCATGATCCCCCCTCAGCCCTGCACCCAGCCGCGCACGCGCGAGGACGACGACGACTCGCCGCCCGGCTGGTCCTTCAACGGCCCCCAGTGCTTGTGGCCACCGCCACGACGGCCGCCGACCGCGCCCTGCACGGCCTGCGCGACGAAGGTGTTCAGCGACATCCCCTGCGCCGCGGCGGCCTGCTCGGCCTTGGTCTTCAGCTCGTCCAGCAGCCGCAGCGTGACGCGCGTGGCGTCACCGGCGGAGGGCCGGGGAACCTCCTGCGGCTCGGGTTCGCGTTCCTCCCGGGCGGCCGCGCCGGTGACGACCACCTGCACGTCCCGTCCGTCCAACCGC
This sequence comes from Saccharothrix sp. S26, assembly GCF_021390395.1. Classification (GTDB taxonomy): domain Bacteria; phylum Actinomycetota; class Actinomycetes; order Mycobacteriales; family Pseudonocardiaceae; genus Actinosynnema. The sequence goes on from NZ_JAJUWT010000002.1 coordinate 64,499, forward strand.
ACGTCGACGACGGGGCCGTCGAGGGCCGCGGTGACCTCCGCGGCCAGGTCGGACAGTGCGTTCATGAGCGCGAGCCGCGCGGCGGGCTCCAGGGCCGCGGACAACAGGGCCGCGGTGCGCCGGGTGTTGTCGTCCCCGGCGGACGCGGCCGTCGCGAGGTCCTCGCGCAGTGCTGCGATGTACGGCGACAGATCCATGACACCACCATGACGTCAAATCTGACATCAGTCAAGGAAACCGGTGATGTCGTTCATGACGGCACGCGGTGGTGCGCGAACGGACGCAGGCCGGTCGACCGAACAGCGGCGCGCGCGACGGCTTCGGTTAGGGTTCGAGCCATGGCTGAGACGGTGTCGCCGAAGGTGCAGTTGATCGCGAAGACGGAGTTCTTCCCCCCGGACGGCGTCCCGTGGTCCACCGACGCCGACGGCGGCGAGGCGCTGGCCGAGTTCGCCGGCCGCGCGTGCTACCAGTCGTGGACCAAGCCGAACCCCGCCACCGCCACGAACGCCGGCTACATCAAGCACATCATCGAGGTCGGCCACCTCTCCGTGCTGGAGCACGGCTCGGTCAGCTTCTACCTGACCGGCATCTCGCGGTCGCTCACCCACGAGCTGATCCGGCACCGCCACTTCTCGTACTCGCAGCTGTCCCAGCGGTACGTGCCCGAGCGCAACGCCGCCATGGTCGAGCCGGACGTCATCGCCAACGACCCCGAGCTGCACGAGAAGTTCCTCGCCGCCGCCCAGGCCGCCGTCGACGCCTACAACGAGCTGCTCAAGGGGCTGGAGGAGAAGTTCTCCGACGTGCCCAGCGCCACGCTGCGCCGCAAGCAGGCGCGCCAGGCGGCCCGCGCGATCCTGCCCAACGCCACCGAGACCCGCATCGTGGTGACCGGCAACTACCGCGCGTGGCGGCACTTCATCGCGATGCGCGCCACCGAGCACGCCGACGTGGAGATCCGCGCGCTGGCCGTCGAGTGCCTGCGCCAACTGCAGAAGGCGGCGGCCAACGTGTTCGCCGACTTCACCATCTCCACCCTGTCCGACGGGACCGAGGTCGCCTCCAGCCCGCTGGTCACCGAAGGCTGACGGCCGGTGAAGCGGCTGATCGTCGACGTCCGGCCGGGTGAGTACACCGTCGCCCGACTGCCCGCCGACGCCCCCGTGCCCGCCGGGCTGCTCGACGCGCCGGGCCTGGTCTCGGTGACCAGGACGCCGGACGAGCTGTCCGTCGTGTGCCCGAGCGAGCACGCGCCGGAGGCGGGCACCGCGCAGACCGGCTGGCGGCTGCTGACCGTGCGCGGTCCGCTGGAGTTCACCCTCACCGGCATCATGGCCGCCCTGTCGGGCGAGCTGGCCGCGGCGGGCGTGAGCCTGTTCGCACTGTCCACCTACGACACCGACCACCTGCTGGTCAAGGCCGGTGACCTGGCGCGCGCCGTGCAGGCGTTGCGCGCCTCGGGGCACGAAGTCACGAAACCGTGAAACCGGATCGGGCGGCGCGGGGTCTGAAGTAGCGTTCCGCCCGGTCCGCGGTGGGGGTTTCGAGGAGTGACGGTGACTGGTCCGACGCAAGGTGTGAGCGCCCGACCCCGCGTGATCGCGGGCAGGTACACGCTGCTCGCCGAGTTGGGGCGCGGCGGCATGGGCGTCGTCTGGCGGGCCCAGGACAACGTGATCGGCCGCCAGGTGGCCATCAAGGAGCTGCACCTGCCCGACGGCATCGCGCCGGAGGAGCGCCGGGTGCTGGAGGAGCGGGTGCTGCGCGAGGCGCGCACCGCGGGCAGGCTGAACGACCCCGGCGTGGTCACCGTGTACGACGTGGTCGCCGAGCACGGCACCAACTTCATCGTGATGGAGCTGGTCGAGGCCGCCACCCTGTCCACCCTGATCAGCGCGCACGGCCCCATGCCGCAGGACCGGGTCGTGTCGATGGCGATCCAGGCGCTGTCCGCGCTGGACTCCGCGCACCAGGCCGGGATCGTGCACCGCGACGTCAAGCCCGGCAACCTCATGGTCACGCCCAACGGCCGGGTCAAGCTCACCGACTTCGGCATCGCCCAGGCCGTGGACGACCCGCGGCTGACCACCAGCGGCAGCCTCATCGGCTCGCCCGCGTACATGTCGCCCGAGCGCATCCACGGCAACGAGGCCTCGCCCGCCTCCGACCTGTGGGCGCTGGGCGCGACGCTCTGCTACGCCGTGGAGGGCGCCAACCCCTACGAGCGCTCCACCACCGCGTCCACCCTGCACGCGATCATGAACGAGATGCCCCGGCTGACCAGGGCGCACGGCGTGCTCGGCGCGGTGATCACCGGCCTGATGATGCCCGACCCGAACGCCCGGCTGACCGGCCCGCAGGCCCGCGCCATGCTCGAACGCGCGGTCGCCCAGCCCACGCCGCCGACCGGGTTCGGCGCGCCGCCGCCGAACGCGACCATGCACTACACCGCGCCGACCGCGGTGCGGAAGCCGTGGCTGAAGGGCCTGCTGATCACCGGCACGGCGGTGGCCGCGGTGGCGCTGCTGGTCGCGGGCGTCTTCCTGGGCCGCTGGTGGTTCACCGACCAGCCGCCCGCCGCGATGGCCGGGACGATCACCTACGGTCCCGGCGGCACGATCGAGCCGTCCCAGTTCAAGCCGGGTGACGGCCAGTGCGGCGACAACCTGGTCGACCCCACCACCACGGTCAACTACACCGACTGCGAGGAGCCGCACCGGGTCGAGGTCTTCGCGGCGGCGGAGCCGTTCGGGTCGGCCAAGATGCCCTACCCGGGCGACGAGTGGCTGCGCGGCTACGCGGAGAACTTCTGCACGCTGCACTTCATGTCCGACCGGGTGCCGGTGGAGGACAAGGAGTCGAAGCTCCGGTACGTGGCGATCGTGCCGACCTCCGGCGTGTGGAACGAGGACCCGTCGAAGTCGTCGTCCTCGGACAAGCGCTACCGCGACGTGGTGTGCGTGCTGTGGAACAAGGACGGCACCGCGCTGAACGACCAGGTCTACGCCAAGTAACGTGAGGCCATGGGCGTGGCACGGGACGAACGCAGGCTGTTGACCGAGCTGTTCACCGAGGTCGGGCCGGACGCGCCCACGCTGTGCGACCCGTGGCGCACCCGCGACCTCGCCGCGCACCTCGTGCTGCGGGAACGCCGGCCGGACGCGGCGGCGGGCATCCTGGTCAAGCCGCTGGCCGGGCACACGCGGAAGGTCCAGGACGCCTACGCCGCCAAGCCGTGGGACGAGCTGGTCGGGCTGGTCCGCTCCGGCCCGCCCCGGTTCTCGCCCTACGCCGTGGCGGACGAGCTGGTCAACGCCGTCGAGTACTTCGTGCACCACGAGGACGTGCGCCGGGCCCGCGACGGCTGGGAGCCGCGTTCACCCGATCCGGTACGAGACGCGGTGCTGTGGCGGCGGCTCGCGCCGACCGCCCGGATGATGTACCGCAAGAGCCCCGTCGGGGTGGTGCTGCGCCGCCCGGACGGCGAGGTGGTCGTGGCCAAGCGCGGCCCGAACCCCGTGGTGCTGACCGGACAGGTCTCGGAACTGCTGGTGCACGTGTTCGGCCGGGCCGCCGCGCGCGTGGAGTACGACGGCGCGGACGAGGCCGTGCGCCTGGTGCGCGGCCTCGACCGGAGCATGTAGTCGCAGCTTGCCGAGGGTGACGCGGTAGATTTCCGCCCATGACCGGAAGTCCTACCGCCTCGCCCGGCCGCCCCTTCGGCCGCGTGCTCACCGCCATGGTCACCCCGTTCGACGCGGAGGGGGCGGTGGACCTGGGCAAGGCGCAACGGCTCGCCGAGCACCTGGTCGAGCTGGGCAACGACGGTCTGGTGGTCAACGGCACCACCGGCGAGAGCCCCACCACCACCGACGCGGAGAAGGCGGACCTGGTCCGCGCCGTGGTCGAGGCGGTCGGCGACCGCGCCACCGTGGTCAGCGGCGCGGGCACGTACGACACCGCGCACAGCGTCCACCTGGCCAAGCAGGCGGAGGCGGCGGGCGCGCACGGCCTGCTGCTGGTCACCCCGTACTACTCGCGGCCCACCCAGGCGGGTGTGCTCGCGCACTTCACCGCCGTGGCCGACCAGGTCGGTCTGCCCGTGATGCTGTACGACATCCCGCCGCGCACGGTGATCCCCATCGAGGTGGACACGCTGCTGCGGCTGGCCGAGCACCCGCGTATCCTCGCGGTGAAGGACGCCAAGGGCGACCTGCTCGCGGGCAGCAAGGTCATCGCCGCCACCGACCTGGCCTACTACTCCGGTGACGACCCGCTGAACCTGCCGTGGCTGTCGGTCGGCGCGGTCGGCTTCGTCAGCGTCATCTCGCACATCGCCGCGGACCGGCTGCGCGACCTGCTCGACGCGTTCGAGTCCGGCGACGTCGCCGGCGCGACCGCGATCCACCAGTCGCTGCTGCCGCTGCTGCGGCCCTTCAGCCGGATGCCCGGCGTGACCTACGCCAAGACCGCGCTGCGTTTGCGCGGCCTCGACGTGGGCGACCCGAGGCTGCCGCTGGTACCCGCTTCAACCGAGGACATCAAGGCCGTCGAGGCCGAATTGGGAGTCAACGCGTGATCAACCCGAGCTCACCCCCGCCCGCACTGCCCGACGGAGGTCTGCGCGTCGTCGCACTGGGCGGCATCGGCGAGGTCGGCCGCAACATGACGGTGTTCGAGCACGCCGGCCGGCTGCTCGTCGTGGACTGCGGCGTGCTCTTCCCCGAGGACGACCAGCCTGGCGTCGACCTGATCCTGCCGGACTTCCGGGCCATCGAGGACCGGTTGGACGACATCGAGGCGCTGGTGCTCACCCACGGGCACGAGGACCACATCGGCGCGGTGCCGTTCCTGCTCAAGCTGCGCCCCGACCTGCCGGTGGTGGGGTCGCGGTTCACGCTGGCGCTGCTCGCGGCCAAGTGCAAGGAACACCGCCAGACGCCGAAGCTGATGGAGATCACCGACGGCGAGCGGCGCGCGTTCGGGCCGTACGAGCTGGAGTTCTTCGCGGTCAACCACTCCATCCCGGACGCGGTCGCGGTCGCGATCCGCACGGCGGCGGGCCTGGTGCTGCACACCGGTGACATCAAGCTCGACCAGCTGCCGCTGGACGGCAGGCTCACCGACCTGGCCGGGTTCTCCCGGCTCGGCGACGAGGGCGTGGACCTGTTCCTGGTCGACTCGACCAACGCCGAGGTGCCGGGGTTCGTCGCGCCGGAGCGCGAGATCGGGCCGGTGCTGGAGAACGTGGTCCGCAAGGCCAACCAGCGCGTGATCGTGGCGTGCTTCGCCTCGCACGTGCACCGCGTGCAGCAGGTGCTGGACGTGGCCGTGCAGTACCAGCGGCGGGTCGCGCTGGTCGGCCGGTCGATGGTGCGCAACATGGGCATCGCGGCCGAGCTGGGCTACCTGAACGTGCCGGACGGGTTGTTCGTGGACCTCAACGAGGCCATGGAGATGCCCGAGGACCAGGTGATGTTCGTGTCGACCGGGTCGCAGGGCGAGCCGCTGTCGGCGTTGTCGCGGATGGCCCGCGGCGAGCACCGGCAGATCTCGATCAAGGCCGGTGACACGATCGTGCTGGCGTCCTCGCTCATCCCGGGCAACGAGAACGCGGTGTTCGGCGTGGTCAACGGCCTGGCCCGGCTGGGCGCGACGGTCGTGCACCAGGGCAACGCCAAGGTGCACGTGTCCGGCCACTCGCCGGCCGGCGAGCTGCTGTTCCTCTACAACGCGGTGCGGCCGTCGAACGTGATGCCGGTGCACGGCGAGTGGCGGCACCTGCGCGCCAACGCCGCGCTGGCCGTGGCGACGGGCGTGAACCCCGACCGGGTCGTCATCGCCGAGGACGGCGTGGTGGTGGACATGGTCGACGGCAAGGCGGCCATCAGCGGCAAGGTCGAGGTCGGCCACGTCTACGTCGACGGCCTGTCGGTCGGCGACGTCGGCGAGTCCACGCTGTCGGACCGGCTCGTGCTCGGCGAGGGCGGTTTCATCGCGATCACCGTGGCCGTGGACTCCAACAGCGGCCGCGCGGTGGCCCCGCCGACCGTGTCCGGCCGGGGGTTCTCCGATGACCCGAAGGCGCTGGACCAGGCGGTGTCCCTGGTGGAGATGGAGCTCTCGCGCACGGAGGCCGAGGGCATCACCGACTCGCACCGCATCGCGCAGGCCGTGCGCCGCGTGGTGGGCCGCTGGGTCGCCGAGACCTACCGCCGCCGGCCGATGATCGTGCCGACGATCATCCCGGTGGACTGACGCGCGGGGGTGGGCGGCTACGGTCGGCCGCCCACCCCCGGTGCGGCACCCGACTTCCGCGGCGGTGCGCCTCGGCGGGCGCGGTGCCGGTTAGGGTTCCACGCGGTGCGTGTGCCGCTCGTCGGGAGGACGTGACATGGCTGAGGTGGTGCTCTTCCACCACGCGCACGGGGTGACGCCCGGCGTGGAGGTCTTCGCCGAGCGGTTGGCGGCGGCCGGGCACACCGTGCACGTGCCCGACCTCTTCGAGGGGCGGATCTTCGTGGACCTGGGCGACGGGCTCGACTACGTCGGCGAGGTCGGGTTCGCCACGATCGCCGAACGCGGCCGGCTCGCCGCCGAAGGGTTGCCCGCCGGGGTCGTGTACGCGGGGTTCTCGCTGGGCGTGCTGCCGGCGCAGATGCTGGCCCAGACCAAGCCGGGCGCGGCGGGTGCGTTGTTGGTGAGCGCGTGCGTCCCGGTGTCGGAGTTCGGCCCGTGGCCCGCGGGTGTGCCCGTGCAGGTGCACGCCATGGCCGACGACGCGTCGTTCGTGCGGGACGGCGACATCGACGCGGCGCGGGACCTCGTGGCGGGCGCGGCGGACGGGGAGCTGTTCCTCTACCCCGGCGACAAGCACCTGTTCGCCGACGAGAGCCTGTCGACCTACGACGAGGTGGCCGCCGCGCTGTTCATGGAACGCGTGCTCGCCTTCCTGAACTAGCGCCGCATCCCGATCCTGGGCAGCACCGCGTTCTCGACCCGGTCGCCGTCCGAGCTGCTGGTGGGACAGGCCGGGTTCTAGGGCGTGCGCGCCGGTCCGGCGGTGCGCCACTTCGCGGCTCGCAGGTAGCGCTCCAGCCCGTTGAGCTTCTGGTCGGCGATGAACGTGGACCGCTCGTTGATGATGATGTTCTCAGCGTGCCGGATGCAGGCCCAGGCGGAGTCGCCCCACGGATCGGCGACCTTGACCTCGACGGGGTTGTCGCAGGGGCTCGACAAGCCGAGCTGGCACGTCCTGGGGTGCTCGCCGTCGAGGTGGCCGGCCGCGAGGTGGCGCAACTGGCCTGCCAGCTTCGCCGACGCGGTGGCGTGCGTCCCGGACGTCTCGTCCAAGCCGCGTTCGGCACGCACCGCCTGGATGGCGGCCAGGCGCAGCTCCAACTGGTCGGCGACGATCCCGGCGAGCGCGGTGAGCGTCGCGACCTGGGCGTCGGTGACCTCGCGGGGTTCGCGGTCGATCACGTTGACCGTGCCCAACCGGTGCCCGTCGCCGGTGATGATCGGCGCGGCGGCGTAGAAGCGCAGGCCCAGCTCGCCGCGCACCAGCGGGTGGTCCAGGGTGCGGGGGTCGACCGCACCGTCGGTCACCACGTACGCCTCGTCCTGCAGCACGGCCGAGGCGCACAGGCCGGGCTCGGTGCCGATCTGCGTCACGCCCGACAGGCCGTGGCAGGCCGCGAACCACACGCGGTCGACGTCCACGATCGTCACGGTCGCGATCGGCGTGCCGAACACCAGCGCGGCCACCTGGGCGACGCTGTCGAAACTACCGTCGGCGGGCGCGTCCAGAATGTGGTAGCGGCGGACCGCCGCCAGACGCTCCGGATCGGTGTGAGTGGGCACGGGAGCAACGATAACCGAGGCTCACCGCGCGTCCGGACCGCGAGAGATCTTCTGACCGTGCCACGTGCCACGTTTGACCACCGAGGACATCGGGTGGCAGCGCGGTGGCGCAAGAGCAGCCATGGAACGCGTGCTCGCCTTCCTGGACCAGGCGCCGCGCCACCGCGGCGAGGTCAGCCGGTGACCGTCCACATCGGAGGGTGGAGCGCGCGGCGCCGGTCGGCCTCCGCCACCGCCGCGCGTTCACCCGAGTTCCGCGCGCCAAGGACTCCCGCCGGTGGTCGGCCGCGTGGGGTCGTGGAACTTCGGCAGGTCCGGCTCGTCGATCCGCAGCGGCACCAGGCCCGCCGTGATCGCGCGCATGATCCGCTCGTGCGCGCGCCGCGCGTCGCCCGGCTTGCCGTCCTCCAGCCCGGACAGGTCCACCGGCTTGCCGAAGTGCACCTTGAACGTCGGCCGCTTGCGCAGCCCGCGCACGTAGGACGTCAGGTAGGGCTTGAAGTCGTCCCAGCCGCTCACCCGCGTGTTGCCCCAGTAGACGGCCTCGTGCGCGCCCCACTGGCTCACCGGCACCACCGGGATCCCACCGCTGAGCGCGAGCCGCGCCGCGCCCGTCTTGCCGCGCTCCGGCCACAGGCCCGGGTCGAGGCTGATCCGCCCCTCCGGGTACATCGCGATCGGGTCGCCCCCGCGCCGCAACGCCTCGACGGTGCGGTGGTAGGCGTCGCCGACGTTCGCCGCGGCGCGGTCCACCCGCAGGTGGCCGGAGGCGCGCAGCGCGGGCCCCATGACCGGCGCGTCGAGCAACCCGCCGGTGAGCAGGAAGCGCGGCGCGACACCGATCCGGCGGCACGCCGCGATCAGCACGAACGGGTCGAGGTTGCCGATGTGGTTGGACGCGAGCAGCAGGGGACGTCCCCTGAGGTCCGCCGGGATGTCGCCGGTGACTTCGAGTCGTCCGCTGAGACCGACGAACCCTTGGTCGACGGCGGTCAGCACGCGCCACAGCAGTGGTGTGGGCACAGCGCGAAAGGCTACGGCGTGTCGACGTGTCGACGCAGCCGGTTCGGGGCAACCATGGGCGTCGAGCAGCGCACGTCACGTCCCCCTGTGAACGGTGGGGTCGCTGGGGCTCAAGGGACTACCGTATACACCATGGCCGGCCGAACTGGGACCTCGCGCAAGGGCACGACCCGTCGCACCGGATCAGGGTCGAAGCCCCGCTCCGGCGCGTCCCGACCGGCCGCGAAGCGCGCACCCGCCAGGCGGCCGCCGGCGAGGAGGTCCTCCGGTTCCGTCGGCAGGGTCTGGGGCCTGCTCGGCCGCGGGGTCGGGTCGGTGGTCCGCGCGGTCGGCCGGGGCAAGGAGCTCGACCCCGCGCACCGCCGTGACGGCCTGGCGCTCGTGCTCATCTCGTTGGCCGTGATCACCGCCGCGGGCGTGTGGTGGCAGGCGGGCGGACCGGTCGGCCAGTGGGTCGACGTGGCCGTGCGCAGCTCCGTCGGCGGTCCCGCGGTGATCGTGCCCGTGGTGCTGCTGGCGATCGGCGTGGCGCTGATGCGCACCGACCCGAACCCGGAGGCCCGACCGCGCCTGGTGATCGGCTCGATCCTGGTCATGGTCGGCTTCCTGGGCATGTTCCACCTCGCGGGCGGCCTGCCGATGGACCCGGTCGCCCGCCGGGACGCCGGTGGCGCGCTGGGCTACCTCTCGGGCGGGTTCCTCGCCCAGGGCCTCACGTCGTGGGTCGCCGGGCCGCTGCTCGTGCTGATCTTCGCCTACGGCGTCCTGCTGCTCGTGCACCTGCCGATCCGCGAGGTGCCCGGCAAGCTCGGCGGCCTGCTGCACCGCAGGGGTGACCAGCTCGACGGCTTCGACGCCGACGACCTCGAGCCGGAGCCGGAGGTCGAGGAGAAGCCGGCGAAGCCGCGCCGCCCGTCGCGCAGCCGCCGCCAGGCCGTGACCGCCGACGTCGACGAGCAGCCCGAGCTGCCGCTGGACGAGGAGCCGCCCCCGCCGCCGCCCCCGGCCAAGCCCGCGCCCAAGCCGAAGGCCACCCCGGAGACGCCCAAGGCCGCCGCGATCGCCGTGCGCGCGGTCGAGGGCGACTACCGGCTGCCGCCGCCGACCATCCTCAAGGACGGCGACGCGCCGAAGGCCCGCAGCAAGGCCAACGACCTGATGATCGAGGCCATCTCCGGCGTGCTCGACCAGTTCTCCATCGACGCGCAGGTCACCGGCTTCACCCGCGGCCCGACGGTCACCCGGTACGAGGTGGAGCTGGGGCCCGGCGTGAAGGTCGAGAAGATCACCGCGCTGACCAAGAACATCGCCTACGCCGTGGCCACGGACAACGTGCGGCTGCTGGCCCCGATCCCGGGCAAGTCCGCCGTGGGCATCGAGGTGCCCAACAGCGACCGCGAGATGGTGCGGCTGGGCGACGTGCTGCGCTCGCCGTCCACGGTCAAGGACAACCACCCGATGGTCATCGGGCTGGGCAAGGACATCGAGGGCCACTTCGTCACCGCGAACCTGACCAAGATGCCGCACCTGTTGGTCGCGGGTTCCACGGGTTCGGGCAAGTCGAGCTTCGTCAACTCGATGCTGGTGTCCCTGCTGGCCCGCGCCACGCCGGACGAGGTCCGGATGATCCTCATCGACCCGAAGATGGTCGAGCTGACGCCGTACGAGGGCATCCCGCACCTGATCACGCCCATCATCACCCAGCCGAAGAAGGCCGCCGCCGCGCTGGCCTGGCTGGTCGAGGAGATGGAGCAGCGCTACCAGGACATGCAGGTCAACCGGGTGCGGCACATCGACGACTTCAACCGCAAGGTGCGGTCGGGCGAGATCACCGCGCCGCCGGGCAGCGAGCGCGAGTACCGCCCGTACCCCTACATCATGGCCATCGTGGACGAGCTGGCCGACCTGATGATGACCGCGCCGCGCGACGTCGAGGACGCCATCGTCCGGATCACCCAGAAGGCCCGTGCGGCGGGCATCCACCTGGTCCTGGCGACGCAGCGCCCGTCGGTGGACGTCGTCACGGGTCTGATCAAGACGAACGTGCCGTCGCGGCTGGCGTTCGCCACGTCGTCGTTGACCGACTCGCGGGTCATCCTCGACCAGCCGGGCGCGGAGAAGCTGATCGGCATGGGCGACGGCCTGTACCTGCCGATGGGCGCGTCGAAGCCGGTGCGCATCCAGGGCGCGTACGTCGGGGACGACGAGATCGCCGAGATCGTCAACTTCACCAAGGACCAGGCGCAGCCCGAGTACACCGACGGCGTCACGGCGGCGAAGGCGGGCGAGAAGAAGGAGATCGACGCCGACATCGGTGACGACCTGGAGCTGTTGATCCAGGCGGCCGAGCTGATCGTGACGTCGCAGTTCGGCTCGACGTCGATGCTCCAGCGCAAGCTGCGGGTCGGGTTCGCCAAGGCCGGTCGGCTCATGGACCTGCTGGAGACGCGCGGCGTGGTCGGCCCGTCGGAGGGCTCGAAGGCGCGCGAGGTGCTGATCAAGCCGGACGAGCTGGACTCGGTCGTCCACCTGATCCGCGGCGGCTCCGGTCCGGGCGACGACGACGCGGACGACGACTGACTTTTCCGGCGGAAAGCGCACGTCGAATGCGTGGTCGAATAGCGCGGTCGAATCGGTCGAACGCGTCCCGAATGGTTCACGTCATTGACTGCCGGGCCATTCGGCTGCAATAGTCCGTGCATCCGACTCCGTCGCCGATCATCCCCGCGCGGTTCGAGTCGAAGCGATTCGACTCGCTGCGCCGAGTGGGCAGCGTTGCCCGGGAAGAAGCGTCATGAACAGGATGCGCACGGCCGCCGTCGCGGTCGCTCTGGTCGGTTTTCTCCTCGGCTCCACCGGGATCGCGCAGGCCGCGACCTGGGGTTCCAGTGACCAGTGGGCCACCTGGTCCAACGGCGGGTACACCATCCGCAACAACATCTGGGGCTCCGGCGCGGGGCCCCAGTCGATCTGGGCCAACTCCTACAGCAACTGGGGCGTGTGGGCCAACCACCCCAACACCGGTGGCGTGAAGTCCTACCCGCACGCGGGGAAGATGATCAACCAGCGGCTCAGCTCGCTGGGCAGGCTTTCCAGTTCGTTCAACGTGTCCCGGCCGAGCGCGGGCGCCTACGCGACGGCTTATGACATCTGGGCCAACAACAACGCCTACGAGATCATGATCTGGGTGAACAAGCAGGGCGCGGTCGGTCCTATCGGGTCGAAGCAGACCACCGCGACCGTCGGCGGCCACACCTGGGACGTGTACCGGGGTTCCAACGGGGCGAACGCCGTGTTCTCGTTCGTGCGGACCAGCAACACCAACGCCGGCACGGTCGACGTGCTCGCGGTGCTGAGGTGGATCCAGGCGCGCGGCTGGTACGGCGACGTCACGGTCGGCGACGCGCAGTTCGGGTTCGAGATCACGTCGTCGTCGGGCGGCATGAACTTCATCGCGAACAGCTACTCGATGACCACGTGATCCTGGGCCGCGCCGCCGTCGCGCCGGCTTGGGACCGCCGGAATTGTCAGACCCTTCGGGCAGAATAAAAGCAGGGGTCCCCTTGGCGGGGACCCCTGCCGGGCATTGCGGGTTCCCCGCGCGGAACGCCGGTGCAGCGTTGCGCGCCGGGAGTGGTCAGCTCGCGCCGAACTCGCGCACCGCCTGGTAGTACAGGTCCGCAGTCCGGTTGCAGGACCAGTTGCCGGCGCACTGGTTGTACAGGTCGGTCCTGAAGTTGTTGTCGATCCTCAACCGGGTCGTCTCGTTGAACCGGCCCTGCCGCTTGTAGTTGCGGTAGCCGAAGTCGTGCCGGTGGCAGGCGGGCAGGAACTTGAAGCCGAACGGGTTGTCCGGCGACCACGAGCAGCCGTCCGACGACCAGTCGAGCTGGTCGCTGTAGGGCCGCTGCGTCCGCAGCGCGCTGAACTGCGACAGGGACTTGCTGAACAGGTAGTCGTCGGTGACGGCGGGCGCGTTGATGGCCGCCTGGCCGACACCGGCGCCGGCCAGCAGGGCGAGCGAGGCGACCACGACGGCGAAAGCGTTGCGCAGGGATTTCGCGAGCACTGTTGTTCCCCTCGGTTTTCGGGCTTGAGGGGTTCTTACCGGCCGGAGATCAACGCACAACAGCCCCGATCGGCTCATACCGCGGCAACGACGGGTGAACGTCGCGCGACACGTCATCACGCCCGCCGATCACCCCGGCCAGGCCATCCGGGGGCAGACCGCCTGCGCCGACCCGCCCCCTCCGCCCACCCCGAACCGCCCACCGCGTTACGCGTGCCTCCGCAACACCGGCTGGTCCGCGAGCACGACCGCCGATCGCGTCACGAGTTCGGCATCCCCGCGTGCCGCTTCGCGCAGCCGCACCCCAGGCGTGATCACGTCGCACGCCGGCGGTAGTACTCCGACACCCACGGCCCGCTCAGGCCGACCGCCATCACGTACGCGTACACCGCCACGACCACCACCGGACCCAACGCCGTGGCCGCCCGCGGCACCAGCAGCCACTCCGCGACGAACAACAGCGCCCAGAACGCCAGCCGCTTCACCCCCGGCCACCACGGCCGCCTGCCGATCGACCGGTCGTACCGGTACCCCGCGCGCAGACCGACCAGCCCGCCGACCAGCGCGATCACGCCCCGGCCCTCCGCACGTCGAACGGGCCGGCCGGGGATCCTCCGGGGCGGGAAGCGGTCAGCGGACCCACCGCGCCCAGCTCCCGCGGACCGGCGAGCCGGCCCCGGTCGAGCGGGCGAGCCGAACCCCTCCGCACCGGCTCGAACCGCTCGACCGACACCCGCACCCCGGCACGCACGACGGGACGACCGTCCCGCCACGCCGGGGCGAGCCCGAGCGCGATCACCTGACCAGCTCGTCGTGCTCGTCACCCCGGTCGAGGAACCGCTGGATCGTCGGCTCGTCGGGGACCTCGTCGTCCTCGTCGGTCTCGATGAGACGTTCCGCGATGGGCACCGGTTCCTCGACCCACGCCGGGTGGAAGTCGTCGCTGGGCAGCAACTGGTGGCGGCGGGCGAACTCCTCGGCGGCCTCGCGGATCGACTCGCGCAACGTGCCGACGACGACCGTCTCGGCGGTGTAGGTCAGCTCCACCAGCAGCGCGCGCATCCGGTCGAGCTGGTCGTCCTGGCCCGCGTTGTCGGCCAACTGCGGCCACAGCCGTCGTTCGAAGACCTCCACGAAGTCGGCCGCGATGCCGTCGGTGGCCGTGCGCAGGTTGGCGAACTTGTCCAGCACGTCGTCGCAGGGGACGGCCAGCGCGGCGAGCCGGTTGCCGGCCTCCAGCGCCCAGCGGCGGGCGTGCGGCCAGCCGCGCCGCCAGCGGACCAGGCCGAGCTGCACGGCCCGGCGCAGCACGCGCGGCCGCACGTCGCCCAGCGGCACCAGGCGGCTGATGTCGCGCACCCGGAGCCGGACCCAGTCGTCCGGGCCCTCCGCCTCGCCCACCCCCAGCACGGCCGCGACGCTCGCGCCCTTCTCCCGCGCCTTCACCAGCTCGGCGATGGCGGGCAGGGAGAAGCCGCGGGACTGGAGTCGTTGCACGAGCGTGAGGCGTTCCAGGTGGGACGCGTCGTAGTAGGCGACGCGCCCCTGCCGCCGGGGCGGGTGCAGCACACCCTTGGTCTGGTACATGCGGATGGTGCTGCCGGGCAGGCCCACCCGGACCGCCAGCTCGTCGACCGTCAACTGCTCCACGACGCCGATCTTGACGTTCGACGTTCGTGGAGTCAAGACTCTTCGAGTGAATACTCGAAGAGTTACAGGTGCAGCAGCATGCGCGAGTTGCCCAGGGTGTTCGGCTTCACGTACGACAGGTCGAGGAACTCCGCGACGCCCTCGTCGGCCGACCGCATGATCTCCTCGTAGACCTCGGGGGAGACGGGCGTGCCGTCGATCTCCACGAACCCGTGCCTGCCGAAGAACTCGGTCTCGAACGTGAGCACGAACAACCGCTCCAACTGCAGCTCGCGCGCGGTCTCGATGAGCCGGTGCACGATCCGGTGCCCGATCCCCCGCCCCAACGCGTGCGGCGACACCGCGACCGAGCGGATCTCGGCGAGGTCCTCCCACAGCACGTGCAGCGCACCGCACCCGAGGACCACGCCGTCCTCCTCGGCGACCCAGAACTCCTGGATGTCCTCGAACAGCGTGACGAGCGGCTTGGCCAGCAGCACCTTGCCGGCGTAGGCGTCGATGAGGGCCTTCATCGCCCGAACGTCGCCGGTGCGGGCGCGCCGCACGTTGATCGAGTCGTTCACGGTGCAAACGCTATGCCCAGCCGTTGTGCGACGAACGCTCAGGTGAGCCGTGTCATGGCGCGGCGGGTCGCTCACCACGCGGACGGCGCACGGGCGGGTGGGGGAGGGGCGGGCGCCGGTTACGCTGAGCACCGTGTCTTCCCCCACCACGTCCAAGCGCGTCGCCATGCTGACCCTCGGGTGCGCCCGCAACGAAGTCGACTCCGAAGAGCTCGCCGGCCGCCTCACCGCCGGCGGGTGGGAGCTGGTCGACGACGAAGCCGACGTGGTCGTGGTCAACACCTGCGGCTTCGTCGAGTCCGCCAAGAAGGACTCCGTGGACACGCTGCTCGCCGCCGCCGACAGCGGCGCGAAGGTGGTCGCGGTCGGGTGCATGGCCGAGCGCTACGGCGCCGAGCTGGCCGAGAGCCTCCCCGAGGCCGACGCCGTGCTCGGGTTCGACCACTACACCGACCTCGCCGACCGCCTCGACGACGTCCTGGCCGGTCAGAGCATCGAGTCGCACAAGCCGGTCGACCGGCGCACGCTGCTGCCGCTCACCCCCGTGCAGCGGCCCCAGGCGGCCGAGGAGGTGCAGGTGCCCGGGCACGGGTGGGGCCCGCGCGTGCTGCGCACCCGCCTCGCCGACACCCCCGTCGCGCCGCTGAAGATCGCCTCCGGCTGCGACCGCCGCTGCTCGTTCTGCGCGATCCCGTCCTTCCGCGGCGCGTTCGTGTCCCGCCACCCGGACGAGGTGGTGGCCGAGGCGATGTGGCTGGCCGAGCGGGGCGTGCGCGAGGTGTTCCTGGTCTCGGAGAACTCCACCTCCTACGCCAAGGACCTGCCCCGGGAGCTGGGCGGCCTGGAGCTGCTGCTCCAGCGGCTGGCGAAGGTGCCCGGCATCGACCGCGTCCGCGTGTCCTACCTCCAGCCCGCCGAGACCAAGCCCACGCTGGTCAAGGCCATCGCCACCACCGACGGCGTCGCCGACTACTTCGACATGTCGTTCCAGCACTCCAGCGAGCGCGTGCTGCGCCGGATGCGCCGCTTCGGCTCCACCGAGTCGTTCCTGGGCCTGGTCGAGCAGATCCGCTCGCTCGCGCCGCGCGCGGGCATCCGCAGCAACGTCATCGTCGGCTTCCCCGGCGAGACCGAGGAGGACGTGGCCGAGCTGGAGCGCTTCCTCACCGCCGCGCGGCTGGACGCGGTCGGCGTGTTCGGCTACTCCGACGAGGACGGCACCGAGGCCGAGAACCTGCCGGACAAGGTGGACGCCGACACGATCGCCGAGCGCGTCGCCCGCATCTCCAACCTGGTCGAGGAGCTCACCTCCCAGCGCGCCGAGGAGCGCGTGGGCGAGGAGGTCGTCGTCCTGGTCGAGACCGCGGAGGACGACGAGAACGACTGCGTCGGCCGGGCCGCCCACCAGGCGCCCGAGGTCGACGGCGAGTGCGTCATCACCAACGCCGACGGCCTGCGGGTCGGCGACCTGGTGCGCTGCCGGGTCGACGCCTCGGAGGGCGTGGACCTGGTCGTCTCCGCGATCGAGGTGCTCCCGAGGTGACCGAACCCGCGCGCGTGCCGGTGCTGAACATCGCCAACGTGCTGACGATGTCCCGGCTGGTGCTCGTGCCGGTGTTCCTCTACCTCCTGTTCGCCGAGGACGGCCACCAGCCGTGGTGGCGGCTGGCCGCCTTCGGGGTGTTCGCGGTGGCCTCGGTCACCGACCACGTCGACGGCAACCTGGCCCGCAAGCACGGCCTGATCACCGACTTCGGCAAGATCGCCGACCCGATCGCGGACAAGGCGCTGACCGGGGCCGCGCTGGTGGGCCTGAGCCTGCTGGGCGAGCTGGCCTGGTGGGTGACGATCCTCATCGCGGTCCGCGAGCTGGGCGTGACGCTGCTGCGCTTCTGGGTGATCCGCCACGGCGTGATCCCGGCCAGCCGCGGCGGCAAGGCCAAGACGCTCGTGCAGATCGTCGCCATCGGCCTGTACGTGCTGCCGCTGCCCTCGTGGCTGGACGTGGTCTCGGTGGCCACGATGGGCGCGGCCGTGGTGCTGACCGTCGTCACGGGCGTCGACTACGTCGTGCGCGCTTTCCGGCTGCGCGCGAGGGGCAAGCGGGCGGTGGCCGGGGCGTGAGCGCCGCCGACGTCGTCGAGGCCCTCAAGGGGCGTGGTGAGACGGTCGCCACCGCCGAGTCGCTGACCGCCGGCCTGGTGACCGCCGCGCTGACCGACGTGCCGGGCTCCAGCGCGGTGGTGCGCGGCGGGCTCGTGGTGTACGCGACCGACCTCAAGCACGCGCTCGCGGGCGTGGACGCGGCGCTGCTGGCCCAGCACGGCGCCGTGCACCCCGAGGTGGCCCGGCAACTCGCCGAGGGCGCACGGGAGCGCTGCGGCGCGACGTGGGGCCTCGGGCTGACCGGCGTGGCGGGCCCCGACCCCCAGGACGGGGTCGCGCCGGGCACCGTCCACATCGGTTTGTCCGGTCCGTCCGGTTCCTTCGTCTCGACGCTCACTCTGGGTGGTGATCGTGACGAAGTCCGCAAGAGTTCGACAACGGCCGCGCTGGACCTCCTGCGTGACCACCTGGAGCTCCCGGTCGAGTGACGTGAGCAGCGCGTTCCCGGTCACACCCGAACACACACGCGGGAACTTACCCGCGAGTTCACTCGTTCGCCCTTGGCGGACGTGTCGGGAAGTCACTGCCCGTCGACGGGACGGGTCGGTAACGTGGTGGCACGGCCGGCCGGAAGGAGGCGCGCGATGACCGTGCTGCTACGCGAGGCGATCGGTGATCGGCTCCGCCATGCCCGCACCACCCAACGCCGCACGCTGCGCGAGGTCTCCAGGACCGCACGCGTCAGCCTCGGGTACCTCTCCGAGGTGGAGCGTGGCCGCAAGGAGGCGTCCAGCGAGCTGTTGGCCGCGATCTGCGAGGCGTTGGACCTGCCCCTGTCGGAGCTGCTGCACCTGGTCGCCTCGGACATCGGCGCCGTCCAGCGGCCCGTGCCGACCGCGGCCGAGCTCGCCGAGCGGGCACCCGCGTCCGCGTCCGCGGGCCTGGAGGGTGGCGCGATGGTGCCTGCGGTGATCGGCAACGACCTGTCCGACCTGCGGTTGCAGCCCGTGCTCACGCACCGGCTGTCCACTTCGATCAGCAAGCCGCGCGACGCGGTGGTGGCGGCGTAACCCGAACCACACGTGCCGAAGCCGAGCCGGTCCGACCGGCTCGGCTTTCGGCGTTGCCGCGAGGTTCGTCGTGCAACGACTTGGCAACCCCGTGCGGGGTCGCCGCGTCCCCATCGGTGGCGGGCGGGCAGGATGACCATGCCGACGAAAGTCGGGGGTGACTCAGGGTGATCCCGGATATCTCCCCAGGTCGGTGGAAGCAGCGCGGGACAACTGACACGATGGAACCAACACCGGCACCGGGTCGTTGCCAATCACGAGCGCGAGCCAGGGAAGTGCGGAGAAGGCAGGCGTAGGAGATGGCCAACCCTTTCGTGAAGGCGTGGAAGTACTTCATGGCGGCGTTCTCGTCCAAGATCGATGAGCACGCCGACCCGAAGGTGCAGATCCAGCAGGCCATCGAGGAGGCGCAGCGGCAGCACCAGGCGCTGTCGCAGCAGGCCGCCGCGGTGATCGGCAACCAGCGCCAGCTCGAGATGAAGCTCAACCGCCAGCTCGGCGAAGTGGAGAAGCTCCAGGCATCCGCACGCCAGGCGCTCGTGCTCGCCGACGAGGCCCGCGCGAAGGGCGACGAGCAGCGGGCGACGCAGTTCGAGTCGGCCGCGCAGGGCTTCGCCACCCAGCTGGTGACCGCGGAGCAGAGCATCGAGGACCTCAAGACGCTGCACGACCAGGCGTTGCAGGCGGCCACGCAGGCCAAGCAGGCGGTGGAGCGCAACGCGATGGTCCTGCAGTCCAAGCTCGCCGAGCGCACCAAGCTGCTCAGCCAGCTGGAGCAGGCGAAGATGCAGGAGCAGGTCTCCAACTCGCTGCGCCAGATGACCGAGCTGGCCGCGCCGGGCAACACGCCGTCGCTGGAAGAGGTCCGTGACAAGATCGAGAAGCGGTACACCACCGCGCTCGGCTCGGCGGAGCTCGCGCAGAACTCGGTGCAGGGCCGGATGCTGGAGGTCCAGCAGTCGACCACCGAGATGGCGGGCCAGTCCCGGCTCGAGCAGATCCGCGCCTCGATGGCGGGCGGCAAGGTCGCCGGCGAGGTCACCAGCGGTCAGCCGGCCAGTGCGAGCGCGAGCATCCAGCAGGAGATCCAGCAGCGGGTGCAGCAGACGCAGGCGCAGCCGACCCAGCAGATGCAGCAGAACCCGCCGGCGAACCAGGGCTGAGAGGATGGTGTCCGCGATGGAACCCCGGCGGAAGGTGGCCGGCGAGATCGCCCAGATCATCGGTGGCCAGCTCCAAGGGCAACTCGCGGACCAGGTGAAGCGGCGTTACGCCGCGTGGAACGACCCGCGCGCGAAGCTCGACCGGCGCTACCGCCGGTCGAGCCGCGTGCTCACCTTCTGGCTGATCGTGCTCGCCCTGCTCACGGCGGTCGGCACGCTGGCCATCCTGGGTGTGATCACGCCCGGCATCGGCGTCGGCGCGGCCCTCGGGTTCGCCGGCACGTCCGTGCTGGCCGTGCGCACGAACCTCAAGATGCGCGACATCAACGCCCAGCGGCGTGAGCTGGCGGCCGTGCCCGTGCACGAGCCGCTGCCCGCCCGCTCCTCGGCGGCGCGCCAGCCGATGGAACGGCTGGAGGAGGCCGAGGACACGCTGCGGGAGCTGCTGCGCCAGCTCGACTCGGCGGCGTTGACCTCCATCCCCACCGACTCGGTCGAGCAGGCCCGCGCCACCGGCGCGGAGGCGTCGTCCGCGATCCGGGCCGTGTCACGCCAACTGCAAGCCGTGGAACGCGCGCGCGACACCGCCCCGCCGCTGGACCGCGCCCCGCTCGTGGAGGGCGTGCGACGACTGCGGGCCCAGTTGGACGAGGGCGTGGACGGCTACTGCGGCCTGGTCGCCGCGGCCGGCCGGGTGCTCGCCGAGAGCACCGCGACGAACCCCCGGCAGGTGCTGGCCGACGCGACGGACCACCTGGCGGGTCTGTCGTCGGCGCTGCGCGAGCTGTCGCGCTGAGCCGTCGCGGACCGGGCGCGCAGGACCTCGCCGCCATCTGCACGAACCGGGATTACATCACGTTGCGTAGCGGGTTTGGGCTAACCTCGCAGCCGTAGTGGCGTACGCTGCTGCGATCGTGTGATTATCAGACCGTTATATAGCCGCAGCCACTACTTGGCGTGGCAGGATCCCTGGGTCGGACAGCGTGGTCCGTCCTGGTCGCCGGGGAGGTCATTGAGTGGCGTTGTGGACCGTGCGCGGTGATGGCCGCCCCACCGATGGCGACGCCATCGCGCCGCAGGAGCGGCTGAGCTGGCCGCGCACCATCGGTTTCGGCGCCCAGCACCTGGTCGCCATGGCAGGCGCCACGATCCTCGTCCCCGCCACCACCGGCCTGCCGGTCAGCACCACCCTGCTGTTCTCCGGCGTCGGCACCCTGCTGTTCCTGCTGATCACCCGCAACCGCGTGCCCAGCTACCTCGGCGCGTCGTTCGCGTTCATCGCGCCGCTGTCCGCCGCCCGTGACGAGGGCATCGCCGCGCAGCTCGGCGGTGTGCTCGCGGCCGGCCTGCTGGTGATCATCATCGGGGTCGCGGTGAAGGCCCTGGGCGTGCGGCTGCTGGAGGCCGTGATGCCGCCGGTGGTGACCGGCGCGGTGGTCGTGCTGATCGGGCTGAACCTCTCGCACCGGGCCACCGACTCGTTCGCCCAGCAGCCGCTGCCCGCCGCCGTGACGCTGGGCGTGATCCTGCTGTGCGGGGTGCTCGGCCGCGGCTCGTCGTTCCGCTTCTCCGTGCTCATCGGCGTGGCCGCCGGGTGGGCGCTGGGCCTGTGGCTGGGCCTGGTCGACACCGCCGCCGTGGGCCGGGCCGCGTGGTTCGGGCTGCCCGAGTTCCACGCGCCGGAGCTGCGGCCGTCGGTCACCCTGTTGGTGCTGCCGGTGGTGATCGTGCTGGTCGCGGAGAACGTCGGCCACGTCAAGGCGGTCGGCGCGCTGACCGGCCGCAACCTCGACGGCAACGTCGGCGACTCGATCATCGCCAACGGCGTGTCCACCGCGCTGGCCGGCTTCGGCGGTGGGTCCGGCACCACCACCTACTCCGAGAACATCGGCGTGATGGGCGTGACCAAGGTCTTCTCCACCGCCGCGTACGCGGTGACGGGGGTGGCCGCGGTGCTGATCTCGTTCTCGCCGAAGGCCGTCGCCGTGCTGGCGAGCATCCCGGCGGGCGTGGTCGGCGGTGCGACGCTGGTGCTGCTCGGCCTGATCAGCCTGGTCGGCGTGCGGGTGTGGATGGACAACCGGGTCGACCTGACCAACCCGGGCAACGCGCTGGTCGGCGGCGCGGCCCTGGTCGCCGGGGTGGGCGACCTCACGCTGGTGGTGGGCGACATGGAGCTGGGCGGCCTGGTCTGGGGCTCGCTGCTGGTGGTGATCCTGCACCCGGTGCTGCGCTGGCTGCGGACCGCCCGCGGGGTGTAGCCGTCACCCGAGGTGCGCCTCCTCGTAGGCGAAGTGCGCCTCCAAGTCCTGCTCCAGCCGGTCGAGCTCGGGGCGCAGCCGGTCCGGGTCGTCGGCCGGGGCGGTGATCCGCTCGATCACGTCCGCGACGACGTGGTGCTCCTTGCGCAGCTTCGCCGGCACGGGCGCGAGCGCGGGGTCGTGGCCCTCGAACGCGGTGAACGCGCCGTCCTCCCGCATGTGGTGCATCCGCAGGTTGTCGCAGAACGCCAGGCAGTGGTCGCGCAGGTCGCGGCGGGCGGTCGGGTCCGCGCGCAGCCGGCGCAGCTCGGCCCTCAGGTCCTCGTGGTGGCGGCGCAGCTGGGCCCCGAGCACCGCGACCCGTTCGGGGTCGAGCCGCAGCACGGTGAGCGCGACGACCGGGATCACCCGCGTGGTGACCTCGACGTAGCCGCGGAACGCCGGGTCCCGTCGCGCTTGGACCTCGTGGAAGTGGTCGCGTTCGGCCCCTTCGAGCGGCACGGCCCGCGCGGCGTGCCTGCGCAGCACGCCGTCCTCGCGGATCGCGATCATGACCTGCGGGTCGGCCAGCAGGTTGCGGTACCAGTCGGGGTGGCAGGTCCCCGCCCTCGAAGGGACCGCCCACCAGGCCGCCGTCGGCCCGGAACTCGTCGATGATCGCCTGGTTCACGCTGGCGCGCGGGCGTGGCGGGCGGCGCTGGAGCCGTTGACGCCCGATCAGCGAGGGGTGTTCGTGGAGACCTTCAAGGCGTACGAGGACGCGTTGGACGGGTGAGTCACCGCAGCGCGCTCGTGATGCGGCGCACCAGCCCGGGGCCCTCGTAGATGAACCCGGTGTAGACCTGGACCAGGCTCGCGCCCGCGTCCAGCATCCGCTTGGCGTCGTCCGCGCTCGCGATGCCGCCGACGCCGATGATCGGCAGCCGCCCGTCGGTCTCCCGGCTGACGAACCGCACCACCTCGCGCGCGCGGGCGGCCAGCGGCTTGCCGCTCAGCCCGCCCGCCTCGTGCGCCAGGCGCTGGTCGGCCGGGGCCAGGCCGTCGCGCGACAACGTGGTGTTCGTCGCGATCAGGCCGCTGACCTCGTGCGCCGCGCACACCTCCAGCAGCTCGGCGATCGCCGGGTCGGTCAGGTCCGGCGCGATCTTGACCAGGATCGGCTTGGCCGGCTTCGACCCGGCGAGGTCGCGCGCGGTGGCGTTGAGCGCGGACAGCAGTTCGGTCAACGCGCCCCGGTCCTGGAGGCTGCGCAGACCCGGCGTGTTCGGCGAGCTGATGTTGATCGCGAAGTAGTCGCCGTGGCGGTAGAGCGCGCGCAGGGACGTTCGGTAGTCCTCCACCGCGTCCTCGACCGGCGTGACCTTGGACTTGCCCAGGCTGATGCCCAGCGGCACGGACAGCGGGCCGAGGCGGTCGAGCCGGTTGGCCAGCTCCAGCGCGCCGTCGTTGTTGAAGCCCATCCGGTTGATGATCGCCTCGCTGTCGCGCAGCCGGAACAGGCGCGGCTTGGGGTTGCCCGGCTGCGCGTGCCGGGTGACCGTGCCCACCTCGACGAACCCGAACCCGAGCGCGCCCCACGCGGGCAGCGCCCGGCCGTTCTTGTCCAGCCCCGCGGCCAGGCCGACCGGGTTGGGGAACCGCACGCCGAAGACCGTGCGCTCGCAGGCGGGCTTGCGCCGGACGAGCTTCGCCGCCGGGCTCAGCTTCTCCAGCACGCCGAGAGTGGTCTCGTGGACCCGCTCCGCGTCCCCGCCGTGCATCCGGAACAACGCCTTGCGCACCACGTTCTTGTAGACCACGCCGGCAACCCTAAGCGATCGGCCCTGGCTGGCAGCGCGGGCACCAGTACGCGGGACGCTCCAGCACGCCCGCGCCCTGCCCGCCGACGCACACCCTCGTCCCGCACCGCAGGCACGGCTTGCCGCCCCGCTCGAATACCCAGTGCTGCCGCCCGCGCCCCATGAGCCCGGTCGTGTTCTGCTCCGGCCGCCACGCGTTGGCCAGCAGCAGCTTGCGCGCCAGCCGCACCGCCTCCGCCGGGTCCACCGCGGACACCGGGCTCCACGGCGAGACGCCGAGCAGGAAGCACACCTCGGCCTTGTAGAGGTTCCCCACGCCCGCCATCACGCGCTGGTCCAGCAGGGCCAGGCCCAGCTCGCGGTCCGGGTCCGCGACGAGCCGGGCGACCGCCTCGGCGGCCCGGTCGTCGTCCCACTCGCCCAGCAGGTCCGGTCCCAGGTGCCCGACCAGCCGAGACTCCTCGCCGGTCGGCAGCAGCTCCAGGTCGTGCAGCGCGAAACCCACCGCGATCCGGTCGGGCACCTCCAGCAGCGCCCGCACCTGGTGGCCGGGCCGCCGCCAGCGCTCGCCGGGCCGGTAGAGGTGCCAGGCGCCGTCCATGCGGAAGTGGCTGTGCAGGCTCAGGTCGCCGGAGAACCGGGTGAACAGGTGCTTGCCGACCGAACGCACCGCCAGCACGTCCCGGCCGCTCAGGTCCGCGGTGGCCCACTTGGGGTGGCGGAGCTCGCCGCGCAGGAGCCGGCGGCCGGCCAGCGCCTCGTTGAGGCGGTGCCCGGCCAGGAAGACCGTGTCACCCTCGGGCACCGCTGTCGAAGACCAGCCTCAGGCCGAACCCGACCAGCACGGTCGCGGTCAGCCGCTCGGTCCACCGCCGCACCGCGGGCCTGGTCAGCACGACCACCGCACGCCCGGCGAGCCACACCACCACGAGCTGCCACACCTGGCCGACGGCCACGTGCACGCCCACCAGCAGCGCGCCCCACCCGGCCGACGCCTGGTCGGTCGGCAGGAACTGGGGGAGCAGGCTCAGGTAGAACACGCCGATCTTCGGGTTGAGCAGGTTCGTGGTGAACCCGATCCGCAACGCCTGCGCGGGCGTGGTCGACGGCACGTCCGCCGGCCGGTCGGGCGTGCCGCGCCACGACTTCCACAACGCCGACCCGCCCAGCCACAGCAAGTACGCGGCGCCGGCGTACCGCACGACGTCGTAGGCGAAGCGGGACGCCACCAGCAGCGCGGTCAGCCCGGCGATGCTCGCCGCACCCCACACCAGGCAGCCCAGCGTGGTGCCCAACCCGCCGACCACACCGGCCTTGCGCCCGCCGCCGAGCACCATGCGCAACAACATCATGGTGTCCAGGCCGGGCGTGATCGTCAGCAGGACCGCCGCGACGGTGAACGCCAGCAGGGCGGTCGCGCTCACGCGTCCACCGCTTCCTCGATCTCGTCGTCGTCGAAGTCGTGGTGCACCGCCCGGCGTCTGCTCCGGCTGATCCGCAGTATCCGGGCGAGCAGCAGGTTGAACGCCAACGCCACCTCGCGCGCGCCCGGCGTGCCCCACTCGTGGATCGGCATGCAGGCGCCCTGCGCCTGCTGCACCGCCAACCGGTCCGGCAGCGCCACCGGCATCACCAGCGGCCCGAAGATGTCGCGCAGCTCGTCGATGCGGAACTGGTGCTCGTGCGACCGGGGCCGCACCCGGTTCACCACCACGCCCAGCGGCTGGAGGTTCTCGTTGTGCTCCCGCTCGGCCTGCACCGCCTCGAACGCCCGCTGCACGCCCGCCACCGCGAACATCGTGGGCTCCGTCACCAACAGCGCGCGATCCGCCGCCACCAGCGCCGACCGGGTCAACTGGCCCAGCGACGGCGGGCAGTCCAGCAGCACCAGCTGGTAGGGCTCCTCGTCGTCCTGGAGCAGCCGCAACGCCTCGCGCAGCCGGCCGAGCCGCGTCTCGCCGGGATCGGGGTGGTTCAGCGACTCCGCGTCCTCCGAACCCGCCAGCACGTCCACGCCGTCGCCCCACGCGCTGGGCGCGATCGCCCGGTCCAGCGTGTCGCGGCTCGGGTCCTGCAACACGTCGTAGATGCTGGCCTCGGTGTCACCCGGCTCCAGGGTGGAGGTGGCGTTGCACTGCGGATCGAGGTCGATGACCAGCGTGCGGACACCGCGCCGCAGCGCGGCCGACGCCAGACCGAGCGCGACCGTCGTCTTCCCAACGCCACCCTTGAGGCTGAGCACCGCCACCGTATGCACGTAGTGCAGCCTACGGCCCTTACGCTCTACGTCCATGCGACCGGACGCCGTACACAGGGTGCTCGACGCCGAGCTGACCGCCGCGCGGGACCGCCGGGGCGGTGAACCGCCGCGCGTGCTCGACGTGGGCGGCGGCAGCGGGGTGTGGGCCGTGCCGCTGGCCGTGGCCGGGTGCGCCGTGACGGTCGTCGACCCGAGCCCGGACGCGTTGGCGACGCTGCACCGCCGTGCGGCCGACGAGGGCGTGCTCGACCGCGTCACCGCGGTCCAGGGCGACACCGACGCGTTGGACCCCGACAGCTCGGCGGACCTCGTCCTGGGGCACGGCCTGCTGGAGGTCGTGGACGACGTGGCCGCCGCGCTGGCCGCGCTGGCGGCCGCGACGGCGCCGGGCGGCGCGGTGTCGTTGCTGGTGGCGAACCGGTACGCGGCCGTGCTGCACCGGGCCATCGCCGGACGCCTGGTCGACGCGCGACGGCTGCTGGACGACGAGGCCGGTCAACTGGTCGGCACCCGCGACCCGCTGCTGCGCCGGTTCGACGTGGCCGGGCTGGAGGCGCTGGTGTCGGCCGCGGGCCTCGAGGTCGAGCTGGTGCAGGGCCACGGCGTCGTGTCGGACCTGGTGCCGGGCTCGGTGCTGGAGTCGAGCCCGGGCGCGGCGGAGGCACTGGCCGAGCTGGAGCTGGCCGCCTCGACCCGCCCGCCGCTGCGGGACGTGGCCGCCCGGTTGCACGTCCTGGGCCGAAAGCCGGCCTGAGTGCGGTAGAACGGACTCTCCGCCGCCTACCGCAGAGGATCCGTCATGGGAGACCCGCACTTAGCCGGGGCCGGCTGATGGCCCCGACCGCGCCCGAGAACCTGGAGGACGACGTCCGCGCCGCGATCGCCGGCGACCGGCGGGCGATCTCGTCGCTGCTGGCCGCCGTGCGCCCGCTGGTGGTGCGCTACTGCCGCGCCCGCGTGGGCAGGCAGGAGCGGTCGGCCGCCTCCGCCGACGACGTGGCCCAGGAAGTGTGCCTGGCCCTGCTGACCGCGTTGCCGACGTACAAGGACCACGGTCGGCCGTTCCTGGCGTTCGTGTACGGGATCGCCGCGCACAAGGTCGCCGACGCCCACCGGGCGGCGTTGCGCAACCGCGTCGAGCCCGTGCCCGAGCTGCCCGACGCGCCGGACGACGACCACGTCGGCCCGGAGCAGTCGGCGTTGCGGGTGGAGCTGGCGCAGCGGATGGGCGAGCTGCTGCGGCTGCTGCCGGACAAGCAGCGGGAGATCCTCGTGCTGCGGGTGGTGGTGGGGCTGACGGCCGAGGAGACCGCCGACGCCGTCGACGCGACGCCCGGCGCAGTGCGGGTCGCGCAGCACCGCGCGCTCAGCCGGCTACGCAGGGAAGTCGAGCGCTCCCTCATCACTCAACGCATCCGGTAGTGGGTGTCAACTGGTCCGTTCGCGCCTCAAACGCGTCCATTCGGAGTAACTTCGAGTGAGTCGCGTCATCCCTGCGTGGGACCGGCGTCGCGTTCGCATGTGCCCCCGAGGGTCGTCCAGCGCGCGGACGCCGAGGAGCTCGCGATGACAGCAGTGGTGGTCGGGTTTTCAGCTATGCCGAGGGTTCGTGGCAACGCGGGGAGGGCGGTGGTGTCGGTGCCGAGCGAGGACGTCACGTCCTCGCCGACGCGGTGGGAAAGAGGTCCGGAGGCGCACGTCGAAGCGGCGGTCAGGGGAGACCGGCGGGCGGTCGAGGCGTTGCTGGCCGAGATCAGGCCCGTGGTGGTGAAGTACTGCCGGGCCAGGGTCGGCCACGGGCAGCGGTCGTCGGCGTCGGCGGAGGACGTGGCCCAGGAGGTCTGCCTCGCCGTGCTGAAGGCGCTGCCCAACTACCGGGAGCAGGGCAGGCCGTTCCTGGCGTTCGTGTACGGGATCGCGGCGCACAAGGTCGCCGACGCGCACCGGGCGTCGGCGCGCAACCGCGCCGAGTCCGTGCCGGAACTGCCCGACAGCGCGGGGGCCGAACCCGGTCCCGAGCAGCGGGCGTTGCAGGGGGAGCTGTCCGAGCGCATGGGGCAGCTGCTCACCGTGCTGCCGGACCGGCAGCGCGAGATCCTGGTGCTGCGCGTCGTGCTCGGCATGTCCGCCGAGGAGACCGCCGAGGTGGTCGGCTCCACGCCCGGCGCGGTCCGGGTGGCGCAGCACCGGGCCCTGACCCGGTTGCGCAAGGCGTTGGACGAGGCGCAGCGGGGCGGGTGAGCGTCCCTCAGTGCCGCCAGCGGGTCCGCGCGGCGATCTCCTCCGGTGAGCAACCGGCGAACCGGGCGACCTCGCCGCGCCGCACGTCGACGATGGTCGCGGCGAACTCCGCGCCGAACGCCTCGGTCAGCACCTCGTCCGCCTCGAACGCCGCCACGGCCTCCTCCAGGCACGTCGGCAGGCGCTCGGCGCCCGGCAGCGCGGCCGGGTCGACGCCCACCGGCTCCGGCAGCCGCGCCCGGTCCACGATCCCGGCCAGCCCCGCCGCCATCGTGGCCGCCACCACGAGGTACGGGTTCGCCGACAGGTCGTAGCACTTGACCTCCAGGTCACGCCCCGCGACCAGGCGCAACGCCGCCTCGCGGTTCTCCAGCCCCCACACCGCGAACGCGCCCGCCCAGTGCCCCGGCACCAGCCGCAGGTAGCCCGCCACCGACCCGACGCCGATCGCGCACAGCGCGGGCAGCCGCCGCAGCACACCGGCGGCGAACGCCTCGGCGTCCTCGGTCAGGCCGAACCAGCCCTCGCCGCCGTCGAACAGGTTGCGGCCGTCGCGCCACAGGCTCAGGTGCAGGTGGCCGCCGTTGCCGACGCCGTCCGCGGTGACCTTCGGCGAGAACGACGGGCGCAGGCCGTGCCGCAGCGTGATGGCCCGGATCGTCTCCCGCACCAGCACCGACGTGTCGGCGGCGTGCACCGGGTCCTCGGGCGTGGTCGACAGCTCGAACTGCCCCGGCGCGTACTCGGGGTGGAACTGGAGCACCTCCACGTCCTGCTCGGCCAACGCCGACAGCAGGTCCGCGGCGTAGTCCGACAGCTCGACCTGCCGGGCGTGGCCGTAGGCGGGTCCGGTGGCGGCGGGCCGGAACTCGTCGGTGTCGCCCTGCCCGACGACCCACTCCACCTCGAAGCCCGCCTGGACCTCGTAGCCGTGCACGGTGAGCCGGTCGGTCACCGCCCGCGCCAGCCCGCGCTCGTCCTGCGGGTGCGGCTGCCCCTGCTGGTCGAAGCGGTCGGCCGGGGCCCACGCCCAGCCGGGCTGGCCCGCGAGCACGGTGAGCCGGTCCAGGTCCGGGCGCAGCCGCAGGTCGCCGACCGGACCGCCCGCGTGCCGCCCGGCGACGATCGTGTCGTCCAGCAGGAACGCGTCGAACACGGGCGAGGCGCCCACGCCGTCCGCGGCGGCTCTGGGCAGCCCGGCCAGCGGCACGGACTTCGCCCGCGTGATGCCGCTGTGGTCGACCCAGGTGAGCGCGACCGCGACCACGTCCTGCTCCAGCAGGTCGTCCACCAGCTCGGCCGCCAGCGCACGCCGGTGCTCCCGTTCCGCTGTGTCCATCTGGCGTGGTTACACCAGCTCACTACTGTTCAACAAGTGGACCGGTTGCTGCCTTGCGTGGGGTCGTTGCGCCTCGTGGACCACCACTGCCACGGGGTGCTGGGCGCCGACCTCGACCGGGCCGGCTTCGAGTCGAACCTGACCGAGGCCGAGTCACCGTCGCCGTTGGGCACGACGCTGTTCGACTCCTCGTTGGGCCTGGCGGTGCGGCGCTGGTGCGGGCCTTTGCTGGACCTGCCGCCCATGGCGCCGGCCGAGGAGTACGTGGCGCGTCGGCGGTCGTTGGGCGCGACCGAGGTGAACCGGACGCTGGTGTCGGCGGCCGAGATCGCGACGTTCCTGGTGGACCGCGGCACGTGGCCGGAGGGGTTCGTGGGGCCCGCTGTGTTCACCGGTTCGCGTGAACTCGCCGTGCTGCGGCTGGAGCGGTTGGCGGAGGACGTCGTGCCCGAGGGGGCCTCGGGGTTCCCGGCGCGCGTGCGCGAGGCGTTGGACTCGACGACGGCGGTGGCGGTGAAGTCGATCGCGGCTTACCGGGTGGGGCTCGACCTCGACCCGGCGCGACCGTCCGACGCCGAGGTCGTCGCGGCGGCCGATTGGTGGCTGACCTCGGGCTCGACCCGGTGCGCGGACGCCGTGATCAGCCGGTTCCTGGTCTGGGAGGCGCTGGACCGCGGGCTGCCCGTGCAGTTCCACGTCGGCTACGGGGACGCCGACCTGGCGTTGCACCGGTGCGACCCGCTGCTGCTCACCGACCTGCTGCGGGCCACCGCGCCGCTGGGCGTGCCGGTCGTGCTGCTGCACAACTACCCGTTCCACCGCCACGCCGGGTACCTGGCCCAGGTGTTCCCGCACGTGTTCGTCGACGTGGGGCTGGCCACGCACGCCGTGGCGCACCAGGCGAGCCGGGTGCTGGCGGAGGCGTTGGAGATCGTGCCGTTCGGCAAGTTCCTGTTCTCCACCGACGCGTTCGCCCTGGCCGAGCTGTACTACCTGGGCGCGGTGTTCTTCCGCCGCGCGCTGTCGGATTTCCTGTCGGCCGGGCTGCGGGAGCATGCTTTCGCCCTGGCGGACGCGGAACGGATCGCGCACCTGATCGGGTGGCGCAACGCGCACCGGGTCTACCGCTTGGAGTAGAGTCTCGAACGGGTGTTCGGCTCTGGACGGGGGTGGTCTGTGGGCCGCAGCGCCAACCTGCCGCGCGGGCTGGTGGATCGCTTCCGCGCGCGTGGCGACGTCTGGCCGGACGACACCGGCTGCTCGATGCTGCACGTGGACATGGACGCCTTCTACGCGTCGGTCGAGATCCGCGACCGGCCGGAGCTCGCGACCAAGCCGGTGGTCGTGGGCGGCACGGCGAACCGGGGCGTCGTCGCGTCGGCCAACTACATCGCGCGCGAGTTCGGCGTGCGCTCCGCCATGCCCACTTCGCACGCCCGCCGGCTCGCGCCGCACGCGGTGTTCGTGCCGCCGAACTTCGCCCGGTACCAGGAGGTCTCGCGCGGGGTGATGTCGATCTTCCGCGACATCACGCCGCTGGTCGAGCCGTTGAGCCTGGACGAGGCGTTCCTGGACGTGAGCGGTGCGCTGAAGCGGATGCGGCTGGGCCCGGCGCAGATCGCGAAGCTGATCCGGGAGCAGGTGGAGCAGGCGCACGGCATCACCTGCTCGGTGGGCGTCGCGCCGACGAAGTTCCTGGCCAAGCTCGCGTCGGGGATGTGCAAGCCGGACGGCCTGATGGTCGTGCCGCGTGACGAGGTGCTGGCGTTCCTGCACCCGCTGCCGGTGTCCGCGCTGTGGGGCGTGGGGCAGCGGACGGCCGAGCAGCTCGACCGCGTGGGGCTGGAGACCGTGGCGGACGTGGCCGCGGTGCCGTTGCCCCGGCTGCGCAGGCTGATCGGGGTGGCGCTGGCCGAGCACCTGCACGCGTTGGCGCAGGGGCACGACGACCGGCCCGTGGTGCCGTCCACGCGGGAGAAGTCGATCGGCGCGGAGGAGACGTTCGAGGTCGACCACTTCGACCGCGAGCTGCTGCGGCGGGAGCTGCTGCGGCTGTCGGAGCGTTCGGCGGCGACGTTGCGGGCGCGCGGGCTGCGCGGGCGCACGGTGTCGATCAAGGTGCGGTTCGCCGACTTCACCACGATCACCCGGTCGAAGACGTTGCGGGTGGCCACGGACGTGGCGCAGGAGGTCTACCGGACGGCGTCGACCCTGCTGGACGAGCAGGTGCCGCCCGGCGCGGTGCGGTTGATCGGAGTGCGGATCGAGCAGCTGGTCGAGGGCGACGACGGCGAGCAGTTGATGTTCGACGCGCCGGAACGGGGCTGGCGCGAGGCCGAGCAGGCGGCCGACCAGGCGCGGTCGCGGTTCGGCACGGCGGCGATCCGCCCGGCCTCCCTGCTCAAGCAGGGCCCGACCCGCTCGGGCCTCAAGGAACCGAAACCGGACCGGGGCGATACGGCTTCCCGACCTCCGTGACCGAGCCGTTCGGGTGGTCACGGGCCTGATCGCCGGCTGCGCGCGCCGATCACCCGGCACAGTGGAGCCGTGGACCGCTTCTGGGGCCTGCTCGCACCCTCCGAGC
The DNA here is from genome assembly GCF_021390395.1 of Saccharothrix sp. S26. Classification (GTDB taxonomy): domain Bacteria; phylum Actinomycetota; class Actinomycetes; order Mycobacteriales; family Pseudonocardiaceae; genus Actinosynnema. Next base: position 96,493 of record NZ_JAJUWT010000002.1, read on the forward strand.
ACGAGGTGCTCACCGCGGCGGGCGTCGAGCGCGACTACCCGTCCGGCGCGGTGATCTGCCACGAGGGCGAGGTGACGCGGCACGTGCTGGTCGTGCGCCGCGGCCTGCTGCGGGTGACCGCCACGACGGCGAACGGCAGCGAGAAGGTGCTGGCCGTGCGCGGGGCGGGCGACATCGTCGGCGAGCGCTCGGCGGTCGACGGGCGGCCGCGTTCGGCGACGGTGCGGGCCCTGGGCGCGGTGCGGGCGCTGGTGCTGTCGGCCGATTCGTTCGCGAGCCTGTGCCAGCGGCACCCGCGCATCGCGTGGACCGTGCTGATCGTCGTGGTGGCTCGGCAGCGTGACACGGACCGGCAGCGGATGCAGATCAGCGGCACGGCCACGCAGCGCGTCGCGGCCGTGCTCATCGACATGGCGCTGGAACGCGGGATCGCCGACCAGGGCGCGATCGCGTTGAGCCAGGAGGAGCTGGCGGGCATCGCGGGCACGTCCCGGGAATCGCTCGTGCGGGTGCTGCGCGCGCTGCGTGAAGAGGGCATCATCAGCACGGGGCGGCGCAAGATCGACATCCACCGGGTGAGCCGGCTCTACGACTTCACCAACTGATTTCCCCGTGTGCGTCATCTGACGCAGAGCGCGGCCTCCGAACCTCCTACAAATGAGGTGTCAGCCGAGTTCAGAGGGGGAGTCATGAACCACATCGAAGAGCCCGCCAGGTCTCGCCGGCGGTTCACCGAGCGCCTCGCCAGCACCCTCGTCTTCACCGCCGTCATGCTGTGGGCGGCCGTGGTGATCATCGTCAAGTCCGATGTGGACGGCGTGGTCGCGCTCGCCGTCTCGTTCGTCCTCGCGGGTGGCCTGGTGGCGGTGTACGACGCCTGGCGCGAGGTGCGCTCCGTCCGCCGCGAGCTGGACGTGGAGATCCACGAGGACCTGGTCCGCCTGTAGACCAAGCGGCGGCCAACGAGGGGTGGCTGCCGTTCTCCGGGGCCTTTCGCGGACTGGTCGGGTCCGCGGAAGGCCCCCTTTTTCCGTGAGTTGTCCACAGGCCACCGAGTTGTCCACAGTTCGCGATCCGGCTGTCGACCGCACCGCCCGACTGGCCGATGGTGGACACATGCGCACCACCAACCGCACCACCATCGACCTCGACGCCCTGGGTGGCCTGTTCCCCGAGCGCGTCGCCACGGCCTCGGAGCTGCTGGCCCTGGGCCTGCCCGGCGGGGAACTGGCCTTCCGCTGCCGACCGCAGGGGCCTTGGCAGCACGTCCTGCCCGGCATCCTGCTGCTGGCCCGAACACCGCCGACCCGTGCCCAACTCGTGCGGGCGGCCCTGCGTTACGGCGGCCCGCAAGCACTCCTGACCGGCTTGGACGCCCTGCAACTGCACGGCCTGCGGGCACTGCCCGCCACGGGCCCGGTCCACGTCCTCGTCAACCGCCCGCTCGAACCGACCGCCAAGGTCCGCATCACCCGCGTGCGCCGTGCACCGGACCCGGTCCTGCGCCGCGGCTTCCTGACCGTCCCCCTGGCGAGGGCCGCCGTGGACACCGCCCGGGCGCTGAGGGCGCGTGACGACATCCGGGCCGTCCTGACCGAGGTCGTCCGCCACGGTGGCGTCCCGCTCGCCGATTTGAGAGCGGGCCTGGCGAGGGCGTCCGAACCGGCGCGGCAAGTCCTCTCCGAACTGGCCGACGGCGTCCGCTCGGTCCCCCAAGCCTGGGCCAGGGCCGTGCTGGACGACCTGCCGCTCCCGCCACCGGCCTGGGGCGTGCGCCTGTCCACCCCGGAGGGCCGCCCCCTGGGCACCGCCGATGCCTGGTGGAACGACCGCGCCCTGGCCTGGCAGTTCAACACCGCAACCCGAATCCCGGACCTGCTGACCGCCGCCGGCGCGACAGTCCTGCACACCACCCCGACCGACCTGCGCCAATCCCGAACCTCCGTAGCGACGGCCCTCCTCCACGCCGCCATCGAAGCCACCACCCGCCCGAGGCCCCGAATAACCCCTACCTACCACCATCCAAGGAAGCCACCAACCCACCTCTAACCCCGGCGCTTGCCCTCCGGCGCTTGCCCTCCGGCGCTTGCCCTCCGGCGCCTGGCCTCCGGCGCAGGACCCTCAGCGCAGGACCCTCAGCGCCTGGCCTCGTCGCACGGCACCCGGCCGCGCCTGCCCAACTCCCACCCCACCCCACCCCCACTCCACGCCCACCCCACTCCACCCCTCCCGAACCACTCACCCGACCCGCACTCGAGCCCGCCGTACTCGGGACCGGCCCACCTGCGCCTGACACGAACTCCAACCATGAACTCCCAATTACGGACTCCCGACCACGGACTCCCAACCACCGACCCCAGCCGCTGTGCACCCGACCACCACGCGGAGAACCGCCAGCCTGCGCCTGCCGGCCTGCTGTGTGCCCAACCACCCGCGCGGACCGGCCTGCGTGCGCCCACCTACCCGTCCAACCACCGACCCCCAACCACGGACCCCCAGCCGCTGTGCACCCCGACAACCATGCGCGGAACCGCCAGCCTGCGCTTGCTGGCTCACCTCAACCTCTGCCTTGAACTGCCGTCCGTCACGCGCGGGATCGCCGGCCTGCGCCTGCCCGCCTGCCGTGCGCCGGACCACCCGCGCGGGACCGGCCCGCGTGAGCCTGCCTACCCACTTCAACCACCGGCCCTCAGTCGCCGTGCGCGCGACCACCATGCGAGGGGACCCCCGGCGTCCTCCTGCCCGCCCACTCCCGACCAACTCACCCCGAACCGCCGTGCACCCCGACCACATGCGCGGAATCGGCTGGCGTGCGCCTGCCTACCCGCCCCCACCACCCACGTCCGACGAACATGTGCCGGACCGCCGTGTTGGGGACCGCCCGCCTGCGCCTGCCCGTCCGCCGGCCTGACAGCCGTGCGCCCAACGCCCGTGCGCCGGCCACCCGTCCCCGCTCGCCTGCACCTCACCGCCCTTGCCCGCCTGCCCCTGCCCGACCATCCGTACCGGCCCCCGACGATCCACGGCTCTCGGTCCGGCAGCACCACCCAACCGGCCGCAACCGACACCCATCGCCCACGCCCAACCGACGCACCCAACTCAGCGACCCCGCCGAACCGGCCGGGCGTGGCCCAACCCCGACACCGGGCCTGCCCCGACCGACCGGCTGGAGGTCCCAACCCAACGCGGCCCCGATCCGCTGGCTGCCCGCTGCCATCGGATCCGTCGCGTCGACCCACAAGGAAGGAGGAGCCGACCGAGCGCGCGAGGCATGCGCTTGGTAGCTAGCCGGCGCTCGGATGATCACCAGTCGCAGTGGTGTGGGCACGCTCGGTGATAGGGGGATCGAGGGGTGGCTTCGTGATCCCGTATCCGGCCTCCGGTGGCACCGCCGGCGTGTTCGCGAACAAGATCAACCCGGCCGCGAGTGGTTGTGATTTCGGTCTCGATTGGTGTGGTGGGATGCGTCGGAGTGCGACTACACGGCGTAGTCAGACAGTGGCGAACGTGGGATGAAGGGAGGGTGGCGCGAAAGTTGCGGGACGCTTCGGGTCACGAATCAGTGATCCTGGGCCCTCGATCACCCGTGCAGGGGAGTGAACACCTGGGCTTTCCGGGGCCTTGACAGTTGGCCTCGGGTCGACTCGCGCGACCTCACGGTGGTCTGACCGTTGACCCGTGAGGATGATGGTGACAGAACGAACCGCTTAGGGGCACGGACTGGGTAGTCGCCGAGCCTCGCGAATCGTATCCTGGTTGTGACGCCCCCCGGGCGGGGCGTCCGCCGGGACCGGCGGCAACCGTGATTACCCGGCGCCCGCGACCGCTGTGCCGGAGGAGGAGCCATGCCACTCTCCGAGCACGAGCAGCGACTGCTCGACCAGATCGAGCGCGCGCTCTACGCCGAGGACCCGAAGTTCGCATCCACTGTGCGCGGTGCCAAGCTGCGCAAGCCGTCACGACGGCGTCGCATCCAGGGCATCGCGTTGTTCGCCGTGGGTGTGGCGCTGCTGGTGACGGGTGTGATGTTGCCGAAGCTCGCTGGTATCCCGGTGGTGAGCGTGGTCGGCTTCCTGTTGATGTTCTTCGGCGTGCTGCTCACCGTGACGACGTTGCGTCGTGGTGACCAGGGTGCCGAGGAACCCAGCGAGGAGGGAAGCCGGCCCAGCCGCAGCTCGTTCTCACAGAAGATGGAAGAACGTTTCCGTCGCCGTTTCGAGGACGAGTAGTCCGCGCGACAGCCCGACCGAACGACTGAACAACGCACACGGCCCGCCCCGGAAACTTCGGGGCGGGCCGTGTGCGTGTCGTCCTGGTCAGTGGGCCGGGGCGCAGTGCCCCGGCGTCACCCCACCAACCGGTGGTTCCCGATCACCCGTCGGAGTCCAGCTCCGCCGGCGGCTTCGGCTGGAGCACCGACCGGGGCAGCACCTTCGCCTTCAACGCCAACGGCGCGTTGCGGTTCAGGCTCTGGCGCACGCTGTCGACCGCGCCGGGCAGGGACGGGTCCGCCGCCGCCTGCGTGCTGTACCAGGACCGCTCCACCGCGCCGACCACCGCGCGCAGCCCGTCACGGCCCTGCTCGTCCAGGTTGTGCGCCCGCACCAACCGCCGCGCGGCCACCCGCACGGTCTCCGTGCGCGGCACCCTCGTGCCCCGGTCCACGGACTCGGCGACCAGCTCCTGCCAGGCCGCGCCGGCCGCGTCCGGCCCCAGCCCGGCCACCGCGCGCAACCGCTGCCGCCGCCGCCAGGCCCGCACGGCCGCCGGAGTCCCCGCCGCCAGCACCAGCAGCACCACCACGGCCAATGGCCACGACAGCAGCGCCACCGCCAACGCGAGCACGACGGCCCACCCGACCACCGCGGCCGCCAAGGCCGCCGGACGCAGCCACGGCAGCCGCAGCAGCCGCGCCAGCCACGCCGGCCGTTCCTTCCGGGCCCCGCCGACGCCCACGGCCACCGTCGCCAGCAGCGCGATCAGGCCCACGACCCACAGCGCCACCAAGTGCCACGCCGGCGTCGGCTCCGCCTCCTGCGTCGTCCCGTCCTGCCCCTGCGCGTCCGGCGCGGCCGAAGCCGAGGCCGACGCGCCCACGGTCGTGGTGGTGGTAGTCGTGGTCGTCTGGCCGGTGCTGGAGCCGTCCTCCTCGTCGTCCGGGTCGAGGCCGGCGATGTACGGCGGCGTCACGCCGCGCCCGTCCGACAGCGGCGTGGGGTCGAACGTCATCCAGCCGTAGCCGGGGAAGTAGATCTCCACCCACGCGTGCGCGTCCTGCGACGTGATCGTCTGCACCTCACCGGTGGCGTAACCGGCCGTGAAGCCCAACGCCACGCGCGAGGCCATGCCGACCGACCGCGCCATGATCGCCATCGCCGACGCGTACTGCTCGCAGAACCCCTTGCGGCCGTTGAGCACGAAGTCCTCCAACGCGTCCACCGACGTGTTGCTGTCCGCGGTCTGCGTCGTGTACTGGTAGCCCTGCGTGCCGTCGGTGAAGTGCCGGTACAGCGCGGTCGCCCGGTCGAACTGGTTGTCGTACCCGGCGACGATCTGCTGCGCCAACTCCGCCACCGGGCCCTCGACGCCCGGGGCCTCCAGGTACGCGGGGTCGACGTCCAGCTGACCGAGGGACTTGCGCAGCGTGTCCGCCGACGGCGTGTCGAACACCGTCTCCAGCCGGTACGGCTCCGACTTGCGCGGTCGGACGCTGTAGATCATCCCCCGGCCCGGGTCGTACCTCCAGTTCTCGTCGACGTCCTGCACCGCACGCGGCCGGCCGTAGACCGGCAGCCAGTTGTCCACCCAGTTCACCGGCTCGATCCGGACGCTGGTGACCTCGCCACTGCCGGGGTCGCCGGGCTGCTCGGGCAGCGGCCCGTTCGCGGGCACGCCCTCCGGCATGTTCCCGCCCAGCTCCCAGCCCTTGTCCGGCACGTACTGGCGCAACGTCATCGCCCGCAGGTACGCCGACGTGGCCGGCATGTCCCGCACCCGGAACAGCTCGCGCGGCGCGCCCTGGTTGAGCATGCCGCGCAGTTGCGTCATCGGGTCGATGCCCAGCCCGCCGCTGCCACCGCCGATCTCGTCACCGGTGCCCGGCAGCCTGCCGACGGTGCCGACCAGGGTCAGGCTCCCGCCCGCCAGCAACGCCACCACCACGGCCAGCCCGGCCACCGCGGTCGCCGCCGGTCCCGACCCGCTGTTCCCGGCACCGGACCGCCTGCCGCGCCACGCCTCGTGCCGGTGCTGCCCGTCCACGGCCAGCAGCAGCGCGAACGCCCCCGCGCCGAACACGAACGTCCACAGCGGCAGCATCTCGTCGGCCAACGACGCCGGCACCGCGAACACGCACAGCAGCACCAGCCCGGACGCGGCGGGCGCGGCCAGGCCGACCGCCAGCGTGTCCACCAGGATCGCGACCAGCCCGATCGCCACCATCACCAGGCACCGCATGGCCGGGCTGTCGGGCACCGGCGGCACACCGGTCTGCACCTCCGACAACGCCTCGCCCAGGACGCCCAGCAGGTCCTGCAACGACTGCGGGCCGGGCAGCACGACCAGCACGCCGCTGCGGGTGAAGATCGTCACCAGCAGGCACGTCAGCGCCAGCACCTGCCCCAGGGCGGTCACCGGCGCGGGCAACCGGGTCGCCCGCAGCAGCACGCCCGTGCCGCCCACCACCGCGATCGCCACGGCCAGGTACACCAGCCACAGCACGCCGGAGATCACGCTGGACAACGCCGTCGCGGCGCACAGCGTGGCCAGGCCGGCGACCGCGGGTGTCGCGCTCACCACCCAGTTGCCCTCGCCCGCCGCGGCCGTCCTGCCGGTCATCAGCCCACCTCCGTGCGCACCACCGGGCCGCGGTTGCCCGCGCTGTGGCACAGCTCCTGCCAGACCTGCCCCATCGGGGTCGACGGCCGCGCCACCACCACGCCCCACCCCGCGCCGCTCAGCAACCGCTGCGCCTCGGTGGGATCCGGCGCGGGCTCCTCCGACGTGGACGCGGACCCCCACGCGCCGACGTCCATCACCACGGCCAGGCTGCGCGTCCCGCGCGGCCGGTTGCGCACCAGCGCGTCCACCACGGCCGGCGTGCTGCCGCCGAGGATCGCGATGACCTCCTGGCCCGCGCCGGGGTCCAGCCCCGCGGCGGGCTCGCGGCGGTGCGAGGGCTGCAACGCGGCCAACGCGTCCAGCACCACCGCGTCGCTGTACCCGCTGTCGCCCGGCCCGCCCGCCAGCACCCGCCCGTCGTCACCGACCAGGCGCACCTGGTGGCCGTAGCGGTGCAGGTGCAGGCAGATGGAGGCGGCCAGCGACACCGCCCACTCCAGGCTCGCGCCGGGACCGCTGCCGCGGTGCGCGACCAGCCGGTGGTCCAGCAGCACGGTCGTGCCGCCGCGCCACGGCCGCTCCTCGACGCGCACCATCAGCTCGTCGCGCCGGGCGGTCGAGCGCCAGTGCACCTTCCGCAGGTCGTCGCCGTGCCGGTAGGGCCGCACCACCGCGTCGTCCTCGCCCTGCCCGGCGCGCAGCCGGATCGAGCCGTCGTCGCCCGACCCCATGCCCGACCCGCTCGGCAGACCCGTCAGCGCCACCACGCGGGGCACCACGACCAGCCGGCTGCGGCCCGCCATCTCGCGGTCGAACTCGGCCAGGCCGAACGGGTCGGTGATCCGGGCCATCAGCGGGCCCACCTGCTGCACGCCGCGCATCACGGGCTTGAGCTGGTACCGCAGCACGGTCACGATGTTGCGCGGCAGCCGTTCCACCAGGAACCGCGGGCGCGCGCCCAGCGCGTACGGCACCGCGTCCTCCAGCAGCAGCCCGCCGGTCGGCAGCCGACCGGCGCTGCGCAGCTCCACCCGCACGTCCGTGGCCGAACCCACCTGGACGCGGCTGGGGTGCAGCAGCCGGGTCGCGTGCAGGCCGACCCTGGCGCGCTGCGCGAGCCAGGCCGCCAGCAGCGGCAGGGCCACCACGAACGCCGCCACGCGCAGCAGGTCCCGCTCGTTGAGCACGATCGCGCACAGGCCGGCCGCGAACCCCGCGGCCAACAGGCACCGGCCCCGGGTGGTCAGCCCGGACAGGGCTCCGCGCATGTCAGCGGTGGTGGTTCGGGTTGACGCTGTGCAGGAACTGTCCGGTCGGATCGTGCGCCGCCTGCGGCACCGGCACCCGTTGCAGCAGGTTGCGCACCAGGTCGGCGGGCGAGCGGCGGGCCGCCTGCGCCTCGGCGGTCAGCACCAGGCGGTGCGCCAGCACCGGCACGGCCACGGCGTGGATGTCGTCGGGCACGACGAAGTCGCGCCCGGCCAGCGCGGCCTGCGCCCGTGCCGCCCGCACCAGCTGCAACGTCGAGCGCGGCGACGCGCCCAGCCGCAGCTCGGGCAGCCGGCGGGTGGCGCCGACCAGCTCCACCGCGTACCGGCGGATCTCCGGCGACAGGTGCACCCGCCGCACCACGTTGACCAGCCGCAGCACCTGCTCGGCGTCGGAGACCGGCCGCAGGTCGGCCATCGGGTCGTGGCCCGCGTGCTCGTCCACCATGGCCAGCTCGGCCTGCAGGTCCGGGTAGCCGATGGAGACCCGCGCGGTGAACCGGTCGCGCTGGGCCTCGGGCAGGGCGTAGGTGCCCTCCATCTCGATCGGGTTCTGCGTGGCGATCACCATGAACGGCGAGCCGAGGGGGTAGGTCTGCCCGTCGACGGTGACCTGGTGCTCTTCCATGCACTCCAGCAGCGCCGACTGGGTCTTCGGCGAGGCGCGGTTGATCTCGTCGCCCACCACGATGTTGGCGAACACCGGGCCGGGGCGGAACTCGAAGTCGTTGTCCTGGCGGTTGTAGATCGACACGCCGGTGATGTCGCTGGGCAGCAGGTCCGGGGTGAACTGGATGCGGCTCACGGTGCAGTCGATGGACCGGGCCAGCGCCTTGGCCAGCGACGTCTTGCCGACGCCCGGCACGTCCTCGACCAGCAGGTGGCCCTCGGCCAGCAGGGTGACCAGCGCGACCCGGACGACGTCGGGCTTGCCGACGATGACCTTCTCCACGTTGGCGGCGATCCGGCCGACCGCGGCGTGCAGCTCCCCGAGCGCTTCCTCGCGGACCGGCGCGTGGTTGCCGTGCGCCGCCCGGTTGTCGCCGCCCGTGGTGGTGCCCTGGTTGACCGCGGGCGCGCCGTTGCCGCCCCCGTAGGAGTGTTCTGGCAGCGCGGCTGGCTGTGTACTCGGAGTCACTCGACCTCCTGGAGCAGGGCGCGGCCCTACCGCGACCGGTTCGCGGTGGCGGTGAGCGTTTCACGCAGTGTGTCAAACCAGGGCGAAGCGCCCTACACCGATTGAACAGTTTCGCGGACCGGGTTTCCACGGCCGCCGCGACCACCCTCTCCACCCCGCCCCACCACGACTCCCCACCACGGGCACCGATGAACCGGTTTTGCCCGATTTCGCTGGGCCATCCGGGTGGAGTTCGGGCCTGTCGGGCTCACCCGCGGAGGTGGTCGCGGCCGGCGTCCCCCACCGTGCTCCACCCCGGCCATCTTCGCTCTACCTGCGTAAACGTTCCAGGACCAGCTGTGCAACCACCCGTTTCAGCGTTGACTGTGGTGAAAAGTGGGGTACTGTGGCGGCCGGTGGGGCAGACGGGGGCCTCACTGCCGGTCGGAAGTGGAGCTTCCGGCGTCGGGAGGTGGGCGCCGTGTTCCTGGGCACGCACTACCCGAGGCTGGACGACAAGGGCCGACTGACGCTGCCTGCGAAGTTCCGGGACGCGCTAGCGGGGGGTCTCATGGTCACCAAGGGCCAGGACCACTGCCTCTACGTGTTCCCGCGGGCCGAGTTCGAGCAGATGGCGCGCAAGGTGGCGGAGGCTCCGTTCACGAACGAGGCCGTCCGCGCCTACCAGCGCTACCTGTTCGCCGGGACCGACGAGCAGCGGCCGGACGGCCAGGGCCGGGTGTCGATCGCACCGGAGCTGCGGCGGTACGCGGGGCTGACCAAGGAGTGCGTGGTCATCGGCGCGATCAACCGCCTGGAGATCTGGGACGCGCAGGCGTGGCAGCGCTACCTCGAGGAGCACGAGGACAGCTACGCCACGGCGCGCGAGGAGGTGCTGCCCGGCGTCTTCTAGATCGGCTGGCTCGGCCGTTGTTTCGAGGTTTCGGGTGCCGTGAGGCCTCGGTCCGCTCGGCTTTCGGCCCTGGCGCACCTTCCCCGGCGCCAGGTCCGACGGGCGGGCGGGGACCTGACGACACCCGAATTTCTTGTCTTGTGAGGGGGGACCATCAAGGAAGGGGACATGGTGGAGCAGGCGCGTCACGTGCCGGTGCTGCTCGACCGCGTCCTGGACCTGCTGGCCCCCGCGTTGGCCGATCGGGACGCCGTGTTCGTGGACTGCACGCTCGGCCTGGGCGGGCACTCCGAAGCGGTCCTGCGCGCGCACCCGAGGGTGCGGTTGGTCGGGCTGGACCGCGACCCGCAGGCGATCGAGCTGTCCCGGCGGCGGCTGGAGCCGTTCGGCGACCGGGTGCGGTTCGTGCAGACGACCTACGACGGGATCGTCGAGGCGGTCGGCGGCGCGAAGGTCGACGGGATCCTGATGGACCTCGGGGTGTCCTCGCTGCAACTGGACGCCGAGGAGCGCGGTTTCGCCTACGCCAAGGACGCGCCGCTGGACATGCGGATGAGCGCGGGCACCGGGATGACGGCGGCGGACGTGCTGAACACGTACTCGGTGGACGACCTGACCCGGATCCTGCGCGACTACGGCGAGGAGCGGTTCGCCCGCAAGATCGCCGGCGCCGTGGCGCGGGAACGGGAGCGCGAGCCGTTCACCACCAGCGGCCGGCTGGTCGAGCTGCTCTACGACGTGGTGCCCGCGGCGACCCGCCGCACGGGCGGCCACCCGGCGAAGCGGACGTTCCAGGCGTTGCGCATCGAGGTGAACCAGGAGCTGGAGTCCCTGCGCCTGGCGTTGCCCGCCGCGCTGTCGGTGCTGGCCGTCGGCGGGCGGATCGTCGTGGAGTCCTACCAGTCGTTGGAGGACCGGATGGTCAAGCGGGCGTTCACCGCGCTGGCCACGTCCACCTCGCCGCAGGACCTGCCGGTCGAGCTGCCCGGCCACGGTCCCCAGCTGAAGCTGGTGACCAGGGGCGCGGAGCAGGCGAACGAGCAGGAGATCGAGCAGAACCCCAGGGCCGCCTCGGTGCGACTGAGAGCGGCGGAACGCGTCCGGGAGGCGACATGACCGCACCGGCACGGACCGGTGGCGGCGTGCCGTCCTCGTCCCGTCCGGCCAAGCCCCGCGAGCGCGCGCTGAAGGCCGTGCCCGCGGAACGACGCCGTTCGGCCGCGGCGGAACGCGCCTACGCCCGGCGGGCCCAGCGCACGTCCTCGAAGCGCGGCCCGGCGGTGACCCGTCAGCCGACGGTGGCGCCCAAGGCGCCGTTCGTGGTGATGGTGATGGTCGTGCTCGGCGTGGGCATCGCGGCGATCATGTGGCTGGCGACGCAGGCGACCGCGGACTCCTACCGGTTGCAGGACGCGCGCGCCGAGGAGACCCGGCTCGCGCGGCAGGTCGAGCAGTTGCGGCAGGAGGTCGCGCTGGCGGAGTCGCCGCAGAGCCTGGCCGAGGCCGCGGCGAAGCTCGGCCTGGTGCCCGCCGGCGACCCGGCCCGGTTGCGGCAGTTGCCGGACGGGACGATCGAGGTGTACGGCAAGCCGTCCGCGGTCCAGCCGCCGCCCCCCTCGTCGTCCACCGCGCCACCGCCCGCCGGTCAGACCACCCCGCCCGCGCAGGGGCAGCAGCCGCCGCCGGAGGGCCAGGCCGGGCAGGACGCGGGCGGCCAGCCGCCCGCCCAGGGCCAGCAGCCGACGGGTCAGCAGCCGACCGGTCAACAACCGGTCGGTCAGCAACCGACCGGTCAGCAACCGACCGGTCAGCAACCGACCGGTCAGCAGCCGCCGCAGGGCTAGCGAGCACGACGCCAGCGACACCGTGGAACAGCCGGTACCAGGAGGTCAGTGATGCCGGGGCCCAGCCGGGGCAGACCCGTGCGACGCCCGTTGTCCGTCCGGGGGCCCGCCCCCCGCCGACGACGCGGCGGCAACAGCCGGGTCCGCCTCGCGGTGGGCCGGCTTCTGCTGGTGGGCGCGCTGCTCCTGGCGGGGATCAAGCTCGTGCAGGTCCAGGGCTTCCAGGCGGAGGCGTTGTCCGCGCAGGCCGAGCAGCAACGCGCCACGCAGATCGACATCCCGGCGCCGCGCGGCTCGATCCTCGACCGCAACGGCAACCAGTTGGCGTTCAGCGTGGAGGCGCGCGCGCTCTACGTCGTGCCGCAGCGGATGCGCAAGGAGTGGGCGAAGGCACTGGAGGCCGACCCGGACATCGGCAGCTTCGAGGACCGCATCGCCGACATCGCCGCGTTCATCGAGCAGACGCTGGGCAAGGAGGTCGCCGGGCAGAAGACCGACCGGGACACCATGCTGGCGAAGCTCTCCCAGAACACCACCTACGTCGAGCTGGTCGACAACGTCGACCCGGGCAAGGCCGCCGTCATCACGGAGAAGTACGTCGACATCGGCTCCGAGTACCGGGCCGTGCGCGTCTACCCGAACGGCGAGCTGGCCTCCAACATCATCGGCGCGGCGAACTGGCGCAAGGACACCGAGCCGCCCGCCACGCACGGCCTGCTGGGGCTGGAGATCGCGCAGGACAACCTGCTCGCCGGCAACAACGGCCTGCGGGTCGTGGACACCATGCAGGGCAACGACGACGTGGTCATCCCCGGCCCGGGCCGCTCCCGCGAGCTGGCCGCCGCGACGCCCGGCAAGAGCCTCGAGCTGACGCTGGACGTGGACACGCAGTACGCGGTGCAGCGCATGGTCACCGACTACACGCGCAAGACGGCGGCGCGCAGCGGGTCCGCGGTGGTGCTGGACCGCCGCACGGGCGAGATCCTGGCCATGGCCAACGACAAGACGTTCGACCCGAACGACTTCGGCCGGGCCACCGAGGACCAGTTGCGCAACCTCGCCGTCACGTCGGTGTTCGAGCCCGGCTCGGTGAACAAGCTGGTCACCGCAGCGACGGCCATCGAGGACGGCATCTACCAGCCGGACAGCGTGCTGCACGTCGACGGCAGCATCAAGGTCGCCGACCGGGTGATCGGGGACTGGTGGCAGCACGGCCCGCTGGACATGACGTTCACCGGTGTGTTCGCGCGGTCGTCCAACGTGGGCACGCTGTTGACCGCGCAGAAGATCGGCCAGGACCGGTACTCGGAGATGCTGGGCAAGTTCGGGCTGGGCAAGCGGACCCAGTCCGGGCTGCCCGGCGAGGAGCCCGGCTACGTGCCGCCGCTGAACCAGTGGTCCGGCTCGACGTTCGGCAACCTGCCGATCGGCCAGGGCCTGAACATGACGTTGTTGCAGATGACCGGGATGTACCAGGCGATCGCGAACGACGGCGTGCGCATCGCGCCGCGGATCGTGCGCGCCGAGGTGTCGGCCGACGGCAGCCGCAAGGAGGTCGACCCGGCGGAGACCGAACGGGTCGTGTCGCCGCAGACGGCCAAGACCGTGCGCGACATGTTCCGCGCGGTGGTGCAGAACGTACCGGGGCCGAACTCGTTCGCGCAGAGCGGCACGGGCACGCCCGCGGCCCTGCCGGGCTACCAGGTCAGCGGCAAGACGGGCACGGCGCAGCAGATCGACCCGAAGTGCGACTGCTACAGCAGTTCCCAGTACTGGATCACGTTCGCGGGCATCCTGCCCGCCGACAACCCCCGGTTCGTGGTCGGCATCATGCTCGACAACCCGACCGGCAACCCCCAGTCGGCCGCGCCGCTGTTCCACGACATCGCGTCCTACCTGACCCAGCGCTACCAGATCCCGATGTCGGCCGAGCAGAGCCCGATCGTGCCGCTGGTGCAGTGACGGCCGGTTGCTGCCAGCGGCGGCCGGACGCCTGCGCCGGGGCAATACCGTCCACGGCATGGAAAAACTCGGCCGGGTGACGTCGGCGGCGATGACGGGTGCGGCGGTGGTCGCGTTGGCGGCGTGCGGTTCCGGTTCCGGCTCCGTTCCCGGTTCCGCGACCGCCCGCTCCGACACCGCCGACGTGCCGGCGTCGTCGCCCGCGCCCAGTGGCGAGTCCACCGCCGAGGTGTGCTCCGACCTGTACGCCTTCACGGCGGCCGCCGGTCCCGTGTTCGACCTGGCCAGGTTCGCGCTGGCCGACGGGGAGACGCCGGAGGAGCGGCGGACGGTGAGCGTCTACGTGCACGGCATGGCGTTGCACGGCGTGCTGCTGTCCGACCACCCCGAGATGGGCGCGACGTACCGGACCGTCGCCCTGGCGGCGGCGGAGGCGAAGCGCAAGCTGGCGGACGGCGTGCCCGCCGCCGAGGCGATCGCGGCCCTGACCGACGACCAGGTGACCGCCGCCCGGGAAACCGCCGTCGCCTACCGAGGCGACTGCTGATCCACGCCCTCACCTTCCCCAACGCGCAAACAATTCAGGTTCCGTGGTGTCACGGGACCGGGGGAACTCGTCCGGAGTGGACGTGCCGGACGAACACTCTCCGTGCGCCGGTAGCCTTCCGCGCGTGCCTGCCAAGCTAGAGGGCAAGGTCGCGACCGCTCCGCCTCGCCCTTCCCGCACCCAGCCCGTTGCCGTGTCCGAGCTCGCCACGACCGTCGACGCGCACCTGACCGCCCCCGACCGGGCGCACGTCCAGGTCAGCGGCGTGACGTTGCGTGCTCAGCACGTGCGGCCCGGCGACCTGTTCGCCGCGCTGCCCGGCACGCGGGTGCACGGCGCCGACTTCGCCGCCCAGGCCGTCGAGCACGGCGCGGTGGCCGTGCTGACCGACGCGGAGGGGGCCGACAAGGTCCACGGCGTGCCCGTGCTGGTGCACCCGGACCCCCGCGCGGTCCTGGGCCGGCTGGCGTCACGCGTCTACGGCGACCCCTCGACCAAGCTCGCCGTGTGGGGCGTGACCGGCACGTCCGGCAAGACCACCACCAGCTACATGATCGACTCGGCGTTGCGCGCGGCCGGTCGTCGGACCGGGCTCATCGGCACGGTCGAGACGCGCCTCGCGGACCGCCGGCTCGACAGCGCCCTCACCACGCCCGAGGCGCCCGACCTCCAGGCCCTGCTCGCCGTGATGGTCGAGTGCGGCACCACGGACGTGGCCATGGAGGTCTCCAGCCACGCGCTGCGCCTGGGCCGGGTCGGGGGCGTCGGGTTCGCGGTCGGCGCGTTCACCAACCTCTCCCAGGACCACCTCGACTTCCACCCGGACATGGAGGACTACTTCCGGACCAAGGCCGAGCTGTTCGACGGCCGGGCCCGCACCGAGGTGGTCTGCGTGGACGGCGACTGGGGCCCGCGCCTGGTCAAGGACGCCACCGTCACGGTCGCGACCACCAAGCCCGCCCACTGGACCGCCACCGGCGTCACCGTCTCCGCGACCGGCGAGCAGGCGTTCACCGCGCACGGCCCGGACGGCGTCACGCTCGACGTGCGGCTCAGCCTGCCCGGTGACTTCAACGTCGCCAACGCCCTGCTGGCCATCGCGTGCCTGCACAGCCAGGGCGTCGACCTGGACGCCATCCGCACTGGGTTGCGCGACGTGCAAGTTCCGGGGCGCATGCAGCGGGTGGACGAGGGCCAGGACTTCACCGCCGTCGTGGACTACTCGCACAAGCCCGCCGCCGTCGCGCTCGCCCTCGACGCCGTCCGGGCCCGCGCCACCGGTCGCGTCATCACGGTCCTGGGCTGCGGCGGCGACCGCGACACGGCCAAGCGGCCCCTCATGGGCGAGGAGGCGGCACGGCGCAGCGACGTCCTGGTCGTGACCGACGACAACCCGCGCAGCGAGGACCCGGCGCGGATCCGGGCCGCGATGCTGGACGGCGCGCTGGCCGTGCCGGACGGCGAACGCGGCGAGGTCGTGGAGATCGGCGACCGTCGTCGCGCCATCGAGCACGCGGTGTCCCTGGCGCGCGCCGGCGACGTCGTCGTCGTCGCGGGCAAGGGCCACGAGACCGGCCAGGAGATCGCGGGCGTCGTGCACCCCTTCTCCGACGTGGACGCACTGACCGACGCGATCCGAGGAGCCACCCGGTGATCCAGCTCAGCCTCGCCGAGATCGCCGAGGTCGTCGGCGGCACCCTGCACAACGCCACCGGTGCGGAGGTCGTCACCGGCAGCGTCGAGTTCGACACCCGGAAGGTCACGCCCGGCGGCCTGTTCCTGGCGCTGCCCGGCGCACGGGTCGACGGCCACGACTTCGCCGCCCAGGCCGTCGCCCAAGGCGCGGTCGGCGTGCTGGCGGGCCGTGAGGTGGACGCGCCCGCCGTCATCGCGCCCCCGGTCGACCGGGCCCAGGGCAACGCCTACGTGCTGTCCGGCGACACCGACGGCGCGGGCGCGGCCGTGCTCAAGGCCCTGGCCAAGCTGGCCCGGCACGTCACCGACCGGCTGGAGAACCTGACCGTCATCGGCGTGACCGGCTCGTCCGGCAAGACCTCCACCAAGGACCTCATCGCCGAGGTGCTGGCCCCGCTCGGGCCGACCATCGCGCCGCCCGGGTCGTTCAACAACGAGCTGGGCCACCCGTGGACGGCGTTGCGCGCCGACGAGGACACCCGGTTCCTGGTGCTGGAGCTCAGCGCCCGCGGCATCGGCCACATCGCCGAGCTGTGCACGGTCGCCGTGCCCCGCTTCGGCGCGGTGCTCAACGTCGGCAGCGCGCACGTCGGCGAGTTCGGCTCGCGGGAGAACATCGCCCTGGCCAAGGGCGAGCTGGTCGAGGCCCTGCCCGAGCACGGCGTCGCCGTGCTCAACGCCGACGACCCGCTCGTCGCGGGCATGGCCGGCCGCACGAAGGCCAAGGTCGTCCTCGTCGGCGAGAACCCGTCCGCGCAGGTCCGCGCGAAGGGCATCGAGCTGGACGACCAGGCCCGCGCCCGCTTCACGCTCGTCACGCCGCACGGTGAGGCGGACGTGCGCCTGGCCGTCCACGGTCCGCACCAGGTCGGCAACGCGCTCACCGCCGCGGCGATCGCGCTCGAACTCGGCGCGACCCCCGAGCAGGTGGCCGAGAGCCTGGGCAAAGCCGAACGGGTCTCCGCGCATCGCATGGCGGTCACCGAACGTCCTGATGGCGTGACGATCGTCAACGACGCGTACAACGCCAACCCGGAGTCGGTGCGCGCGGCGCTGAAGTCGCTGGCCACCATCTCCCGGTCCGCCACGCCCGCCCGCCGCAGCTGGGCGGTGCTGGGCCCGATGGCCGAACTGGGCGCGGACGCGGTCCGCGCGCACGACGAGATCGGACGGCTCGCGGTCCGCTTGGACATCAACAAGCTGGTCGTGGTCGGGCAGGAAGCCCGCGCGATGCACCAAGGGGCGCACCTGGAAGGATCTTGGGGCGAAGAAGCGATTCTGGTGCCCGACGTGACGGCGGCCGTCGAGCTGCTGCGCGACCAGGTGCGGCCCGGTGACGTCGTCCTGGTGAAGGCATCCAACTCATACGGCCTGTGGCGGGTTGCCGAGGCTCTCCTGGAGGCGGGCAGCAAGTGAAGAGCATCCTGATCGCGGCGGCCATCGCCCTGATCACGTCGATCATGCTGACGCCGTACCTGATCAAGATCTTCTCCCGGCAGGGCTTCGGCCAGGAGATCCGCGAAGAGGGCCCGCAGAGCCACAAGACCAAGCGCGGCACGCCCACCATGGGTGGCGTCGCGATCCTGGTCGCGATGTGGGCGGGCTACCTCGGCGCGCACCTGGTGAACTCCATGTCGGCGGCGGCGCAGGACCAGACGCCCAGCGCGTCCGGCCTGCTGGTGCTGATGCTGACCACGTCGCTGGGCGTCGTCGGCTTCCTGGACGACTTCATCAAGATCCGCAAGCAGCGCAACCTGGGCCTGAACAAGACCGCGAAGCTCGTCGGCCAGTTCGTCGCCACGATCATCTTCGCGGTGCTGGTCATGCAGTTCCCGAACAAGGAAGGCATCACGCCCGCGTCGGTGCACCTGTCGTTCGTGCGCGACATCACCGTGGTGTCGTTCGGCGTCGTCGGGTTCGTGGTGTTCTGCTACGCCGCGATCAGCGCCTGGTCCAACGCGGTGAACCTGACCGACGGCCTGGACGGCCTGGCCGGTGGCACGTCGGCGATGGTGCTCGGCACCTACGTGGTGATCAGCTTCTGGCAGTTCCGCTACAACTGCTCGAACCTGCTCGTGGCCGGCTGCTACGACGTGCGCGACCCGCTGGACCTGGCCCTCGTGGCCGCCGCCGCGATGGCCGGCTGCATCGGCTTCCTGTGGTGGAACGCCGCGCCGGCGAAGATCTTCATGGGTGACACGGGCTCGCTCGCGCTGGGCGGCCTGGTCGCCGGCCTGTCCATCGCGACCCGCACCGAGCTGCTCATGGTCGTCATCGGCGGCCTGTTCGTGGTCGAGGCGCTGTCGGTGGTGTTGCAGGTCGCGGTCTTCCGCACGTCGAGACGGCGGCTGTTCCGCATGGCTCCGTTCCACCACCACTTCGAGCTCGCCGGGTGGGCGGAAACCACGGTGATCATCAGGTTCTGGCTGCTCGCGGGCATGTGCTGCATGCTCGGGCTCGGCCTGTTCTACAGCGAGTGGCTGACCGCGGTCGAGAGCTGACGATGGGATTCCTCGCAGGTCGTCACGTCCTCGTGGCCGGCGCCGGCGTGACCGGCCGGTCCGCGGCGGAGGCGTTGCTGGCGGCGGACGCGGTCGTCACCGTGACCGACGGCTCGGCCGACCGCCTGGCCGCGCTGGAGCAGTTGCTGCCCGGCGTGACGCTGACACCCGGGCTCGTCACGCCGCCCGAGGGCACGGACCTGGTCGTGACCAGCCCCGGCTGGCGGCCGTCCAGTCCCTTGTTGGCGGCGGCGTCGGCGGCCGGGATCGAGGTGATCGGCGAGGTCGAGCTGGCCTGGCGGATGGGCCTGGAGCTGGCCGACCCGCCGACGTGGCTCGCCGTGACGGGGACGAACGGCAAGACCACCACGGTCGGGATGCTGGAGTCGATCCTGCGTGCGGCGGGCATCGACGCGGTGGCGTGCGGCAACGTCGGCCTGCCCGTGGTGGACGCGTTGTTGGCCGGCCGCCGGGTGCTGGCGGTGGAGCTGTCGAGCTTCCAACTGCACTGGTCGCCGTCCGTGCGGCCGTTCGCCGGGGTGCTGCTCAACCTGGCCGAGGACCACCTGGACTGGCACGGCACGTTCGAGGCGTACGCGTCGGCCAAGGCCGGTGTGCTCACCGGTGAGGTCGCCGTGGGCGGGGTGGACGACCCGGTCGTGGCGGACCTGCTGGCCGCCTCGCCGGCCGCCGCGCACGTCGGGTTCACGCTGGGGTCGCCGGAGGAGGGCCAGCTCGGCGTGCACGACGGCCAGTTGGTCGACCGGGCGTTCGGGCCGTCCGACGAGGTGCTGCTGCCGGTCGCCGACGTGCACCCCGGTGGGCCTCCCGGCGTGGCCGATGCCCTGGCGGCGGCTGCCCTGGCCCGTGCGCACGGCGTGTCGGCGGCGGCGGTGGCCCAGGGCTTGCGCGACTTCACGCCGGGCGCGCACCGGGCCGTGCTGGTGGCGACGGCTGATGGCGTGTCGTACGTCAACGACTCCAAGGCCACGAACCCGCACGCGGCGGCGGCGTCGTTGCGGTCGCACGAGAGCGTCGTGTGGGTGGCGGGCGGTCTGCTCAAGGGCGCGTCGGTGGACGAGCTGGTGCGCTCCGAGGGGCATCGGCTGCGCGGCGCGGTGCTGATCGGCGCGGACCGTTCGGTGATCGCGTCGGCGCTGGCCCGGCACGTGCCGTCGGTGCCGGTGGTGGTGCTGGACGAGGGCTCCATGGCCGACGCCGTGCGCGAGGCCCGTTCGATGGCGAAGCCGGGTGACGCCGTGGTGCTCGCCCCGGCGGCGGCGTCGATGGACATGTTCACCGACTACGCCCATCGGGGCCAGGCGTTCACCGACGTGGTGCTGGAGCTGGTCGGTCAGGCCGAGTAGATGCTGTCCGGCTCCTTCAGGTAGGCGTGGGCGGAGTCGATCACGGCGCACGGCCAGGTGGTGCGGCAGGCGGGGCACTGGCCCGAGGTGTCGGCCTTGTGCGTGGCCACGGTCGCGCGCAGGGCCGCGACCAGGCGCGGGACTTCGGTGCGGGCGACGGCGAGGACCGTCTCGTCGTCCGTGTCGTCCTCGTTGGTCAGCAGCTCGACGGTGTCCAGGTAGCCGAGCATGTCCTGGTTCAGCAGGTGGTGGGCGCGAGCGAGCGCAGCGGAGATCATGGCCTCCACGGTCCTCCAACGCGCACCAATCTGCAATATCTCACCTAGGGATATCCCGAAATTCACTCTTTCGGGATGGCATATTGCCGATAGCATCCGGGCATGACGCAAGGCAACACCGGCCCGGGTGTCCGGAGGCGCCTGCTCGCCAAAGCGCTGATCCAGCTCCGCGAGCAGGCCGGCAAGAGCTTCGACGACGTGGTCGAGGCGTTGGCCTTCTCGAAGTCGAAGATCAGCCGGATCGAGGCGGGCGGCACCGGCGTGTCCATTGTGGACGCACGAGCGCTCGGTCAGCTCTACGGCGCGGATGCCGACACGCTCGCCTGGTTGGAGCGGCTGGCCAGGATCGCGAAGCAGCGCGGCCGGTGGCACGTGTTCGGTGACGGGTTGGTCGACTGGTTCTCGGACTTCGTAGTCCTCGAATCCGAGGCCTCGATGATCAACACCTTTGAGATCGACCTGGTCCCGGGCCTGTTCCAGACCGAGGAATACGCCGCGATGGTGTTGCGGGCCTACTCGCCCGATGTCCCGGACGACGTGGTCCAGCGGAAGGTGGCGCTGCGCCAGACCCGCCAGAACCGGGTTACCGACGGCTCCTTGTCGGTCTGGGCGATCGTGGACGAAGCCGCGCTCCGCCGCACCACCGGCGACCCGGTCGTCGACCGGCGGCAGCTGGAGCGGCTGCTCGCGATGTCGCTGCTGACCAATGTCGTGCTCCAGGTCCTGCCCTTCGACAAGGGCTTGCACATGGCGATGGGCACCGCTTTCTCCCTGCTGCGGTTCCACGGTTACCCGAGCATCGTCTACGTGGACAACCTGACCGGTGGCGTCTATCTGGACGAGGAAGCCGACCTCGAGCGGTATAGCCTGGTGCTGGATCACCTCAGGGCCACCGCGCTCAACGTGCGGGAGTCGGCCGAGTTCATCAAGGGGGTGATCGCGGATCTCTAGCTCGTCCTGGGAGCGCGTGATGTGGTCGGAATGGCGCAAGAGCAGCCGTAGTAACGGCGCGGGCGGCAACTGCGTCGAGGTGGCCGTCTCAGCCGACGCGTTCCGGGTCCGGGACAGCAAGAACGCCACCGGGCCGGTCCTCGAGTTCGACAGCCGGGCCATGGCGACGTTCCTGGCCGGTGTCAAGCGGGACGGCGTCTAGCGGTACGCGGCCTACTCGGTGGCCTTGGCGTGCGCGCCGTGTGCCGTTGGCCAGGCTGCCCTTGGGTTGGCGGTGTCGATTGGTCGGCTTGTCCGCTCTGGGCCGGGACCATGGCGCATGAGATCTCGCGTCTCCCGCAAGTCCCTTGTCTGCCCCGGGTTTGTAGATCCTGCCAACCCTTGATCGCGTAGTTGGTGCAGTAACGAACGCGCCACTCCGCGCCCACGGCCGGCGGTGCGACCGGGTCGCCTTTCTTCGGGCTCACGCGGTGGTTGCTCCCGGTGCCGGGACGTCACCCAGGTCTTCGCCGTCCTGGCGCAGGATCGCGAGGAGCCGCGGATCGGCGTGGACCTCGGCGGTGTGCTGCCAGGCGCTGATGAGCTGCGTGACCGGAGCCGGGGTGCCCAGCGAGTCGGCCGCCTCCAGCGTCTCCACGAGTTCCACGACGAACGCCTGCATGTCCTCGCGCGGCAGGAACCGCACCCACGGGAACGCCTTGGGCATCACGTCGGTCACGAGTTCCCGGACGCCCTCGCTGTGCTGCATCAGCGCCACGAAGAGCGCGGTCGTGGTCGAGATGACCTCGCGCACCTCCTCGGCCCTGCTGGCCGTGGTGAGCACCAGGTCCTCTTCATCACCGCGGCGGTGCACGAGCAGCGTCCGGCTCGGCGACTCCTGGAGCTTGCGGACGGAGTCGGCCGGCTTGTTCGACAGGTCGCTGAAGTTGATCTCGGACGCCGAGATGGGCATAGTTGCAAACTACCTTGAAACTCGCACCGGTGCCATCTACCTGGACGGGTGATTGACCTTGATCACGGTCACCTCGGGCGACACGCGGCCGATTGGCGGGGTTCGCCGGGTCGCGCGGGAGACGATGGGCGCATGACTGCGGTGGACCGGAAGCCGGTGGGGGAGCGACCGCCCAGAGCACAGCGCAAGCGCGTGGTCGCGGTGCGGACGTCGTTGACCGCTTGGCTCGGCCGTCCCCTGGCGGACTTCCACCTGCTGCTCGCGATCTTCGGCATGCTCACCGTGCTCGGCCTGATCATGGTGCTGTCCGCCTCCGCGCCCGGCGAGGTGGCGGAGGGCGCGTCGGCCTACAGCGTGTTCAAGAAGCAACTGCTGTACGTGGGCGTCGGCGCGATCGTCTTCCTGATCGTCCTGCGCATACCGCTGCGCACGGTCCGGCACGGCAGCACGATGGCGATGCTCGTCTGCGTGATCCTGCTGGTCCTGGTGCTGACCCCGCTCGGCACCGTGCTGGGCGGCGCGCAGTCGTGGTTCACCATCGGGCCCGTCTCGTTCCAGCCGATCGAACCGGCGAAGCTGGCCCTGGCGCTGTGGGGCGCGCACGTCCTGGTCACCAAGCGCGCCCTGCTGGACCAGTACCGCCACCTGCTGGTGCCGGTCGTGCCGGTGGCGATGCTGGTGTTCGCGCTGGTGATGCTGCAACCCGACCTCGGCGGCACGATCACGCTCGGTGTCGTGCTGGTCAGCCTGCTGTGGTTCGTCGGCGCGCCCATGCGGATCTTCGGGATCATCGCGATCGGCGCGGTCACCGGCGCGCTGGTGCTCGCGCTCGGCGCGGACTACCGGCTCCAGCGCGTCCAGACCTTCCTCAACCCGGAGGCCGACCCGCAGGGCGCGGGCCTCCAGGCGTTGCAGGCGCTGTACGCGCTGGCCGAGGGCGGGTTCTTCGGCAAGGGCCTCACCAACGGCAGCTCGAAGTGGCGCTACCTGCCCAACGTGCACAGCGACTTCATCTTCGCCGTCATCGGCGAGGAGCTGGGGTTCATCGGCTGCATCCTGGTCCTGGGCCTGTTCGTCCTGCTCGCCGTGGTCGGCCTGCGGATCGCCGCGCGCAACACCGACCCGTGGATCCGCATGGTGGCCGCGACGCTGACGGTGTGGCTGGTCGCGCAGGCCGCGATCAACATCGGCTACGTCGTGCAGTTGCTGCCGGTCACCGGCATCACGTTGCCGATGATCTCCTCCGGCGGCACGTCGGTCGTCACGACGATGTTCGTGTTCGGCATCCTCGCCAACTGCGCCCGCCACGAGCCGGACGCGGTGTCGGCGCTGCGGTCCCTCGGCCCTGGTCGGGTCGGCGGGGTGCTGAAGCTGCCCGCGCCCGAGGTGTACAAGCCGCCGCCGAAGCGCCGCCCCGTGCGGCCGTCGCCGCCTCCCCGCACGCGCAAGGCCGCGCCGCCGCCCGTGGACGAGCGGAGGATGGCCGGCCGTCACGCTCCGCCGTCGGAGTACCGTCGTCGCGAATCCCGAAAGGCCGGCCAGGACCGGGACGCGCGGTCCAGGCGGCGTGACGGGCGTTAGCGGTACCGGTGTGAGCGGTACATCGACGCGAGGAGGAAATGCGTGACCGGGGTTCCCCAGCAGGCCGGACCGTGCGTGGTGGTCGCCGGAGGCGGCACCGCCGGGCACATCGAGCCCGCCCTGGCCCTGGCCGACGCGGTCATGCGGCTCCGGCCCGACGCGCGGGTCGTCGCGCTCGGCACGGAACGCGGTCTGGAGAACAGACTCGTGCCCGCCCGCGGCTACCCGCTGGAGCTGATCCCGCCGGTGCCGATGCCGCGCAAGCCGACGCCGGACCTGTTGAAGCTGCCGCTGCGGGTGCGCGGCGCGGTCAAGCACACCCGCGAGGTGCTGGAACGGGTCCGCGCGGACGTCGTGGTCGGCTTCGGCGGCTACGTCGCGCTGCCCGCGTACCTCGCCGCCCGCGGCCGGGTGCCGATCGTGGTGCACGAGGCCAACGCCAAGGCGGGCCTGGCCAACAAGGTCGGCGCGAAGTTCGCCGAACGGGTCGCCGCCGCCGTGCCCGACTCGGGCCTGACCGACGCCGAGATCATCGGCATCCCGCTGCGCTACTCGATCACCTCGCTCAAGCGCGCCGAGCTGCGCCAGCAGGCCCGCGCCCACTTCGGCCTGCACCCGACCGCGCCGACGCTGCTGGTGTTCGGCGGCTCGCAGGGCGCCCGGTCGATCAACAACGCCGTCTCCGGCGCCGCCTCCGCGTTCGCCCAGGCCGGGATCGCGGTGCTGCACGCGCACGGCCCCAAGAACACCGTGGCGGTGCAGTCGGTGCCGGGAGCGCCGCCGTACGTGCCCGTGCCCTACCTGGACCGGATGGACCTGGCCTACGCGGCGGCCGACGCGGTGCTGTGCCGGTCCGGCGCGATGACCGTGGCCGAGGTGTCCGCCGTGGGCCTGCCCGCGGTGTTCGTGCCGCTGCCGATCGGCAACGGCGAGCAGTCGCTCAACGCGGGCCCCGTGGTCGCCGCGGGTGGCGGCCTGCTGGTCCCGGACGACCAGCTGACGCCCGAGTGGATCTCGGCGAACGTCGTCCCGCTGGTGTCCGACCGCAACCGGCTGGCCGCGATGACCGCCGCCACGCTGAGCACCGGTCACCGCGAGGCGGACGAGGTGCTGGCCCGCATGGTGCTCGAGGTGATCAAGAAGTGAGCGACGTCCTGGACCGCGTGCACCTCGTCGGCATCGGCGGGGCGGGCATGAGCGGCATCGCCCGGATCCTCCTGGCCCGGGGTGCGCAGGTGTCCGGCTCGGACGCCAAGGACTCGCGCACCGTGCTCGCGTTGCGGGCCCAGGGCGCGGCGATCGCGGTGGGCCACGACGCCGTGAACCTCGACCAGCTTCCCGGCGGGCCGACGGCGATCGTGGTGTCCACCGCGATCCGCGAGGACAACCCGGAGCTGGTGGAGGCACGCGCCCGCGGCGCGGTGGTGCTGCGGCGTGCCGAAGCGCTGGCCGCGCTGATGCTCGACCACCGGGTGGCGTGCGTCGCGGGCACGCACGGCAAGACGTCGACCACCTCCATGCTCACGGTCGCCTTGCAACATTGCCGGATGGACCCGTCGTTCGCCATCGGCGGCGACCTCAACGAGTCCGGCGCGAACGCCCACCAGGGCACCGGTGGCGTGTTCGTCGCCGAGGCCGACGAGAGCGACGGCTCGTTCCTCTTCTTCGCGCCGTCCGTGGCGGTCGTGACCAACGTCGAGGCCGACCACCTCGACCACCACGGCACCGTCGAGGCGTACGTGGCGGTGTTCGACTCGTTCCTGGAGCGCATCCGGCCCGACGGCGTGCTGATCGCGTGCGCGGACGACCCCGGCTCGGCGGCGCTGGCCGAACGGGCGGGCAAGCTCGGCATCCGGGTCCGCCCCTACGGCCGCATGGCCGAGGGCCCCGGCTCGGTCCGCCTGGTCGACTACCGGCCGGCCGACTCCGGCGGCGTGGCCAGGGTCGAGCTGGACGGCGAGGTGCTGGACGTGCGCGTGGCCGTGCCCGGCGAGCACATGGCGGCCAACGCCATCGCCGCCCTGGTCGCCGCGCTGGAGCTGGGCGCGGACCGCGAGGGCGTGCTGGCCGGGCTGGCCGCGTTCGGCGGCGTGCGGCGGCGGTTCGAGTTCAAGGGCCAGGCCAGGGGCGTGCGGGTGTACGACGACTACGCCCACCACCCGACCGAGGTCGCCGCCCAGATCGCGGCCGCCCGCCCGGTCGCGGGCGACGGCAAGCTGGTCGTGGTGTTCCAGCCGCACCTGTACTCGCGGACCCGGCTGTTCGCCGAGGAGTTCGCCGCCGCGCTCAGCACCGCCGACGCGGTCGTGGTGCTCGACGTCTACGGGGCGCGCGAGGAGCCGGAGCCCGGCGTCAGCGGCGCGCTGGTCTCGGGCCTGGTGTCGCTGGACGTCGGCAAGGTGGTCTACGAGCCGTCGTTCGACCGGGTGCCGGCGCTGGTCGCGGGCATGGTCGAGGAGGGCGACCTGGTGGTGACCATGGGCGCGGGCGACGTGACCATGCTCGGGCCGGAGATCGTCGGGGAGCTGGACCGGGCATGAGCACGCAGGCGGCGCGTCGTCGTCCGGGCGCGGCCAACGCCGGCTCCCGCCCGGCGGCGCGCCGTCGCCCGTCCTCCCGCCGACCCTCGCGGGCGCAGGCGTACCGGCGCAAGGTGGTGCGCCGCCGGGTGGGCGCGGTCCTGGTCATGCTGGTGGTGACCGTCGTCGTCTGCACGGTCTGGTTCACGCCCGCGCTCGGCGTCCGCGAGGTGCAGGTGCGGGGCATCCTCGACCTGACCGCCGACGAGGTCCGCGCGGCCGCCGCGGTCGAGCCGGGCACGCCGCTGGTGCGGCTGGACGTCGACGCGGTCGCCGGCCGGGTCCGCGAGCTGCCGCGCGTCGCCGGCGTCGAGGTGGAGCGGGTCCTGCCCGGGACGGTGCGGCTCACCGTGGACGAGCGGGAGCCGGTCGCGGTGATCAAGGCACCCGAGGGCGCGCACTTGGTCGACGTGACGGGCAAGGACTACGCGACCGTCGTGCAGCCGCCGGTGGGGCTTCCCGAGCTCAAGGTGACGCCGGACGCGGTGGCCGCGGCGGTGGCCGTGCTCACGCAGCTGCCCGAGTCGCTGCGCAAGGACGTGTCGACCGTCACGGCGGACTCGCCGTCGGACGTGCGGCTGGCCCTGGGCGGCGGTCGCGAGGCCCGCTGGGGCTCGTCGGACGACACCGCCCGCAAGGCCGCCGTGCTGGAGGTCCTGCTGACCCGCAAGGGCAGCGTGTTCGACGTGTCCAGCCCGGAACTGCCGACCGTCTCCTGAAACCCCGCGGCGCGGTGAAACCCGCCACAGGGCGTATCCGCGAAAGTCGATCGTCCGGGCGTCGCCGCGCGGTGATACTTCCGGGATGACGCAGACGCCGGTGGACAACCGCATCCAACTGCCGTACACCGGCGACGAACGCGCCCTGCTGTGCGGTTTCCTGGACTTCCTGCGCGGCACGATCGAGTTCAAGTGCGCCGGGCTGTCCGACGCCGACGCGGCCCGCTCGGTGCTCCCGTCGCAGCTCAACACGGCCGCGGGCATCGTCAAGCACCTGCGCTGGGTCGAGCACTACTGGTTCGAGGTGGCGTTGGCCGGACAGCCCGCGCGCGCGCCTTACACCCGTGAGGACCCGGACGCCGATTGGCGCATCGAGCCGGGTGAGACGATCTCGGGATTGATCGCCGACTACGCTGAGCAGTGCACGGCGAGTCGGGAACTCGTCGCGGGCCTCGACCTCGACCACGAGGTGGTGTTCCGGGGCGACGAGCGGCTTTCCGTGCGCTGGGTGCTGATCCACATGATCGAGGAAACGGGTCGGCACGCGGGGCACCTGGACGTGGTGCGGGAACTGCTCGACGGCGTGACCGGCGAGTAGCCACCGCTCACCCGGTCAGGACACAACACGGCGTGGCTGCTGGACCGAGGCATTGCCGATGCATAACGTCCAGCAGGAACATACGGGGTTGACATAACTCTGAACCTCTGGTTGAGAGTTTCAATCCGGGTGGAGATCCGTCCGGGCTGTGACACCGGTGGTCATCCACTCCAGCACATGAGCACGGACACGATCAGGAAGGCGGACCGATGACGCCCCCGCACAACTACCTCGCGGTGATAAAGGTCGTCGGCATCGGCGGTGGCGGTGTCAACGCCGTCAACCGCATGATCGAGGTCGGGCTCAAGGGCGTCGAGTTCATCGCGGTGAACACCGACGCCCAGGCGCTGCTCATGTCGGATGCCGACGTGAAGCTCGACATCGGCCGCGAGCTCACCCGCGGCCTCGGAGCAGGCGCCAATCCCGAAGTCGGCCACAAGGCCGCCGAAGACCACCGCGAAGAGATCGAGGAAGTCCTCAAGGGCGCGGACATGGTGTTCGTGACCGCCGGCGAGGGCGGTGGCACGGGCACCGGTGGCGCGCCCGTGGTCGCCTCGATCGCCCGCAAGCTCGGCGCGTTGACCATCGGTGTGGTCACGCGGCCGTTCTCGTTCGAGGGCAAGCGCCGCGCCAAGCAGGCCGAAGAAGGCATCCAGGCGCTGCGCAACGAGTGCGACACCCTCATCGTGATCCCGAACGACCGGCTGCTCCAGCTCGGCGACATCGGCGTCTCGCTGATGGACGCGTTCCGCTCCGCGGACGAGGTGCTGCTGTCCGGTGTGCAGGGCATCACCGACCTCATCACCACGCCCGGTCTGATCAACCTCGACTTCGCCGACGTGAAGTCCGTCATGTCCGGCGCGGGCAGCGCGTTGATGGGCATCGGCTCGGCGCGGGGCGAGGGCCGGGCGGTGCAGGCCGCCCAGAAGGCCATCAACTCGCCGTTGCTGGAAGCCTCGATGGAGGGCGCGCACGGCGTGCTGCTCTCGATCGCCGGTGGCAGCGACCTCGGGTTGTTCGAGATCAACGAGTCGGCCTCGCTGGTGCAGGAGGCCGCGCACCCCGACGCGAACATCATCTTCGGTACGGTCATCGACGACTCGCTCGGCGACGAGGTCCGGGTGACGGTGATCGCGGCGGGTTTTGACAGTGGCGGGCCGACCCACAAGAAGTTGGAGCCCCAGGCTCTGTCCAGCCCGCCGCGCGGCACGCCCGTGGCCTCGGCCACCGCGGGTCAGGTGAACCACGACCCGCAGCCCCAGCCGGTGCCGCAGGTCCAGCAACCGCAGCCGGTGCAGCAGGTGCACCAGGTCCAGCAGCCCGTGGCGCAGGTGGAGCAGCAGGTCGTGCCGCCGCGGCCGACCGTGCCGCAGCAGCCGCAGTCCGGCCAGGGCAACGGCCAGCCGTCCTACGCCACGCCGCAGCCGACCATGCCGAGGTCGCTGTCGCCGGGCGTGCCGGGTGGCACCAGCGGCTCGCTGCCGAGCCGTGCCGTCCCGGTGACCGACGACCCCGACGACGAGGTCGACGTCCCTCCCTTCATGCGCCGCTGACCCGCGAGAGTCCTACCTCCAGCCCGCGAGAGTCCTACGTCCAGGACCCCCGAGTTCAACGCTCAGCACCGCCCGAGGTGGCCTGAAGGTCGAGCTCGGGGGTCCTGAACGTTGAATTCAGGGGTTCTGGACGTAGGACTCTCGCGTCTTGAGCGTTGGACTCTCGCGGGCTGAGGGTTGGACTCTCGCGGCGTGAACGCAGGACTCTCGGGTCTGGGAAGCTTGGGGGGTGCGCATCCGTCGTGTCCTGACCACCCGCGAAGGCGGCGTGTCGAAACCTCCCTACGACTCGTTCAACCTGGGCGACCACGTCGGTGACGACCCGGCCGCCGTCGAGGCCAACCGCAAGCGGCTCGCCGAGGGGATCGGGCTCGAACCCGACCGGCTGGTCTGGATGGAGCAGGTGCACGGCCGCACGGTCGCCGTCGTGGACGGGCCGGTGCACGAGCCGCTGGAAGCCACGGACGCCGTGGTGACGAAGCGGGAACGGCTCGGGCTGGTCGTGCTCACGGCCGACTGCGTGCCGGTGCTGCTCGGCGACCCCGAGGCGGGCGTGATCGCCGCCGTCCACGCCGGCCGCGTCGGCGCACGGGTCGGCGTCCTCCCGGCGACCCTGGACCGCATGGTCGAGCTGGGCGCGCGCAAGGAGCACGTCGAGGTGCTGCTCGGCCCGGCCGTCTGCGGCCAGTGCTACGAAGTCCCCGCCGCCATGCGCGACGACGTCGAGAAGCACCTGCCCGGCAGCGCCACCAAGACCCGAGCCGGCAAGCCCGCCCTCGACCTGCGCGCCGGTTTGTGGCAGCAGCTCGCCGACGCCGGCGTGGGCAAGATCGGCGTCGACCCCCGCTGCACGGTCGAGGAGAAGTCCCTGTTCAGCCACCGCCGTGACCCGGGAACGGGCCGGCTCGCGGGCGTCATCTGGATGGAGTCGTGAACCGGCGCGAAGAGCTGGCGCTGTCGCTGGCCGAGGTCAAGGACCGCATCGCCAAGGCCTGCGCGACCGTCGGGAGATCACCCGATGAGGTCGACTTGCTGGCCGTCACCAAGACGTTCCCGGCGCAGGACGTCGCGATCCTCAGCGACCTCGGCCTCACCGCGTTCGCCGAGAACCGCGACCAGGAGGCGAGCCGCAAGACCGCCGAGTTCGCCGAGCTGCGCCCGGACGCCACGGCCAAGTGGCACATGGTCGGCTCGCTCCAGCGCAACAAGGCCAAGTCGGTCCTGCGCTGGGCCGACCGGATCGACACCGTCGACTCCGTCCGCCTCGCCGACGCCATCGCCAAGGCCGCGACCGAGCCGACCGAGGTGCTCCTCCAGGTGAGCATCGACGGCGACGAGGCCCGCGGCGGCCACCCGATCGGTGACCTTCCGCGACTCGCCGATCACGTAGCACGTTCGAGTGAACTTATTTTGCGGGGTGTGATGACCGTCGCACCCCTTGGGATGTCTCCACAGCAGGCGTTTGCCGCTCTATATGAAGCGGTAACCCGCTTGCGGGTCGATCATCCCGGTGCGACCGTGATCTCGGCGGGGATGAGCGGTGACCTGGAGGATGCGATAGCGCACGGATCCACGTGCGTGCGTGTCGGAACAGCGTTGCTGGGCAGCCGGAGACTAGCCTCGCCGTAACTGTCCGGAACCTCTGGGACGGCCGCGACGTCCTTCGGGTAGGGATCTCGGCGGAGGAAGGGCTCAAGCCATGAGCGGGTTTCACAAGCTGAAGGCCTACTTCGGGATGGTTCCCGCCGAGTACGCCGACGACCCGGCCGCCTACGAGGACGACCGGCGCTACGCGGACTACCGGTCCGAGTACGCCGACGCGGACGACTACGAGCCGTACCCGGAGCAGCGCACGGCCCGCCGGCGCTCGTTCAACGGCTACCGCGCCGAACTCGACGACGCCGAGGGCTACGAGCCCGAGCGCGGCCCGAGGGCGGCACGGCGACCCTGGACGCCGGACACGCACGGCGCGCTGGCCGTGGAGCCGCAGCGCGAGCCCGTGGGCAGGCTGCGGCCCGCCCCCGAGCCCGCGAGCACCCCGCTCGGCCGCATCACCACGCTGCACCCGCGCAGCTACAACGAGGCGCGGACCATCGGCGAGCACTACCGCGACGGCACCCCGGTGATCATGAACCTCACCGACATGGACGACGCGGACGCCAAGCGGCTGGTGGACTTCGCGGCCGGTCTGGCCTTCGCGCTGCGCGGCTCGATCGACAAGGTCACCAACAAGGTGTTCCTTCTCTCACCTCCCAACATCGACGTCACCGCGGAGGACCGCAGGCGACTCGCGGAGGGCGGGTTCCTCAACCAGGGCTGAGTGGTGGCACAGTTGAGCATGTGGATGCCCTCTGGCTCGTGGTCTACTACGTGTTGTTCTCGTTCTGGCTGCTGCTCACGGCGCGTGTCGTCGTGGAGCTCGTCCGTAGTTTCGCCAGGGGATGGCGGCCTGCGGGCGGGGTCGCGGTGGCGCTTGAGACCGTCTACACCGTGACCGATCCTCCGGTCCGCTTGCTGCGTCGGCTCATCCCGACCGTGCGGATCGGCGGCATCGGTCTGGACTTGTCCATTATTGTGCTGTTGCTGGTCGTTATCATTCTGATGCGAGTAGCCGATCCCAGGTGAGGGGACCAGGGATGTCCACAGCCCAGGAGTGCGTGAGGTGATCTGATGCCGTTGACCCCCGCGGACGTGCACAACGTCGCGTTCAGCAAGCCGCCGATTGGCAAGCGGGGCTACAACGAGGACGAGGTGGACGCGTTCCTCGACCTGGTTGAGGGCGAACTGGCCCGCCTGATCGAGGAGAACAACGACCTGCGCCAGCAGGTCGAGCAGCTCGACCAGCAGGTCGAGACCGCGCGTGCCGACCTCGAAGACGCCCGGGCGAAGGTTGCCGCAGGCGTCGGCCCGAGCCGCGTCGTGGACGAGCCCCGCAGGCTCGCACCGGTGCCGCCCCCTTCGGCGCTGGAGCAGACCTCGCCCGGCGGTGGTGGCGACCACCACGTCCAGGCCGCCAAGGTGCTCGGCCTGGCCCAGGAGATGGCCGACCGGCTCACCGGTGAGGCCAAGGCCGAGGCCGACGGGATGCTGTCGGAGGCCCGGACCAAGTCCGAGCAGCTGTTGTCCGAGGCGCGAGCCAAGGCCGACACGATGGTCAACGAGGCGCGCACGCGTGCCGAGACCATGCTCAACGACGCGCGAACCCGCGCCGAGACGCTGGAGCGGCAGGCCCGCGAGAAGGCCAGCGCGCTCGACCGCGACGCGCAGCGCAAGCACGCCGAGGTGATGGGCAACATCACCCAGGAGAAGAACACGCTCGAGAAGCAGATCGACAAGCTGCAGACCTTCGAGCGCGAGTACCGCACCAGGCTCAAGACCATGCTCGAGTCGTCGCTGCGCGACCTGCAGGACCGCGGCCCCGCCGCGCCGTCCGACGGCCGCCAGCAGGGTGGGTACTCCTTCGGGGCGCGCGCCGAAGCCGGCTGATCGGCGTTGCTGATCTAGTCTGCTGCACGTGCTCTACATAGTCCTGCTGTTGGTGCTGGCAGCCCTGGGGTTGCTCGTGCCCGCGCTGACCAGCGCCCAGACGCACTGGGCCTGGTTGTCCGTGGGTGCGAGCGGGGCCGCTGCCGCGGTCCTGGTGCTCGACTGGTGGCTCCGCCGCCGGTCGGGCCCCGGGGCTGCCGGCACCGCGGTTGTCGATCACCAGGTTAGCGCTGGTGATCACCCGGTCGAGTCGGAGGGTGCCGGGGACGAGCCTCCGAAAAGTCCACCCGATCAGGCATTTTCCGAGCCTGGCGAGGAGGACACCGACGCGGCCGACGCCTTGATCGTGAGCGAACTCACGGACGAGGTGCGGGTGCTGGACGAGCGCCCCCGCTACCACCTGGCCGACTGCTCGTGGCTGGCGGCCCGGCCGTCGCTGGGTCTGCCGATCAACGAGGCGCGGCACCTGGGCTTCACGCCGTGCGCGGTGTGCCGGCCGGACGCCGGCCTCGCGGCGCGCGAGCGTGCCGCGGGCCAGTCGCCCGAACCGTCCTAGCTGCTCAACACCGTGCTAGCTGCTCAACGTGGCACGCGCGGTGAACGGGGGCGCGTCCGGCGCGCCGCAGCGCTGCTCCACCTCCACGTCCACGTCGGTCAGCCGACCCGTGACGGGGTCGCGCTCGATGCCGGTGATGGTGAAGCTGCCGTGCACCGGCTCGCAGGCCAGGCCCCGTGAGACCACCAGCAGCCCCGGGTTGGTCGCGGTCGGTCGGATCCGCACGTCGGTGTAGGTGCCCACCCGCAACGGCGCGTTGCCGGGTGCGGCCAGCGTCACGGCGACGTACTCCGCGTTCGAGGACGGCGAGTCCTCGTCGAACCTGAGCGCGTGCTCGGCGTTCTCCCAGACCCGGACGTCGTCCTGCGGGGTGGAGTAGGACGCGCCCCAACCGTCCACCGGGTACGCCCCGGCCTCCGCGTGGAACGTGAACGTGGCCACGCGGTCCTCCTGGGCGACGGCCGGAGCCGCCGCGGCGGGTAAGACCAGGGCGGGCACGGCCGCCGCGGCCAGCATCAGCGCGATCGTTCGCTGCACGGGTGTTCCCCCTCGTTCGGCGGACCCCGGGCGGGGCCCGTCCTCCCAGGCTCCCGAGGGCCGGGGGAGGGCGGCATGGGGGGAACTACTCAAAGCGGTTTGCGCGGGTGGTTACCCTTGGTGGTAGCACGGCGTTGATCCGGCCATCACCGGGGAGCCTCCGGAAGAACGGGCGCGAGCCCCAGTAGAACCGGACGGGTGCGGCCCGTCACAGCCGTCGACGAGAGGCCAGAGCCTTCGCGCCCTGGCAAGCGGGGTGGTACCGCGGTGCGCCGTGACCGGCGTGTCGTCCCCGTGAGCCGGTTGGACGCACGCGAGGAGCAGCACGATGGCCTACCCGAAGGCAGGCGAGGGTTCCGTTCCCTCCCAGCCGTCCTTCCCCGCCCTCGAAGAGGGCGTGCTCGACTTCTGGAAGTCCGACGGGACGTTCCAGGCGTCGATCGACGCACGGCCCGCCGGGGACAACGGGGCCAACGAGTTCGTCTTCTACGACGGCCCGCCGTTCGCCAACGGCCTGCCGCACTACGGCCACCTGCTCACCGGCTACGTCAAGGACCTCATCCCGCGCTACCAGACCATGCGCGGCAAGCACGTCGAGCGGCGCTTCGGCTGGGACACCCACGGCCTGCCCGCCGAGGTGGAGGCCGAGAAGCAGCTCGGGTTCTCGTCCAAGAGCGAGATCGAGGCGTTCGGCATCGAGAAGTTCAACGAGGCGTGCCGCACGTCGGTGCTGCGCTACACCGACCAGTGGCGCGACTACGTGACCCGGCAGGCCCGCTGGGTGGACTTCGACAACGACTACAAGACGCTCGACCTGGACTTCATGGAAAGCGTCATGTGGGCCTTCAAGACCCTGTGGGACAAGGGCCTGGTCTACGAGGGCTTCCGGGTGCTCTGGTACTGCTGGCGCTGCGAGACGCCGCTGTCCAACACCGAGACGAAGATGGACGACACCTACCGGGACCGGCAGGACCCGGCGGTGACCGTCGGCCTGCGCCTGGAGACCGGCGAGCTGGCCCTGATCTGGACGACCACGCCGTGGACGCTGCCGTCCAACCTGGCCGCCGCCGTGCACCCGGACGTGGACTACGTGACGGTCGAGGCGAACGGCGAGCGCTACCTGCTGGCCGAGGCCCGCGTCGCCGCGTACGCCCGCGAGCTGGGCGAGGAGCCGCCGGTCGTGGCCCGCTGCAAGGGCGCCGACCTGGTCGGGCGCAAGTACACGCCGCCGTTCGGCTTCTTCCTCGGCCGGGAGAACGCGCACCAGGTGCTGGCCGCCGACTACGTCACCACCGAGGACGGCACCGGCGTGGTGCACATCGCGCCCGCGTTCGGTGAGGAGGACAAGGTCGTCACCGACGCGGCGGGCATCGAGGTCGTCGTGCCGGTCGACGCGCACGGCCGGTTCACCGCCGAGGTGCCGCCGTACGAGGGCCAGCAGGTGTTCGAGGCGAACAAGGCGATCATCCGCGACCTGAAGGAAGCGGGCCTGCTGCTGCGCCACGAGACCTACGACCACCCGTACCCGCACTGCTGGCGGTGCGACAACCCGCTGATCCAGCGCGCGGTGTCGTCGTGGTTCGTCGCGGTCACGCGGTTCAAGGACCGCATGGTCGAGCTGAACCAGCAGATCAACTGGGTGCCCGAGCACGTCAAGGACGGCCAGTTCGGCAAGTGGCTGGAGAACGCCCGCGACTGGAACATCTCCCGCAACCGGTTCTGGGGCTCGCCGATCCCGGTGTGGGTGTCGGACGACCCGGCGTACCCGCGGGTGGACGTCTACGGCTCGCTGGACGAGCTGGAGCGCGACTTCGGCGTGCGCCCGACCGACCTGCACCGGCCCACGATCGACGAGCTGACCCGGCCGAACCCGGACGACCCGACCGGGCAGTCGACCATGCGGCGGGTGCCGGAGGTGCTGGACTGCTGGTTCGAGTCCGGCTCGATGTCGTTCGCGCAGGTGCACTACCCGTTCGAGAACCGCGAGTGGTTCGAGGACCACTACCCGGGCGACTTCATCGTCGAGTACAACAACCAGACGCGCGGCTGGTTCTACACCATGCACGTGCTGGCCACGGCGCTGTTCGACCGGCCCGCGTTCCGCAACTGCGTGGCGCACGGGATCGTGCTGGGCGACGACGGGCAGAAGATGTCCAAGTCGCGCCGGAACTACCCGGACGTCAACGAGGTGTTCAGCCGCGACGGGTCCGACGCGATGAGGTGGTTCCTCATGGCGTCGCCGATCCTGCGCGGCGGCGACCTGGTGGTGACCGAGCGCGGCATCCGCGACGCGGTGCGGCAGGCCGTGCTGCCGTTGTGGAACTCCTGGTACTTCCTGGCCCTGTACGCCAACGCGGACGGGGTCGAGGGGAAGTGGCGGACCGACTCGCAGCACGTGCTGGACCGGTACGTGCTGGCGAAGGCGCACGACCTGGTGGCCGGGGTGACCGCGCAGCTCGACGGCTACGACGTCTCGGGCGCGTGCGCGTCGATCCGGGAGTTCCTGGAGGTGCTGACCAACTGGTACGTGCGGCGCTCGCGCGACCGGTTCTGGTCCGGCGACCAGGACGCGATCGACACGCTGCACACCGTGCTGGAGGTCGTGTGCCGGGTGGCCGCGCCGCTGCTGCCGCTGACCACCGAGTCGGTGTGGCGCGGGTTGACCGGTGGACGGTCGGTGCACCTGGCCGACTACCCGTCGGCCGCCGAGCTGCCCGCCGACGACGCCCTCGTGACCGCGATGGACCAGGTGCGGCAGGTGGCGTCGACCGCGCTGTCGCTGCGCAAGTCGAACAAGCTGCGCGTGCGGCTGCCGCTGGCGAAGCTGGTGATCGCGGCGGCCGACGTGGCGCAGCTGGAGCCGTTCACCGGGGTGCTGCGGGACGAGGTCAACGTCAAGGAGGTCGAGCTGACCACCGACGTGGACGCGCACGGGCACTTCCAACTGGCCGTCAACGCGCGCGCCGCCGGTCCCCGGTTGGGGCCGGACGTGCAGAAGGTCATCAAGGCCGTGAAGGCCGGTGACTGGCAGGAGGTGGACGGTCGCGTCGTGGCCGCCGGGATCGAGCTGTTCCCGGAGGAGTACGAGCAGCGGCTGGTCGCCACCGACAAGGGCGCGACGGCGGCGCTGCCGAACAGCGGCGGGCTGGTCGTGCTGGACACCGTCGTGACCGAGGAGCTGGCGGCCGAGGGCGTCGCGCGCGACCTGGTGCGGGTGGTGCAGCAGGCGCGCAAGGACGCCGGTCTGGACGTGTCGGACCGGATCTCGTTGACGCTCCAGCTACCGGCCGGGGTACAGGACGCGGTGCGCCGCTTCGAGGCGTTCGTGAAGGACGAGACGCTGGGCGAGTCGGTGTCCTACGGCGAGGTCGCCGAGGGGGCGGCGGACGGCGTGGTCGGCGAGGGCCAGAAGGTGCGGGTCGCGGTCGCCCGGGTCTGACGTGCCGCCGGGGGGTCGCGGGCGCTGATCCGCGACCCCCGGAGGCGGGTTGGGGTCGATAGCACTCGGTCTACGGTGGAGGTCGCGTCAGTCGAGCCACACCAGGTGGTTGCGCGCACCCGACGACCGAGAGCTGATCTCGAAGATCGCTCGGGCGTTCTCCGGGCTCTCGGAACTCAGGCGGAAGTCGCCCTCGACCGAGTTGACGTCCGCGTGGTCGGGGTAGGCGAGCCCGTATCCGGCGACTCGGGCTTCCTGCTGTCCGCCGTACTCCTCCACGATGGCGAACAAGCGGGGTGCCTCCTGCACCGCGAGCTGCCGCACCCGGGCAGCGAACTCTTCCGGCCCGTTCACGCGCCGACCCTTTCCACCGCACCGAGCAGGGCCTCGAACTCGTCGCCGAGCAGCATGGTGTTGCCCGCTTCTTCGGGGGAGACCAGCCACAGGGCGGCGGTGTTCCCGATCGTCGCCGGTGGGAGCGGCAGCGTCGTGCCTTCCGCCAGTACACGCACTTCGTCGCGGTCCACGGTGATCGAACATGGTGGCTTCACCAGGAAGTAGGCCATGGGCATCCCGGGGATGGCGAACACCGGCGTCGGCTTGGTGGTGAACCCGGGGTGTCCCACGATCGCGTCAACCCGTGATTCGTACACCGACACGGCAGCCAACCGCGCGCCTGTAACGGCGAGCACCGTCGGTGGATGGAGGCTCGGCGCCGACCACCACGCCCGCACCAACTCCGGATCGGTGGTCGCGGAGCGATGGGCTGACGCATGATCCTGTCGGCCGGCAGACCGTCCACGGGATCGAGGAATGCCCCGTCGCACCACACCGCTCCTGGTATGACCGGCCAGTCGAGTCCGGCGTACGCCAATGCCAATCGGCGGCTGTCCTCCGCGGTCCATGAGGCTTCCGGCACGGTTGTCTCCCTAGTCTCGACGCCGCCTTGGGTGGGTGAGGCGGACATGGGCAGCCTGTCCGCGGCTGGGGGCGCCGGGAACCGAGGCGGGCCAGGAGACGATCAAGCTCCGCGGAAGTCACCGCCGACCCGGAGAGTTGTCCGGAGGGTTGCCCAAGATCAGCCGGCCGTGGAGTGGTGGACCGTTACCCTGGGTGTTCGATCGACCACGGGTGGGCGGAGATGCGGATCGAGCGGAACGAGGCGTTGCGCGTGGCGCGTGAAGTGGCCGGCCTGACGCAGGCGCAGCTCGCCGACCTGGCCAACGCACAGGTCGAAGCGGCGACGGGGCGGATCGGCGCGATGGACGCCGACTATGTCGGCAAGCTCGAACGCGGCGTGCACCGGTGGCCGCACCGGAGCTACCGGGACGCACTGCGCGTAGTGCTCGACGTTGCCACGGACCGCGAGCTCGGCTTCTTCAGCACGCGGTCCCGTCTCGCTACCGTGGCCTCACCCCGACACCCGGAAGGTGGGGACGACGTGGAACGCAAGGCTTTCCTTCGAGTGCTTGCCGGCTCGGTCATGGGCGTCGCCCTGACCGACCCCCTCGCGGCGTTCAGCGCTCAGGCGGTCGGTGGCACGAGGCGGATCGGTCAGGCGGAAGTCGACCACGTGCGACACCTGGCCAGGATGTTCGCGAGCCAGGACCACCAGTACGGCGGCGGGCTGTCGGCACGCGCTGTGGTCGCCCAGTTGGCGGCGTCCGCCGAGCTCACCGAAGGGACGTTCGCGAGCACGCGCGTGCGGGACGAGCTGTTCGCCGCCGTCGCGGAGCTGGCAGACACCGCGGCCGGCCTCTGCTTCGACGCCGGGCTGCATCGCGAGGCTGAGCGCGCCTTCAGGTTCAGCGTCGGCTGCGCCACCGAGTCGGGGGACTGGGCTATGCGGGCCAAGGCGCGGTCCGGTCTGGCCAACCTCTCGGTGCACCGGGGCCGTGCGGAGGACGCGCTGGACTTCGCCGAGATGGCGCTGGTGCGTGCCGACCGGTTGAGCCCGAAGGTCGGGGCTGTGGTGCGGACGCGCCACGCACGGGCACTGGCACTCAGCGGCACCTCGCGCGGGGTGGACTGCCGCGCGGCCATCGGCAAGGCCGGAGAGCTGTTCGCCGCGTCGTCCGGTGATGAGCCCCCCTGGCTTGCGTACTACGACGAGGCGCACCTGGAACGCGACTGCGGGCGGGCGTTGGTGCACCTGGCGCTGAACGGCGGCGACCACGGTGAGGCGCGTGATCGGCTGACCGCGTCGATCGCGCGGTTCCCGGAAGGCCATTCCCGTGGCAAGGCGCTCGCCAAGGCCAACCTGGCGGCGCTGATGATGGCCCGCGACGACCCCCGTCACGCCGTCGAGCTGGGGCACGACGCCGTCGAGTCGGTCGGCGCTGTGCGGTCCGATCGCGTGAACGACGCCCTCAGGCAACTGGTGACCGCCGGCCATCCGCACGTCCACCTGCCCGAGGTGCGTGAGCTGCTTCACCGCGTCCGACTCGCGGTCGGCTGAGCCCCGTCAGCGCACGTCGTCCTGCTCCAACCGCGCCTTCAACTGATTCAGGCAACGTCCCCGAGTCGGCCCGATGGACCCGCGCGGCATGGACAAGGTTTCGGCCACTGCCCGGTATTCGGCCCGGCCGGCGAGAACAGTCAGCCGGAGGAGTTCCTGGCAACGCCGGGGCATGGAGTTGAACGCGCGCCAGAGCCGCCGATCACGGTCGTCACGCAGGGCTTCCGGTTCTGGCAGCCAGCGGTCGTCCGGCATGTCCACGGCGGAGTCGGTGGACAGGGCCGGGCGGCCGTTGAGGTCGCGCCACGCCCGTTGCGCCTCGCGGCGGGTGGCGACGATCAGCCAGCCGGCCACGGCCCTCGGCTCGGTCAGCCGATCCAGGTGGCGCAGCAGGCTCAGCCACACCGTCTGCACGACGTCCTCGGCGGTGAGCTGGTCCAGGCCGTTGCCCCTGGCCACGTGCCACACCAACGGGGTCAGCTCGGCCACCAACGAGTCCAGGGCGGCCCGCGACCCGGCCCGTGCCGCCTCGACCAGCGCGGCCTGCCGCTCGTACCGCGAGGCCTGCGCCATGATCGCGGCCACGCCGAGGTCGTCGGAGCCGGGATCCTCCGGGATGGCTTCGACCAGTTCGGCGCGCAGGTGGTCGAGCCGGGGATCCAGCTCGTCGCTCATGGCGTCTCCTTCCCGCGCTGGGGGCCGCGCACCCGACGCTCCTCGTTGCCGACCTGCTCGCTGACGCGGGCCCGCGCGTGCGAGACGTACCGCCGCACGGACGCCCGCCGGCAGCCCAGCACGTCGGCGATCTCGTCGTCGTCGAAGTCCCAGAACCGCAGCACCAGCGCGGTGCGCAGGTGGTCCGGCAGGTTCGCGACGGCCGCCAGCGTGCTGACCAGCTCGTGCCACGCCTCGGCGTCCCGCTGCTTGGGCACCAGGATCCGGTACGTGCCGCGCTGCCGGGCGACCACCTCGTCGGTCAGGTCGCCCGGCCGCTCCCGCCGGCGGGCCTGGTCCACCAGCAGGTTGCGGATCGTCTTCACCAGCCAAGCACGTCTGGACGCGGGAGCGATCACCGGCCAGTTCCGCCACGCGCCGACGAACGCCTCCTGCACCGCGGACTCGTGGTCCAAATGGGGCGACATCACCGCCGCGAAGCGGAACAGCCGGGTGCGCTCCCGGTGGTAGAAGTCGCTGAAGGTGGCCGCGTGGTCGTCGGGATCCTCCGGCGTCACGAACCCTCCCCCCTCTGGTCCCGGTACCGGGTAGACGGACGAGACCGGGGGTTGTGGAGGAAATCCGGTCAAGCGGGCTGCCGGGCCGCCCTCTTCCCGACCGCGCGCAGCAGCCGGACCCACGCCGACCACCTGGCCGGACGGACGGGCGGGTGGCCCGCGGCGTGGGCCGCGTTGTCGAGCAGGTCCTCGATGAGGGCGTCGTGCAGCCACCGCACGGCCAGCGGCCACCCCAGCCGCATCAGGCCGTGCGGCCGACCGGTCAGAGTGTGCCGCAACCCGCCCGGCACCGACTCCAGTACGTGGGTGCCCACCACCCCGATCGCCGGGTCGAACGCGAACTCGGCCCGCTGCCCGGGCACGTACGCGGTGCAGCGGTAGCGCACGAAGCCGTGGCCGCCGTCCGCGCCGACGCCCAGCGGCCGGTCCAGCACCAGCGGCGGCCAGCGGTCGGACGGCCACAGCTCCACGACCCGGTCGACCAGCCCTTCGCCATCCGGGAACAGCCGGGTGTGCACGTTCTCGATCATCACAACCCCCACTTCCGTACGGGACCGTATGGTCCGCTGACCGTACGGTAGCGTATGGAGTCATGGCACGGCGGACGCGTGACGACTGGACCGGGGTGGCCCTGCGGGCGCTGGCGGAGGGCGGCGTCGCGGCGGTCGCGGTGGAACCGCTCGCGGCCCGCCTCGGGGCGACCAAGGGCAGCGCCTACTGGCACTTCCCCAACCGGGAAGCCCTGCTCAAGGCCACCCTCGAACGGTGGGAGCGCGAGCACACCGAGGCCGTGATCGAACTGGTCGAGTCGGCGCCCGGGCCGCTGGAGAAGCTGCGGCTGCTGTTCGCCACCGTGCTGGAGGACGTCCGGCACAGCGCCGTGGAACTGGCCATGCTGGCGGCCAAGGACGACCCGGCGGTCGCGCCGGTGCTGGGCCGCGTCACCGAGCGCCGCATCGCCTACATGGAGGAGCTGTTCGTCGCGCTCGGGTTCGACGCCGACGTGGCGCGGCGGCGGGCCGTGCTGGCCTACTCGATCTACCTCGGGCAGGCGCAGCTGCTGTCGGCGACCCCGGACGCGGTCGGGGGGCGGCGGGCGCTGCTGGAGGAGACGGTGACCGTGGTGCTGGGCCGTGGCTGAGGCGTTCCGGTTCGGCGTCCGGGTCAAGCCCGGCGCGAAGCGCGAGGCCGTCGGCGGCCGGTGGGGTGACGGCGCGTTGGTCGTCGCGGTCGCCGCGCCGGCGGTGGAGGGCAAGGCGAACGAGGCCGTGCGCAAGGCGCTGGCCAAGGCGTTCGGGGTGCGCAAGCAGGACGTCGAGGTGGTCGCGGGCGAGCGCGGCCGGGACAAGGTCGTGCAGGTCGACCCCGCCCCGGCCGGTGCGGCCGAGGTGCTGGCGCGGTTGCTGAACGGTTAGGCCGCCAGCGTCCACACCGCGTGCGCGATGGCGTCGGTGTTGCGGTCCAGCGCGGTCGCGTTCACGTTCGACGAGGTGTCGCACGAGCGGTGGTAGCAGCGGTCGA
The DNA here is from genome assembly GCF_021390395.1 of Saccharothrix sp. S26. Lineage (GTDB taxonomy): Bacteria > Actinomycetota > Actinomycetes > Mycobacteriales > Pseudonocardiaceae > Actinosynnema. The sequence goes on from NZ_JAJUWT010000002.1 coordinate 138,987, forward strand.
ACGCCACGCCCGCCGAGCCGCCCCACTTCTGCGCCTGCGCCGAGGTCTTGATGCCCTCGGCCCCGGTGAACGTGCCGCCGACCGGGATGCCGGCCCGCGCGAACGCCGCGTGGTCGGACCGCCCGCCCACGCTGGTCAGCTCGGTGGGCACGCCGATCGAGCTGAAGTAGCCCTGCAACGTCTGCTGGAGCGCCAGCGAGCCCGACGGCTGGCCGGACGCGCTGTAGACGAAGTAGCCCGGGTTCGGCGAGCCGATCATGTCGAAGTTCAGGTACGCGTCGATCCGCGAACGGTCCGTCGTGGACAGCGAGTTGACGTAGTACGTGGAGCCGACCAGGCCCAGCTCCTCCGCGCCCCACCACGCGAAGCGCAGGTGCTTGGTGGGCTGGAACCCGGTGGACCGCACGGCCAGCGCGACCTCCAGCAGGCCCGCCGAGCCGGTGCCGTTGTCGTTGATGCCCGGACCGGCCGTCACGCTGTCGAGGTGGCCGCCGAGCATGACCACGTTGTTCGTGTCGCCGCCGGGCCAGTCGGCGATCAGGTTGTAGCCGGTGGCACCGTTGCTGGTGAACGACTGCACCCTGGTGGTGAACCCGGCGGCGTCCAACTTGGACTTCACCCAGTTCACCGACGCCAGGTAGCCGGGACGGCCGTGCGCCCGGTTGCCGCCGTTGGCGGTCGCGATGCTCTGGAGCTGGCCCAGGTCGGCCTGCACGGCCGAGACCGGGATGTTCGGCCCGGCCAGGGCGGCGGGCGGCGGCGCGGCGGTGGCCGCGCCGAGGCCCGAGCCGAGGAGCGCGCCGGCGGTGGCCAGCGCGATGGTGATCGTTCGCAGCTTCACGGTGTGTCTCCCGCAGGGTGTGGAGGTGACCGGGGCGGCGGACCCGAGAAGTCAACATGCACGGTCGCGCATGGTTCGCGCTAGCGACGTTCGGCTGGTGACGCTGCGTGGGGTGCCGGATTCGTCCATTTCGGTGGCACCGGGGAGAATGACCCCGTCGAGTGATGTCGCGGGACGACGGCCTGGAGGTCGAGTGGGCGGTGTGACGGGCTACCTGGGCATCGCCGCCGGCGTACTCCTGCTCTCGGTCATCGCGGTGAGGGTGTCGATCAGGCTCGGTCTGCCGTCGCTCCTGCTCTACCTCGGCATCGGGCTGCTGCTCGGCGAGGCCGTGGTGGGCATCCAGTTCGAGGACGCCGGCCTCACCCGTTCGCTGGGCACGGTCGCGCTCGTGCTGATCCTCACCGAGGGCGGTCTGACCACCCGGTGGAGCGCGGTGAAACCCGCGCTCGGCCTGGGCATCGCGCTGTCCACGGTCTCCGTGGGCGTGAGCATCGCGGTCACCGGGTTCGCGCTGCACTTCCTGCTGCACATGGACTGGCGCACGGCCCTGCTGTGGGGCGCGGTGCTGTCGTCCACCGACGCGGCGGCCGTGTTCAGCGTGCTGCGCGGGGTGGGGGTGCGCAAGCGGCTCATCGGCGCGCTCGAACTGGAGTCCGGCATCAACGACGCGCCGGTCTACATCGCCGTCGTGCTGCTCGCCTCGTCCGACGCGATCACCTGGACCGCGCCGCTGCTGATGCTCTACGAGCTGGTCGCTGGCGCGGTGATCGGGATCGTGCTCGGCTGGGTCGGCGGCGTCGGGCTGCGCCGGGCCGCGCTGCCCGCCACCGGCCTGTACCCGCTGGCCACGGTCGCGGTGTGCCTGCTCGCCTACACCGTCGGCGACCTCGCGCACGCGTCCGGCTTCCTCGCCGTCTACATCGCCGCCCTCGTGCTCGGCAACGCCCGCCTGCCGCACCGGGCCGACACCCTGTCGTTCGCCGAGGGGCTGGGCTGGATCGCGCAGATCGGGCTGTTCGTGCTGCTCGGCCTGTACGCCTCGCCCAACCGGCTGTTCGACGCGCTGGTGCCCGCCCTGGTGGCGGGCGCGGTGCTGGTGCTGCTGGCCAGGCCGCTGTCGGTGCTGTTCGCCGCCGCGCCGTTCCGCGTGCCGTGGCGGGAGCAGGTGTTCATCTCGTGGTCGGGGCTGCGCGGCGCGGTGCCGATCGTGTTCGCCCTGATCCCGCTGATCCAGGGCGTGCCGGGCGCGCAGCGGCTCGTGGACGCGGTGTTCGTGCTGGTCGTGGTGCTGACCGTGGTGCAGGGCACGAGCCTGCCGTGGTTGGCGAAGTGGCTGCGGCTGGTCAGGTCCGGCGAGGCGCACGAGGTGCAGGTGGACTCGTCGGCGCTGGACCAGTTGGGCGCGGAGCTGCTCCAGGTCCGCATCCAGCCCGGCTCCAAGCTGCACGGCGTGTACCTGTCGGAGCTGCGGCTGCCACCGGGCTCCTCGGTGAGCCTCATCGTGCGCGACGAGAACGGCTTCACGCCGCAGCCCACGACCCGCCTGCAAGAGCACGACCAACTGCTGGTCGTGTGCACGGAGGCCATGCGCACGGCGACCGAGCAGCGCATCCGGGCCGTGGACCGGGCGGGCCGGTTCGCCCGCTGGAAGGGCGACGCCGGCCTGCCGTGACGCTCCCAGGATGTGAACTCCCCTCGACGGGGACGCGCGGCCTGCGTTAACTTCGAGTCGAAGGTCATGAGTGCCAGCGCGAAGCCCAGGCTCGCTGGCCGGCAACCCTCCAACCGCGGTGGGGTGCCCCTGGTGAGGACCTGGCCGGCGCGCAGGGCGTCCGGCAAGCGCGGGCTCCCTCGGCTGGGATCCCGGACCCCAGGAGGGCGTCATGACGATCGCAGTTCCCGCCACCACCACCGCCGCTCTGCCCCGCGTGCTCGGCTCCTCGCTGCGCGTGCCGCTGGTCACCGGTGAGCGCGTGGAGTACGCCAACCTCGACCACGCGGCCAGCGCGCCGTGCCTGGAGCAGGTCCGCGACGCGGTGGACGAGCTGCTGCCCTGGTACGCCAGCGTGCACCGGGGCGCGGGCTTCGCCTCGCAGGTCAGCACCAAGGTCTACGAGCAGGCCCGCGGGTCCGTGCGCCGGTTCCTCAACGCCCGCGACACCGACGCCGTCGTGTTCGCCCGCAACACCACCGACGCGTTGAACCTGCTGGCCAGGAGCCTGCCCAAGCGGACCGCCGTGATCCTGTTCGACACCGAGCACCACGCGGCGCTGCTGCCGTGGCGCGGCCCGAACGTGCGCCGGCTGCGCACGCCGTCCTCGCCCGCCCAGGCGGTGCTGGAGCTGGACCGGGCGCTGCGCGAGGCGCCCGTCGGCCCGCGCCTGGTCGTGGTGACCGGGGCGTCCAACGTGACCGGTGAGCTCTGGCCGGTGGCCGAGCTGGCCCGGGTGGCGCGCGGGCACGGCGCCCGGATCGCGCTGGACGCCGCCCAGCTCGCGCCGCACCGGCCGGTGGACGTGCGCGCGCTGGACGTCGACTACACCGTGCTGTCCGGGCACAAGGTCTACGCGCCGTTCGGCGCGGGCGCGCTGGTCGGCCGGTCGGACTGGTTGCAGGCCGCCGAGCCGTACCTGGTGGGCGGCGGCGCGACGGCCCGCGTCACCGACCACGGCGACCGGCTGGGCGTGGCCTGGTCGGCGGTGCCCGAGCGGCACGAGGCCGGCACGCCGAACGTGGTGGGCGTGCACGCGCTGGCCGTGGCGTGCGACGTGCTGGGCAGGCACTGGGAGCGGACCACCGAGCACGAGCGGATCCTGCTGGCCCGGCTGCGCGACGGCCTGCGGACCGTGCCGGGCGCGCACGAGCTGGCGCTGTTCGGCCCCGACCACGACCGGGTGGGCGTGGTGAGCTTCACCGTCGGCGGTCAAGACGCCGGCTACCTGGCCGCGGCGCTGTCCGCCGAGCACGGCATCGGCGTGCGTGACGGCGCGTTCTGCGCCCACGTCGCCGTGCACCGCCTCGCGGACGGGCAGCGGGCGTTGCGCGCGTCCATCGGGCTGGGCACCACCGAGGAGCACGTGGACCGGTTCGTGGCCGCGTTGCGCACCCTCGTGGTCGAGGGCTCGCGGTGGGAGTACGAGGTCCGCGACGGCCGCTGGACCCCGCTGAACGACGAGCGCGCGCTCCCGCCGTTCCTGCGCTGACGCCGATGCTGGACAATGGCCCGGTGAGCACCGATCCCAACACCGAGCCGGACACGCCGGACCAGCCGGACGCACCGCTGCCCAAGCGACGGGTCCTGCTGCTGGCCGTGATCGCGCCGCTGGTGTTGGCGCTCGACCTGGTCACCAAGATCATCGCGGTGGAGAACCTGGAGGGGCGCGAGCCGATCGAGCTGTTCGGCGGCCTGCTCTACCTGCCGCTGATCCGCAACACCGGCGCCGCGTTCGGCCTGGCCGAGGGCTGGACGGTGATCCTCGCCCTGATCGCGACCGGCGTGGTCGTGTTCATCCTGTGGATCGCGCGCCGGCTGCGGTCGGTCGGCTGGGCCATCGGCCTCGGCCTGGTCCTCGGCGGCGCGATGGGCAACCTGGTCGACCGGATCTTCCGCGCGCCCGGCCCGCTGCGCGGCGGCGTGGTCGACTTCATCTCCGTGCTCGACCCGTGGGGCAACTTCTTCCCCGTGTTCAACCTGGCCGACTCCGCCATCTGCGTGGGCGGCGGCGTGATCGTGCTGATGGCGTTGCTCCAGCGCGACTACGACGGCACCCGCGTGGAGAAGAAGACCAGCGAGAAGAAGGCGGGCGCATGACCGGCGACTACCGGACCCTGCCCGTCCCGGACGGGCTGGACGGGATGAGGGTCGACGCCGGCCTGGCCAAGCTGCTCGGCCTGTCCCGCACGGTGGTCGCGGCGTTGACCGAAGCCGGTGACGTCGTGCTCGACGGGCAGCCCGCGGGCAAGTCGGACCGCCTGGTGGCGGGCTCCGTGCTGGAGGTCACCCTCCCCGAGCCGGAACGACCGGTGCAGGTGCAGGCCGTGCCCGTGGAGGGCCTGATCGTCCTGCACGAGGACGACGACGTGATCGTGGTGGACAAGCCGGTCGGAGTGGCCGTTCACCCCAGCCCCGGCTGGACCGGTCCCACGGTGGTGGGCGGCCTGGCCGCGGCCGGGATCCGGATCGCCACGTCGGGCGCGGCCGAGCGGCAGGGCGTCGTGCACCGGCTGGACGTCGGCACGACCGGCGTGATGGTGGTGGCCAAGAGCGAGAGCGCGTACTCGGCGTTGAAGCACGCGTTCAAGGAGCGCACGGTCGACAAGCTCTACCACGCGCTCGTGCAGGGCCACCCGGACCCGATCAAGGGCACCATCGACGCGCCGATCGACCGCCACCCCAAGCACGACTACAAGTTCGCCGTGATGGCGAACGGCAAGCCCAGCATCACGCACTACGAGGTGGTCGAGGCGTTCCGCGCCGCGTCGCTGCTCGACGTGCACCTGGAAACCGGTCGCACGCACCAGATCCGGGTGCACTTCTCGGCGCTGCGGCACCCGTGCGTCGGCGACCTGACCTACGGCGCCGATCCCGTGCTGGCCAAGCGCCTGGGCGTGACGCGGCAGTGGCTGCACGCCCGCACGCTGGGCTTCCACCACCCGGCCGACGGCCAGTGGGTGTCGTTCACCAGCGAGTACCCCGAAGACCTCGCGAACGCGCTGGAACTGTTGCGGGCAGAGGGTTACTGACCTTTTCGGCCGAAAGTCTTGCGCTGATCGCGTGACCTGTGCCATATCGCTTTCCCCCGGTCGTTTGGCTTGCGAAGCTTTTGCCAGACGAGCGTGAGGGATGGCGGATGGACAACAGATCCCGACTGGTGGCGCTGCTGGGCACGCTGTGCCTGCTCGGGCCGCTCTCGATCGACACGTACCTGCCCGCGTTCCCGTCGATCGCCGAGGACTTCGGCGCGACGGAGTCGCAGATCCAGCTGTCGCTGACCACGTTCATCATCGGGTTGTCGATCGGGCAGTTGCTGGTCGGTCCGCTGTCGGACTCGTGGGGCAGGCGGCGGCCGTTGCTGGTCGGCATCGGCAGCTACGTGGTGATCTCGCTGTTCTGCGCGGTCGCGCCCGGGGCGCTCGCGTTGTCCGGCCTGCGGCTGCTCCAGGGGCTCGGCGTGGCGGCCGGGTTCGTGGTGGCGATGGCGGTGGCCCGCGACCGGTTCGAGGGCCTGGCCATGGCCCGGTTCATGTCGTTGATCATGCTGGTCAACAGCCTGGGTCCGGTGATCGCCCCGGTGGTCGGCGGCCAGTTGCTGCGGTTCACCAGTTGGCGGGGCACGTTCGTCGCGCTCGCCCTGATCGGCTTGGCGCTGCTGATCTCGCTGGCCGTCGGCCTGCCGGAGACGCTGCCGAAGGCCAAGCGCCGCCCGGCGAACCTGCTGCTCACGATCAAGGTGTTCGGCGGGCTGCTGGCCGACCGCAAGTTCGTCGGCTACGCGGTGGCGTCGGCGCTGGCGCTCGGCTCCCTGTTCGGCTACGTCGCCGGGGCGTCGTTCGTGCTCCAGGGCGTCTACGGGCTGAGCCCGCAGCAGTTCAGCCTGGTCTTCGGGGCGAACTCGGTGGCGATCGTGCTGGCCGGGCTGCTCAACACCAGGCTGACCGGCCGGATCATGCCGCGCCCGCTGCTCAAGATCGGCCTGGCCGGCGCGGCGACCGGCGGGGTGGGGTTGCTCGTCGGCGGCCTCGTGGGCGGAGGGCTGGCGACGTTCCTGCCGCCGCTGTTCGTGCTGACGATGAGCGTCGGCCTGCTCATGCCCAACGCCGGCTCGCTGGCGATGTCGCGGCACCCGGAGGCGGCGGGCAGCGCGTCGGCCGTGCTGGGCGTGACCACGTTCCTGGTGGGCGGCCTGATGGCCCCGCTGGTGGGCGCGGGCGGTTCGGCGAGCGTGCTGCCGATGGTGACCGTGATGGCGGGGTCCACGATCCTCGCCGTGCTCACGTTCGCGATCCTGACCAGGGGTGACGTCGGCATCACCCGCGACGGTGAACCGACGCCCGCCCCGGCCTGACGCACCGCTCAGCCCTTCAGCGTGGCCAGCGGGTCCAGGCCGTCCTCGGTGAGGTCGTCGTAGTCGGTGGACACCGAGAGCGCGCGCCACCGCGCGTCGGACTCGGCACGGGCCCGTTCCACCTGCTCGGCGAACCGCACGGCGTCGCTGCCCAGCAGCAGGCGCACCGGCGGCTCGTCGAGGTCGACCACCCGCAGCACGACGTCCGCGACCTTCGCCGGGTCGCTCGCCGCCCGCGCCATGAGCGTGGTCCGCAACGCGTTCACCGCGCCGACGGTCGGTTCGTAGGCCGGGGACACGGGGTGGACGGCCATGGACGCGCCCGCCCAGTCCGTCCGCATGCCGCCCGGCTCCAGCACGGTCACCTTGATGCCCAGCGGCGCGACCTCCTTGGCCAGCACCTCCGAGAAGCCGCCGACCGCGAACTTGGCGGCCTGGTAGGCCGACAGCCCCGGCGTGGTGACCCGGCCGCCGACCGACGACACCTGGACGACGTGACCGGAGCCCTGCTCGCGCAGCACGGGCAGCGCGGCCTTGGTGACGTTGACGACGCCGAACAGGTTGGCGTCGACCTGCGCGCGGAAGTCGTCGTCCGGTGTGTCCTCGACGGAGCCCGAGTTGGCGTAGCCCGCGTTGTTGACCACCACGTCGAGCCGGCCGAACGCCGCCACCGCGGTGTCCACGGCCGACCGCGCGGCCCGCGGGTCGGTGACGTCGAGCGCCACCGCGCGCACCCGGTCGCCGTGCCGTTCGACCAGGTCGGCGAGCTGTTCGGGGCGGCGGGCGGTGGCGACCAGGAGGTGGCCCGCGGCCAGCGCCTTCTCGGCGAGCTGCCGGCCGAGGCCGCGCGAGCTGCCGGTGACGAGGAAGACCTTGCTCATGACGGTTCCTAACTGACTAGTTGGTTAGCTGCTGTCACCAGGGAAGCACGCCTGCCCCGGTCCGTCAACTAGACGGTTAGTCAGGTAGCGTGACGCGCATGGCTGGCGACGCGGAGGCGACCCGGAGGCGGCTGCTGGACGCGGCGGCCGCGGAGTTCGCCGAACACGGCATCGCGGGCGCGCGAGTCGACCGGATCGCGGCCGCGGCGAAGAGCAACAAGGCGCAGATCTACCACTACTTCACCAACAAGGACGGCCTGTTCGACGCGGTGCTGAGCGAGCTGGCGCGCGACACCCTGCGCGAGGCGCCCATCGACCCGGCGGACCTGCCCGAGTACGCGGGCCGGCTGTTCGACCGCTTCACCGAGAACCCGGTCAAGGAACGGCTCGCCAAGTGGTACCGACTGGAGGGCGAGGGCTACGCGGCGGTCGAGGTCGTGGTGGCGAGCACGAACGACAAGCTCGCGGCGATCGCGAAGGCCCAGGACGAGGGCCTGCTCACGGCCCGGTTCACGCCCGTGGAACTGCTGGCGCTGGTCGTGCACCTGTCCGCGCTGTGGGGCTCGATGACCCCGGAGATGGCCGGCCACGCCGCCGGGATCACCCGGGAACGGCGGCGGCAGGTCGTGGTGGAGGCGGTGGCCGCGATCCTGCGGGACTGACCGCGGTCAGTCGTCGATCGTCCAGACCAGGGTGTTGAGGTCGGTCTCCGGGCGCGAGCTCCAGCGGACCGAGAAGATCACGGTGTCCTCGGGCAGCACGTAGACCGTGTGCCCGCCCGCCGTCTCGCCCGGCTGCACGCCGATCTTGTGCGGCGGCCGGGACGACAGCGACACCGGCGCCTTGCTCACCGTCTCGCCCTTGTTGGTCATCAGCACGAGGTACATGTCGGGCAGCGCGTTGAACGGCACCTGCCCGATGTTGGACAGCTCGGTGTGCACCACCACGGCGCGCTCGCCGTCGGCCAGCTTGTAGCCCGCCGCGGTGAACAGGAAGTCCGCCGGGTCGACCACCTCGACGAGCTGGATCGTGAACCGCGCGCCCTCCAGGCCCTCGGTCTCCAGCGTGCTGCCGATCTTGCCGGTCCGCGCGCGTGGCGCGGGTGCCTGGTCGCCGCGCGCCCAGCCGGACGTGCCGGGCACGCCCCACGTGCTGATCGGCTCGGGCACGCGCACCGGGCCGGACGGCACGTGCTGCGGTCCGGTGCCGGGCTGCGCCGGGAACGGCGTGCTGGGCGGTCCCTGCGGCACGGGGTAGCCGGGGTAGGAGCCCGACGGCGTGCCGTGCGCCGGACCGGGCGCGGGCGGGTAGGGCCCGCTCGGCGTGCCGCGGACGGCCTGGCCGCCGGGGCCCGAGTAGTTGCCCCACGCCACGCTGTTGGCCAGCGCCTTGCGGATGCCGTTGGGGTCGCACTCCACGCCGACGAGCAGCGGCAACCCGCTGCCGGACAACGTGATCAGCCGGGTGGCGGCCTCGCGCGGGTCCATGCCGAGCCGTGCGGCCACCTCGTGCACGGCGGCACGGCCCATCTCGGCGATCATGGCCAGGAGACGGGCGTCGACGGGGTCCGGCGCTACCACACCTCGAACGCTACCCGTCTGCGGCGATCTCCGCGCCATCGCCCCGGGCGACACGCAGGCCCCTGTTCCCGACCACGGAGAGTTTTCGGGATAGGCTCGCCGACGTCTTGCCCGCGCTCTGTCCCGGGCCCGCTGCGATCTTCAGGGGGGTTTGGGTGTCCGACTCGTTTGTGCACCTCCACGTGCACACCGAGTACTCGATGCTCGACGGCGCGGCGAAGCTGAAGGACATGTTCGCCGAGTGCGAGCGGATGGGCATGCCCGCCGCCGCGATCACCGACCACGGCAACATGTACGGCGCCTACGACTTCTACAAGCAGGCGACCGCCGCGGGCATCAAGCCGGTGATCGGCATCGAGGCGTACATGGCCCCGGACTCGCGCTTCAACAAGAAGCGCGTGCTGTGGGGCGACCCCGGCCAGAAGGCCGACGACGTCTCCGCCAGCGGCGCCTACACCCACCAGACGATCTGGGCCCGCACCAACGAGGGCCTGCACAACCTGATGAAGCTGTCCAGCCGGGCCTCCACCGAGGGCCAGCTCGGCAAGTGGCCCCGGATGGACTCCGAGCTGATCTCCACGCACTCGGCGGGCCTGATGGCGACCACCGGCTGCCCGTCCGGCGAGGTGCAGACCCGGCTGCGCCTGGGCCACGAGAAGGAGGCCTTGGAGGCCGCCGCCAAGTGGCGCGACATCTACGGCGCGGACAACTTCTTCGTCGAGCTCATGGACCACGGCATCGAGATCGAGCGCCGGGTCCGCGACGGGCTGCTGGACATCGCCAAGAAGCTCACCATCCCGTTCGTGGTGACCAACGACTCGCACTACACCTACGCCGAGGACCGCGAGGCGCACGAGGCGTTGCTGTGCGTGCAGACCGGCAAGACGTTGCAGGACCCCAGCCGGTTCAAGTTCGACGGCACGGGCTACTACCTGAAGTCGCCCGAGGAGATGCGCGCGATCGACTCCTCCGACGCCTGGCAGGAGGGGTGCCGCAACACCCTGCTGGTGGCCGAGAAGGTCGACACGACCGGCATGTTCGCCTTCCAGAACCTGATGCCGCGCTACCCAGTGCCCGACGGCATGACGGAGGCCGACTACTTCCGCGAGCAGGTCTGGGAGGGCATGCGCCGCCGGTTCCCCGACGGCGTGGACGAGGTCCACCGCAAGCAGGTCGAGTTCGAGATCGACGTCATCCTCCAGATGGGCTTCCCGTCCTACTTCCTGGTGGTCGCCGACTTCATCAACTGGGCCAAGGCCAACGGCATCCGCGTCGGTCCCGGCCGTGGTTCCGCCGCGGGCGCGCTGATCGCGTACGCGATGGGCATCACCGACCTCGACCCGCTGGCGCACGGCCTGATCTTCGAGCGGTTCCTCAACCCCGACCGCGTCAGCCCGCCCGACATCGACATCGACTTCGACGAGCGCCGGCGCGGTGACGTGATCCGGTACGTCACCGAGAAGTGGGGCGTCGACAAGGTCGCCCAGGTGATCACGTTCGGCACGATCAAGGCGAAGGCCGCGATCAAGGACTCCGCCCGCGTGCTGTACGGGCAGCCGGGCTACGCGGTGGCCGACCGCATCTCCAAGGCCATGCCGCCCGCCGTGATGGGCAAGGACATCCCGCTGTCGGGCGTGTTCGACCCGGCGCACAAGCGGTACTCCGAGGCCGCCGAGGTGCGCGCGCTGTACGAGACCGACCCGCAGGTCAAGGAGATCATCGACACCGGCCGCGGCCTGGAGGGGCTGATCCGCAACGCGGGCGTGCACGCCTGCGCGGTGATCATGTCCGCGGAGCCGCTGACGGACCACATCCCGGTCTGGATGCGCCCGCAGGACGGGTCGATCATCACCCAGTTCGACTACCCGACGTGCGAGACGCTCGGCCTGCTGAAGATGGACTTCCTCGGCCTGAGCAACCTCACCACGATCGACGACGCGCTGAAGAACATCGAGCTCAACGGCAAGGGCAAGGTCGACATCTCGACCGTGCCGCTGGACGACCGCAAGACCTACGAGCTGCTGGGCCGCGGCGACACGCTGGGCGTGTTCCAGCTCGACGGTGGCGCGCTGCGCGACCTGCTGCGCCTGATGCGCCCGGACAACTTCGAGGACGTCTCGGCCGTCATCGCGCTGTACCGGCCGGGTCCGATGGGCGCGAACTCGCACACGAACTACGCGCTGCGCAAGAACAAGCAGCAGGAGATCGTGCCGATCCACGAGGAGCTGCGCGAGCCGCTGGCCGAGATCCTGGACACGACCTACGGCCTGATCGTGTACCAGGAGCAGGTCATGGCGATCGCGCGGAAGGTGGCGGGCTACTCGCTGGCCCAAGCGGACCTGCTCCGCCGCGCGATGGGCAAGAAGAAGAAGGAGATCCTCGACAAGGAGTACGAGGGCTTCGAGGCGGGCATGATCGCCAACGGCTACTCGCCGGAGGCGATCAAGACCCTGTGGGACATCCTGGTCCCGTTCGCCGACTACGCGTTCAACAAGGCGCACTCCGCCGCGTACGGCCTGATCGCGTACTGGACGGCCTACCTCAAGGCGAACTACCCGGGCGAGTACATGGCCGCCCTGCTCACCACGAACTCGGACAACAAGGACAAGTCGGCCGTCTACCTGGCCGAGTGCCGCCGGATGGGCATCACCGTGCTCCCGCCGGACGTCAACGAGTCGGAGCGGGAGTTCGTCGCGGTCGGCGACGACATCCGGTTCGGCCTGGGCGCGATCCGCAACGTCGGCGCGAACGTGGTCGACGCGATCATCAAGACCCGCAAGGAGAAGGGGAAGTTCGCCGACTTCTCCGACTTCCTGCGCAAGGTCGACGTGCAGGCGTGCAACAAGAAGGTCGTCGAGTCGCTGATCAAGGCGGGCGCGTTCGACTCGCTCGGCCACCCGCGCAAGGGCCTGCACATGGTCCACGTCGAGGCGGTCGACGCGATCATGCTGACCAAGAAGGAGGAGGCGCGCGGTCAGTTCGACCTGTTCGGCGACGGCGGCGGCGACGGTGACGGCGCCTCGGTGTTCGACGTGAAGATCCCCGACGAGCACTGGGAGTCCAAGCACCAGCTCACGCTGGAGCGGGAGATGCTGGGCCTGTACGTCTCCGGTCACCCGCTCAACGGCGTGGAGCAGGTGCTCAGCTCCTACTCCGACACCACGATCCCGCGCATCCTGGAAGGCGACGTGCCCGACGGCACGCAGGTCACGCTGGGCGGCATCCTCGCCTCGGTCACCCGCCGGGTGAACAAGAACGGCGAGCCGTGGGCGTCGGCGCAGCTGGAGGACCTGGCCGGTGGGATCGAGGTGCTGTTCTTCCCCAAGAGCTACATGGTCCACGGCATGTCGGTCGCGGAGGACGCGATCGTGCTGGTGAAGGCGCGGGTGGCCAAGCGGGAGGACCGGATCTCGCTGATCGCCAACGACCTGGTCGTGCCGGACCTGTCGGAGCTGGGCGCGCAGGCGTTGAAGCTCAAGGTGGCGGCCTCGCGCTGCGACCCGAAGCTGGTGACGTCGTTGAAGGAGGTCCTCTCCGCGCACCCCGGCACCACCGAGGTGCACCTGAACCTGGTCATCAACAGCAGCCGCAACACGTTGCTCAAGCTGGATGACGCCCTTCGGGTTACTCCCACCCCGTCCCTTATGGGTGATTTGAAGGCTCTGCTCGGACCGGGGTGCTTGGGCTGATCGGGTGACAAAGCCCGCGAGCGGGGACAAGAGGATGCCTCGGATCGTTTGAGTGAACAGGGTTTACTCACACGAGGAGGGGATCCCTTTGGGGGAGCAGATCGCCGGTCTCGACGTGCTGGGCGAGGACTACTTCGCCGATCCGCACGCGTTCCACGCCCGGCTGCGGGAGGAAGCGGCGGCCAGCCCGATCGTGCTGCCGCGCGGCACGCGGGCGTGGCTGGTCACCCGGTACGAGGAGGCGCGGTCGGCGCTGGCCGACCCGCGCTTCAGCAAGCACTTCGAGCGCTTCCCGGAGGTGATGGAGCGCAACCAGCTCGTCCACAACGAGCCCACGAAGTTCGACGAGGCCCTGGTGCAGCACATGCTGAACATGGACCCGCCGCACCACACCCGGCAGCGCAAGCTGGTCACGAAGGCGTTCACGGCCCGCCGGGTCGAGCAGCTGCGGCCCCGCGTCCAGGAGATCACCGACCGGCTGCTGGACGAGGCGGGGGAGAAGGGCGACGTCGACCTGGTCGACGCCCTGGCGTTCCCGCTGCCCATCACGGTCATCTGCGAGATGCTCGACGTGCCGCTGGACCGGCGCGACGAGTTCCGCGTGTGGTCCAACGCCCTGGTGGGCGGCGGCACGGGTGACCCCCAGGCGCTCCAGCAGGCGGGCGCCAACATGGCGACCTACCTGGCGGAGCTGGTCGAGCACAAGCGGGCCAACCCCGGCGACGACTTCTTCTCGGCGCTGGTGCACGCCGACGACGAGGGCGACCGGCTCAACCCGATGGAACTGATCGCGATGGCGTTCCTGCTGCTGGTCGCCGGGCACGAGACGACGGTCAACCTGATCGCCAACGGCGTGTTCCACCTGGCGCGCCACCCGGACCAGCTCGCGAAGCTGCGCGCCGACCGGACGCTGCTGCCGGGCGCGGTGGAGGAGGTCCTGCGCTTCGAGAGCCCGGTCAACCAGGCCACGTTCCGCTACACCAACGAGGACGTGGAGCTGGGTGGCGTGGTCATCCCGAAAGACAGCGTCGTGGTGGTGTCGCTGTCGGGCGGCAACCGCGACGGGTCGAAGTTCCCGGACCCGGACCGGTTCGACATCGCCCGGCACACGGCGGGTCACCTCGCGTTCGGGCACGGCATCCACTTCTGCCTGGGCGCGCCGCTGGCCCGGATGGAGGGCGAGATCGCCATCGGGTCGCTGTTCGACCGGTTCGACGTCACCGTGACCGCCGAGGAGGACCGGCTGCGGTGGAGGCCGGTCACGCTGATCCGCGGCCTGGAGTCGCTGCCGGTTAGCCTGACCCCTCGTGGACCGCGATGAGCTGCTGAAGCTGGACCAGGCGCACGTCTGGCACCCGTACGGCCCGATGCCGGGCACCCACGAGCCGCTGGTGGTCTCCTCGGCCGAGGGTGTCCGGCTCCGGCTGGACGACGGGCGCGAGCTGGTCGACGGCATGTCGTCGTGGTGGGCCGCGATCCACGGCTACCGGCACCCCGTGCTCGACGCGGCGGTGCGCGACCAGCTCGGCCGGATGAGCCACGTGATGTTCGGCGGCCTGACCCACGAGCCCGCGGTGGCGCTGTCGGCGCGGCTGGTGGAGATCACGCCCGAACCGTTGCGGCACGTGTTCCTGTGCGACTCGGGGTCGGTGTCGGTCGAGGTCGCGATCAAGATGGCGTTGCAGCACTGGCGCTCGCGGGGGCGGCCGGAGAAGCGGCGGCTGCTGACCTGGCGCGGCGGCTACCACGGCGACACGTTCCAGCCGATGGCGGTGTGCGACCCGGAGGGCGGGATGCACGCGCTGTGGCGGGGCGTGCTGCCCGAGCAGGTGTTCGCCCCCGCTCCGCCGCGCGAGCTGGAGACCGCGTACGTGCAGGAGCTGGCGGACCTGATCGAGGCGCACGCCGGTGAGCTGGCCGCGGTCATCGTGGAGCCGGTGGTGCAGGGCGCGGGCGGGATGCGCTTCCACGACCCGCGCTACCTGCACGTGCTGCGCGAGCTGACGCTGGCCCACGACGTGCTGCTGATCTTCGACGAGATCGCCACCGGCTTCGGCCGCACCGGCGAGCTGTTCGCCGCCGACCACGCCGGGATCAGCCCGGACATCATGTGCCTGGGCAAGGCCCTGACCGGCGGCTACCTGTCGATGGCGGCGACGCTGTGCACGTCACGGGTGGCCGACGGCATCTCGCGCGGCGAGGTGCCGGTGCTGGCGCACGGGCCGACGTTCATGGGCAACCCGCTGGCCTCGGCGGTCGCGCTGGCGTCCACCGACCTGCTGCTGGGCCAGGACTGGCGGTCGTCCGTGCGGCGGATCGAGGCCGGGTTGCGGGAGGGCCTGGCGGGCGCGCCCGGCGACGTGCGGGTGCTCGGCGCGATCGGGGTCGTGCAGTTGGACCACCCGGTGGACCTGGCCGCCGCCACCGCCGCGGCCGTCGACCGGGGCGTGTGGTTGCGGCCGTTCCGGGACTTGATCTACACCATGCCGCCGTTCGTCAGCACGGACGACGACGTGGCCGCGATCGCGGCCGCCGTGGTCGCCGCCGCCGAGGCGTCACGTGCGCAGCAGGGTTGAGCCCCACACGAGCAGCAGGGTCGCGTAACCGACGCAGATCCAGCCGACGGCCTGGCTGCTCGGCTCCTCCTTGTGCCCGGCGAGCTTGTTGACCAGCAGCCACCAGCCCAGCGCGACCACGCCGAGCGCGAGCGGCGTGGCGACCACCCCGTACGCGCTCGCGTACGCGCCGGCCCAGAAGTCCACCGGCAGGGAGATGTCGTTGGCGTAGCTGGAGGGCACCATCATGCAGGCGACCCCCGACCACACCCAGGCGGTGGTGCCGAGCGCCTGCGCGGTCGCGGGCCGGGCGGTCTTCTCGTTGATCGCGTAGACGCCCCAGGCCAGGAAGGCCCCGCCGCCGAACAGCCAGCCGGCGACCGTGGACACCACCGGCACTCGGCCGACCGCCGCGCCCAAGGCGGGCAGCACGGCGCCCCAGAGCGCGAAGTGACCCACCACGACGGCGGTGATGCCGCCCAGGGCGACGAGGACCTGCGACCCGTTGCCCAGGCGGGTGAACCAGTTCAGCCGCTTGTCCGCGACGGCCCGCTTCTGCCTGGTCGCGCTTCGCGCGGCGTGACGCGCGCGGAAGTCCTCGGCCCAGGCCTCGCTGCGCTGCACCTGGGCCGCCGCCTGGCGCCGCTTGCGCCTGCCGTTCTTGCCCACGTCAGCCGTGGACCGCGGCGGCGAGTTCGGTGTCGGTGGGCTCCACCAGGACGCGGCCGTCGGGCAGCACGACCACCGGGATGTTCTTGCGCCCGCCGGCGATCTCGATCGCCTTGTCGCGCGCCGCCTCGTCGTGTTCGACGTCCACCTCGGTGAAGGGGACTTCGTGCTCCCGCAGCCACGCCTTGGCCCGCCGGCAGTCGCCGCACCAGTTCGCCCCGTAGAGAACGATCTCACTCATAGCGGTGACTGTAGAACGCGGAGGACCGCGACGCTCCGTATACGCCTAGGGTGAGTGGCCGTGAGCGTCCTCGTGATCACCGGCACGGGCACCGAGGTCGGCAAGACCGTGGTCGTCGCCGCCCTGGCGGCGTTGGCCGCGGCCGACGGTCGACGGGTCGCCGTGCTCAAGCCGGCCCAGACCGGCGTCGCCGACGACGAGCCGGGAGACCTCGCCGAGGTGGTCCGCCTCGCCGGCCCCGTCACCACGCGTGAACTGCGCCGATACCCCGAACCGCTGGCACCGGCCACGGCCGCGCGCCGGTCCGGCCGGCCGACCCTGCACCCCAGCGAGGTCGCGTCGGCGGCCGTGGCGCTGGACGAGACGCACGACCTCGTGCTGGTCGAGGGTGCGGGCGGGCTGCTGGTCCGGTTCGACGACGCGGGCTCGACCATCGCCGACGCGGCGTGGGCGCTCAACGCGCCGGTGCTCATCGTCGCGCACGCGGGCCTGGGCACGTTGAACATGACCGCGCTGACCGCCGAGGCCCTGCTGCGGCGCGGCCTGGAGTCCGTCGGCGTGGTGGTGGGCCGTTGGCCCGCCGAGCCCGACCTGGCCTGCCGCACCAACCTGGTCGACCTGCCGGAGGCCGCGGGCGCGCCGCTGCTGGGCGTGCTGCCCGACGGCGCGGCGGGGCTGGGCCGGGCCGAGTTCGTGGAACGGGCCAGGGAAGGACTGTCGCCGTGGTTCGGCGGCACGTTCGACCCGGAGAAGTTCGCCGCTCCGCACCCCTGCTGACGCGTTCGGCCCCGGTGGAACGAACCAGTGACGCACATCGCTGGGGCGGGCCCGGTTCCGTGCGGCAGACTGCACGGCGGACCACCGCCGGAGTTGACGAGGAGAAGTCGTGACCGCAGCCCCCGAACAGGTCGATGTCCTCGGCGTTGCCCGCGAGCAGGTGCTGGAGCAGGGCGTCGGGCTGTCCGAGGAGCAGGTGCTCGAAGTCCTCCGCCTGCCCGACGAGCGCATCCCGGAGCTGCTGGAGCTGGCGCACGCGGTGCGGATGCGCTGGTGCGGCCCGGAGGTCGAGGTCGAGGGCATCGTGTCGCTCAAGACCGGCGGCTGCCCCGAGGACTGCCACTTCTGCTCGCAGTCCGGCCAGTTCCCCTCGCCGGTGCGCTCGGCGTGGCTGGACATCCCCGGCCTGGTGAAGGCGGCCCGGCAGACCGCGGCGACCGGCGCGACCGAGTTCTGCATCGTCGCGGCCGTGCGCGGGCCGGACAAGCGGCTGCTGTCCCAGGTGCGCGACGGCATCAAGGCGATCCGCGAGGACGGCAACGACATCCAGATCGCGTGCTCGCTGGGGATGCTCACCCAGGAGCAGGTGGACGAGCTGGTGGAGATGGGCGTCCACCGCTACAACCACAACCTGGAGACGGCCCGCTCGCACTTCCCGAACGTGGTCACCACGCACTCGTGGGAAGAGCGGTGGGACACGCTGAAGATGATCCGCGCGGCGGGCATGGAGGTCTGCTGCGGCGGCATCATCGGCATGGGCGAGACGCTGGAGCAGCGCGCCGAGTTCGCGGTGCAGCTGGCCGAGCTGGAGCCCGACGAGGTGCCGCTGAACTTCCTGATCCCCAACCCGGGCACGCCTTACGAGAACTACCCGGTGGTCGAGGGCCCGGAGGCGCTGCGGACCGTCGGCGCGTTCCGGCTGGCCCTGCCGCGCACGATCCTGCGCTTCGCCGGCGGCCGCGAGCTGACCTTCGGCGACCTCGGCGCGAAGCAGGGCATGCTGGGCGGCGTCAACGCGATCATCGTCGGCAACTACCTGACCAACCTCGGCCGGCCGGCGCAGCAGGACCTCGACATGCTGACCGAGCTGTCCATGCCGATCAAGGAACTGAGCAAGACGCTGTGACGACTGGGCTGGGTGCGGTGACCTACTGCGGTTTTTGCGGCAAGGAGCGCGCGGAGGGCGACCACACCGCGTGCGCGTCCCGGCTGGGCGTGATCGACCCGCCGCGGTTCTGCGCGCAGTGCGCGCGCCGGATGGTGGTGCAGGTGACACCGGCCGGGTGGACGGCCACGTGCAGCCGTCACGGCGAGATCGCCTCCGCGCGGTAACCTGCCCTGCATCTGGTCACGGGTGCAGGGAGGTCGTCGGGTGGCGGAGCAACCGGTGGACGAGCGGGCGACGCCCGTTCGGGTGCCACCCGCGCCGGCGTTCGAGTACTACTACGTGGTGCAGCGGCCGCGGGTCGTGGTGAAGCGCGACCTGCTGCCCGCGTTCTCCGTGCTGTCGGCGATCTCGCTGTTCGGGTTGCCCGTGGGCTGGTTGTGGGCGCGGCTCGCGCCGCCGCAGAACGTCGTCGCGCAGCAGGACGGGTCGCTGATCCCGGTCACCGGCGAGAGCTACCACCGGCTCGACGGGCTGATGCTGTTCGTGCTGATGGGGCTGGGCGCGGGCCTGATCACGGGCATCGCGGTGTGGTTGCTGCGGGAGCGGCGCGGACCCGTGGTGATGCTCGCGGCCACGCTCGGCGGAGCCGTGGCGGCCTACCTGGCGCAGCTGACCGGCACCGGCGCGGCGGGCAGCCGGTACGCCGTCGGCTCCGCGCCCGAGGTGGGTGACGTCGTCGCCCTGGCCCCCGTGCTGGAGACGTGGTGGGGCGTGCTGGCGTGGCCCTTGGGCGCGGCGCTGGCGTACGGCTGCCTCGCCGCGTGGAACGGTCTGGACGACCTCGGCCGGCGGCTCGGCTAGAGCCGGTAGGCCGTGTCGGGCACGTCGGTGACGAACATGTGCCCCGGCGCGTGGGTGATCGCGAACGGCGGCTTCGACGCCATCACGGCCGCCTGCGGCGTCACGCCGCACGCCCAGAACACCGGCACGTCGCCGTAGTGCGGGACGGTGCGGTCGCCGAAGTCCGGCCGGTCCAGGTCCGCGATGCCCAGCGCGGCCGGGTCGCCCACGTGGACCGGCGCGCCGTGCACGGCGGGCATCACCGCGGTCACCGCCCTCGCCGTCTCCACCAGGTCGGCCGGGACGTAGCGCATCGAGACCACCATCGGGCCGTGCAGGCGGCCCGCCGGGCGGCACTCCCGGTCGGTCACGTACATCGGCACGTTGACCCGCTGCTCGACGTGCCGCAGCGGGACGTGCGCCCGCTTGAGCGCGGACTCGAAGGTGAAGCTGCACCCGATGAGGAACGCGACCAGGTCGTCGCGCCAGTGCGCGGAGGCGTCGGTCGGCTCGTCGACCAGCTCGCCGTGCTCCCAGATCCGGTAGCGCGGCAGGTCGCGGGCCAGGTCGGCGCCGTCGGCGAGGACCGTCGAGGTGCGGCCCGGGTCGGTGACGTCCAGGACCGGGCACGGCTTGGGGTTGCGCTGGGTGAACAGCAGCACGTCGTAGGCCCAGTCCGCGGGCACCGCGATGAGGTTGGCCTGGGCGTGCCCGTCCGCGAGCCCGGCCGTCGGACCGTCGTGGCCGGCGCGCACCTGCGCGGGTGTCATCGTCGTCATCGCAGTTCCACGCCTTTCGTCTCGGGGAGGCCGAGCAGCGCGAGGACGGCGATGCCGTAGCCGACCGCGCCGAAGATCATCGCGCCGCCGACGCCCATGCTGCCGGCCAGGAAACCCACCAGGGTGGGGAAGAACGCGCCGACGCCGCGGCCGAAGTTGTAGGTGAAGCCCTGGCCGGTGCCGCGCAGGGCGGTCGGGTACAGCTCGGCGAGGAACGAGCCGAAGCCGCTGAAGATCGCCGACGTGGTGAACCCGAGCGGGAACGTGACCAGCAGGATCAGGCCGTTCGCGCCGGCCGGGATGGTGGTGAACAGCACGATCAGGACCGCGCTGAGCAGGGCGAACAGGGTGAACGTCCGCTTGCGGCCGAGCCGGTCGGTCAGGTAGCCGCCGGTGAGGTAGCCCGCGAACGCGCCGCTGATCAGCAGGGCCAGGTAGCCGCCGGTGCCGACCACGCTGAGGCCGCGTTCGGTCTTGAGGAACGTCGGCACCCAGCCGGCCAGCGTGTAGTAGCCGCCTTGGACGCCGGTGGCCAGGAGCGCGGCGAACAGCGTGGTGCGGCCCAACTCGCCCCGGAAGACGTCCCGGACGCGGCCCTTGGCGGGGCCTTTCTCCAGCGCCCGTTCGGCCCGCGGTGCGTCCTTGACGTTGCGGCGGACGTAGAAGACCAGGATCGCGGGGATCGCCCCGGTCCAGAACAGCACGCGCCAGGCCACGTCCTGCGGCAGGAAGCTGAACACGGCGGTGTAGACGACGACGCTCAGGCCCCAGCCGACGGCCCACGAGCTCTGGATGAACGCGACCGTGCGGCCCCGGTACCGCGGCTTGCAGTACTCGGCGACGAGGATCGCGCCCGCCGCCCACTCGCCGCCGAAGCCCAGGCCCTGCAGGGCGCGGCAGACCAGCAGCATCTCGTAGCTGGTGGCGAAGCCGCACAGGACGGTGAACACGGCGTAGGTGACGACGGTGATCATCAGGGTGCGGACGCGGCCGATGCGGTCGGCGAGGACGCCCGCGATCGCGCCGCCGAGAGCGGAGACGACCAGGGTGACGGTGTTGAGCAGGCCCGCTTCGCCGGTGGTGATGCCGAAGTGGGCGGTGATGGCGACCAGGCCCAGTGGCAGGACCTGGTAGTCGTAGGCGTCCAGCCCGTAGCCGCCGAACGCGCCGACGAACGCGCGCTTGCCGTTGCGGCCCAGGGCGTGGAACCAGGCGAACGGGCCTCGGTCTTCCTTGGTGGGGTCGATGTCCGTGGTGCTCATGTCGGGGTCACCTCGCAGCCGTGAGGATGTGCCGTGGCCCCATGGTAGGGGATTGTTGAACAATCCCACTATCCGTCAACCGCGTGAGTCGTCCCCTCGCGTCGCGCGTGTCCTACGTTCGGAACGTGCGTGTCCTACGTTCAGGACCCCCGAGTTGAACGCTCAGGCGTCGATCGCGCCCTTGCGCCGGTCGTAGTCGGGGTAGAACTTGCGGATCAACGCGGACGTCTCGGCGTAGTCGAGTTGGCCCGACGTGGGCTGGTGGCCGATGAACGTGTAAGTCAACCGGGAGCCGAGCGCGGGGAAGAAGATGCGCGACGCGGTACCGATCCCGCCCATCGCGATCACGATCATCCCGGTGTCGCCGGAATTCACCAACAATGACGCCAGCGTTTTCACGTCCGCCGGCCCCGTCGCCATCGTGGAAATCTTCACGATGTCCGCACCGACCTCTTTCGCGCCACGCACGACGGCATCGAGTTCACCGATGTCGGGCGTGTGGTCGAAATTGTGGTACGACACGATCGCGAGCGCGTCGTGCGCGTGCGCCGCGGCCACCACGTCGGCCACGATGCCCCGTGACGACAGCTCCACGTCCACGGCGTCCACCAGGGGCGCGACCTCGCGGAACAGGCCGAGCCGGGCCTCCTCGCCCCCGCTCCACCCACCGCCCTCCGCCGCCGAGCGCACGGTCGCCAGCACCGGCAGCCCCTCGAATGCCCGGACCTGCGCCAGCACGTGCCCGACGTCGGTCCGGGAGAACCGGTCGATGCGCAATTCGGCCACGTCGACCCCGGCCGAACGGGCCTGCGCGGCCGCCCGCTCGCTGTCGTCGTCGGAGAAACTCACCGCGATCAGGGGCACGTCGAGTGCGAGCAGCGCGCGCAGGTCATTCATTCGCCGGATCTTACACCGCGCACCTGGGTGGTCAGTTGCGATGAGGCAGGTGGCCCAATTCCGACAACGGCGCGGGCACGGCGCTCAACGCGTCGAGAATGCCCGCCTCGCGGTGCAGCACTTTGCGCACCATGCGCAGCCGCCGCGCCGGCGAGGTCTCCTCCAGCAGCCGCTGCCGGTCCTCCAACGTCAACAGGCAGTCCCCGGCCAACGCGTACGCCAGGTCGGCCAGGTCGGTGTCGGGTCCGGGCGGCCTGCCCACGCTCTGGTACGCCGCCTCGCGGTACCGCCCGTGCGCCGCCCGGGCGCTCTCCGCCAGCAGCGGCAGCACCGCCTCGACCTCCGGCGGCGCGGCGGTGTCGGGCAGCCACTGCACCGACGCGACCAGGTACGGCGCGCTGCCCTCGTCCACCTCCAGCAGCCGGAACCGCTTGCCGCCCCTGGTGGTCAAGTCGAACCGGCCGTCCGGCAGCCGCCGCGCCTCCTGCAACACCGCCGTGCACCCGACGTCGGACAGCGTCTCGACGTTCTCCGCGCCGACCTCCCACCCCTGCTTGATCGACACCACGCCGAACGTCCGCTCCGGCACCGCGCCCGTCACCAGGTCGACGGTCAGCTGCCGGTAGCGCGGCTCGAACACGTGCAGCGGCAGCGACGCCCCGGGCAGCAGCACGGTGCCCAGCGGGAAGAGGGGGAGCGTCGTCGTCACGAACCCAAGCTACGGGTGGACGGTGGCCGCAGCACGGCGAACGGATCGGTGACCCGCATCTCGCCCGACACGAACCGGAACAGCGCGGCGGGCCTGCCGCCGGAGGGTCCCGGCTGCACGGTCCCGCCGGTCGGCTCCAGCAGCCCCCGCCGCGACAGCACGCGTTGCAGGTTGGTCGCCGACACCTGGTAGCCCAACGCCGCCGAGTACAGCGCGCGCAGCGCCGAGATGGTGAACTCCGGCGGTGCCAGGGCGAAGCCCAAATTCGTGTACGACAGCTTCGACGCGAGCCGGTGGCGGGCGCGGCGGCAGATGGCCTCGTGGTCGAACGCGGTCGCGGGCAGCGCGTCGACCGGGTGCCAGGCGGTGTCGGCCGGCACCACCGGGTCGATGTGCGAGGGCACCAGGCCGAGGAACGCGGTGGCGACCACCCGGGGGCCGGGCACCCGCGTGGGGTTGCTGAACACGGCCAACTGCTCGACGTGTGACAACTGTCGCACGTCGACCTTCTCGGCCAGTTGACGGCGGATCGAGGCCTCGACGTCCTCGTGGCCGCCGAGCCCGCCACCGGGCAGCGACCAGCGGTGAGCGTGCGGTTCCCGAGCGCGTTGCCACAGCATGACCTGGAGTGATCCGGCTCTCACCTGGAGCACCGCGGCCAGCACCTCATGTCCCGCCAGTCCCACCGGCTGATAGTATCGGCGACGTTTTCGACCGTTAGGCGAAAACCTGGCTCAAGGGAGGAACCCATGGTCGCTACCGCCTACGTGGAGCGAACCTCGGACGGCGCCTACGACGGGATCGCGCCGGACGCCGCATGGCGGGAGGAGGTGCTGGAACTGGCCCGCCGGCGGGACGCGGTCATCCTGGCGCACAACTACCAGCTGCCCGAGATCCAGGACATCGCCCACCACACCGGTGACTCCCTGGCGCTCAGCCGCATCGCGGCCGCGAGCGACGCGTCCACCATCGTGTTCTGCGGCGTGCACTTCATGGCCGAGACCGCGAAGATCCTCGCGCCGCACAAGACGGTCCTCATCCCGGACGAGCGGGCGGGCTGCTCACTGGCCGACTCGATCACCGGCGAGCAGTTGCGCGCGTGGAAGGCCGAGCACCCCGGCGCGGTCGTCGTGTCCTACGTCAACACCACGGCCGAGGTGAAGGCGGAGACCGACATCTGCTGCACCTCGTCGAACGCGGTGGACGTGGTGCGGTCGATCCCGGCCGACCAGGAGGTGCTGTTCCTGCCGGACCAGTTCCTCGGCGCGCACGTCAAGCGCGAGACCGGTCGGGAGAACCTGCACATCTGGGCGGGCGAGTGCCACGTGCACGCGGGCATCAACGGCCCCGAGCTGGCCGAGCGCGCCGCCGCGAACCCGGAGGCCGACCTGTTCATCCACCCCGAGTGCGGCTGCGCCACCTCGGCGCTCTACCTCGCGGGCGAGGGCACCGTCCCGGCGGAGAAGGTCAAGATCCTCTCGACCGGCGACATGATCACCGCCGCGCGGCGGACCAGCGCGAAGTCGGTGCTGGTGGCCACCGAGATCGGCATGCTGCACCAGCTGCGCCGGGCCGCGCCGGAGATCGACTTCCGCGCGGTGAACGACCGGGCGTCGTGCCGGTACATGAAGATGATCACGCCGGCCGCCCTGCTGCGGGGGCTGCGCGAGGGCAAGGACGAGGTGCACGTGGACCTGGAGACCGCGAAGCGGGCGCAGGGCGCGGTGCAGCGCATGATCGAGATCGGGCAGCCCGGCGGCGGGGAATGAGCACGCCGCTGTGGGAGGCCCGCGCCGACCTGCTGGTCGTCGGCACGGGCGTGGCGGGCCTGACGGCGGCGCTGCGCGCGCGTGAGCTGGGGCTGCGGGTCCTGGTGGTGACCAAGGTCGCCGAAGAGGACGGCAACACCCGGTGGGCGCAGGGCGGCGTGGCCGTCGTGCTGCCCGGTGAGCACGACGAGGGCGACACGGTCGACGCGCACGTGCGCGACACGCTGGTCGCCGGGGCCGGGCTGTGCGACGAGGCCGCGGTGGCGGCGATCATCGCGGGCGGGCCGGCGGCCGTGGCGCGGTTGCGCGAGCGCGGTGCGGTGTTCGACGCCGCGCCGACCGGTGGGCTGGCCCGCACGCGGGAGGGCGGGCACAGCGCGTTCCGGGTGGTGCACGCGGGCGGTGACGCGACGGGCGCGGAGGTCGAGCGCGCGCTGTTGGCGGCGGCGTCCGACGGGCGGGTGCCGGTGCTGGAGAACCACGTCGCGGTGGACGCGGTGCGCACGCCGCTCGGCCAGGTGTGCGGCCTGCTCGTGCTGGACGGCAACGGCGTGCCCGGCGTGCTCAGCGCGCCCGCCGTGCTGCTGGCCAGCGGTGGTCTCGGCCAGCTCTACCAGGCCACGTCCAACCCCGAGGTGGCCACCGGCGACGGCCTGGCGCTGGCGTTGCGGGCGGGCGCGGTGGCGGCGGACGTCGAGTTCGTCCAGTTCCACCCGACCGTGCTCTACACCGGGCGCGGCGCGCGTGGCCGCTGCCCGCTGGTCACCGAGGCGGTGCGCGGCGAGGGCGCGGTGCTGGTCGACGCGACCGGCGCGCGGGTCATGCGCGGCGTGCACCCGTTGGAGGACCTGGCCCCGCGCGACGTGGTGGCCGCGGCGATCACCCGGCACATGGCGGGCGGGCCCGGCGGCGTGGACGACCACGTGTTCCTCGACGCCACGGGCATCTCCGACTTCGCGCGCCGGTTCCCGACCGTGCACGCGGCCTGTCTGGCGGCGGGCGTCGACCCGTCGGGCGAGCCGATCCCGGTGGCGCCGGCGGCGCACTTCGCGTGCGGCGGCGTGGTGTCCGATGTGGACGGACGAACGGGGGTGACCGGGCTGTACGCGGCCGGTGAGGTGGCCCGTACGGGGCTGCACGGCGCGAACCGGTTGGCGTCCAACAGCTTGCTCGAAGGACTGGTCGTCGGCACGCGGGCGGCCGAGGCGGTCGCGGCGGACCTGGCGCTGGGCGTGCTGGCCAAGCCGTCGGCGTCGGCGGTGGTCCGGTTGCCGACCGCGCCGGTCGCCGACCGCGACTCGTTGCAGCGCGTGATGTCGCGGTACGCGGCGATCGGCCGTGACGCCGAGGGCCTGGCGGTGGTCGGCTCGGTGCTCGACCTGTCCACTGTGGACCGCGAGCTGGACAGCAGGCGGCTGGTCGAGGACGCGGCGCTCACCGTGGCCGCGCGGGCGTTGATCGCGGCGGCGGCGCAGCGCGAGGAGTCGCGCGGCTGCCACGTGCGCACCGACTTCGCCGAGCGCGACGACGTGCGGTGGCAGCGCGGCCAGGTGATCCGGCTCAACCCGTCCGGCCAGCCGGTGCTGGCGGACCAGGTGGTGGCGAGGGGAGTGGCGTGAACCCGGAACTGGATCTGGACGACGCGCGTCGCGTGATCGCGACCGCGTTGGAGGAGGACCTGCGCTACGGCGCGGACGCGACCACCGAGGCGACCGTGCCCGCGGACGCGGTGGCCGTGGCGGAGCTGACGCCCCGCGCGGCCGGTGTGCTCGCGGGCATCCCGGTGGCGCTGGAGGTGTTCCGGCAGGTCACCGACGTGGAGGTGCTGGAGCGGCGCCGGGACGGCGACAAGGCCGTGCCCGGCGAGCCCGCGCTGGTGCTGCGCGGCCCGGTGCGCGGCCTGCTCACCGCCGAGCGCACCGCGTTGAACCTGCTGTGCCACCTGTCCGGGGTCGCCACGCTGACCGCCGCCTGGGTGGACGAGGTGGCGGGCACCAAGGCACGCGTGCGCGACTCCCGCAAGACCCTGCCGGGCCTGCGGCTGCTGGAGAAGTACGCGGTGCGCTGCGGCGGAGGCGTCAACCACCGGCTCGGCCTGGGCGACGCGGTGCTGATCAAGGACAACCACGTGCGGGCCGCGGGTTCGGTGCGGGCGGCGTTGGCGGCCGTGCGCGCCCACTCGCCGCACCTGCCGTGCGAGGTCGAGGTCGACTCGCTGGACCAGCTGGACGAGGCCGTCGCCGAGGGCGCGCAGCTCGTGCTGCTGGACAACTTCACCGCCGCCGAGTGCGCGGAGGCGGTGCGCCGGGCCGGCGGTGTCTCGCTGGAGGCGTCCGGCGGCCTCACGCTGGACGTGGCCAGGTCCTACGCCGAGACCGGCGTGGACTACCTGGCCGTCGGCGGCCTCACGCACTCCGCCCCGGCGCTCGACCTGGGCCTGGACCTGCGCTGACCGGACGGGAGGGAGCGCGCCCGCGCCCGGGGCACAGGCGCGGGCGCGCCCTGTTCAGGAGTCGCGCCGCTTGATCTGGTCGTCGCGCTCCACGTCCACCCGTTCCTTGCGCACCTCGCCGCGCACGTGCTCCTGCTCGGTCACGGTCTGCTTGTCCAGCCGGACCTTCTCCACCGGCGTGGTCCTCTTCTCGACCACCGGCTCCTGGCGGCGCAGCGTCACCTCCGCCTCCTCCTCGGCGAACGCGCGGTCGGTCGGCGCGCCTTCGGCGGGCTCGCGCACCACGCGCACCTCTTCGTGCGACACCGGCACCGAGATGTCCTTCTGCTCGGTCACGGTGTGCTTGACCAGGCGCACGCGGCCCGCCTCGACGTCACGGGTGCCGACGTCCAGCTCCTCCTCGTAGCGGGTGACCGAGTCGCCGCGCGCCTCGTGGCGGCCGTGCTGACCGGCCGACGCGGTCTGGTCGGCGACGGGTCGGCCGGTGGCGGTCTCACCCGCGGCGGCCTGGCCGCGCACGTTGCCGCGGCCCTCGGGCCTGGTCTCGCCGGGCATCCCGCCACCGCGCATCTCGCCGCGGGTCAGGCCGGAGGTCCGGCCGGCGCCCGGCATGGGCGTGGGCTTGGTCTCGCCGCGCCCGCGTCCCGGCAGCCGGTCGTGGTCGCCGGTGCGGTGCGAGGGGATCAAGCCGTAGTACGCGTACAGCTCGTCCTGCTGCTTGTCGGACATGTGCTCGTCGGAGACGTCGATCCGCGGCGCGTCCTTGACCTGCTGCTTGTCCACGGGCACGGTGATGACGCCGTTGCCCAGTGTCGCGTCCTGGATCGGTACGAACGACTCCTTGAGGCCGAACAGGCCGGTGTGCACCGAAGCCCACATCGGCCGCCCGTCCCGGTCGTCGAGCCAGACCTGCTTCACCGAGCCGATGCGCTCACCGTGCTCGTCGATCACTTCGCAGTCGTACAGGCGGTCCACTTCGGCCTGATTGATCATGGCCGGGTCCCTTCGCGTGTCGTTGTACGTCCCGGGGAAGGCTTCCCGGCGCGAAGGGCCACCTATTCGGCCGCCACCCGTTCGTGTGAGGCAACGTCCCGCGAAAGAACTTCAGAGTCGGCGGTTCGCCAGCACCGGCAAGGTTTCCCTCACCCGCGTGACACTCTCCGTGTCCACTTCGGTCAGGATCAGGCCCGGCTCGCCCGCCAACTGCTCGACCACCTCGCCCAACGGCGAGGCCACCGTGCTGAAGCCGATGCCCGTCGGCGCGCCGCCGTGGTCGGCCCGAGGGTCGGCCTGGGCGCAGGCCAGCACCCACGACGTGCAGTCCAGCGCGCGGGCGCGCACCAGCAGCTCCCACTGCTCCCGCTTGCCCGGTCCCGCGCCCCAGGACGCGCACACCAGCACGGTCGTCGCGCCCCGGTCGGCCAACGCCCGGAACAGCTCCGGGAACCGCACGTCGTAGCAGGTGGCCAGGCCGAACGTGACGCCGTCGACCTCGACGGCCACCGGCGCGGAGCCGGGCGCGACCGTGCGCGACTCGGCGAAGCCGAACGCGTCGAACAGGTGGATCTTGTCGTAGCCGACGTGGTGGCCGCCGCCGGTGACCAGCAGGGTGTTGGCCACCCGTCCGTCCGGCGCGGGCGTGAACATGCCCGCCACGACGACCACGCCGTGCTCGTCGGCGACGGTCCGCACCTCGCTCGCCCACGGGCCGTCCAACGGCTCGGCCACCGGGCCGAGGGGCACGCCGAACCGGCACATCGTGGCCTCCGGGAACACCACCACGCGCGCGCCCTCGGCCGCGGCGCGGCGGGTGTGCGAGCGCACCAGGTCGAGGTTCGCCGCCGGGTCGCTGGACGAGGT
Source organism: Saccharothrix sp. S26 (assembly GCF_021390395.1). Classification (GTDB taxonomy): domain Bacteria; phylum Actinomycetota; class Actinomycetes; order Mycobacteriales; family Pseudonocardiaceae; genus Actinosynnema. The sequence goes on from NZ_JAJUWT010000002.1 coordinate 167,964, forward strand.
GATCTGGCACAGGGCGACACGCATGAGGTCCACTCTAGGTAGTGTCGGGTCTCGTGCGCTCCCTCCTGCCCCCGCTCGTCCTGGCCGCCGTGCTCGCCGCCGCGGGGTGCACGGGCACGACGACACCGAGCGCCGAGGGCACGTCGGACAACAGCGCGCTCGTGCTGGCCGACCCGCTGGAGCCGACCACGCTGAACCCGCTGCTCGGCTACGGCCGCGAGGGCGTCTCCAAGCTGTACGACGGCCTGGTGGAGCACCGCGCGGACGGCTCGGTGCGGCCCCAGCTCGCCGCCGAGGCGCCCACGCCCGCGCCGGACGGGCTGAGCTGGACCGTCGAGCTGCGCGGGGGCGTGACGTTCGCCGACGGCACGTCGTTCGGGCCCGAGGACGTGGTGGCGACCTACCGGGCGCTGCTGGACCCGGCGTCCGGTTCGACGGAGCGGGCCGCCTACGCGGAGCTGACCGGCGTGGAGCAGCTCGACCAGCACACGGTCCGGTTCACGTTGGCGCGGCCGTGGGCGGCGTTCCCGCACACGCTGGTGCTCGGCATCCTGCCCAGCGAGGCGCTCGGCGGGCCGTTGCGCGACGTGCGACCGGTCGGGACGGGCCCGTACAAGCTGGTGGAGTGGCGCAAGGGCGACCGGATGGTGCTGGAGGCCAACGCGTCGTACTTCGGCGGCGAGCCGAAGATCCGCAAGCTGACCGTGGTGTTCGTGCCCGACGACAACACGCGGGCGCAGCGGATGCAGGCGGGCGAGTTCGACGGCACGGAGCTGCCGCCCCGGTTGGCGGCGTCGTTCGGCGGGGCGAACGGCATGAGGGTGATCACCCACCGTTCCGCCGACCTGCGCGCGGTCACGCTGCCGAGTGGCGCCGTGACGGGTGACAGCGCGATCCGGATGGCGTTGAACCACGCGGTGAACCGCAAGGGCATGGTGGACAACCTGCTCGGCGGCAAGGGCACGGTGGCGAGCACGCCGGTGCCGGACGCGCTGCCGGAGTTCGTGGAGCCCGGCGCGGAGTTCCCCTACGACAAGGCGCTGGCCGAGCTGCTGCTGGACCAGGCGGGCTGGGTGCGCGGCGCGGACGGCCTCCGGGCGCGGGACGGCGTGGTCGCCCGGTTCACGCTGATGTACCCGATCGGCGACGTGGTGCGCGCCGACCTGGCCACCGCGTTCGCCGCGGACGCCAAGGCCGTCGGCATCGACGTGCAACTGGCCGGGCTGGGCTGGGACGCGATCACGCCGAGGCTCGGCGTGGACGCCCTGCTGCACGGCGGCGGCACGCCGTTCGACCCGGACCTGATGACCTACCGGCAGTTGCACGCGCCCAACCCGTGGGGCTACTCGAACCCGCAGGTCGACGCGGCCCTGGACACCGGCCGCACGCTGCTGGACCCGGCGCAGCGGGCGGCGGCGTACCGGCAGTTCCAGCGGGCCTACGTGGCCGCGCCGGGCATGGTCGTCCTGGCCGCGGTGCAGCACACGTACGTGGTGCGGGAGAACTGGAACGGCTACCAGGAGGTCGTGGACCCGCACGTGCACGGCGCGTTGTCGTGGGGCCCGTGGTGGAACCTGGAGAAGTGGACGCCCCGCTAGGCCCGTTCTTGTTGCATGCTGGTGGCGATAGTGGCGCTTCCACCAGCCCAAGGGGACGCAGTGACGATCTTCCTCGACTCAGCCGGTTCCTCCCTGCCACCGCGTGAGGTGCTCGACGAGGTGATCGGCCACCTGCGGCGGGAGGCGGAGGTCGGCGGGTACGTCGCCGCGCGGGAACGCGCCGACGACATCGAGGCCGGGTACGGGGTGTTCGCCGAGCTGCTGGGCGCGTCGCCGGACGAGATCGCCTTCACCGACAGCGCCACCAGGTCGTGGCTGACCGCGTTCGACGCCGTGCCGCTGGCGGCCGGCGACCGGGTGCTGTTCAGCGAGGCCGAGTACGCGGGCACGGCCATCCCGATCCTGCGCCGGGCGCGGGAGGTCGGCGCGACGGCCGAGGCGGTGCCGTCCGACGAGTTCGGGCAGGTGGACGTGGCCGCGCTCAAGGAGATGCTGGACGAGCGGGTCAAGCTCGTGTCCCTGGTGCACGTGCCGACCAACAGCGGCCTGGTCAACCCGGCCCGTGAGGTCGCCGACGCCGCCCACGAGGTGGGCGCGCTGGTGCTGCTGGACGCGTGCCAGTCGATCGGGCAGATGCCGGTGCGGGCCGACGAGCTGGGCGTCGACCTGATCTCGGGCACCGGCCGCAAGTGGCTGCGGGGGCCGCGCGGCACCGGCGTGCTGGTGGTGCGCCGTGACGCCGCCGCCCGGATGAACCCGCGGCTGGTCGACCTGCACAGCGCCGAGTGGGTCGCGCCGGACGAGATCCGGCTGCGGGACGACGCGCGGGTCTACGAGATCTGGGAGAGCAGCGTCGCCGACCGCCTGGGGCTCATCGCGGCGGCGAGGTACGCGCTGGCCAAGGGCCTGGACGTGATCGAACGGGAGGTCGGCGAGCGCGCGGGTCGGCTGCGTGAGGGGCTGGCCGCGCTGCCGGGCGTCACGGTCCGCGACCCGGGCGTGCGCAAGGCCGGCATCGTCACGTTCACCGTGGACGGCGTGCCGGCCGCCGAGGTGCGCGACCGGCTGGCCCGCGACGGCGTCACGGTCACCGTCAGCAGCGCCTCGTCCACGCTGTTGGACATGACCCGGCGCGGGCTCGCCGAGGTGGTGAGGGCGTCACCGCACTACTTCGTCGAGCCCGCGCGGGTCGATCAGGCCGTGGCGGCCGTCAGCAGGTGCGCCCGGTGATGCGCGGGACGCAGTCGGAGTAGTCGAGGAACAGCTGCACCGCCGTGTCGTTGCGCGAGGTCTGCGTTCCGATCACGGTGTCGCGCGGGTAGAAGCCGCTGGTGCCGCTCGCCGACGCCGGGTACATCTCGAAGGTGTAGCTCCAGATCTTGTGCGCGGCCCACATCCAGTCGTCCACGCTGCCGTCGGTGATGTACAGGTCGCTGGCCTGCTGCGGCGTGTAGCCGTTCAACGCCGCCATCCGCTTGCCCATGGTCTGGAAGACGTTGGCCTCGGTGGCGTCCAGGCCCGCGGCGGTGTCGTTGTAGGTGTAGCCGTAGGGCCACAGGATCAGCTCCGAGAACGTGTGCCAGTCGATGTGCGACTTGATCTGCTGCACACCGCCCACCACGCGGGTGTTCACGAAGTCGCGGACCCGGGCGGTCTCCGGCGCGGAGAACGCCGACGGACCGCGGTAGGTCTCGCTGGACCCGCTGCCGCTGGAACCGCCGCAGCAGCCCCACTGGTAGCCCCAGTTGCGGTTCGGGTCGGTGCCGGTCGAGGTCGAGTTCGGCTGCCGGTTCTTGCGCCACGCCCGGAACGAGCCGGTCGCGATGTCGTACTCGGCACCGTCGGGGTTGACGCTGGGGATGACCCAGATCTCCCGGCTGTCGACCGCGCCCTTGATGGCCGAGTTGGACGCGTAGTTGTCCGTGTACCGCTTGATGATGTGCAGGCACATCTCCACGGTCAGGTGCTCCCGGGCGTGCTGGTTGCAGGTGAACAGCACCTCGGGCTCGGCCTCGTCGACCGTCGGGTTGTCGCTGATCTTGATCATCCACAGGTCGCGGTTCTGGTACGACTTGCCGATGCTGCGCAGCGTGACGAGGTTCGGGTGGTCGCTCACCGTCTGGTTGAGCTCGGCGACCATCTCGGCGTAGTTGTGGTAGCCGGTGTAGCCGGACGGGAAGTCCAGCGTGCCGAGCCCGGGGTCGGCGAAGTCCGCCTTGCCCAGGCCCGCGAGCTGGGCGTCCGCGTCACCGGAGGCCTTCATCGGCAGACCCGTGGCCCGCAGCAGCCACTGCTGGCGGGGTTCGGCGATCACGGTGAGCGTGTCGCCGCTCTGGCCCAGGACGTCGACGCCGGTCCGGGCGACCTTGGTCCGCGCCTCGGGCGTGGGTGCGGTCACCTCGAACACGGTCCGCTCGGTGGGTTGCGCGGTCGCCGTCTGAGCCGACCCGGGGTGCGCGGGGAGCACCAGGGCCACGCTCGCGACCAGCGCGGCGGCCACGAGGCCGCGCCGCTTGGTGAACATCAAGCCTCCATCATCAGCAGGGTTTGCGACGGAGAATGCGTGCGGTGCCCAAAAGAGGGCGTGCTCAGCGTGGCCGGTCGGTCACGGATCGAGGTAGCCCCCGTTTGTCGGGTTCACCACTCGAGGTCCAGGCTGACAGTTGACGGAATTGGCGACGCCTTACCCTTGGGGGCATGCTGAACCGCATCGACCTGCGAGGTCGTGTCCCGTCACCCGCCGAACTGCGTGCCGCGCTCCCGCGCGCCGAGGTCGACGTGGACGCGGTGCTGCATCACGTCCGTCCGCTGGTGGACGACGTGCGCGAACGGGGTGTCGAGGCCGTGCTGGAGCACGGCGAGAAGTTCGACAAGGTGCGCCCGGAGTCCGTCCGCGTGCCCGCGTCCGAGCTGGAGCGCGCGCTGTCCGGGCTGGACCCGGCCGTGCGGGCGGCGTTGGAGGAGTCCATCGCGCGCGCCCGCAAGGTGCACGCCGACCAGCGCCGGGTCGACACGACGACCCAGGTCGCACCCGGCGGCACGGTCACCGAGCGCTGGGTGCCGGTGGCCCGGGTGGGCCTGTACGTGCCCGGTGGCCTGGCGGTCTACCCGTCCAGCGTGGTCATGAACGTGGTGCCGGCGCAGATCGCGGGCGTCGAGTCGCTGGTGGTGTGCTCGCCGCCGCAGGCGGAGTTCGGTGGCCTGCCGCACCCGGCGGTCCTGGCCGCCGCGGCGCTGCTGGGCGTGACCGAGGTGTGGGCCGTGGGCGGCGCGCTCGCCGTGGCGCTGCTGGCCTACGGCGGCACGGACACCGACGGCCGGCCTCTGGAGCCGGCGGACCTGGTGACCGGTCCGGGCAACATCTACCTGACCGCGGCCAAGCGGCTGCTGCGCGGCCTGATCGGCATCGACTCCGAGGCCGGGCCGACCGAGATCGCGATCCTGGCCGACGACACGGCCGACCCGGTGCACGTGGCCGCCGACCTGATCAGCCAGGCCGAGCACGACACGCTGGCCGCGAGCGTGCTGGTGACGACGTCGGTGGAGCTGGCCGACGCCGTGGACGCCGAGCTGGAGCGGCAGGTGGACGCGACCAAGCACCGCGAGCGCGTGCGCACGGCGTTGACCGGCCGGCAGTCCGGCACGGTGCTGGTGTCGAGCCTGGACGAGGGGCTGCGGGTGGTGGACACCTACGCCGCCGAGCACCTGGAGGTCCAGACGGCCGACGCCCGCGAGGTCGCCGCCCGCGTGCGCGCCGCCGGCGCGATCTTCGTCGGACCGCACTCGCCGGTGTCGCTGGGCGACTACTGCGCCGGGTCCAACCACGTGCTGCCCACCGCCGGGTGCGCGCGGCACTCGTCGGGGCTGTCGGTGCAGACGTTCCTGCGCGGCATCCACGTGATCGACTACAGCGAGGACGCGTTGCGCGAGGTCGCGCCGCACGTCGTGGCGCTGGCCAACGCCGAGGACCTGCCCGCGCACGGCCAGGCCGTGACGGCGAGGTTGCGCGGATGAGGCCGATCGGCGACCGGGTGGAGCAGGCCGACCTCCCCCTGCGCGAGGACCTGCGCGGCCGCACGCCGTACGGCGCGCCTCAGCTCGACGTGCCCGTGCGGCTGAACACGAACGAGAACCCGTACCCGCCCACGCCCGCCCTCGTGCAGGACGTGGTGCGCGAGGTTGCGGCCATCGCGGGCGAGCTGCACCGCTACCCGGACCGGGACGCGGTGGCGTTGCGCGAGGACCTGGCCGCCTACCTGGCCTCGTCCACGGGCGTGCCGCTGACCTCGGCGAACCTGTGGGCGGCGAACGGGTCCAACGAGATCCTGCAGCAGATCCTCCAGGCGTTCGGCGGTCCGGGCCGCTCGGCGCTGGGCTTCGAGCCGTCGTACTCGATGCACCCGATCATCGCCGCCGGCACCCGCACCGAGTGGTCGCCGACGCCCCGCCGCGCGGACTTCTCGCTGGACGTGGAGCGGGCGGCGGAGATCATCGCCGAACGCGCGCCCGACGTGGTGTTCGTGACCAGCCCGAACAACCCGACCGGGCAGAGCCTGCCGGTGGACGACCTGCGCGTGCTGATCGAGGCCTCGCCCGGCATGGTGGTGGTGGACGAGGCGTACGCGGAGTTCTCGTCGCGGCCGAGCGCGGTCGCGCTGCTGGACGAGCACCCGGCGAAGCTGATCGTCAGCCGGACCATGAGCAAGGCGTTCGCGTTCGCGGGCGGGCGGCTGGGCTACCTCGCCGCCGCGCCCGCCGTGGTGGACGCGTTGCAGCTCGTGCGGCTGCCGTACCACCTGTCGGCGTTGACGCAGGCGGCGGCGCGGGCGTCGTTGCGGCACGCGGAGGAGACGCTGGGGTCGGTGGCGAAGCTGGCCGCCGAGCGCGACCGGGTCGTGGACTCGCTCGCGGGCCTGGGCTTCTCGGTGGTGCCCAGCGACGCGAACTTCGTGCTGTTCGGGTGGTTCGAGGACGCGCACGCCACGTGGCGGTCGTATTTGGAGCGCGGTGTGCTGATCAGGGACGTCGGCATCGCCGGACATCTGCGGGTGACGGTCGGGACTCCGGAGGAGAACGACGCGTTCCTCGCGGCGAGCAAGGAGGTTGGCCGGTGAGCCGGGTCGGCAAGGTGGAGCGGACCACCAGGGAGTCGTCGGTGTACGTCGAGGTGGACCTCGACGGGACCGGGAAGGTCGAGATCGCCACGGGGGTGCCGTTCTACGACCACATGTTGACCGCGCTGGGCGTGCACGGGTCGCTGGACCTGGTGGTGCGGGCGACCGGTGACGTGGAGATCGACGCGCACCACACCGTGGAGGACGTGGCGATCGTGCTCGGGCAGGCGTTGCGTGAGGCGTTGGGGGACAAGGCGGGCATCCGCCGGTTCGGCGACGCGTGGATCCCGATGGACGAGACGCTGGCGCACGCGGCGGTGGACGTGTCGGGGCGGCCGTACTGCGTGCACGTGGGCGAGCCGGAGCAGTTCACCACCTTCACGATCGGCGGCAACTACCCGTTCGTGCTGAACCGGCACGTGTTCGACTCGCTGGCGTTCCACGCGGGGATCGCGCTGCACGTGCGGGTGGAGTACGGGCGCGACCCGCACCACATCGCCGAGGCGCAGTTCAAGGCGATCGCGCGGGCGCTGCGCGCGGCCGTCGAACCGGACCCGCGCGTGGGCGGCGTGCCGTCGACCAAGGGCGTCCTGTAGATGCCGAAGGAGTACGTGGTCATCGGCCTGATCGCCCTGGCCGGTTTCCTGGGCGGCGGCGTCTACAGCACCTGGAAGACGGCCCGGGGCCTGGCGATCGTCCTGCTGGTCCTGACCCTGATCACCGTCGCCGCCGCCATCCTGTGGCTCGTCTGAGCGTTCAACTCGCCTGTTCCGAACGTAGGACTCGCGCGCGAGTCCTACGTTCAGAACGCGAGAGTCCTACGTTCACGACCCCCGAGTTCAACGCTCAGGACGGTCGGGCGCGGGCGGTTTGGCTGTCTGCGTATGGTTGGTCACATGTCGTCACCGGCTGAGGCCGCCATCACCGTCGGTCGCCCCCGGGAGCGGGCCGACGCCGCTCGCAACCGGGCACGCGTGCTCGCCGCCGCGGAAGAGGTGTTCGCCGCCGCCGGTGGGGCGGTCGGCGTGACGATGGAGGACATCGCGCGCGCCGCGGGCGTGGGCCGGGCGACGCTCTACCGGCGCTACCCGGACACGACGTCGATCGCGCAGGCACTGCTGGACGAGCACGAGGCCGAGATCCAGGACCGCATCCTCACCGGGCCGCCGCCGCTGGGTCCGGGCGCGCCGCCGGACGAGCGGCTGGCCGCGTTCTACCGGACGATGGTCGGCCTGCTGGAACGGCACCTGCACCTGGTGCTGGGCGCGGAAACGGGCCGGGCGCGGTTCCGGGCGGGTGCCTACGGGTTCTGGCGGCGGCACGTCGCCTCGCTGGTGGACGGCGCGCCGGCGGCCGTGGTGGACGCCCTGATGGCGCCGCTGGCACCGGAGGTCTACCAGTACCAAAGACAGGTGCGCGGCCTGGGCCCGGACGAGGTGGTCGCGGGACTGGACTGGCTCACGAGACGTGTTCTCGCAGGTAGTTAGGCGGCACGGCGGCCACCAGCCACACCCCGTTGGCGCTGACCCGGAACTCGTGGCCGTCGGCGGCCATGGCGGCGGCGTCGACGACCAGCACCACCGGCTTGCCCCGGCGTGACCCGACCCGCACGGCCGTCTCCACGGTCGCGGACAGGTGCACGTCGTGGCGCGCCATCGGCCGCAGCCCGTCGCGGAAGATGTCGGGCAGGAACCGGCTCACCGTCCCGTGGTACAGCTCGGCGGGCGGTTCGGCCACCGGCAGGTCGAGCGACACCGCCACGGTGTGCCCCTGGCTGGCGCGGATGCGCCCGTCCTCGATCGCGAACCGCTGCTTGTCGTTGTCCGACACCACCTCCAGCACCCGCTCCCGGGTCACGCCCAGGGCGCGGACGAACTCGTCCAGGTCCACCCAGCCGGCCGCGTCGAGCGTCAGCCCGACCTCCTGCGGCGCGTGCCGGAGCACCTTGGCCATCCGCTTGGACAAGCGGACCATCTGCTTCTTCTCTTGCACGACCTCAAGTGCAGCACGCGGCACAAATCGATTTCACGTTCCGCCCTCGACGGCGGGCTTGAGCTTGGGCGCGCCCGGCCCGTCCGCGGCCTGCTCGTCGTCGAAGTTGTGCAGGGTGCAGCTGCGCAGCGACAGGCACCCGCACCCGATGCACGAGGTGAGCCGGTCTCGCAGCCGCCGTAGCGCGTCGATCCGGGCGTCCAGCTCCACCTGCCAGGCCGCCGACAGCCTGCTCCAGTCCGACTTGGTCGGCGTGCGGTTGTCCGGCAGGGTCGCCAGCGCCGCGTGCACGTCCTCCAGCGACAGCCCCACCCGCTGCGCGGTGCGGATGAACGCCAGCCGCCGCAGCACGTGCCGCGGGTAGCGGCGCTGGTTGCCCGAGGTGCGCTCGGACGTGATCAGGCCGCGTTCCTCGTAGAACCGCAAGGCGGTGTGCGGCACCCCGCTGCGGTCGGCCACCTGGCCGATGGTCAACATGTCCGGCAACTTGCTCACGATCGGATGATAGTGCTTGACCTCGACCATAGTCGAGGTTGTCTCGTGGACCCATGGCAGTCAAGGAGATGTCGGGCTTCGCGGAGATCCCCGCGCTGTTCCGGCGGATGACCGGGGACGAGAAGCACGAGTGGGCCGCCGCGTCCACGCTGGACGTGCTGTGGGTGCTCTACAACAGGGTGCTGGACGTGTCACCGGACCGGGTGGACGACCCGGACCGCGACCGGTTCCTGCTGTCCAAGGGGCACGGGCCGATGGCGTACTACGCCGTGCTGGCCGCGAAGGGCTTCCTCGATCCGTCCACGTTGGACAACTGGACGGCGTGGGACTCGCCGCTGGGCCAGCACCCGGACCGCGTGCTGGTCAACGGCGTGGAGATCAGCAGCGGCTCGCTGGGGCACGGCCTGCCGATCGCCGTCGGCACCGCGCTCGGCCTGCGCCTGCAAAACCGCGCCGCGCGGACGTTCGTGCTGGTCGGGGACGCCGAGCTGGACGAGGGCAGCAACCACGAGGCGATCGCGCTGGCCGGGCGGTTCGGCCTGGACCGGCTGGTGACCGTGGTGGTGGACAACGCCTCCGGCACGCACGGCTGGCCCGGCGGGGTGGCCAGGCGGTTCGAGGTCGAGGGCTGGCAGTCGTCCACAGTGGACGGGCGGGACCACGACGCGCTGCACGCGGCGTTCACGCAGGACCACCCCGGCCGTCCGCTGGTCGTGGTGGCGGAGGTCGACGAAGGGGAGCGGCGATGACGTCGATGCGGCAGGTGTTCGTGGACACCGTCGAGGACGTGATGCGGCACGACCCGCGGGTCGCGGTCGTGCTGGCGGAGATCTCGCGGGACGTGTTCACGCCGCACGAGCGGGTGATCAACGTCGGCATCCGGGAGCAGGCCATGGTCGGCGTGGGCGCGGGCCTGGCGCTCAGCGGGCTGCGGCCGGTCGTGCACACCTACGCGCCGTTCCTGGTGGAGCGGCCGTTCGAGCAGATCAAGCTGGACTTCGGCCACCAGGACCTGGGCGGCGTGCTGGTCAGCATCGGCGGCTCTTACGACGACCCGGTGTGGGGCCGCACGCACCAGGCGCCCGGTGACGTGGCGCTGTTCGACACGCTGCCCGGCTGGACGGTCCGCGTGCCCGGCCACCCCGACGAGGTGGGGCCGATCGTGCGGGACGCGCTGCGGCGCGAGGACCGCGTCTACATCCGGCTCTCGCTGCGGGAGAACGCCGCGCCGCACCCGGTGGTCGAGGGGTTCACCGAGGTCAGGCGGGGTCGGTCGGGCGTGGTCGTGGCGGTGGGACCGATGCTCGACACGGTGCTGGCGGCCACCCGGGACGCCGACGTGACCGTGCTCTACGCGACCACCGTGCGGCCGTTCGACGCGGCCGGGCTGCGGGCGGCGGTGGACCGGGCGGAGCGGGCCGACGTGCTGCTGGTCGAGCCGTACCTGGAGGGCACGTCGGCGCACCTGGCGGCCGAGGCGCTGGCCGACGTGCCGCACCGGCTGCGGTCGCTGGGCGTGCGGCGTGACGCCGAGCTGCGGGCCTACGGCACGGCGGAGGACCACGATTCGGCGCACGACCTGGACGTGCTCGGCGTCGCCGCGGCCGTGCGTCGGATGTTCGGCCACCCGGTCGCTGCGGCATGATCTCCGCCTGTGAGCGTGCCGAGAACCCTGATCTGGACACCCGCGCCGACCGCCGAACTGCAGTTGAACCTGCACCGCGCGGCCGCGGGCCCCGCGGCCCTGGTCCCGGTGGCTTCCGGGACGGTGCTGCTGCCGCGCAGGCAGATCGGGTTCTCGGCGGCGCAGCGGCTGGCCGAGCAGGTCCGGGAGACCGGCGCGGCGGCGCTGCTGCTGCGCTGGTCGGCCAACGCCGAGGTGTGGACCGACGGCGAGCGGGCGGGGTCCACGGGCTCGGCACGGCGGCTGGTGGGCCTGCTGCGCTGGTGGCGGCTGGACGCCCGCCCGCGCCCCGCGGCCCTGCCCGCCGACGTCGTCGAGGTGCGGTCCCTGGTGGACGAGGGCCGCGCCGACACGTGGGTGACCGCCCTGCCCGACCGCGCCGGCCTGCCGATCAACACCGTGTTGCCGGTGGTGCCGGTCACCCAAGGCGGACTGTGTTGAATGGCCGCTGCTCCGCAGACGGCGGGCTCGGTCGCCCGGAAGTCGGGCGTTCGCGCCTGATTCCCCGACGATCGAAGAGCGTGATCGCCGGGGAATGAGTCCCGAACGCCCGACGCGACCTCGCGGGCGTGGCGGACCGCACGCGCCTGGTACGCGGTCCGGCGACTAGGCTGGACGGGTGCCCAAGGTCGTTGTGCTGGACTACGGATTCGGCAACATCCGCTCCGCCGAGCGCGCGCTCCAGCGCGTCGGTGCGGACGTGGAGGTGACGGCCGACCATCGGGCCGCGCTCGACGCCGGCGGCCTCGTGGTGCCCGGGGTCGGCGCGTTCGCCGCGTGCATGGCCGGCCTGGACGCGATCAAGGGCGGCCGGCTCATCGGGCAGCGCCTGGCCGGCGGGCGTCCCGTGCTCGGCATCTGCGTCGGCATGCAGATCCTGTTCGAGCGGGGCATCGAGCACGGCGTGCTCAGCGAGGGCTGCGGCGAGTGGCCGGGCACCGTGGAGCGGCTGGAGGCGCCCGTCGTGCCGCACATGGGCTGGAACACCGTCCGCGCGCCCGAGGACACCAGGCTGTTCGCGGGTCTCGACCCGGACACCCGCTTCTACTTCGTGCACTCCTACGGCGTGCGCAAGTGGGAGTTGGAGACGTCCGACGCGCTGCGCGCGCCGCTGGTGACGTGGGCCGAGCACGGCGGCGACCGGTTCGTCGCGGCGGTGGAGAACGGGCCCCTGTGGGCGACCCAGTTCCACCCGGAGAAGTCCGGCGACGCGGGGGCGCACCTGCTGGAGAACTGGCTCAAGAGCTTCAACTAGGCTGAACGCGTGACTTTCACGCTGCTCCCGGCTGTTGACGTGGCCGATGGCCTGGCCGTTCGGCTCGTGCAGGGCGAGGCCGGCACCGAGACCAACTACGGCGACCCGCTGGAGGCCGCGCTCGCGTGGCAGCGCGACGGCGCGGAGTGGGTGCACCTGGTCGACCTCGACGCCGCGTTCGGCCGCGGTAGCAACCGCGAGCTGCTGGCCCGCGTGGTCGGCGAGCTGGACGTCCAGGTGGAGCTGTCCGGCGGCATCCGCGACGACGCGTCGCTGGCCGCGGCGCTGGCGACCGGCTGCGCGCGGGTGAACCTGGGCACCGCCGCGCTGGAGGACCCGGTGTGGTGCGCGAAGGTCGTCGCCGAGCACGGCGAGAAGGTCGCGGTCGGGCTGGACGTGCGGATCACCGAGCAGGGCCACCGGGTGGCCGCGCGCGGCTGGACCAAGGACGGCGGCGACCTGTGGGAGGTGCTGGAGCGGCTGGACCGCGACGGCTGCGCCCGCTACGTGGTCACCGACGTGAGCAAGGACGGCACGTTGCAGGGCCCGAACGTGGACCTGCTGCGCGAGGTGTGCGCGCGCACCGACGCGCCGGTGATCGCCTCCGGCGGTGTGTCCAGCGTGGACGACCTGGTCGCGCTGGCGGCGTTGTCCCGGGACGGCGTCGAGGGCGCGATCGTGGGCAAGGCGCTCTACGCGGGCGCGTTCACGCTTCCCGAGGCGCTGGCCGCCGTGCGCGGCTGATCGCGGACTCGATCTCGCGGACGACGTAGGTCTCCGCGGCCTGCGCCGTCACGCCCGTGCGGTCGAGCGCCCTGGCCGCGGCGCCCTCGCCCTCGGCGAGCAGGCCGAGCAGCAGGTGCTCGGTGCCGACGAACGTGTGCCCGTGGCGCAGCGACGCCCGCACGGCCAGCTCCAACGCCTTCTTGCAGTGCGCGGTGAACGGCTGCGGGTCGGGGCGCTGCCGGACCGTGCCGTCCAGCTCGCCGAGCACGGCCATGCGCGTGGTGCCCTCCGCGGCCTCCAGCTCGGCGATCGTCTTGGCGGCCAGGCCGCCGGACTCGTCGAGCAGGCCCAGCAGGAGGTGCTCGGTGCCGATGTGCTCGCTGAACCGGGCGTGGTGGCGGGCCAGCACGATGACCCGCCGGGCGCGGTCGGTGTAGCGGTCGAAGCTCGGCTTGAGGTCCGGCGACTCCTTGGGCACGAACCGCTTCTGCGCGGCCTGCTTGGTGACGCCGAGGCTCTCGCCGATCTCGGTCCAGCTCGCGCCCGCCCGCCGCGCCTCGTCCACGAAGTGGCCGATGAGGTGGTCGCCGAGCTCGTCGAGCTGGCCGCTCAGCCGCACGGCGGCGGTCAGCCTGCCGAGCACGTCGGGGTGCTCGGCGGCGACGGTGACGATGAGGTCCGTGAGCTGGACGGGCGGCGCTACCACCCGTCAACTGTAGGTTGACGCGGCGTGAGCGGTCAACCCGAGGTTGACGCTAGGCGGGCTTGATCTCGATGCCGATGGTGCCCTCGCGGCCGCGGCGCAGTCGGCTGCCGAACAGGGTGACCTTGCCCACCACGCCGTACTTCTTGGCGATGAGCGACCGGACGTGGTCGCTGCCCGCCTGGTCGAGCAGCCGCGCGGTGGCCGGCACCTGCTCGCCGGTGGGCTTGCCGCGCAGGTCGCACGGTCCGATCCGGACGTCGCCGCTGCGGCGGATCCGCTTGACCTTGCCCGCGTCGGCGACGGACCACGCGTAGAGCGTGCCGTTGCCGCCCGCCACCCAGACGGGGGTGGGCACGGGCGTGCCGTCCTTGCGGAAGGTGGTCAGCAGCAGGTACTTGCCGGCAGCGAGGTCCATGTCCGGCAACGTTAGTCGCCCCCGGACGCGAAAGAGCCCCGCTCCCACGAGGGGAACGGGGCTCGTCACGAGCGACGCTCAGGTCAGATGACCGTCACGTTCGTCGCCTGGGGGCCCTTGGCGCCCTGGCCGACGTCGAAGCTCACCCGCTGGTTCTCCTCCAGGCTGCGGTAGCCGCCGCTCTGGATCTCCGAGTAGTGGACGAACACGTCCGCGCCGCCATCCTCGGGGGAGATGAAGCCGAAGCCCTTCTCCGAGTTGAACCACTTCACGGTGCCCTGCGCCATCTTTGTACTCCTCATACAGCTACCAACGGGGCGAACGCACCCGCTGAGGCCGGTCCAAACGCTGACCCTGAGGAATCACACGCTCAAACAATGTTTCGCGAGCGTGGATGACACGAACACAAAACTTGCGACCTCCACAAGTGAACCACACTTCGGCCGCCACGTCGCCCTCTGGACGCCACGAATCCCACGTTCAGGTGTCGCGCTCCCCACGTTTACCGCGAGAGTCCTACCTCCAGAACGCGAGAGTCCTACCTCCAGGACCCCCGAATTCAACGCTCAGGCACCGGGAGCCGGCCGCTCAGGGCCTGCACGTAGGCTTTTGGGCATGTCAGTCGCGGTGCGCGTGATCCCCTGCCTGGACGTCGACCGGGGCCGGGTCGTGAAGGGCGTGAACTTCACCAACCTCGTCGACGCGGGCGACCCGGTCGAGCTGGCCAGGGCCTACGACGCGGAGGGCGCGGACGAGCTGACGTTCCTCGACGTGACGGCCTCGTCCAGCGACCGGGAGACCACGTTCGACGTCGTCCGCCGCACGGCCGAGCAGGTGTTCATCCCGCTGACCGTGGGCGGCGGCGTGCGCAGCGCCGAGGACGTGGACAAGCTGCTGCGCGCGGGCGCGGACAAGGTGAGCGTGAACACGGCCGCGATCGCCCGGCCCGAGCTGCTGGGCGAGCTGTCCCGCCGCTTCGGCGCCCAGTGCATCGTGCTGTCGGTGGACGCGCGGCGCGTCCCCGAGGGCGAACGGCCCACCCCGTCGGGCTTCGAGGTCACCACGCACGGCGGCCGCAAGGGCACCGGCATCGACGCGGTCGAGTGGGCCGCGCGCGGCCAGGAGCTGGGCGTCGGCGAGATCCTGCTGAACTCCATGGACGCCGACGGCACCAAGGCCGGGTTCGACCTGGAGCTCATCCGGCTCACCCGCGAGGTCGTCGACGTGCCGCTGATCGCCAGCGGCGGCGCGGGCGCGGTGGAGCACTTCCCGCCGGCCGTGGCCGAGGGCGCGGACGCCGTGCTGGCCGCGAGCGTGTTCCACTTCGGCACGCTGCGCATCGGCGACGTGAAGCAGGGCCTGCGTGACGCGGGCGTGGAGGTGCGGTGATGCTCAACCCGCGCAACGCGCCCACCGAGGCGTTCCTGGCGATCCTCATCGGCGCGGCGGGCGGCTTGGTCTTCGTGCTCATGGGCCTGGTCCAGTGGCAGGTCGAGGGCGACTCCGCGTGGATCAGGTTCCCGGTGATCGTCGCGGTGCTGGAGCTGCTGGCGGTCGGCGGCCTGGTGGCGGGCCTGCGCCCGGCCCGGCTGACCGCCGCGTTCGTGTTCGGCCTGGTCGCGCTCATCCACCTGCTCGCGGTGCTCAACCAGGGCCCGGTGTGGATCCGCGTGCTGTCGGGCCTGCTGTCCGCCGCCCACGTCTTCGCCGTGGTGATGCTCAACACCAAGCCCGCCCGCATCCACTTCCTCGGAGGACAGCGTTGACCAGCGCGCTCGACCCGTCCATCGCCTCACAGCTCAAGCGCACCGCCGACGGCCTGGTGTGCGCGGTGGTGCAGCGGCGCGGCACCGGCGAGGTGCTGATGGTGGCGTGGATGGACGACGAGGCCCTGCACCGCACGCTCACCACCCGTCGCGCCACGTACTACTCGCGCAGCCGTCAGCAGCTGTGGGTGAAGGGCGAGACGTCCGGGCACGCGCAGTACGTGCACGAGGTGCGGCTGGACTGCGACGGCGACGCCCTGCTGCTGGTCGTGGACCAGGTCGGGGCCGCCTGCCACACCGGTGACGCGACCTGCTTCGACGCGACGGTGCTGCTGGGGCCGGCCGACTGAGGGCGGCTCAGCCCAGCTCGCCGGTCAGGTAGCGCTGCAGGTTGGGTGCGATGGCCTTGACCATCGTCTCCACGTCCGCCGAGGCGAACGGCTCGAACCGCACCACGTACCGGACCATGCCCATGCCGAAGATCTGGCTGGCCACCAGGGTCGCGCGCAGCTCCGGGTCCGACACGTCCAGGTGCTGCACGACCCGCTTGATCAGGGTCTGCACGAAGAAGCCGCGCAGCACCTCGGCGACCTGGCTGTGCGACGTCACGCTGCGCACCATCGCGGCGAACTGGCCGCCGCCGATGGGGTCCCAGATGCCGATGAAGTTGCGCACGATCCGCTCGCCGATCTCCTCGTCGGGGCCGTCGAGCAGGCGTTCCACCAGCACGTTCGGGTCGATCGGCACTTGCAGCACGGCCTTGGCGAACAGCCCTTCCTTGCTGCCGAACCAGTGGTTGACCATGGCCGCGTCCACGCCGGCCCGCGCGGCGATGGAGCGCACGGTGGCCCCCTCGTAGCCGCGTTCGACGAACACCTCGCGCGCGGCGGCCAGCAACGCGGCCTTGGTGTCCTCGCCGCCCGCCCGGCGGCCGCGGCGCTTGGGTTCGGTTTGGTGGGAGCCGGGGTTCACGCCATCATCATGCGTCAAGCCCGGCGGTTTTTCAACGTACGTTGAAATAGGGACCGGTCGAACATCCGGATGGGTCCTACCGGCACAATGTCGCCATGGTGAGCGTCATCGGTGCAGGTGCGGGTCTGGGCGAGGTCAGCCCGACGCGCGAGGAGTTCCGCGAGCTCGCCGCCCAGCGGCGGGTCATCCCGGTGGTGCGGCGGCTGCTGGCGGACGCGGAGACGCCCGTCGGGCTGTACCGCAAGCTCGCGGCGGACCGGCCGGGCACGTTCCTGTTCGAGTCGGCCGAGAACGGCCGCTCCTGGTCGCGCTGGTCGTTCGTCGGCGCGCGCAGCGCGGGCGCGTTGACCGCGACCGGCGGCGAGGCGTTCTGGCTCGGACCGCACCCCGTCGGCCTGCCCGAGGGCGGTGACCCGCTGGTGGCGCTGCGCGAGACGATCGAGGTGCTGCGCACCGACCCGCTGCCCGGCCTGCCCCCGTTGACCGGCGGGATGGTCGGCTACATCGGCTACGACGCCGTGCGGCGGCTGGAGCGGCTGCCGTCGCTGGCCGAGGACGACCTGAAGGTGCCGGAGCTGGTGATGCTGCTGGCCACCGACCTGGCCGCGCTCGACCACCACGAGGGCACCGTCACGCTCATCGCCAACGCCATCAACTGGGACGACTCACCGGAACGGGTGGACGCCGCCTACGACGACGCGGTGGCCCGGCTCGACGCGATGACGCAGGACCTGCAGAGCCCCGCGCCGCCCACGGTCGCGGTGTTCGCCCGGCCCAAGCCGGAGTTCACCCGTCGCCGCACGCAGCAGGAGCACTACGCCGTGGTGGAGAAGGCCAAGGAGGCCATCCGGGCGGGTGAGGCGTTCCAGGTCGTGCTGTCGCAGCGGTTCGAGATGCGCACCACCGCCGACCCGCTCGACATCTACCGCGTGCTGCGCACGTCCAACCCCAGCCCGTACATGTACCTGCTGCGGCTGGACGACTTCGACATCGTCGGGTGCAGCCCGGAGTCGTTGGTGACGGTGCGCGACGGCAAGGCCACCACGCACCCGATCGCGGGCACCCGGTGGAGGGGCGTGGACGACGAGGAAGACGCCCTGCTGGAGAAGGACCTGCTGGCCGACCACAAGGAACGCGCCGAGCACCTGATGCTGGTCGACCTGGGCCGCAACGACCTGGGCCGGGTCTGCAAGCCCGGCTCGGTGACCGTGGTCGACTTCTTCAAGGTCGAGCGGTACAGCCACGTCATGCACATCGTCTCCACGGTCACCGGCGAGCTGGCCGAGGGCCGCACGGCGTTCGACGCGGTCGCGGCGTGCTTCCCGGCGGGCACCCTGTCCGGCGCGCCCAAGCCGCGCGCGATGGAGCTGATCGAGGAGCTGGAACCGACCCGCCGCGGCCTGTACGGCGGCGTCGTCGGCTACCTGGACTTCGCGGGCGACGCCGACACCGCGATCGCCATCCGCACCGCCCTGGTGCGCGACGGCGTGGCGTACGTGCAGGCCGGTGGCGGCATCGTGGCCGACTCGGACCCGGTCGCCGAGGACAACGAGTGCCTGAACAAGGCGGGCGCGGTGCTCTCGGCGGTCGCGACCGCGCAGACCATGGCCCCGGCGGTGGACCCGGCCCGTGTCTGACGAGTCGGCCGCCCGGCGTCCACTGTGGATCGTGGTGGCGCTGCTGCTGCTCGGCGCGCTGGCGTTGTGGGGCGCTTCGGCGCTGTCCTGGGACGCTTCGGCGGACCGAAGCGGCGGGGAGGTCGTGCCCGCGCTGACCCCGTTGGCGCTGCTCTTCCTGGCCGCCATCGCCGCCGTGGTGGCGTTGGGCGGCTGGGTGCGGCGGGTGCTGGGCGTGGTCGTGCTGCTGGCGGGCGCGGCAACGGCGTTCCAAGGGGTGGACGCCGACGGGCCCGTGACGGGGCGCGGCCTCGTGCTGCTGGGCGCGGCCCTGGCGGTCGCCGCGGGCGTACTGCTCGTCGTGCGCGGATCGGCCATGCCACGCCTGGGCGGCGGCTACCAGACGCCCGGCGCGGCCAAGCGGACCGCCGACCCGGAGCGGGAGCTGTGGAACGCCCTGGAACGCGGCGACGATCCCACGGAGCGGGACTGACCCCGCGCTGACGGCCCGCTGACGCGCCGACGCCGCACGTTTGCGCACGTCGGCTCGCAAGGGCCCTGGTCAACTGCGGGAACGTGCCCACCCGGTGGCCGGACGCGGTTCGCGGCGGGGTTAGCATCCTCGTGGCGGGAAGGGGAGCATGACGTGCGGGAGCTTGCGACTGAACCGGAAGGTCTGACGGAGTCGAGCGAGGTGCTCGGATGACCGTGCTGGAGTCGATCATCGAGGGCGTCCGCGAGGATCTCGCCGAGCGCGAGGCGGCACTGCCGTTCGACGTGCTCAGGGAGAAGGCGGCGAAGGTGCCGCCGCCGCAGGACGTGATGTCGATCCTGCGCTCGCCGGGCGTCGGCGTCATCGCCGAGGTGAAGCGGCGCAGCCCGTCCAAGGGGCAGCTGGCCGACATCCCCGAGCCCGCGGAGCTCGCCGTGCAGTACGAGCTGGGCGGCGCGCGGGCGATCAGCGTGCTGACCGAGCAACGCCGCTTCGGCGGGTCGCTCGAGGACTTCGACGCGGTGCGCGCGGCGGTGGGCGTGCCGCTGCTGCGCAAGGACTTCATCGTGAGCCCCTATCAGGTGCACGAGGCACGCCTGCACGGCGCGGACCTGGTGCTGCTGATCGTGGCGGCGCTGGAGCAGAACGCGCTGGTCTCCCTGCTCGACCGGGTGGAGTCGCTGGGCATGACGGCCCTGGTCGAGGTCCACACCGCCGAGGAGGCCGACCGCGCGTTGGAGGCGGGTGCGAGCGTCATCGGCGTGAACGCCCGCAACCTGCACACCCTGGAAGTGGACAAGGACGTGTTCGGGCGGATCGCGCCCGGCCTGCCCTTCGACACCATCAAGATCGCCGAGTCCGGCGTGACCGGCCCGGGCGACCTGATGTCGTACGCGGGCGCGGGCGCCGACGCGGTGCTGGTCGGCGAGAGCCTGGTGACCAGCGGCGACCCCAAGGTCGCGGTGAACAAGCTGGTGACGGCGGGGTCGCACCCCGCGTGTCCCCGGCCCAGCCGGTAAGACCCCGTAGGAGGAGAGCGCATGGCGCGCGGCCAGTTGGCTCCGACACCCCACGACCCGGACGAGCGGGGCCACTTCGGGCCGTGGGGCGGCCGGTTCATGCCGGAAGCGCTCATCGCCGCGGTGGACGAGCTCGCCGCGTTCTACGAGAAGGCGCGGGTCGACCCCGAGTTCCTCGACGAGTTCGCCCGGCTGCTGCGCGACTTCGCCGGGCGGCCGTCGCTGCTCACGGAGGCCCCGAAGTTCGCCGCCCACGCGGGCGGCGCGCGGATCTTCCTCAAGCGCGAGGACCTCAACCACACCGGCTCGCACAAGATCAACAACGTGCTGGGCCAGGCGCTGCTGACCAAGCGCATGGGCAAGAAGCGGGTCATCGCCGAGACCGGTGCGGGCCAGCACGGCGTCGCCACCGCCACCGCCTGCGCGCTGATGGGCCTGGACTGCGTCGTCTACATGGGCGAGGTCGACACCGAGCGGCAGGCGCTCAACGTGGCCCGGATGCGGCTGCTCGGCGCGCGGGTCATCCCGGTCAAGACCGGTTCGCGCACGCTCAAGGACGCCATCAACGAGGCGCTGCGCGACTGGGTCGCCAACGTCGACGACACGCACTACCTGCTCGGCACCGCCGCCGGGCCGCACCCGTTCCCGGTGCTCGTGCGCGACTTCCACCGGATCATCGGCATCGAGGCGCGCGAGCAGATCCTGGACAAGGCGGGCCGGCTGCCCGACGTCGTCGCCGCGTGCGTGGGCGGCGGGTCCAACGCCATCGGCATCTTCCACGGCTTCATCGACGACCCGTCCGTGCGGCTGGTCGGCCTGGAGCCCGGCGGCGACGGCATCGACACCGCCCGGCACGGCGCCACGCTCACCGCGGGCACACCCGGGTCGCTGCACGGCGCCATGTCCTACGTGCTGCAGGACGAAGACGGGCAGATCGCCGAGGCGCACTCCATCTCGGCCGGCCTGGACTACCCCGGCGTCGGCCCCGAGCACGCGTTCCTCAAGGACAGCGGACGGGCCGAGTACCGGCCGGTGACCGACGCCCAGGCGATGGAGGCGTTCGCGCTGCTGTCGCGCGAGGAGGGCATCATCCCGGCGGTCGAGTCGGCGCACGCCCTGGCCGGCGCGCTGGTGCTGGGCCGCGAGCTCGGCCCGGAGGGGTTGATCCTGGTCAACCTGTCCGGGCGCGGCGACAAGGACATGGACACCGCGATCAAGTGGTTCGGGCTGGGGGTGGAGTCGTGAGCAGGCTTGATCCGGTTTTCTCGGCTTGTCGGGCGGAGTCGCGGGCGGCCCTGATCGGGTACCTGCCCGCCGGGTACCCCACGGTCGAGGGCTCGAAGGACGTGCTGCGCACGATGGTGGCGTCCGGGTGCGACCTCGTGGAGGTCGGCTTGCCGTTCTCCGACCCGGTGATGGACGGCGTGACGATCCAGCGCGCGGCCGAGCAGGCGCTGCGCGGCGGGTTCCGGGTGCGCGACCTGTTCGGCGTGGTCGAGTCGGTGGCCGCGGCCGGTGGGCGCGCGGTCGTGATGACGTACTGGAACCCGGTGCTGGCCTACGGGGTGGACCGGTTCGCGCGCGACCTGGCGGCGGCCGGTGGGCTGGGCGTCATCACGCCCGACCTGGTGCCGGACGAGGGCGCTTCGTGGATCGAGGCGACGGACGCCCACGACCTGGACCGGATCTTCCTGGTCGCCCCGTCGTCCACGGAGGAGCGGATCTCGCTGACGGCCCGCTCGTCGCGCGGCTTCCTGTACGCGACGTCCGTGATGGGTGTGACCGGTGCGCGCGACGTGGTGTCGTCGGCGGCTCCGGCGCTGGTCAAGCGGGTGCGTGAGCACACGGACATGCCGATCGGCGTCGGCCTGGGCGTGCGCAACGGCGCTCAGGCGGCGGAGCTGGCGGCGTTCGCGGACGGCGTCATCGTGGGCTCGGCGTTCGTGTCCGCGGTGCAGGACGGGACGGTCGAAGCGCTGACGGTCGACTTGGCCAGCGGGGTGCGCCAAGCGGCAGCGTCCGTGTAGCACGCACGTTCGAGTGAACTAGTCCGTTCGGCGGTCTCAGCGCCTCGAAATTGTCGGTGTGCGTCGGCACCCTGGGCTCGTGATCAAGCTCATCCACGACCCGACGTGCGACACTGGCGTGCGTCGGGCTGCCCCCGGAGGTGATGACGCATGGCCCTGCCGGCGGAATACGGAACGACACTGGCCGACTACGAGTACTCCCACCCCCTGCTGGCACACGACGGGCCCTGGACGCTGGACGAAGTCATGGCGCTCCCGGAGGACTCGTCGCAGCGGGTCGAACTCGTCGACGGGTCGCTGATCATGAGCCCGATCGGCAACCTCCGCCACCAGCGCTTGCTCTTCCGCATCGCCGCGGCTCTCGACGTCGCCTGCCCGCCGGGGTTGGAGGCCCTCCCGGGGCTCAACCTCGAGATTTCCGGCACTCGGATGCTCATTCCGGACTTCACCGTCAACGTGGCAGGTGAAGAGGGCTTGCTTCTCCCGGCAGCGCAACTGGTAGTGGCGGGTGAGGTGCTGTCACCCAGCAACCGGGTCAACGACCTGGTGCTGAAGCGGAAGCTCTACGCCGATGCCGGTATTCCGTTCTACCTGGTCGTGGATCCGGAAGGCGGCGAGGTCACCGCGACGATGTTCGAGTTGCGGGCAGGGGAGTACGTGGAGGCTGCACTCAGTGAGGGCGGCGTGCTGAAGCTGGAACGACCCTTCCCGGTAACAATCGAGCTGTCGTCGTAGGACGAACGGCCGCACCCACTACGGTGGTGGCCGTGGTGACGACTTACCTCGCGACGATCCCCAGCCCCGACCAGGGCGTGTGGCAACTGGGACCGATCCCGATCCGCGCCTACGCGCTGTGCATCATCCTCGGCATCATCCTGGCCATCTGGTGGGGTGAGCGCCGCTGGGTGGCGCGGGGCGGCCTGAAGGGCGAGGTCACCGACATCGCCGTCTTCGCGGTCCCGTTCGGCCTGGTCGGCGGGCGGCTCTACCACGTGGCGACGGACTACCACAAGTACTTCGGGGAGGGCCGCAACCCGCTCGAAGCCCTGGCCATCTGGAACGGCGGCCTGGGCATCTGGGGTGCCATCGCGCTCGGTGGCGTGGGCGCGTGGATCGGGTGCCGGCGCAAGGGCATCCCGCTGCCCGCGATGGCGGACGCGCTCGCGCCCGGCATCGTCGCCGCGCAGGCCATCGGCCGCCTCGGCAACTACTTCAACCAGGAGCTCTACGGCGGTCCCACCACGCTGCCGTGGGGCCTGGAGATCTACGAGCGCGTCGACCCGGACACCGGCTTCAAGGACGACCTGGGCGGCGTGGCGCTGGACCACACCCCGATCGAGATCGTGCACCCGACGTTCCTCTACGAGCTGCTGTGGAACCTCGGCGTGGCGCTGCTCATCGTGTGGGCCGACCGGAAGTTCCGGCTCGGCCACGGCCGCGTGTTCGCGCTGTACGTCGCGGGCTACACGGCCGGCCGGTTCTGGATCGAGCTCATGCGCACCGACCCGGCCACCGAGGTGTTCGGGCTGCGGATCAACGTCATCACCTCGGTCGTGGTGTTCCTCGGCGCGGTCGCCTACTTCCTGCTCGCCGCGAAGAGGGGCCCCCGCGAGGTCATCGTGCGCGAGGACCCGTCCGCCTCGACCGAGACGCCCGACTCCCCGCGCGCGAGCGGGGCCGAACCGGAGACCGACGCCGAGGGGACGACCGTCCCCGACACGAAGGCCGCGCCCGAGAAGCCCGCGGACACCGGCGACAAGCCGGACCAGTAGGGGCCATGCGCATCCTCGTCGTCGAAGATGACGACCGGGTGGCGCGTGGGCTGCTCATCGCGCTGCGGCACGCCGGCTACGAGGTCCACCGCGTGGGCACGGCCGCCGCGGCGCTGACCGCACCACCGGCGGACGTCGTGCTGCTCGACCTGGGCCTGCCCGACGGCGACGGCCTCGACGTGCTGCGCGAACTCCGCCACCGCACCGGCACCGCGATCATCACCGTCACCGCCCGCGGCGAGGAGCGCGAACGCGTGCTCGGCCTGCGCCTCGGCGCGGACGACTACGTGGTCAAGCCGTTCGGCACCGCCGAGCTGCTGGCCCGCATCGAAGCCGTGCTCCGCCGCACCCGCGCGGCCCGTGCCGCCGCACGCGAGCACGAGATCACGCTCGGCCCGCTCACCCTCGACCCGGCGGGCCGCGAAGCCAGGATCAACGGCGAACCGGTGCCGCTGACCCGCAAGGAGTTCGACCTGCTCGCCCTGCTGGTCGGCCGCGCGGGCACCGTCGTGAGCCGTGACCTGATCGTGGACCAGGTGTGGCAGGCGCACTGGGAAGCACCGTCACGCACCCTGGACACCCACATCGCCGCGCTGCGCGGCAAGCTCGGCGACGCGGTGCGCATCGAGACGATCCGGGGTGTGGGCTACCGGGTGGCAGCCCACACCTGACCGCCGGTCACCACACGTGGGCGACGTCCACCACGACCCGGTTGCTCAGCGTGAACACCCGGAACGGCAGCAGGGCCCGCACACCGAGCCCGACCGTCGTCTGCCCCTCGAACGACCCGGCCCACGCGACCTGCCGGAACGTCTGGTAGCCCGTGACGTCGACCAGCTCCGCCGCGTTCGCGTAGGTGTAGGTCGGGTTGCCGTCCTGGTCGTAGGCCGGCGAGTGCACCGTGATCTGCAACTTCGCGCCGCCCCGCAACGGCACCGGCTTGCCCGACCCCTCGTGGGTCACCTCGGGCACGTACTGCACCGTGTAGCCGTCGTTGACGCCGGCGAAGTCGAACACCAGCCGGTCGTAGCACTCCTGCCGGCCCGCCCGGATGTTCGTCAGCAACCCGGCCGTGGTCTGGGACGCGTACTTCGCGCCCGAGCCCCAGTCGACCGGCGTGCAGGCGGACCGGGCGGCCGACGCCGTCACCGGTGCCACCACGGCGAACGCGGTCACCGCCGCGAGCAACACCGCAACCTTGCGTAGCATGCTCATTCCCCCTTCCGCGGGCCGGAACAGCCCGCACCCACTATGACGCACGTCACTCCGGGAGGTTGCTTCCGCGTGCTGCGCCGCCTGCTGGTCCTCATCGTGCCGCTGTTGGTCGCCCTGGTCGCGGCCCTCGGCGTGCCGCTGGCGTTCGCGGTCGTGCAGCGGGAGAGCCAGGAGACCTACCTCGACCGGTTGGGTGACGCGAGCCGGTTCGCGTCGCTGGCGGAGAACGCCCTGGCCTCGGGCCGCCTGACCGCGTTGCGCGAGGAGCTGGTCCGTTACGACCAGCTCTACGGCATCTCGGCGGCCCTGGTCGGCACCGACGGCACGGTGCTGGAGTCGTCACGCACCCCGTTCCCGTTGACCGACGAGCACGTCGAGGTGGGCCTGCGGGCGGCGTTCGGCGGCTACCGGGGTGAGACCGACCAGTCGGTGTGGCCGTGGGAGGAGGTGAACCTCGTCGTGGTCGAGCCGGTGGGCCGCGACAGCGAGGTCGTGGCCGCCGTCGTGACGATCTCCCCGACCGGCGGCCTGCGTTCGGCGATCCTGCGCCAGTGGGGCGTGCTGGCGTTGATCGGCCTGATCCCCATGCTGGGCGTGGTCGCGGTCGCGTGGCCGATGTCGCGCTGGGTCCTGCGCCCGGTCCGCACCCTGGACGAGGCCACCGCCGCCGTCGCGGGCGGCCGGCTCGACGCCCGCGCGGACGAGCTGGGCGGCCCCCCGGAACTGCGCCGGCTGGCCGCGAGCTTCAACGCGATGGTCGACGTCGTCGGCCGGGCCCTGCGCCGGCAACGCGCGTTCGTCGCCGACGCCTCCCACCAGCTGCGCAACCCCTTGGCCAGCCTGCGCCTCGCGGTCGACAACCTGGCACACCACGTCACCGACGACGAGGGCCGTGAGGCGCAGCGCATCGCCGTCGACGAGGCCGAGGAAATGGGCCGCGTCCTGGACGCCCTCCTGGCCGCCACGCGCCTCGACAGCGCATCCGCCGCCGAACCGGTCGACCTGGACGGCCTGCTCGCCACCCACGTCCCCGGCTGGCGCGCGTTGGCCGGCGACATGCGCCTGGAGGTCGACGTCCCACCGGGCCTGCGCGTCCTCGAACCACCGGGCGGCCTGGGCAGCGTGCTGGACGAACTGGTCGGCAACGCCATCCGCCTCTCCGGCGGCACCGCGGTGAAGATCTGGGCCACCCCCACCAACGACCACGTGGAACTCCACGTGACCGACGACGGCACGGGCCTCTCGGCCGACGAACGCTCCGCCGCCCTGAGCCGCTTCTGGCGCGCACCCCGCCACCAGAACATCCCCGGCACCGGCCTGGGCCTGGCCATCTGCGCCGAACTGATCGAATCGGCCGGCGGCCACCTGACCCTGCACCCAGCCGACCCCCACGGCCTGGACGCCACCATCCACCTCCGCACCTGAGCCACCCAGGCACTCAGGCACTCAGGCACTCAGGCACTCAGGCACTCAGGCACTCAGGCACTCAGGCACTCAGCTTGAGCCTGCTCAAACGCCGACCACCAGCTCAACGCCCTGTCCGCGGCGGGCCGGGGTCCGTCGATCGTCGTGCGGGGTCGCGGCTCGTGCAGGCGACCAGCGGCGCATCCCCGAGCCGCCCGACCGCCTGCCTGAGCCCTCACCCCGCCCGGCCCACCCGCCCGACCCACCCGCGTATGCACCGCCCTCGCCAAGCCCAGCCGGTGCCGAGCCCAGTCGGTGCCGAGCCCAGTCGGTGCCGAGCCCAGTCGGTGCCGAGCCCAGTCGGTGCCGAGCCCAGTCGGTGCCCAGCCCAGTCGGTGACCCAGCCCAGTCGGTGACCCAGCCCAGTCGGTGACCCAGCCCAGTCGGTGACCCAGCCCAGTCGGTGACCCAGCCCAGTCGGTGACCCAGCCCAGTCGGTGACCCAGCCCAGTCGGTGACCCAGCTCAGCCCAACCGCTGCCCAGCCCAACCGCTGCCCAGCCGCTGTGTGCGGTCGGCCGTGGGGCTGCTGGGTCGCGAGCGCCTGCGGTCCGCGCGGGGGCGGGTGCCTGTGGGTGCGCGTCGCGGGGCGCGGGGGCGTGTCGTGCGGTGTGGGGGTGGTGCGTGTGGGGCGGGGCGTGCGGTGTGTGGCTGGCGTTCGGGCGTTCGGGCGGTGTCGAGTCGGGCGGGTGCCTTGGCTGTCGGTTGCGCTTGG
This sequence comes from Saccharothrix sp. S26, assembly GCF_021390395.1. GTDB lineage: Bacteria > Actinomycetota > Actinomycetes > Mycobacteriales > Pseudonocardiaceae > Actinosynnema. The sequence continues at coordinate 194,968 of NZ_JAJUWT010000002.1, forward strand.
GGGTGGGCTGGTGCTGGCGCTGGCCGTGGGTGCCGCCTCCTTCTTTCCCGGCAACGTCAATGGTATGGGGAAAGTTTCGGGATTCTTGGGGTTTCGCACCTATGGGTGATCATCAGTGAGGCGGTGCAACCTGGGGGTGGCCGGGTGGCATTGGGTATGGCGGGTCAGCGCTTGGTGGAGCGGAACCAGCGTTCTGCGCCCCGGTGCAGGGGGACTTGGCCCGTGGCGATGCCCGTTCGGACGTTGATCCGGCTGGCTTCCGGGTGGCCCGCGGCGATCCGGGATGACTGGGTGAACACCGTGCGGGTCACCACCTCTACCACGTCGGCGTCCAGGGAGGTCCTCGCCAGCAGCAGGTTCGGCACCGCGAACGTGTGGCACGGGCCCAAGTTGCCGTAGGTGGTGGCGGGGATGGTGGCCGGGACGTAGGGCCCCGGGTAGGCCTCGGCCAGTTTCTCGGCCTCGGCGGGCAGGTCGAGCAGGCGCAACGGGAACCGGCCCAGGTTGTCCGCGATGGCGGGCGTGGGGATGCCGGTCAGGGCCAGGAACGCGTCCAGCGAGCCGGCGATCAGCTCCTCGGCGGCGTCGGCGTGGGCCATCCGGCGCGCGTCCACCTCGATCCCCAGCAACGACAGCAGCCTCGTCGCGGTGAACTCCGTGCCCGACTCCGACGGCCCGAACGACACCGGCCGCCCGGCCAGGTCGGACAACGTCCGCAACGGCGAGTTCGCGGGCACGGCGACCTGCATGAAGCTGTCGTAGAGCCGACCCACCGCGCTGATGCCGCCCGGATCCTCGGCGCTGAGCAACGCGCCGTCCACCAGAGGATCCAAAGAGGACAGTCCGAGGTGGACCTCCCCGGACCGCAGCAGCCGGACGTTCTCCACCGACGCGGCGGTCTGCCGCTCCACGACCCGGGTCGACGGCAGCTCGTCGGCCAGTGCCGCGGCCAGCGCGCCGCCGATCTCGCGGAACACCGCGCCGTCCGGCCCGGTCGCCAGGACGAGCTCGGCCAACTCGGGCGGGGTGGTGGACGTGCAGCCGGCCACCCAGCCGGGCACGGCCGCGACCGCCGCGGCACGCAGCACCGAACGCCGGGACACCTGCACGAACAGCAGCGTAACCCCACCCCTCCGGGTGAACGGGGTGTTACGTCAGAGGGATCTGAAGTTTCCGCCGCACGCCTTGTCGCGGCGGCGGGCTGTGCTCAGGATCACGAACCAACTCCCAACGGTCCCCCTTTGGAGGAGACGTGGTCAGCGCGCAAACACGTGAGCGCAAACCGATCTACAAGCACCTCTACTTCTGGGTGTTGGTGTCGATCGTGCTGGGCGTGATCGTCGGGTACGCGTTCCCGGCCCAGGCCTCGGGCATGAAGTGGCTGGCCGACTTCTTCATCGCGCTGGTGAAGGTGGTCATCGCGCCGACGATCTTCTGCACGGTCGTGGTCGGCATCGCGGGCCTGGGCAACCTGGCCAAGGCGGGCGGCCTCGCGCTGCGGACCATCCTGTACTTCACCGCGATGACGACGGTCGCGCTGGCGATCGGCCTGATCGTGGTCAACCTGGTCCAGCCGGGCCACCACGGCGCGTCCATCCCGATCAACGACGGCGCGGCGGAGAAGACGCTCGCCGACGCCAAGACCGCCGAGACCGGCGTCACGGGCTTCATCCTCGGCCTGGTGCCGAAGTCGTTCCTGGGCGCGTTCACCGACGGCCAGTTGATCCAGGTGCTGGTGGTCGCGATCCTGGTCGCGGTGGCCGTGGCGGGCATGGGCAAGCGCGGCGAGAAGGTCGTGTCGGCGCTGGACACGACGGCCAAGGTGATGTTCGGCGTCATCAAGATCGTCATGTACGCGGCCCCGATCGGCGCGTTCGGCGGCATCGCCTACACGATCGGCAAGTTCGGCGGCTCGATCCTGGGCAAGCTGGCGTGGCTGATGGGCTCGTTCTACGCGACCTGCCTGCTGTTCGTGCTGGTGGTGCTGGGCGGGGTGGCGCTGTACGCCGGGTTCTCGATCTTCAAGTTCCTCCGCTACATCAAGGACGAGCTGCTGATCGTGCTGGGCACGTCGTCGTCGGAGACGGTGCTGCCGCGGATGCTGGTGAAGCTGGAGGCGGCGGGAGCGGACAAGTCGGTGGTCGGCCTGACCATCCCGACCGGCTACTCGTTCAACCTCGACGGCACGTGCATCTACCTGACCATGGGCGCGATCTTCATCGCCCAGGCGACCGGCACGGACGTCGGCCTGGGCACCCAGATCGGGCTGCTGCTGTTCATGCTGCTGGCCAGCAAGGGCGCGGCGGGCGTCACGGGCGCGGGCCTGGTCACGCTGGCGGCGTCGCTGAGCGCGTTCGAGGGCAACAGCGCCATCCCGGCGGTCGGCATCGCCCTGATCGTGGGCATCGACCGGTTCATGTCCGAGGCGCGGGCCATCACCAACGTCATCGGCAACGGCGTCGGCACCCTCGTGGTGGCACGGTGGCAGGGCCAGTTGGACCGCGAGCGGTTGCGCGAAGTGATGGACAACCCGTCTCAGATCGACGTGGACGCCCTCATGGAACGCCAGCACGGTGACGAGGTCGTCACGGAGCGTGAACCGGCGGCCGTCGGCACGCGCTGAGGTCGGGCCGCAGAGCCCCTGTGCCGGTCGCGGCACGGGGGCTCACCTGCGGGTTCGTCCAGACTCCCGGTATGCCGGGCAGTGTCGGCCGGCTCTCACCAGCGCGCGCGGGGGGTCGTGCTCGGTTATGCTTAACAACGCGTAACAAGGCCGGCCGGGGTATCGCTCGGACCGGTCGAATCGTTACCAGTCGCCGACCGAGATCACCCGAAGGATGGTGTGGATCCGTTTCGCGACTGTTAAAGTCTCGTCAACACGCGGGCCATCGTCGTCCCGTGCCCAGCACCCGGATTCCAGGACCTGGACACGAGGACTCGTTCTTTCACCAAGGACGACGAAGGAGGTCTGCGCAGTGATCTTCTCCGCCATCCCGTCCCCGCAGGGGCTCTACGACCCCGCCGCGGAACGTGACGCTTGCGGTGTGGCGATGGTCGCCGACATCAAGGGCCGGCGCTCGCACGACATCGTCGTCGACGCGCTCACCGCGCTGGCCAACCTGGAACACCGAGGTGCCGCGGGCGCCGAACCGACCAGCGGCGACGGCGCCGGGATCCTGCTGCAACTGCCCGACGCGTTCCTGCGCGACGTGCTGGACTTCGAGCTGCCGGAGGCGGGCGCGTACGCCGCGGGCATCGCGTTCCTGCCCGCCGACGCCGAGCACCGCGCGAAGGCGGTCGCGCTGGCCGAGCGCGTCGCCGCCGAGGAGGGCCTCGAGGTCCTGGGTTGGCGCGACGTGCCCACGGCGGCCGACCACGCGGGCGTGGGCCCGACCGCCCGGTCGGTGATGCCGCACTTCGCGATGCTGTTCGTCACGAGCGAGACGGGCCGGCGGGGCGTCGAGCTGGACCGCCTCACGTTCGCCTTGCGCAAGCGGGTCGAGCACGAGAGCGCGGCGGCCGACGTCGGCACGTACTTCCCGTCGTTGTCGTCGCGCACGATCGTCTACAAGGGGATGCTGACCACGGGCCAACTGCCCGCGTTCTTCCCCGACCTGCGCGACGAGCGGCTGGCGAGCGCGATCGCCCTGGTCCACTCCCGCTTCTCCACGAACACGTTCCCGTCGTGGCCGCTGGCGCACCCGTTCCGGTACGTCGCCCACAACGGTGAGATCAACACCGTCCGGGGCAACCGGAACCGGATGCGGGCCCGCGAGGCGCTGCTGGCCTCCGACCTGATCCCGGGCGACCTGAGCAGGCTGTTCCCGATCTGCCACCCGGAGGGCTCGGACTCGGCGAGCTTCGACGAGGTGCTGGAGCTGCTGCACCTGGGCGGCCGGAGCCTGCCGCACGCGGTGCTGATGATGATCCCGGAGGCGTGGGAGAACCACACCTCGATGGACCCGAAGCGCCGCGCGTTCTACGAGTTCCACGCGAGCCTGATGGAGCCGTGGGACGGCCCGGCGTGCGTGACGTTCACCGACGGTTCGCTGGTCGGCGCGGTGCTCGACCGCAACGGCCTGCGCCCGGCCCGTTGGTGGCAGACCGCCGACGGCCGCGTGGTGCTGGCCTCGGAGACCGGTGTGCTCGACGTGCCCGCCGACCAGGTCGTGGCGAAGGGCCGGTTGCAGCCGGGCCGCATGTTCCTGGTCGACACGGTCGAGGGTCGCCTGGTCGAGGACGACGAGGTCAAGTCGAAGCTGGCCGACGAGCTGCCCTACGACGAGTGGCTGCACGCGGGCCTGCTGGAGCTGGCCGACCTGGCCGACCGCGAGCACGTGGTGCAGAGCCACGAGTCCGTGGTGCGCCGCCAGCTCACGTTCGGCTACACCGAGGAGGAGCTCCGGATCCTGCTCGCCCCGATGTCCACCAACGGCGCGGAGCCGCTGGGCTCGATGGGCACCGACACCCCGGTGGCGGCGCTCTCGCAGCGCTCCCGGCTGCTCTACGACTACTTCGTGCAGAACTTCGCCCAGGTCACGAACCCGCCGCTGGACGCGATCCGCGAGGAGATCGTCACCAGCGTGTCGCGGGTGATGGGCCCGGAGCAGAACCTGCTGGAGCCGGGCCCGGTCAGCTGCCGGCACATCAAGCTGACCTACCCGGTGATCGACAACGACGAGCTGGCCAAGCTCATCCACATCAACGACGACGGCGACCTGCCGGGATTCGCCTGCACCGTCCTATCCGGACTGTACGAAGTGGACGGCGGCGGCGCGGCGCTGGCCGCGGCGATCGAGCGGGTGCGCCGCGAGGCGTCCGAGGCGATCGCGAACGGCGCGCGCACGCTCGTGCTGTCCGACCGCGACTCCGACCACCGGATGGCCCCCATCCCGTCGCTGCTGCTGGTCTCCGCGGTGCACCACCACCTGGTGCGCACCAAGGAGCGGCTGCGCGTGGCGCTGGTCGTGGAGTCCGGTGACGCCCGCGAGGTGCACCACATCGCCGCGCTGCTGAGCTACGGCGCGGCCGCGGTGAACCCGTACCTGGCGTTCGAGACGATCGAAGACATGATCAGCACCGGCGCGGTGACCGGCATCGAGCCGCGCAAGGCCGTGCGGAACTATGTGACGGCCCTGGTCAAGGGCACGCTGAAGATCATGTCGAAGATGGGCATCTCGACCGTCGGCGCGTACACGGCGGCACAGGTGTTCGAGGCCGTCGGCCTGTCGAAGGAGCTGCTGGACGAGTACTTCACCGGCACGGTGTCCAAGCTCGGCGGCGCGGACCTCGACGTGCTGGCCGAGGAGGTCGCGCAGCGCCACCGCCGCGCCCACCCGGACAACCCGACCGACCGGGCGCACCGCAGGCTGGAGGTGGGCGGCGAGTACGCCTACCGCCGCGAGGGCGAGCTGCACCTGTTCACGCCGGAGACGGTGTTCCTGCTCCAGCACGCCACCAAGACCGGTCGGGAAGAGGTCTACCGGCGCTACACCGACGAGGTGGAGAAGCTGGCCCGCCAGGGCGGCCTGCTGCGCGGCCTGTTCTCGTTCCGCACCGAGGGCCGCACGCCCGTTCCGATCGACGAGGTCGAGCCGGTCTCCTCGATCGTCAAGCGGTTCAACACCGGCGCGATGTCCTACGGGTCGATCTCCGCGGAGGCGCACGAGACGCTGGCCATCGCGATGAACCGGCTCGGCGGCCGGTCCAACAGCGGCGAGGGCGGCGAGGACCCCGAGCGCCTGTACGACCCGGAGCGGCGCAGCGCGGTCAAGCAGGTCGCGTCCGGCCGGTTCGGCGTCACCAGCGAGTACCTGGTCAACGCCAGCGACATCCAGATCAAGATGGCGCAGGGCGCGAAGCCCGGCGAGGGCGGCCAACTGCCCGGCTACAAGGTGTACCCGTGGATCGCGCGGACCCGGCACTCCACGCCGGGCGTCGGCCTGATCTCGCCGCCGCCGCACCACGACATCTACTCGATCGAGGACCTGGCGCAGCTCATCCACGACCTGAAGAACGCCAACGAGCAGGCCCGCGTGCACGTGAAGCTGGTCAGCGAGGTCGGCGTCGGCACGGTCGCCGCGGGTGTGGCGAAGGCGCACGCGGACGTGGTGCTGATTTCCGGCCACGACGGCGGCACCGGCGCGTCGCCGCTGAACTCGCTCAAGCACGCGGGCACGCCGTGGGAGATCGGCCTGGCCGAGACCCAGCAGACGTTGCTGCTCAACGGGTTGCGCGACCGGATCACGGTGCAGGTCGACGGCGCGATGCGCACCGGCCGGGACGTGGTGGTCGCCGCGCTGCTGGGCGCGGAGGAGTTCGGCTTCGCGACCGCGCCGCTGATCGTCGAGGGCTGCATCATGATGCGCGTCTGCCACCTGGACACGTGCCCGGTCGGCATCGCCACGCAGAACCCCGAACTGCGCAAGCGCTTCACCGGCCAGGTCGACCACGTGGTCAACTTCTTCCACTTCGTCGCGCAGGAAGTCCGGGAACTGCTGGCCTCACTGGGTTTCCGCACGATCGACGAGGCCGTGGGCCACGCCGAGCTGCTCAAGACCGACGAGGCCGTCGAGCACTGGAAGGCGGCCGGGCTGGACCTGACGCCGGTGTTCGAGGTGCCCGAGACGCCTTACCGCACGGCCAAGCGCAAGGTCCGCGAGCAGGACCACGGCCTGGCGCAGGCGCTGGACCGCACGCTGCTCCAACTCGCCGACGCGGCGCTCAACGACGCCCGCCCGGTGCGGCTGGAACTGCCGTTGCGCAACGTCAACCGCACCGTCGGCACGCTGCTCGGCGCGGAGGTCACCCGCCGGTTCGGCGGCGACGGGCTGCCCGACGACACGATCCACGTGACGTTCACCGGTTCGGCGGGCCAGTCGCTGGGCGCGTTCATCCCGCGCGGCGTCACGCTGGAGATGATCGGCGACGCCAACGACTACGTCGGCAAGGGCCTGTCCGGCGGCCGGATCATCGTGCGGCCGCACCCGGACGCGCCGTTCGCCGCCGAGCAGCAGGTCATCGCGGGCAACGTGATCGGCTACGGCGCCACGTCCGGCGAGATCTTCCTGCGCGGACGGGTCGGCGAGCGGTTCTGCGTGCGCAACTCGGGCGCGCTGGCCGTGGCCGAGGGCGTGGGCGACCACGCGTTCGAGTACATGACCGGCGGCCGGGCCGTGGTGCTCGGGCCGACCGGCCGCAACCTGGCCGCGGGCATGTCCGGCGGCATCGCGTACGTGCTGGAACTCGACCCGGCCGCGGTCAACACCGCGATGGTCGAGCTCCAGCGGCCCGGCGCGGAGGACCTGCGCTGGCTGCGCGAGGTGGTGGAGCGCCACCACCAGCTCACCGGTTCGGCGGTGGCCGCGTCGCTGCTCGGCGACTGGCCCCGGCGTTCCGCGTCGTTCACCAAGGTCATGCCCGGTGACTACCAGCGCGTGCTCGAAGCGATGAGGCTCGCCCGCGCGGAGGGCAGGGACGTCGACCAGGCGATCATGGAGGCATCCCGTGGCTGACCCGTACGGTTTCCTCAAGCACTCCCGGTCCGAGCCGAAGAAGCGGCCCGCCGCCGAGCGGCTCGGCGACTGGAACGAGGTGTACCTCGACGTGCCCGCCGAGCAGCGGGACGCGGAGGTGCGCACGCAGGCGACGCGCTGCATGGACTGCGGCATCCCGTTCTGCCACTCCGGGTCGGCCGGGTGCCCGCTGGGCAACCTGATCCCCGAGTGGAACGACCTGGTGCGCCGGGGCGACTGGGAGACCGCGTCGGACCGGCTGCACGCGACGAACAACTTCCCCGAGTTCACCGGCCGGCTGTGCCCCGCGCCGTGCGAGGCGGCGTGCGTGCTGTCGATCAGCCACGACGCGGGCGGCCCGGTCGCGATCAAGCGGGTCGAGCAGGCCATCGCCGACGTGTCGTGGGACCAGGGGCTGGTCAAGCCGACGCAGTCGCAGGTGTCGTCGGGCCGCAAGGTCGCGGTCGTCGGGTCCGGCCCGGCCGGGCTGGCCGCGGCGCAGCAGCTGACGCGCGCGGGCCACGAGGTCACCGTGTTCGAGCGGGACGACCGGCTCGGCGGGCTGCTCCGCTACGGCATCCCCGAGTTCAAGATGGAGAAGAAGGTCCTCGACCGGCGGCTCGCGCAGCTCCGCAAGGAGGGCACGAAGTTCGTCACCGGCTGCGAGGTCGGGGTGGACCTCACCGTGGAGGAGCTGCGGGCGCGGTTCGACGCGGTGGTGCTCGCGGTCGGCGCGCTGCGCGGCCGTGACGACACGACCACGCCGGGGCGTTCCCTCGATGGCATCCACCTGGCGATGGAGCACCTCGTGCCGGCGAACCGGGCGTGCGAGGGCGACGGCCCGGCCGGGATCGACGCGGCCGGCAAGCACGTCGTGATCATCGGCGGCGGCGACACCGGCGCGGACTGCTACGGCACGGCGTCGCGGCAGGGCGCGGCCTCGGTGCTGCAGCTCGACCAGTACCCGATGCCACCGTCCACTCGGGACGACGCGCGCTCGCCGTGGCCGACGTGGCCCTGGATCCTGCGCACGTACCCCGCGCACGAGGAGGCGGGGGAGCGGAAGTTCGCCGTCGCGGTGGAGAAGTTCATCGGCGACGACGACGGGCACGTGCGGCAGATCCAACTGCGCAAGGTGCGCGTGGAGAAGGACGCCTCCGGCCGCCGCCAGGTCGTGCCGACGTCCGAAGAGGTCGAGGTGCTGCCGGCGGACCTCGTGCTGCTGGCCATCGGCTTCGAGGGCGTCGAGCACATGCGGCTGCTGGACGAGCTGGGCATCCAGCTCACCTCGCGCGGCACGATCTCGTGCGGCTCGGACTGGCAGACCCAGTCGCCCGGCGTGTTCGTCTGCGGTGACGCGCACCGGGGCGCTTCGCTGGTCGTGTGGGCGATCGCGGAGGGCCGTTCGGTGGCCAACGCGGTGGACCGCTACCTGACCGGCTCGTCGGACCTGCCGTCCCCGGTGATCCCCAACATGCTCCCGCTGGCCGTCGTGTAACCCCCTCGGACCGCCGTTTCGCTGGATACCCGGCCGCCCCGACAACGACGTCGGGGCGGCCCTTTCACTTGTCCCGGACCTGGGCCAGGGCCTCGCCGACCTTGGCGGCGAGCTTCTCCAGCCCGCGCTCGCTGAGGATCAGGTCGAGACCGCCGTCGTGGACGCCGCCCAGCCGGAACTGGATCTCCTGCCCCACCACGTCGAAGTCGATGTGGCAGTCACCCTCGACCGCCACCCACGAGTCCACCTTGATGCCGCTCATCCACCTCTCCCGTCTTTGGATGCGATCCAATCGCATAATCGGAGTTTGCGCAGTCGCTCGATCGGGTGACCAGTGGCCCGGTGGCGCGGCGGTAGGCTCGCCGCATGGCGAGGATCACGCCGACGGCGAAGAAGTTGTTGCTGGGCAAGGAGATCGCGTTCCTGCGGGAACGCGCGGGCCTCTCCCAGGCGCAGGCGGCCGCGCTCATCGAGAAGAGCCAGAGCCGCATGGCGGACATGGAGGCGGGGCAGTCCAGCATCACGCCGGGCGACCTGATCCTGTTGCTCAAGGGCCTCGGCGTCACCGATGAGGCGCACGTCGAAGCGTTGTTGGAGTTGCGCCGGAACAACCACCAGCGCGGCAAGTGGACCGGTGTGCGGAGCATGTACGCCGAGCAGTTCCGCACCATGATCGACCTGGAGGAGAACTGCGACCTCATCCGCACGGTCGAGACCGAGGTGCCGCCGGGGCTGTTGCAGTGCGAGTCCTTCATCAGGGCGCTGTACGCGCTCAGCGATGACGACCGGGACATGGACGCGCGGGTCCAAGCCCGGCTGGCCCGGCAGGAGATCTTCCACAAGCCCAACCCGCCGCAGGTGGCGTTCGTGATCTCGGAGTCGTCGCTGCGCCGCCAGTTCGGGTCGCCTGACGTCATGCGCGAGCAGATCAACTACATGATCAAGCTCTCGAAGCTGCCCAACGTCAGCCTCCAGGTCATGCCGTTCAAGACACGGGTGCAGAGCGGCTGGATCGGCGACCGGTTCGTGCTGCTCCGCATCCCGTCGCCCGGTGTGGCGGGACCGCTGGAGTTCGCCTACACCGAGAACGAAGCCGAGCTGCGCTATCTCGACGACAAGCAGGTCGTGGGCCGATTGGAGCGGGTGTGGGCCCGCTTGACCGGTGCTGCGCTGAGCTTCGAGGAGACGAGGAGGTTCCTGCGTAAAGTTGCTGCCGACTACAGCTAGGAGGCAGCAGTGTTCCGCAGGTCGAGCTACAGCACCGAGAGTGGCAACAACTGTGTCGAGGTGTGGCGGACGACGGAGTCGGTGGCGGTGCGGGACAGCAAGGTTCCGGAAGGTGGCGTGGTGCGGGTGAGCCCGGCGGCGTTCGACCACTTGTTGAAGGCGTTGGGCCGGGCCTGATATTCGTCGCCGCGCGGCCACGGGTGGGCATCGGGCGGTGTCCGGTGGGCCGTTGTGACCAGCTGAGCCGGCGAGTGGCCGAAGTTTTACCTTTTCTGTATCGATCCGAGTTCCCGGACGACTCAAGCGGGCGAGAACTGTTTCCGCTTGAAGGGATTCCGGGTGATTATCCAAAGAACTTCGACACGGGTTGGAATTGTGCTCGCGAGCGTTGTGCTGGCGACCGCCGGCGTGGTGTCAGCGGCGTCCGCGAGCACGCCGAAAGGCGTGGAGCTGGGCTCCAGCGACACCGGGTCGGAGGTGACGGCGGCCCGGTCCACCGGGTTGCGCGGCGTCTCGGCCTACGAGGGCACGGGCGTCCCGGCCGACGTGACCGCGTACGGCGCGCAGCGCGTGCCCGCCGGCCACAAGATCCGGGGCTACTCCTCGCCGACCGGCGACGACCTCGGCGTGCAGTCGATCATCGGCGCGGACAACCGGGTGCGGGTCGACCCGACCACCAGCTTCCCGGCCAGCGCCACCGTGCTGATCACGCGGACCGTCGGCGGCGTCGAATCGCTGCACTGCACCGGCTGGATGTTCGGCGCGAGCCTCGTGCTGACCGCCGGGCACTGCGTCTACAACCAGAGCAGCGGCTGGTACACCGGCCAGCTCAAGTTCTACCCGGGCGCGAACGGGACCACCTACCCGTACGGCTCCTGCACCGCGGCGACCCTGCGGTCCAACACCGGCTGGACCACCGACGGCAACCCCGACGCCGACTACGGCGGCGCGACCCTGAACTGCTCGGTCGGCAACACCACCGGCTGGTACGGCGCGTACTGGACCACGGCGTCGCTGACCGGCACGTCCACGACGGTCCAGGGCTACCCCGGCGACAAGGCCCAGCAGCAGTGGACCCACTCCGACCAGGTCCGGGAGACCGCGTCGCTGCGCCTGTACTACGACAACGACACCGTGGGCGGCAACAGCGGCAGCTCCGTGCACACCGTGCGGGCCTCCGGGTCGACGGGTTGCTCCGGCCGGTGCTCGCTGGCGTTCCACGCCTACGGCGTCGGCTCCAACGGCCACAACAGCGGGCCGCGCATCACCGAGAGCCGGTTCAACCTGGTCGTCGGCTGGCGCTGACCCGATCCGGTGAGGTTCGCCGGCGTGCGGCAACCGGGAACGCCGCCCGTTCCGTCCCAGCGGTGACCGAGAGGAGCGGATCGTGAGACGCGCACACCTCGCGCTGCTGATCGGCGTGCTGGCGCTCGGGGCGTGCGGCGGGGAGGCCCCGTCGTCCGACGCCGACGCCCCACCGCCCACCACCGCCCGGGCCACCGTCACCGGCGTGGTCACCGACTCCGCCGGCTGGCCGGTGGACGGCGCGCTCGTGCAGCCGAGGTCGCTGGACGCGCCGCCCCGCCCGGTGCCGGAGCTGGCGGTCCTGTCCGGCCCGGACGGCCGCTACGAGTGGCACTTGACCCCGGGCCGCTACGAGTTCACCGCGACCAGGGACGACCGCACCGGCCCACCGGCCGAGGCGACCACCGAGGCGGGCCGGACCGACCACCTCGACCTGCGCCTGCCCTGACGCCTGCCCGCTGGAACACCCCGCCGCCCCGACCCGCTGATCCGGGCCGGGGCGGCTCGCCGTCACGCGGACGCGCGAAGGGTCCGGCCACGGCCCGCCGGACCGGGAAGCCGGGATGCCGTGCCCTGGCGCGTCAGACCCCGGTCACCGCGCGCACCGACCGGATCCGGCTGACCGGGAACTCGCGGCGCTCGCCGCGCGGGGCGCAGTTGGCCTTGAGGTTGCCCGCCGCGTGGTCCACGGGCGTGATCACGTGCTTCACCGTGGTGCGCGGGCCGTTCGCCACCGCGATCTCCACCGACGTGCGGCTCACCAACGCCTCCGCCAGCAGCACGACCTCCGAATCGCGCAGCACCAGCGACTGGTCCCGCAGCAGGCGTGCCGTGCCGATCCGCTGCGACTCCGCGCGCGGCAGCACGAACTTCGGTCTCGGCCGCTCCACCAGCGCCGCCGCCAGCCCCGCCAGCTCCTGCTCGGTCAACGGCGTCCGCGACCCGGCGGCCGACCCGCGGACCGGCGGCGGCTCCACGCGCCGCCGCGGCACCCGTCCCACCACCGCCGTGCCGTCCGCCGACGACGTCGTCGGCGCGTACCCGGCCGCCCGCAGCAGCGCCACGGTCGCGTCGGCCGGCTTCACCGACGCCAGCACCGTCGGTCCCAACGGCTGCAACGACAGCTGCGCCAACAGCGGGTGCGCGGCCATCTCCGCCACCAGCGCCGGGTCCTCCGCCCGCACGCAGCACGCCACCGGCGTCACGGTGATCCGGCCGTGCTGCCGCGCCACCTCCCGCACCAGGTGCGCCAACGTCGGCGGCACGCCGTGCTCGCTCACCGACGCCAACCGGGCCAGCAACGCGTCCGGCTCGTGGCCCGCGTCCAACGCCCGCCGCACGCTCGCGCCGCTGAACCGCCACCCGCCCGCCGCGGCGTCCGCCGCCAGGTCCAGCACGGCGCTCAGCTCCCGTGACGGCAGCCCGGCCACCACGGCGGTCAGGTCCGGCCGCAGGTGAGCCGTCGTCGCGGCGGGCGGCACGAACCGGCTCGCCACCTCGGCGACCTCCGCCACCCCGCCCGCCAGGACCGCGCGGCCCAACGCGGTCGCCGCGCCCAGCGCCACCAACCCCACCGACTCGGCCTCCACCAGCGCCGCCTCGGTCGCCGCGCGCCCGTGCGCGGCCGGCCGGGCCCACACCAGCTCCGCCACCACCTCGTGCCGGTGCTCGTACGCCTCGTCCTCGGCCAACCGCGCGTACCGCTCCAGCAGGCCGTGCCTGGTCCGCTCGCCGGCGTCCGCCGAGGACGCCTCCGCCGACACCGGCCGCTGCCTGCCCGGCTCCCACGACATCCGCGGCCACGCCGACGCCACCGCGGCCAGCCGGTCCGCGGGCGAGGAGGCGCGCCACGCGTCCGAGCGGACCGTCGGCACGAGCCTGCCCTCGTCCACCGCGAGCAACCGCGCCTCCACGGCCAGCCCCACCCACAGCCGGGTCCGGTTCTCGTCCGCCCTCAGCACGCCCGCGATCCGACGCAGCTCCCGCAACCCCACACCGCCCCGGCACGCCACCACGTCGACGTCGCACAGGTCGACCAGGCGCGTGACGCCGTCCACAGTGGACGTCGCGGGCGTGATGGCGGCCCGGTCGGCGAAACCCCGGTCCTGCGGCGCGCGGCGCGGCGGGCGGGGCGCGGGCGTGATGCGGCGCGGCGGGTCGTCGGCCAGGGGGCGCAGGCCCGGCGCGGTGACCAGGCGGCCCTCCGCCGGCCACACCAGCGCCCTGGCGCGCAACTGGGCCAACACCCGCCTCAGCTCGGCCCGCGACGACTTGCCCTGGCAGCGCAACCGCGCGGCCAGGACGTCCACTGCGGCCTCGTCGCCCAGCCGCACCACCGCGTCCAGCACGTCCCGGCAAGCCTGGTCGAGCCCGTCGACCGCCGCGCGCAACGACGCCGTCGAGGTCAGCTCGTCCGCCAGCTCCCGCAGCGAACGGGGCCGGCGGCCGGCGGCGTCCTCGCGCAGCGCCAAGATGTCCCGGATCTGCCCCGCGTCGAGCTCGCGCAGCCATCCGGCCAGCGCCGATTTCCTACCCACCCGGCCGATTATGCACAGAACGTGACGGCTCGGTCATGCGTTGCGATAGAGCGTTCGAATGAGCCACGAATGGAGGAACGTAAGCTGTCCCCCGTGGAATTCACCGGCTTCGGCGAACACGCCATCGACTTCTACGACGGACTCGTCGCGGACAACTCCAAGGCGTACTGGGACGACAACAAGCACGTCTACCAGCGTGATGTGCGCGAGCCCATGGAGGCGTTGCTGGCCGCGCTGGAGCCCGAGTTCGGCAAGGGAAAGGTCTTTCGGCCCTATCGGGACGTGCGGTTCAGCAAGGACAAGACCCCCTACAAAAACCACTGCGGCGGCGTGGTCGAACTCGGCCGCGGCGGCGGCGCGCACTACGTGCAGATCGGCACCGAGGGCGTGTTCGTGGCGGGCGGGTCGTTCGCCATGGCGTCCGACCAGCTCGCCCGCTACCGCGAGTCGGTCGCCGACGACGTGCGGGGACGTGCGCTGGAGAAGGTGCTCGCGAAGCTCGCCAAGGCGGGCTGGGAGCTGCGCGGCGACAAGCTCAAGCGCGCGCCCCGCGGCCTCGACCCCGACCACCCCCGCATCGAGCTGCTCAAGCACAAGCGCGTGTACGTGGCCAAGGTGTGGCCGCCCGACGACGTGCTGCACGAGCCCGGCTGCCTCGACCGCGTCCGCGACGCCTGGCGACAGGTCACGCCCCTGGTCGACTGGTGCGCCGACCACATCGGCCTGACCGAGGTCGGCTTCCGCCGCTGACCGGTCGGCGGGAACCCGAACCCGTCACACCCGGTGGGCCGTCCCGCGGCTCCGCCAGTGCACGACGAGGTAGGCGACCGCGACGCCGGCCACGTCCACGAGGGCGTCCAGGACGTCTCCGCTGCGGTTCAGCACGGTGATGAGCCACTGCAACACTTCCGAGACCGCGGCGTAACCCAACAGGACGATCGCCAGTGGTCCGGACGGCAGCCGCGCGTACGTCCCGGTGGCCATGAGCAGGGCGAACAGCAGGAAGTGCACCACCTTGTCGGTGCCCGGAGGGGCCGTGGGCACACCTGAAGCCGGGGTGAACAGCACGATGACGCTGAGCGACGCCGCGACCACGAACGGAAGGATTCTGGAGCCCACGGGACAGATTCTGCCTGTTTCGAGGAGATTACTTCCCGGTACATCCTGATCGGTCCAGTGACAGGGACTACTCTGACTAGACGTGAGTCGACGCGCGAAGATCGTCTGTACGATGGGTCCTGCCACCGCGACCGAGGACAAGGTCAACGAGCTGGTGGCGGCCGGTATGGACGTTGCCCGGATGAACTTCAGCCACGGCAGCCATGCCGACCACAAGCAGGTCTACGACCTCGTCCGCAACGCGGCCGAAGCGTCGGGCCGCGCGGTCGGCATTCTGGCCGACCTCCAGGGACCGAAGATCCGGCTCGGCCGGTTCGCCCACGGCCCCGTCGAGTGGCGCACCGGCGACGTCGTGCGGGTGACCGTCGAGGACGTCGAGGGCACCCACGACCGGGTCTCCACCACCTACAAGCAGCTGGCGCAGGACGCCAAGGCGGGCGACCGGCTGCTGGTGGACGACGGCAAGGTGGGCCTGACCGTCATCGAGGTCGACGGCCCCGACGTGGTCTGCGAGGTCACCGAGGGCGGCCCCGTCAGCAACAACAAGGGTCTCTCGCTGCCCGGCATGGACGTGTCCGTGCCCGCGCTGTCCGAGAAGGACATCGAGGACCTCGAGTTCGCCCTCAACCTCGGCGTGGACTTCATCGCGCTGTCGTTCGTGCGCTCGCCCGCGGACATCGACCTGGTCCACCAGGTCATGGACCGCGTCGGCCACGGCCGCAAGCCGGTGATCGCCAAGATCGAGAAGCCCGAGGCGGTCGACAACCTCGAAGCGATCGTGCTCGCCTTCGACGGCGTCATGGTCGCCCGCGGCGACCTGGGCGTCGAGCTGCCCCTGGAGCACGTGCCGCTGGTGCAGAAGCGGGCCATCCAGATCGCCCGCGAGAACGCCAAGCCGGTGATCGTGGCCACCCAGATGCTCGACTCGATGATCACGAACTCCCGGCCGACCCGCGCCGAGACCTCGGACGTCGCCAACGCGGTGCTCGACGGCGCGGACGCGCTGATGCTGTCCGGCGAGACGTCGGTCGGCCGCTACGCCATCGAGTCGGTCAAGACCATGAGCCGCATCATCGTGGCCGTCGAGACCGAGTCCACCGTGGTCCCGCCGCTGACGCACGTCCCGCGCACCAAGCGCGGCGTGATCTCCTACGCGGCGCGTGACATCGGTGAGCGGCTGAACGCGAAGGCGCTCGTCGCGTTCACCCAGTCCGGTGACACCGTGCGCCGGTTGGCCCGCCTGCACACCCCGCTGCCGCTGCTGGCGTTCACGCCGGAGCCCAGCGTGCGCAGTCAGCTTTCTCTCACCTGGGGCACCGAGACGTTCCTGGTGCCTAAGGTGGACTCGACGGACGAGATGGTCCGCCAGGTGGACCTGTCGATGATCGACATCGGCCGGTACCAGCCCGGCGACCTCGTCGTGGTCGTGGCGGGCTCGCCGCCTGGCACGATCGGCTCGACGAACCTCATCCGGGTGCACCGCCTGGGGGAGGACGACCACGCTTAGGAGATGAAGTGACCGAGGCTGCCCGTGCCGCGGCAACCGCCGAGTTCTCGGACGTTCCGCTGGACGCCGACGGCGTGCCCCACGGGCAGCCCGTGCTCGACCGCCTCGTCGCGCTGCTCGACCTGGAGCGCATCGAGGAGAACATCTTCCGCGGCGTGTCACCCGCCGAGTCGCCCGTGCGGGTGTTCGGCGGGCAGGTCGCAGGCCAGGCCCTGGTGGCCGCCGGGCGGACCGTGCCGCCCGAGCGCCGGGTGCACTCGCTGCACTCGTACTTCATCCGCGGCGGCGACCCGACCGTGCCGATCGTCTACGAGGTCGACCGCATCCGGGACGGCCGCTCGTTCACCACCCGCCGCGTCGTCGCCGTGCAGCACGGCAAGGCGATCTTCGCGTTGTCCGCGTCGTTCCAGCTCGACGAGCCGGGCCTGGACCACCAGGAACCGATGCCGTCCGTGCCGCCGCCGGACTCGCTGCCGACCTACGCCGAGTCGGCGGCCGGGTACCTGGAGAAGGTGGGCATGGCCCGCCTGCCGCGGCCGATCGACATCCGTTACGTCACCGAGCCGCCGTGGCGGGCCCGCGAGGACGGTCCGGGCGAGGCGCGCAGCCAGGTGTGGATGAGGGCGGACGGCAAGCTGCCGGACGACGACCTGCTGCACGTGTGCGTGCTGGCTTACGCGTCGGACATGACGTTGCTCGACTCGGTCCTGGTGCGCCACGGCGTCTACTGGGGGACCGACAAGGTCCTGGGTGCGAGCCTGGACCACGCCATGTGGTTCCACCGCCGGTTCCGGGCCGACGAGTGGTTCCTCTACGACTGCGCCTCACCGTCCGCTTCGGGCGCGCGCGGCCTGGCCACGGGCCGTTTCTACAGCCACGACGGCCACCTGGTGGCTACCGTGGTGCAGGAGGGCCTGCTCCGGGTTCTGTAGTCGACCGGCTACGCTATGCAGTCAATAGAGCAAGAGAGGTGGCCGCGATGAGCACCATGCCCTGGCCTGACCACTTGTTCACGCTTGAGGAGTGGGACGCGCTTCCGGAGGACAAGTCGCGCCACTTCGAGCTGGTCGAAGGAGTTTTGCTGGTGGCCCCCAGGCCGGCACCGAAGCACCAAGTGGCGATGGCGAACCTCCGAAGCTGCCTGAAAGAGCAATTGCCTGCGGGCGTGGTGGCGGTCCAGGACGTCGATGTCGTGATAGACCCCGGGCCTCCGCTCTCACTGCGCGCTCCAGATGTCGTAGTGGTGCGGGCCGAGCGCTACTGGGAGCACCCGAGTCGGTTCGACCCCGACGACCTGCACTTGGCGGTGGAGATCGTGTCGCCGGGAACGGGCCGCACAGACCGCGTCTTCAAGCCGATCGAGTACGCCAAGGTCGGTATCCCGCACTACTGGGTGGTCGAACTGGACGAGCCGGTCACGCTCATCGCGTTCAGCCTCGTCGCCGGCAGGTACAAGCAAATCGCACACGGCACGGGGAAGGTCGAGGTTCCCGAGCCTTTCCCGGTCACCGTCGACCTCGACGAGCTGATCAACCCCTGAGCCGCAGGGCGTCCCACAGCGCCCGCACGTGGTGTTCCTTGGTCGCCTCCGCGCCGATCGCCACGCGGACCGCGAACCGGCCGTCGACCACGGTGTGGGTGATGAACGCGTTGCCGGAGGCGTTGACGCGGTCCATCGCGGCACGGGTGGCGTCGTCGCCGGAGCGGTGGGCGATGGTCACCAGGGACAGCGAGCGCGGCACGACGAGCTCCCAGTCGTCGGATGCCTCGACCCACGATTCGAGCAGGGTCGCCAGCTCCACGTGGCCACGCACGTGGGCGCGGATGCCCTCCAGGCCGTACCAGCGCAGCACCGACCACAGCTTCAGCGCCCGGAAACGGCGGCCCAGGGGGATCTGCCAGTCGCGGTAGTCCACGACCGCGCCCGAGTCGGTGGCCGTGTTGCGCAGGTACTCCGGCAGGATCGTCAGGGCGTCGACCAGGACGTCCGGGTGAGCCGTCCAGAACAGGGACAGGTCGAACGCGGTCAGCATCCACTTGTGGGCGTTCGCGGTGAACGAGTCGGCCCGGTCCACGCCGTCGAACAGGTGGCGGAACTCCGGGCACAGCGCCGCCGGGCCGGCCCACGCCGCGTCCACGTGCAGCCAGATCCCGTGCTCGGCGCACAGCTCGGCGATCTCCCGCACCGGGTCCACCGCGCCCGTGCCCGTGGTGCCGACGGTCGCGCACACCAGCACCGGCCGCCGGCCCACGGCCACGTCGGACCGCAGGCGCGACGCCAGGTCGTCCACCCGCATGGCCAGCCGCGAGTCCACGGCGACCGCCCGCACGGCCTGCTCGCCGAGCCCCGCCATCCGGGCGGCCCGCTCCAGCGACGAGTGCGTCTGCGACGACACGTACACCGTCTCGGTCCCGTCCACCCCGGACTGCCGCCACTTCCCGCCCGACGCCCGGTGCAGGGCGGCGAGCACCGCGACCAGCGCCGCCGACGACGCGGTGTCCTGGATGACGCCCCCGCCCACGAACGACGGCGGCAGGCCGAACGCGCCCACCAGCTCGTCCATCAGGTGCTGCTCGACCTCGGTCGCGGCGGGCGAGGTGGACCACAACATGCCCTGCACGCCCAGGCCCGCCGACAGCAGGTCGCCGAGCACCGACGGCAGCGAGGCGTTGGCCGGGAAGTACGCGAAGAAGCCGGGGTGCTGCCAGTGGGTCGTGCCCGGCAGCACGACCCGGTCCAGGTCCGCGAGCAGCCCGTCGAAACCCTCGCCGCGCTCCGGCAGACCGGCCAACCGGCCCCGCACCCACCCCGGCTCGACCGACGACCTGACGGGGAAGCCCTCGACGCGCGAGCGGTAGTCGGCGATCCAGTCGACGACCTCGTGACCGATCCGGCGGAACTCCTCGGGATCCATGGCCGGCAATCTATACGCGCCGCCTGCGGTGGGTCGGGCGCTGGTCGTCCGGCGGCGTCAGGGCCCGGGTCTCGACCCGCTCCAGCACCACCGAGCTGGTCAGGTTCCGCACCTCCGCGCGCGAGGCGATCTTGTCCATCAGGAACGCCTGCAGGTGCGTGCTGTCGGCCACCGCGATGTGCACCAGGAAGTCGGCCTGCCCGCTGACGTGGAACAGCGACCGCGTCTCCGGCTGCGCCATCACGAACCGCCGGAACGCCGCCACCACCGGCCGGGTGTGCGGCCGCACGTTGACCGACACCACGGCCTCCAGCGGCAGGCCCGTGGTCCGCGGGTCGACCACGGCGTGGAAGCCGGTGATCACGCCCAGCTCGCGCAGCCGGCGCACCCGGTGCAGGCACGTCGACGGCGCGATGCCGACCAGCTCGGCCAGGCTCCGGTTCGGCAGCGTCGCGTCGTTCTGCAACGCCTCCAGGATCAGCCAGTCGACCGAATCCAGTTCGGCTGTCTCGCTCACAACCGAACACTGTAACCGTCAGGTGGAATACACCCGAACGCGTGACGCAGGATGCGGCCGTGCACATCGCTTGGACCTCCTTCCTGCTCGCCCTGGTCGTGATCACCGTCGTGCCCGGCCCGGACTTCGTGCTGATCACCGGCAACGCCGTGCGCGGCGTGCGCTACGGCGCGCTCACCGCGGCCGGGGTGGTGACCGGGCTGCTCGTGCACGCCCTGCTGGCCACGGTGGGGCTGTCCGCGCTGGTCGCCGCGGCCCCGGCGGCGTTGCTGGCGGTCAAGGCGGTCGGCGCCCTGTACCTGGCGTACCTGGGCGTCACCACGCTGCGCGCGGCCCGGCGCGGCGGGCCGATCAGGCGGGCGCCGAAGTCGGACCGGTCGCTGTTCCTGCGCGGCGTGCTGTGCGACCTGCTCAACCCGAAGGTGATGCTGACGTTCCTGAGCCTGGTGCCGCAGGCCATGGACCCGGCCTCGCCGCCGCTGCCGCAGGCCGCGCTGCTGTCGGCGGTCGCCGTCGGCGTGTTCGCCTGCTTCTGGGCGGTCGTCGTGCCGCTGGCCGGGCGGCTGTCGGCGCTGCTGGCCCGGCCGAAGGTGCGGCCGGTGTTCGAGCGGTTGTGCGGCACGGCGCTGATCGGCATGGCGGCCACGGTGCTCGCCGCCTGATTCTCGTTATCGTGGCGCGTCCGACGAGTCTCCGGTGAGGTAAGCCCGAACTCGGCCGAGAGGAACGGTATGCGCACACCAGGGGACGCGGCGGCGGTGACGGCCGCGCAGCGGGGCGAGCCCGGCGCGCTGGACGCGCTCGTGGCCGCCTACCTGCCGTTGGTCTACAACGTGGTGGGGCACGCGCTGGCGGGCCACCCGGACACCGACGACGTGGTGCAGGAGACCATGCTCCGCGCGCTGAACGGCCTGTCGAAGCTGCGCGAGCCCGAGGCGTTCCGGTCGTGGCTGCTGGCCATCGCGATGAACCAGGTGCGCGACCACCACCGGACCAGGCCGCCGCTGGCCGACGCCGAACCGGCCGACCTGCCCGACCCGGGCGCGGACTTCGCCGACCTGGCCATCACCCGGCTCCAGCTCACCGGCCAGCGCCGGGAGGTCCTGTCGGCCACCCGGTGGATCGGTGACGACGAGCGCGAGCTGCTGTCGCTGTGGTGGCTGGAGCAGGTCGGCCGGATCACCCGCGCCGAGCTGGCCGAGGCGTTGGACCTCACGCCGCAGCACGCGGCCGTGCGGGTGCAGCGGATGAAGGCCCAGCTCGACGGGGCACGGGTGGTCGTCCGGGTGCTCGCCGGGCCGCGCTGCGGCGCGCTGGCCGAGGTGGTCGCCGACTGGGACGGGCGGCCCAGCGCGTTGTGGCGCAAGCGGATCGTGCGGCACGCGCGGGAGTGCGCCCGGTGCGCCCGCGGTTTCGACGACCTCGCGGCGGTGGACGGCCTGCTGGCCCGCATCCCGCTCGTGCCGCTGCCCGCCGGGTTCGACCTGGCCGCGCAACCCGTGGTCGCGGTGGTGAAGAAGGGCTTCTGGGCGAACGCCGCCACCAAGCCGTTGATCGCGGCGGCGGCCGTGGCGGCGGTGGCGGGCGCGGTCGTGCTGCTGCCCGTCGAACGGACTCCGACGCCCACGCCGATGGCCGCCCCGGTCGCCGTCACGACCACGCGGATGCCCTCGACCGTCCCGCCCACGACGACAACAACGACCACCACCACCACAACCACGACAACCACCACCACGACGACAGCAGCACCCGTCGAACCCGCGCCGGTCGCCAAGTCGGTGAAGAAGGGCGTCAGCACCTGGCACTTCGACGGCGTCACGGCCGCGTTGGCCGACGTCGGCGCGGGCTGGTTCTACAACTGGGCCCCGACCAGGGAGAACGTGCAGCCGCCACCCGGCGTGGAGTACGTGCCGATGATCTGGGGAGCCAAGGCGGTGACCCCGGCGAACCTCCAGGCGGTCCGCGGGCAGGGCACCACCCTGCTCGGCTTCAACGAGCCGGACCTCGCCGAGCAGTCGAACATGACCGTGGAACAGGCGCTGGACCTGTGGCCGCAGCTCCAGGCGACCGGGATGCGCCTGGGCAGCCCGGCCGTCGCGCACAGCGGTGACAAGGCGGGCGGTTGGCTCGACCGGTTCCTGGCGGGCGCGCGCGACCGTGGGCTGCGGGTCGACTTCATCACCCTGCACTGGTACGGCTCGGACTTCGGCCCGGCCGCCGTGGGGCACCTGAAGAGCTACTTGGACGCCGTGCACGCCCGGTACGGCCTGCCGATCTGGCTCACCGAGTACTCGCTGATGGACTTCTCCGGCGGCGCGGTGCGGTACCCGGACGCGCGGCAGTTGGCCGACTTCGCCGGCGCGTCCTCACGGATGCTCGAAAACCTGCCCTACCTGGAGCGCTACGCGTGGTTCGCGCTCCCCGCCGACAAGCCGGGCACGGGGCTGTACGTGCCCGGGGGGACGCCCAACCGGGCCGGCGAGGCCTATCGCGCCACCGGTTAGGCGAGCGCCCGACGCCGGTCGTGCGGCGTCGGGCGCTCCGCGGTGCCGGCCCGCCGCCGGTCGAGCGGCGGCGGGCCGGGCACGGCGAGGGCGATCAGGCGATGGTCCACTTCTGGTTCGCGCCGCCCGTGCACGTCCAGATCTGCAACCGGGTGCCGTCGGCGCTGGTGTTGCCCGTGACGTCCACGCACTTGCCGGTCGCCGGGTTCACCAGGTCGCGGCCCGACGTGTAGGTCCACTGCTGGTTCGCGCCGCCCGCGCAGCTCCACAGCTGCAACTGCGCGCCGTCGGCCGTGCCGCGGTCCTTGATGTCCAGGCACTTGCCGAGCGCGCGCAACGTGCCGTCACCGGGCCGCGACCACTGCTGCGCCGCCGTGCCGTTGCACGAGTACAGCTGCACGGCCGCGCCGTCCGCGTTGCTCCCACCCGCCACGTCGACGCACTTCCCGGCCAGGCCGGTGATCGCGCCGCCGCTGCCGCCGGGGTTGCCGGAACCGGGCGTGCCCTGCCAGGTGAACGTCGCCGACGTGCGGGCGGGCAGGGCGTAGGTGAACGACTGGTTGCCCCAGTTCACCCGGATCGACTGGGCCGATGTGCCGCCGTTGTGCGCGATCAGGGCCTTGGAGCCGTCCGGGTTGCGGTAGGCGACGTTCTGCACCGCGCCGTTGGCGGTCGAGTCGATCCGGTACGCGCCCGGCTTGACGAACTTCGTCAGGTGCCCGGTCGTGTAGTACTCGATCGTGTAGTCGACCTGGCCGGCCCGCGAGCCGCCCTCCTGCACGGTGATCAGACCGGTGCACGTGCCGCAGCCGCCGTTGTGGGGCCCCATGTCCTGGTTGAGCGCCAGGCTCCACTTCACCAGGCTGGAGCTCCAGTTGCGGGCGTAGTTGACGATGTCGGCCATGTCCTCGTTGTGCTGGTTGGCGATCCACGTGCCGCCGGAGTGCTCGGTGCTGAACTGCTTCACGGCCGGGTACTGGTCGCGCACCTGCGTGCCGACTGCGGGGTCACCGAAGTAGCCGTGCCACGCGATGCCGCCGAACAGCGGGTCGTTGCGCACGCCCGCGTCGCCCAGCACGCCGGAGCCGAAGTTGGCGTAGTCGCCGTAGTTCCAGTCGTGCACCAGCACCTTGGTGGTGATGCCCGCCGCGCGGAACGCCGGGTAGAGGTTGTTCTTGGTGAACTCGACCAGGCCCGCCGGGTTCCAGCTCATGCCGGGGTAGTTCATCGCGGTCGGGTTGGACGCCTGGCAGCAGTTCGGCTCGTTCTGCACGGACACGTAGTCGACCGGGATGCCCGCGGCCTGGTAGCTCTGCACGTACTTCACGAAGTACTGCGCGTACATCGGCGCGTACTCCCACTTGAGCCAGCCCATCTGGTCCATGCGGCCGTTGTCCTTCATCCAGCCCGGCGCGCTCCACGGCACGCCCTTGACCCGGAGCTGCGGGTTGAGCTGCTTGGCCTGCTGGGTCAGCAGCCGCACGTTCGTGTCGTAGCCGTTCGCGCCCCAGTCGTTGAGGTCGCAGCACGTGTCGTCGAGCGAGACGTGGCCGGGCCGGGACAGGTCGGACGCGCCGATCGGGTTGCGCACGAACGACAGGCCGATGCCGTCGACCGGGTGGAACAGCTTGCGCATGACCGCGTCCCGGGTGGCGGCCGAGACCGGACCGCCGCGCAGCAGGTAGGCGGTGGTGTCGGTGATCGACGCGCCGCCGCCCTCGAACTGCTGGTAGGTCGTGCCCTCGTTGACGGTGATGGTGTGGGTCGCGCTGCCGCCGTTGGAGCTGAACGCGATCGACGGCTGCTGCTGGAGGCCGCGGGTGACCGTGCGGCCGCCGCTGTCGGAGGTGGTGGTCAGGTAGACGTTCACGGTCTCGCCCGCGGCGGCGGCCGGCTGCGAGGCGGCGAGGGCGGCGGCGAACGTGATCAACGTTATGCCGGCGCTGGCGAAAGCCCGACGGTGGGAAGAGGGCACCCCGGACTCCTTTCACGACGTTGTGGGCAGGGGTCGGCAGTCTGAAACAAAGTGGAACATTTGTGGAACTTGTCCGCAGGTGAAGGAAACAATGGGCGCCGAACCCGTGTCAAGGTCGTGCATTCAGACCGGGAAATACCGTGAAAAGGGAGGTGGAACGCGGGTGCGTCAAACGCGCGGCGCGGGCCCTGTGGACGCCCTGACCACCAGTTCCGTGGCCAGCTCCACGTGCAGCGCTTCCAACTCGTGCCGGTCCAACAACCGCATCAGCAGCGTCACGGCCATCCGGCCCATCTCCTGCAACGGCTGCCGCACGGTGGTCAGCTCCGGCCACGTGGCCCGGCTGAGGTCGAGGTCGTCGAAACCGGCGATCGACACCTGGTCCGGCACGTCCAGCCCCAGCTCGCGGGCCGCGCGCAACGCGCCGACGGCCATCTTGTCGTTGAACGCGGCCAGCGCCGTCGGCCGGTCCGCCAGGCCCAGCAGGTCGCGGGCGACCAGGTAGCCGTTGGCCTCGGTCGGCTCGTCCACGTGCCGCAGCAGCTCCGCCGACGGCAGCACGCCCACGTCGGACAACGCCGCCGCGTACCCGGCGAGCCTGCCGTCGGCCGCCAGCCAGTCGCGCGGGCCGCCGATGATCCCGATCCGCCGGTGGCCCAGCTCCACCAGGTGCGCCATCAGCCGCCGCGCGCCCGCGAAGTGCGCCGCCGACACCGACGCCACGTCGCGCGGCAGCTCCGTGCGCGGGTCGACCACCACGAACGGGAACCGGCGGTCGCGCAGCCGGACCAGCTCCTCGGCCGGCTCCGGCGGCAGGATCAGGACCGCGCCGCCCACGTCCGACCGGCCCGCCAGGCCCGACAGCACCGGCTCGCGCTGCGCCGACACGCCCGCGCTGAGCACGACCTGCCTGCCGTGCCGGGCCAGCGTCTCGGCGACGCTGGAGACGATCAGCCCGAAGTAGTCGGTGAGCAGGTACGGGCAGCGCACGCAGACCGGGCCCGCCGGCTTCGCGCCCCGCGTCCGCGGCGCCTCGCCGCCCAACCCCGCCACGGCCTCGAGCACCAGCTCGCGGGTGTGCGCGGCGACGTTGGCCTGGCCGTTGAGCACCCGCGACACCGTCGCGATGGACAGCCCGGTGGCCCGTGCCACGTCCCGCACCGTCGCCCTGGCCATCCACGCCCCCGTTCCACGACTGTTTCACGATGTTACAGGAGTGATCGACGCCGCAGCGCGCAACGGTGCCCAGGGGTTCGGGACACGTGCGTTCGCGCGCGGAATTGGGCACGCTGTGCAGATGACCACCTCCGAGGCACCCGCGCGGATCGCCGTCACCGGGCTCGCCGTCATGGGCAGCAACCTGGCGCGCAACCTCGCCCGGCACGGCTACCGCGTCGCCGTGCACAACCGCAGCCACGCCCGCACCAAAGCGCTGATCGCCGACCACGGCCACGAGGGCGACTTCGTGCCCGCCGAGACGCTGGAAGAGCTCGTCGCGAGCCTCCAGACGCCCCGCCAGATCATCATCATGGTCAAGGCGGGCGCGCCCACCGACGCCGTCATCGACGAGCTGGTGCCCCTGCTGGAGCCCGGCGACATGGTGATCGACGGCGGCAACGCCCACTACGCCGACACCCGCCGCCGCGAGGCCGCCCTGAAGGAGGCCGGGCTGCACTTCGTCGGCACGGGCATCTCCGGCGGCGAGGAGGGCGCGCTCAACGGCCCCTCGATCATGCCGGGCGGGTCGAAGGAGTCCTACCAGCACCTCGGGCCCGTGCTGGAGGACATCGCGGCCAAGGTCGACGGCGTGCCGTGCTGCGTGCACGTCGGGCCGGACGGGGCCGGGCACTTCGTGAAGATGGTGCACAACGGCATCGAGTACGCCGACATGCAGCTCATCGCCGAGGCCTACGACCTGCTGCACCGCGTCGGCGGCCTGGCCCCCGCCGAGGTCGCCGAGGTCTTCCGCGGCTGGAACAGCGGCGACCTGGAGTCCTACCTGGTCGAGATCACCGCCGAGGTGCTCGGCCACGTCGACGCCGAGACCGGGTCCGCGCTGGTCGACGTGATCGCCGACGAGGCCGAGCAGAAGGGCACCGGCCGCTGGACCGTGCAGGAGGCGCTGGAGCTGGGCGTGCCGGTGACCGGCATCGCCGAGGCCGTCTTCGCCCGGTCGCTGTCGGGCCGGGCGGGCCAGCGGCAGGCGGTGCGGTCGGCGTTCGGGCCCGCCGAGGTCGCCGCCGACGCGACCGACTCGCTGGTCGAGGACGTGCGGCAGGCGCTGTACGCGTCGAAGGTCGTGGCGTACGCGCAGGGCTTCGACCAGATGCGCGCGGCGAGCGCCGAGTACGGCTGGGACCTCGACCTGGGCGCGATGGCCACGATCTGGCGCGGCGGCTGCATCATCCGGGCCCGGTTCCTCGACCGCATCCGCGAGGCCTACGACAAGGAGCCGGAGCTGGCGTCGCTGCTCGTGGACGACTACTTCCGCGACGCGGTGAAGTCGGCCGAGGAGGCGTGGCGGCGGGTCGTGGTGAAGGCGGTGACCGCGGGCGTGCCCGTGCCCGGCTTCGTCTCCGCGCTGGCGTACTACGACGGGCTGCGGTCCGAGCGCCTGCCCGCGTCGCTCATCCAGGGCCTGCGCGACTTCTTCGGCGCGCACACCTACCGCCGCACCGACCGCGAGGGCAGCTTCCACACCCTCTGGTCGGGTGACAGGTCTCAAGTGGACGCCTGACCCACCCGGCCCGATCATGGCCGGGTGCGTGAGCATTTCCGCCGCCACCCCGTCACGGCCGGCTACCTGTCGGCCGTGGCGGGGCTCGCGCTGCTGATGCGGTTCGTGTTCGCCGACGGCATGTCGGCGCAGGTGCGCCGGTCGCTGAGCACCAACGCGGCCAACCTCGCCGACCACCCGGTCAACGCCTTGCTGGGCAGCGCGTTCGTGCTCGACCCCGACGGCGACGGGCTGGTCGCCACCGGGCTCGCCGTGGTCGCCGCGGTGGTCTGCCTCGGCGCGCTGGAACGCGAGGTCGGCCCGTGGCGGGCGGTCGCGGTCGTCCTCTTGGGACACGTCGGCGCGGTGCTCTTGACGGCTCTCGTCATCTCTTCGGGTGTCTACCCGACCGACCTGACCGACGTGGTCGACGTCGGCGCCGGCTACGTGGCGTTCACCGCGGCCGGCGCCATCACCGTGTTGAGCCCGGTGGTGCTGCGCGTGCCGTGGCTGGCGCTGCTCGTCGCGTACCCGCTGGCGACCGCCGAGTGGCACGGCGCGGTGCCCGAGTTCGCCGCGCTCGGCCACGTCGCGGCCGTCCTCATCGGACTGTGCGGCGGCACCTTCGCGGTCGCCCGCGCCTACGCGGCCGTCGGGCGGTAACTCCGTCACCAGGGGTGACGACCCCGTTCGTGATCAACACGACCGGGTGGAACCGCTGTCAGAGCGCCCCCTTCCTCCGTCATCATGGTGGGGACGCGACCTGTGCGACGCGGGCTGTGCCGACACGTTCTCCCTGTGCCGACACGGAGGTGCCACCGTGGCGAACCCTCACCACCGCGCCGGGGCCGAGTTCCGACTCGCCTTCTGGCCGCGCCTGCTGCCGCCCTTAGCGCGTCACTAGGCCCCCCTCCTCGAACGACACCCCGCGCACCGCGCGGGGCGATACCCCCTTGCCCGAAGGAAGGACCGAGCATGAACCGCCCGCGCCCCACCAAGTCCCACGCAGGCGAGCACACCACGGCAGGACCCCCGGGCGGCCTCGCCACCGTGCTGCGGCACGACCTGCCCGCGTCGGTGGTGGTGTTCCTGGTCGCCGTGCCGCTCTCGCTCGGCGTGGCCGCCGCGACCGGAGCGCCGCTGATGGCCGGGCTGATCTCCGGCGTGGTCGGCGGCATCGTGGCCGGCTCCCTGTCCGGCGCGCCGTTGCAGATCAGCGGCGCCGCCACCGGCCTGGTGGTGATCACCGCCGGGCTCGTCGCCGAGTACGGCTGGCCCGCCACGGCGGCCATCACGCTCGCCGCGGGCGCGCTGCAACTGCTGTTCGGCCTGGCCAAGCTCGGCCGGATGGCGTTGTCCCTCTCACCGGCCGTGGTGCACGGGATGCTGGCGGGCATCGGCCTGAGCATCGCGGTCGGGCAGCTGTCGGTGGTGCTCGGCGGCACGGCGGCCACCTCGGTGCTGGACAACCTCGCCAAGGTGGCCACGACGGAGGTGCGGTGGTCGGCCGTCCTGGTCGGCGCGCTGGCGATCGCCGCGCTGCTGCTGTGGCCGCTGGTGCCGCGCGCCGGCGTCGTGCCCGCGCCGCTGGTGGCCGTGCTGGTCGCGACGCTCGCGACGAGCGGGCTCGACGTGGCCCGGGTGCACCTGCCCGGCGAGGTGCTCAGCCAGGTCGTGCTGCCGGAGCTGCCGTCGGGCAGCTTCGGCGGGATCGCGTTCGCCGTGCTCACCGTGGCCGTGGTGGCCAGCATGGAGTCGTTGCTGTCCGCGGTCGCGGTCGACAAGCTGCACACCGGGCCGCGCGCGGACCTCGACCGGGAGCTGATCGCGCAGGGCACCGCCAACGTCGTCACGGGCGCGCTGGGCGGGCTGCCGATCGCGGGTGGCATCGCCCGCGGCTCGACCAACGTGGCCGCGGGCGCGCGCACCCGCGCGTCGACCGTGCTGCACGGCGTGTGGATCGCGTTGTTCGTGATCGCGCTGGGCTCGGTGCTGGAGCTGATCCCGCTGGCCGCGCTGGCCGGTGTGCTGCTGGTGGTGGGCGTGCGGCTGGTGAGCGTGCGCCGGATGCGCGCGTTGTGGCGGCACGGCGAGTTCTCCGCCTACGCGGTCACCCTGGCGGGCGTGGTGGTGCTGGGCCTGGTGGAAGGCGTGCTGCTCGGTGTCGCGGCGGCGGCGCTGCGGTCGTTGCACCGGCTGACCCGGGCCTCGGTGCGCGTCGAGCAGGAGCCCGACGGCTGGCGCGTGGTGATCCGCGGCTCGCTGGTGTTCTTCGGTGCCGGGCGGCTGGTGCGCGGGCTGCGCGCCATCCCGCTGGGGCAGCGCGTGGTGCTGGAGCTGCACATCGACTTCCTCGACCACGGCGCGTACGAGGCGATCGACGACTGGCGCGCCGGCTACGAGCGGCTGGGCGGCCACGTCGAGGTGGACGAGGTGCACGACACGTGGTTCAGCAAGGCGCGCAAGGGCATCCCCGCGCTGCGCAAGACGCCGCTGTCGCCGTTGCCGAGGTGGTTCGCGCCGTGGTCGCACTGGCAGCGCAACCGCACCGTCACCGTGCCCCGGCCGCGCGCGGACGTCGACCCGATGATGCGCGGCATGCGCGAGTTCGAGCGCTCCACCGCGCCGTTGGTCCGCCCGTTCCTGGCCGAGCTGGCCGCGCGGGGCCAACGCCCCCGGCAGCTGTTCATCACGTGCGCCGACTCGCGCGTGGTGCCGAACCTGATCACCACGAGCGGGCCGGGCGACCTGTTCTGCGTGCGCAACATCGGCAACCTCGTGCCGTTGGACGGCGACGACTCGGTGGGCGCGGCGATCGAGTACGCGGTGGAGGTGCTGGCGGTCGAGACGATCGCGGTGTGCGGCCACTCGGACTGCGGCGCGATGAAGGCGGTGGTGAACGGCTCCACCCGGCCGGGCACGCAACTGCACACGTGGCTGAAGGCGGTCGAGCCGAGCCTGATCCGGTTCCACGCGGGCGAGTCGGACCTGCCGGTGGTGGAGCGCCTGTCGGTGGCCAACGTCGCCCAGCAACTGGACAACCTGATGGCCTACCGCAGCGTGCGCGAGGCCGTCACCACCGGCTCCCTGCGCCTGGTCGGCATGTACTTCGACATCTCCGCCGCCCGCGTCTACCTGGTCGACCCGGACCACGACGGCCTCCACCCAGTCTGCGCCTAACCCCCCGCCACCCCCTCCTCGCCCCACCCCTGCTCGCCCACCCTCGCCTGGACCCCCTCCGCGAGGTCGCCCGCGACGCCGGAGGCGGCGCAATTCAACACGGGGTGGTCGGCCCCCTCACCGGACCGACCACCCCGTGCCGAGCCTCGACACCGAGCCGGTCCCGGTCGGGGGCGCGGGGTCGGTTCGGGTGCGGGCTCGGGTGGGGTCGGGCGGCGCTGGTGGGGCTCGATGGCGGGGGAGGCGCGTCGCCCGACCGGGGCTGGGTTGGGGCTAGCCGACGCTGCGCAGGTGCTTGCGGTGGTTGCCGGACGGTTCGTCGCCGCCGACGGTCAGCGCGAGCTGCGCGCCGAGGTAGGCCCGGCACGGCGAGGGCAGGCGGCGGCTCCAGCGGCGGGTGCGGCAGGTGGGGCAGCGGCCGTGCTCGTCGGGGGTGTGCTCGTCGAGCAGGGCCTTGACCGCGGTCACCACCCTGGGCAGTTCGCAGCGGGCCAGTTCGACCGCCGTCTCGTCGTCGCCGGTCGACGCGAGGCGGACCAGCGTGGCCAGGTGTTCTCGGAGGGACCGGTCGAGCTGGCTGAAGACGGTGGTGGACACCTTCAGCGCTCCTTCCCTGGGGCGGTGTGCTCATCGCAGCCTGTTACCGCGACCGGCCGTCTGCAAGTTGCAGTACACGAATGGATGACGTCACTTTGCTCCGTCGGCGCACGCCCACAGACTGGTCTGCGGCCCCCGGGTCGGGGTCTCGACGAAAGGTGTCCGCATGCCACGGGGCAGCAGCCCGACGCTGCGCAAGCGAAGGCTGGTCAGCGAGCTGCGCAGGCTGCGCGAGGCGGCCGACCTCACCATCGAGGACGTCGCCGGGCGGCTGGAGTGCTCGGCGTCCAAGATCAGCCGCATCGAGACCGGCCGGGTCGGCGTCACGCCGCGCGACGTCCGCGACATGCTCTCGGCCTACGGCGCGGACCGGGCCACGCTGGACGAGCTGGTGCAGTTGGCGCGGGACGCGCGGCGGCGGGCGTGGTGGGACGAGTTCGGCGACATCGCGCCCGGCCGTTACGTCGGCTTCGAGGCCGATGCCGAGCGGGTGCGCACCTACCAGGGTCTGATGGTGCCCGGCCTGCTCCAGTCCGAGGCGTACACCAGGGCGTTGATCGGGGCCGTGCTGCCGGACGCCGCGCCGGCCGAGGTCGACCGCCGGGTGGAGCTGCGCAAGGCACGCCAGGCGCTGCTGGTCGAGGACGACCCGCTGAGCCTGCACGCGGTCGTCGACGAAGCAGCCTTGCGGAGGCTGGTGGGCGGCCGGGAGGTGATGGTCGAGCAGCTGAGGCGACTCGACGAAGTCGGAAAACTCCCGAACATCACCCTCCAGGTGGTCCCTTTCGAGGCGGGCGGTCACGCTGCGATGGACGGCCCGTTCGTCATCCTGTCGTTTCCCGAGCAGTCGGATCCGGCCGTGGTATACATCGAAAGCCCGAAGGGCGACGTTTATTGGGAACAGCCCTCCGACGTCGCCAGGTATTCCGACATGTTCGCTCGGCTCAGCGCCGAATCGCTCGACCCGGCCGCCTCGTCCGCGCTGATCGGGCGGGTGGCGCGCGAGCTCGCCTGAATCCGAGGTGAACTGCCATGCAACGCCAGTGGCGCAAGAGCACGCGGTCGTCCGCGGGTGGTCCGGAGTGCGTGGAAATCGCGCTCGACCCGAACAGGGCGGGCGTGCGTGATTCGAAGAACCGAACCGGCGGCGAGTTGAACTTCGGTGTCACGCAGTGGTCCCGTTTCGTGGGCACGGCGAAGGGCGGCGCATTCGACCGCCGCTGAGCCGGCGTCCGTTCACCTCGGGGCTGTGCCGCGAGGCCCTGACTTTCGACCACCTGCCCGTACGACCATGGTCTGGTGACCGGTCAGCCCTCGGTCCGATGCGCCCCCTGGCGTGGTTGCGGTGGACTTCCCCTTAGCCTGCACTCCGGTGCTCGTCATGATCCACAGGGGGATGAACCATGGCCTTGCTGACCGACGCCCTGGAAGGGCTCGCCGGTCTGCCGCAGCCCGCCGTGCTCGCGGTGACGGGCGCGCTGACGTTGGCGGAGTGCACGCTGGGCGTGGGCTTCATCGCGCCGGGGGAGAGCGCGCTGCTGCTGGCCGCCACGACGGTCACCAGCGTGCCGCGGTTCCTGGTGATGTGGCTGGTGGTGTCGGTGTGCGCGGTGGCGGGCGACAGTATCGGCTACTTCCTGGGCCGCCGGTACGGCGACCGGCTGCGCGACAGCAAGGTGGTGCGCAAGCTCGGCCAGGAGCACTGGGACAAAGCGGGCGCGTTGTTGCGCAAGCGGGGCGCGTGGGCGGTGTTCTTCGCCCGGTTCATGCCCGTGGTGCGGACCCTGGTGCCCGCGTCGGCGGGCGCGTCGAAGCTGGAGTACCGCCGGTTCCTGCCCGCGTCGATCGCGGGCGCGGTGAGCTGGTCGGCGCTGCACATCGGCATCGGCTCGGCCGCCGGCGCGTCGGCGAAGTACATCGAGTCGGTCTTCAACGGCGCGATGTGGGCCCTGATGGCCATCGCCGCCGTCGTCGCCGTCGTCCTCACCCTGCGCCGCCGCCGCAAGACCGCCAAGCCCACGGCCGAGCCGCGCGAGCTGGAAGAGGTCGCCTGACCCCGGACGTAGTCGAAGGGGCCGCGTCCGGGGGTTCGGTCCCGGTCGCGGCCCCTTCCACTGGGGGGAGGGCAATGGAGCTGGGCCGTCCCCTACCGGACGACCCGTCTCCGGGTGGAGAAGGGGACGAGGGCGGGCCGGCGTTCCGCCGCCGCGGGCTGGATGCCCCTTGCACGCCGGCCTGCCCTCGTCGTTCAGGGAGAGCAGCGGATGTTCCGCTGTCTGGTCCAACCTCGCTCACCGGGGTTCGCCCTGTGTGGTTGATCGGACACGCTTAGCGTAAGAATGCGGCTACAGGACGACTGGAGCCGGACTGAAGTGATCTCCTAGGCTCGGTCTGGGGTTCTCAACGTCTCTACGAAGGATCGGTCGGTGGCAGACGGCGACGGCGAGCGCTTGCGGTTCGAGGTGCTCGGCCTGCTCCGGGCGGTGCGCGGCGGCGGTGAGGTCGACCTCGGCGCCGCCAAGCAGCGTGCCGTGCTGGCGGTGCTGCTGCTGGCCCGCAACACGCCGGTCAGCCGCGACCAGATCATCGGGGCCGTGTGGGGCGACAACACGCCCACCAGCGCGGTCAACCTGGTGCAGACCTACGTGGCCGGGCTGCGGCGTGCGCTGGAGCCCAGCCGGGCCCGTCGCGCGCCGGCCGAGCTGCTGACCTCCGTCGGCGACGGCTACCTGCTGCGCGTCGACCCGCAGCAGGTCGACCTGGACGAGTTCGAGCGCGGCGTGGCGGAGGCGGCCCGGCTGCGCGGGTCCGGCGACCTGATCTCGGCCGCCACCGCGCTGGACGAGGCGCTGGGCCTGTGGCGCGGCGAGCCGCTGGGCGGTGTCGCGGGCCTGTTCGCCGAGGTCGAGCGCGGTCGGCTGGTCGAACGCAGGCTCGCCGTGCTGGAGGAGCGGGCCGAGCTGCTGCTGCTGATCGGCCGGGGCGCGGAGCTGGTGCCGTCCCTGACCACGCTGGTCGGCGAGCACCCGTTGCGGGAACGGGGGCACGGCCTGCTGATGCGCGCGCTGTGCCAGGCGGGCCGGCAGGCCGAGGCGCTGGCCGTCTACCGCGAGGCGCGCCGGGTGCTGGTGGAGGAGCTGGGCGTCGAGCCGGGCCCGGAGCTGCGCAAGCTCCAGCAGGCCGTGCTGGCGGGGGAGAACCCGGAGCCGGACCGCCCGACCCGGCCGATGGCGCTGCGCCCGGCCGGCGAGTCACCGCCCGCCATCACGCCCGCCCAGCTGCCGCGCGCCTCGGCGTCCCTGATCGGCCGCGACGACGAGCTCAAGCGCCTGGACGGCCTGCTGGCCTCCTACCCGGAGGGCGGGCTGGTCCTCGTCGTCACGGGCCCCGCGGGCGTCGGCAAGACCGCGCTGGCCCTGCACTGGGCGCAACGCGTGCGCGAGGACTTCCCGGACGGCCAGCTCTACGTCGACCTGCACGGCTACGACCCGAACCAGGAGCCGTTGGGCGCGGGCGAGGTGCTGAGCCGGTTCCTGCGCACGCTGGGCGTGCCGTCGCCGGACATCCCGGTGACGGTGGAGGAGCGGTCGGCGCTGTTCCGCACGCTCATCGCGGACCGGCGGATGGTGGTGATGCTGGACAACGCGCGCGGCTCGACCGAGCTGCTGCCGCTGCTGCCCGGACCGCCGTCGTGCGTGCTGGTGACGTCCCGCCGGCGGTTGGTCGGGCTGGTCGCGCACGCCGAGGCGCGGCTGGTCGAGCTGGACATGCTGGACCCGGACGCGTCGGTGGCGGTGGTCAGCCGGGTCGCCGGCCGTGACGCCACGGAGGCCGCCGCGCTGCGCAGGCTGGCCGTGCTGTGCGACGGGCTGCCGCTGGCGCTGCGGATCGCCGCGGCCCGGTTGGCGGTCGCGCCGACGTTGCGGGTGGCCGAACTCGTCGCCGAGCTGGACGACGAGCACGGCCGGCTGGCCGCCCTGGGCCTGGAGGACGAGGACTCCACGGTGCGGGCGGCGCTGGACGCGTCACGCCGGGCCCTGCCACCGCTGCCGGCGCGGCTGCTGGCGCTGCTGGGCCTGCACCCCGGCCCGGACGTGACGGCGTTCGTGGCCGCCGCGATGGCGCAGGCGCGGGTCGGCGACGCGCAGCGCGCGCTGGACGCGTTGACGGCGGCGAACCTGCTGTCGGTCAACGAGCCCGGCCGGTACGGGGCGCACGACCTGGTGCGCGTCTACATGCGCACGCTGGCCGCCGAGCTGCCCACGCCGGAGCGGCACGAGGCGACCGGCCGGATGCTCGACTACTACCTGCACTGCGCGGACCTGGCCGACGGCCGGCTGCCGGTGACGCGCGGCAGCAGCGTGCGGGTCGCGCCCGAGCACGTGCCGGCGGAGGTGCCGAAGCTGACCGGGTCGGCCGAGGCGATCGCGTGGCTGGACGCCGAGCAGGGCAACATCATCGCCGCCGCCGAGCTGGCCGCCGCACCCGGTTCGGACCCGAAGTGGCTGGTGCACGCCTGGCAGTTGCCGTACACGCTGTCGCGGTTCCTGTGGCTGCGGGCGGACCGCACGACGTGGTTGCGCACGACGGAGGCCGCGCTGGAGGCGGCCACGAGGTTGGGCGACCCGGAGGCCAGGTTCGTGATGCTGTTCAACCTCGGCATCGCGCTGGCCCAGTTCCAGCGGATGGACGAGTCGCTGGCCCGCCACCGCGAGGCATTGGAGGTGGCGCGGGCGTCCGGTGACGTGAACGCGCAGGCCAGGGCCCTGACCACGGTCGCGGACATGTTGCAGTTCCTGGGTCGGGTGGACGAGTCGGAGGCGTCCTACCGGGAGGCGCTGGAGGTGAGCCGGGCGGCCGGGTCGCGGTGGGCCGAGGCCAACGCCCACCACAACCTCGGGCTGCTGCACCTGGCGTCGCGCCGCTACGACGAGGCCGAGACGTGGCTGCGGGCGGCGGTGACGATGTACCGGGAGGTCGGCGAGCAGTGCGGTGAGTCGACCTGCCACACGGACCTCGCGACGGTGCTGCTGGAGTCGGGCGAGGGCGCGCAGGCCGTCACGTCGGCGCGCACGGCGTTGTCGGTCGCGTCGGCCGCGGCCAGCCCGTACCACCAGGCGATGGCGCACGACCGGCTGGCCACGGTGTTCGACCGGCAGGGCCTGCCCGGCGCGGTCGCGCACTGGCAGCGGGCGCTGGCGCTGTTCACCGAGCTGGGCGCGCCGGAGGCCGACCAGGTGCGGGGCCGGCTGGCCCGCGCCCGCGCCACCACGGCGGTCTGACGAACCCCCACGTGGTCTGGACCTATTGACAGAGAGGTCTAGACCTATTTACGGTTCGGGAGCTGCGTCGTGGCCGCCGCCTCGTGCAGGAGGTGTGCCGGTCTTGCCCAGGAGAACCAGGTTGTCGCCGCTCGTGGCGTTGCTCGCCGCGGTGGCCGGACTCGTCGTCGCCGTCGTGTCCCCGTCGTCGCCCAGCGCCGCCGCCGCGGGGGAGGAGTGCCGTCCCGACGGCCTCTACCAGACCCCCGGCGTCGCCGTGCCGTACTGCTCCGTCTACGACACCGAAGGCCGCGAATCGCTGGGGAGCGACCACTCCCGCCGCGTCATCGGCTACTTCACCAGTTGGCGCACCGGCCGCAACGGCGCGCCCGCCTACCTCGCGTCCGACATCCCGTGGTCCAAGGTCACCCACCTCAACTACGCGTTCGCGCACATCGA
The DNA here is from genome assembly GCF_021390395.1 of Saccharothrix sp. S26. Taxonomy (GTDB): domain Bacteria; phylum Actinomycetota; class Actinomycetes; order Mycobacteriales; family Pseudonocardiaceae; genus Actinosynnema. Next base: position 231,799 of record NZ_JAJUWT010000002.1, read on the forward strand.
CGCGCAGAACCGCGTGTCCGCGGGGCCCGACGGCCCGGACAACGCCTCCACCGGCATGACGTGGCCGGGCGTCGAGCTCGACCCGTCCCTGCCGTACAAGGGGCACTTCAACCTGCTCAACAAGTACAAGAAGCAGTACCCGAACGTGAAGACGCTGATCTCGGTCGGCGGCTGGGCGGAGACGGGCGGCTTCTTCAACGCCGACGGCACGCGCAACGCCTCCGGCGGCTTCTACAAGCTCGGCGCCCAGCCACAGGCCACTGTGGACGCCTTCGCCGACTCCGCCGTGGACTTCATCCGCAAGTACGGCTTCAACGGCGTGGACATCGACTACGAGTACGCCACGTCGAACAACCACGCCGGCAACCCGGACGACTTCTGGATCTCCAACGCCAACCGGGGCACGCTCTGGGCCGGCTACGAGAAGATCATGAAGGCGCTGCGGGAGAAGCTGGACCGCGCCTCGGCGCAGGACGGCAAGCACTACCTGCTCACCGCCGCCGTGCCCGCCTCGGGCTGGCTGCTGCGCGGGCAGGAGGCCTACCAGGTCACCCGCTACCTCGACTACCTCAACGTGATGAGCTACGACCTGCACGGCTCGTGGAACCACTTCGTCGGCCCGAACGCCGCGCTCTACGACGACGGCAAGGACGGCGAGCTGGCCGCCGGCGGCGTCTACACCGCGCCGCAGTACGAGGGCATGGGCTACCTGAACACCGACTGGGCCTACCACTACTACCGCGGCGCGATGCAGGCCGGCCGGATCAACATCGGCGTGCCGTTCTACAGCCGCGGCTGGCAGGGCGTCACCGGCGGCACGAACGGCCTGTGGGGCCGGGCCGCGCTGCCCGACCAGACGAAGTGCCCGCCCGGCACGGGCTCCAGCGTCGGCTCCACCACGCCGTGCGGCAACGGCGCGGTCGGCATCGACAACCTGTGGCACGACTCCACCGCTGGTGGCGCCGAGGTGCCGTCGGGCGTGAACCCCATGTGGCACGCCAAGAACCTGGAGAACGAGATCACGCCGGACTACCTGGCCCAGCACGGCCTGGACCCGGCCAACGACCCGACCGACCGGATCTCCGGCTCCTACAACCGCTTCTACGACAGCACCCTCGCCTCGCCGTGGCTGTGGAACGCCGAGAAGAAGGTGTTCCTGTCCACCGAGGACGAGCAGTCCATCGCCGCCAAGGCGAAGTACGTGGTGGACAAGGGCATCGGCGGCATCATGATCTGGGAGCTGGCGGGCGACTACCGGTTCGACAGCGCCAAGGGCCAGTACACGGTCGGCGACACCCTGCTCACCAAGATCAACGAGGGGTTGCGCGGCGCGGCCCCGTACGGCGCGCGCAAGGCCGCCGGCGCCACGCCGAGCCAGGTGCTCAACGTCAGCGCCACCGTGTCCGGGTTCGCGCTCGGTGACAACAACTACCCGATCACGCCGAAGCTGAAGATCACCAACAACTCGACCACCACCCTCCCGGGCGGCACGAAGATCGAGTTCGACTACGGCACCAGCGCGCCCGACAGCATGGCCGACCAGTCCGGCTTCGGGTTGCGGGTCACCGCCAAGGGCCACTCCGGCAGCAACGTCGGCGGGCTCAAGGGCGACTTCCAGCACGTCGAGCTGACGTTGCCGACCTGGCAGTCGCTCGCGCCCGGCGCGTCGGTGGACGTCGCGCTGAGCTACCAACTGCCCATCGCGTCACCGTCGAACTTCAAGCTCACCTTCGGCGGCCAGTCCTACGCCATCGCCTCCGACCACCCGCGCGGTGGCGGCGGCCCGGACCCGACCAGCACGACCAGCACGACCACCACCACGACCACGACGACCAACCAGCCCAGCTGCACCGTGCCCGCGTGGGACCGCGCCAAGGTCTACAACGGCGGCAACGAGGTCTCGCACCGGGGCAAGCGCTGGCAGGCGAAGTGGTGGACGCAGGGCGACGAGCCGGGCACGACCGGCGAGTGGGGCGTCTGGCGCGACCTCGGCGCCTGCTGAGGGCTCCTGACGTGCCCTGACGTGCGCCTGAGGCATCCCTTACCCGCCGTCTGCCACCCCTTACGGCGGCGGGTAAGGGGACCAACCCGGCAACCCACGTGAACACCCGATGCCCGTGCCCCCACCTCAGGACGACTCTTCGTGTCACCAGAGAGAAGCAGGACGACACGAGGAGCAGGTCATGGAGTGGACGCCCGAGTCCCTGAAGGCCGAGATCGGCTACCGGCAGGCCGCGCTGCGCGAGGACGCGGCGCACTACCGGGTCAGCCGGCGGACGAGCCCGGTGAAGCGGTCCTGGTGGCGGCGGCTGGGCCACGGGTCCGGCCCGGAGGCGCCCGATACCGGGAATGGCCACCGCGACGCCGCCTGAGGTGTGACAACATGCCTGGTGTGGCACGCCTTGGTTCCGGAATCCCCTTGGTGGCGCGTAGCCGGGAGATGACCAGGCTGCGCACCGCCCTGGACGAGGCCGCGCGCGGGCAGGCGGGTGCGATCCTGCTGGCCGGCGACGCGGGCGTGGGCAAGACCAGGCTGGTGGACGAGCTGGCCGCCACGGCGGGTGACGCGCTCGTGCTCACCGGCCGCTGCCTGGACGTCGGCGAGACCGGCCTGCCGTACCTGCCCTTCACCGAGGCGTTGGGGCAGGTGCGGCAGGCCGGTCTGCTCGACGTCGCGGCCCGGCCCGCGCTGGGCCTGCTGCTGCCGGAGCTCGCGCTGCCCACCGGCCTGGACGGCAGCACGTCGGTCTCCGGCCTGCCGTCGCACCTGGTCGGCCGCCGTCCCGAGCAGGACCTCGGCCAGCTCCAGCTGTTCGACGCCGTGCACGGCCTGCTCGGCGAGCTGGCCGAGTCCCGGCCCGTGCTGCTGGTGCTGGAGGACCTGCACTGGGCCGACGCCTCCACCCGCTACCTGCTGTCCTTCCTGCTCTCACGGCTGCGGTCGCAGCGGTTGCTGGTGGTGGGCACCTACCGGTCCGACGACCTGCACCGCAGCCACCCGCTGCGTCCCCTGCTCAACGAACTGGTGCGGCTGCCCGCCGTGCGGCGGCTCGACCTGACCCCGTTGAGCGCGATCGACGCGCGCTCGTTCGTCGCCGCGCTGGCCGACGACCTGTCCGACGAGCTGGTCCTGGAGGTCGCCGAGCGCTCCGACGGCAACCCGTTCTTCGCCGAGGAGCTGATCGCGGTCGCCGCCTGCGGTGACCGCGAGGTGCCCTGGACGCTCGCCGAGGTGCTGCTGGCCCGCATCGAACGCCTCTCCCCGGACGCCCAGCGCGTGGTGCGGGTCGCGTCGGTCGGCGGCCGGTCCGTGCGCCACGACCTGCTGCGCGCCGTGGCCGGCATGGACGACGTGGTGCTCGACGCGGCGCTGCGCGAGGCCGTGCAGCACCACGTGCTGCTGGTCGACGGCGCGGAGGTCTACACGTTCCGGCACGCGTTGCTGCGCGAGACCGTCTACAACGACCTCCTGCCCGGTGAGCGCGTACGGCTGCACTCCGCGTACGCGGACCGGCTGGACTCCTCCGACGACCGGGGCGCCGCCGCCGCGCTGGCCCACCACAGCCTGGAGTCGCACGACCTGGCCCGTGCGCTGCGCGCTTCGGTCGAGGCCGGGCAGGAGGCGCGGGCCGCGGGCGCGCCCGCCGAGTCGTTGCGGCACCTGGAGCAGGCGCTGAAGCTGTGGCACGCCGTGCCCGCCGAGCAGCGCCCGCCGGGTTCGACCGAGTTGTCGTTGTTGCGCAGCGCGTCGTGGGCGGCGGGCACGGCGGGCCAGCCCGAGCGGGCCATCGCGTTCGCCCGCACCGGCACCACCGTCGTGGACGGGTCCGACCCCGAGCAGGCCGCCGAGATGTGGCGGCGCTTCGCCCAGGCGTTGCAGGTGATCGACGGCACCGACGACGAGAAGTACCACGCGGTGGAGGAGGCGTGGCGGCTGGTCCGGGACCGGCCCGCGAGCCCGGCCCGCGCGTGGGTGCTGGCGGTGTGGGCGGCGGCGCTGCGGCACGACCGCAAGTACGTCGAGGCGCGCGAACGGGCCGAGATGGCCGTGGCGGACGGTCGTGCGGCGGGCGCGGAGTCGGCCGTGGCCGACGCGTTGACCACGTTGGGCCTGCTGGACGAGCCAGACGGGCAGGTATCGCGGGCGCGCGAGCACCTGACGGCGGCCGTGGCGTGCGCGATGGAGGTCGACGCGGTCAGCACCGAGCTGCGGGCCCGGTATTTCCTCGGCCTGCACCACTACGACCTCGGTGAGCTGGACGAGGCCGGGCGGGTGTTCGACGAGGGCGTGGCGCGGGCCAAGGCGACCGGCCTGACGTGGAGCTCGTTCGGGCTGGAGCTGCGCATCCTCCAGGTGCTGACCAAGTACTACCGCGGCGAGTGGGACAGCGCGGCGACCGCCGCCGAACCGCCCGGCCTGCGCGTGTCGAGCACGGTGTCGGCGCGGCTCGCGGCGGCGGGCACGCACGTGGCGGTCAGCCGCGGCGAGTTCGACCAGGCCGAGCGGATGATCCGGGAGCTGCGCGCGGACTGGCACCGCGACCTGCAGATCGCGTTGATCACCGGTGGCACGGGCGCGGAGCTGGCGTTGTGGCGCGGGCAGCCCGAGCTGGCCGTGGAGCGGGTCGCGGACGCCATCAGCTGGTCGCGCAAGGAGGGGGAGTGGCTGCTGGCCGGCATCCGGCTGGCCGCCCTCGGCGTGGCCGGGCACGGGGAGATCGCGGCCCGGGCGCGGCGGCGCAAGGACCGGGCGGCCGAGGAGCACGCCGTGCGGGCGGGTCGGGAGCTGGGCGACTACGCGCGCACCACGGCCGAGCTGGGCCTGCCGCGTTCGGGTTCATTGGGGCCCGAGGGGCGGGCGTGGCTGCTGCGGGTGGCGGCGGAGGAGTCGAGGCTGACCGGGCCGGGTGATCCGCAGCTGTGGCGGGGCGTGGTGGACGCGTTCGGCTTCGGGTCGGTGTTCGAGCAGGCCGTGAGCCGGTGGCGGCTGGCCGAGGCGCTGCTGGGCGCGGACCGGCGCGAGGAGGCGGCGGCGGAGCTGCGGCTGGCCAGCGCGGTGGCCGACGAGCTGGGCGCGGCGCCGTTGCGCGAGGCGCTCGACCTGGTGGCGCGGCGGGCCAGGGTGGCGTTGCGCGACGTGGGGCCGCGTGACCGGGTGGACCCGTTCACGCCGCGGGAGCGGTCGGTGCTGGAGCTGGTCGCGCTGGGCCGCACCAACCGGCAGGTCGGCGAGGAGCTGTACATCTCGGAGAAGACCGTCAGCGTGCACCTGAGCCGGATCATGTCGAAGCTGGGCGCGAGCCGCCGTGCCGAGGCCGTCGCCAACGCCTTCGACCGCGGCCTGCTCGACCTGCCCTCCCAACCCGACCCCGCGTGAGTCCAACCTCCAGAACGCGAGTGTCCTACGTTCAGAACGCGCGTGTCCTACGTTCAGAACGCGCGTGTCCTACGTTCGCGTCGCGTGAGTCCTACGTTCAGGATCCCCGAGTTCAACGCTCGGAACGGTCCGGCCCGGTCGTGAGCGTTGAATTCGGGTGTTCTGAACGTAGGACTCTCGCGTTCTGAACGTAGGACACTCGCGTTCCGAATGTAGGACACTCGCGATCTGAACGTAGGACTCGCGGGGGTCAGACCGGGGGACTAGGGGGCGTCATCCCGTCGGTTGACGTCCGGTTCCGCCGCCGAGGTGACGACCGCCGACGCGCCTGCCCCATAGCTTTCTCGACGTCCGCGAGAGTCGAGGAATTGAGGGAGCATGTCCGCACTGGTGTCCGACGTCGGGACCCGCACCGCTGTAGCCGCCGCGAACCTGGTGAAGGTGTACGGCAAGGGCGACACCGCCGTGCGGGCGCTCGACGGAGTCAGCGTCGAGTTCGCGGCGGGCAGGTTCACCGCCATCATGGGCCCCTCCGGCTCCGGCAAGTCCACGCTGATGCACTGCCTGGCCGGCCTCGACAACGTCGACGGCGGCAGCGTGAACATCGGCGGCACCGAGATCACCTCGCTGGGTGACAAGGAGCTGACCCGGCTGCGCCGCGACCGGGTCGGGTTCGTCTTCCAGGCGTTCAACCTGCTGCCCACGCTCACCGCCGAGGCCAACATCCTGCTCGGCCTCGAACTGGCCGGCCGCAAGCCCGACCGCGAGTGGTTCGACACCATCGTGGACGTGCTCGGCCTGCGCGACCGGCTCAAGCACAAGCCGACCGAGCTGTCCGGCGGCCAGCAGCAGCGCGTGGCCTGCGCCCGCGCCCTGGTCGCCCGGCCCGACGTGGTGTTCGCCGACGAGCCCACCGGCAACCTCGACTCGCGCTCCGGCGCGGAGGTGCTCGACTTCCTGCGCATGTCCGTGCGCAAGCTCGGCCAGACCGTGATCATGGTGACGCACGACCCGGTCGCCGCCTCCTACGCCGACCGCGTGGTGCTCATGGCCGACGGCCACCTCGCCGGCGAGATCGACAACCCGACCGCCGACTCGGTGCTGTCCGCGCTCAAGCACCTGGGGGCGTGACCTGATGCTGCGCACGATCATCGCGGGCCTCAAGGCCCGCACCGCGCGGCTCGTGCTGTCCTCGGTGGCCATCGCCCTCGGCGTCGCCTTCGTGACCGGCACGCTGGTGCTCGGCGACGCCATGACCGCGAGCCTGCGCGACGAGTTCGCCAAGGGCGCGCGCAACGTCGACGTCTCCGTCACCGTGTCCGGCGAATCGTCCTCACCGGACGAGATCCCCGGCATCACCCCGGAGACGCTGGCGAAGATCCGGCAGGCGCCGGGCGTGGCGGCCGCCGACCCGCGCGACTTCCAGACCGTGCCGCTGGTCGCGGCCAACGGCAAGGCCAAGTCCGCGTGGGCCGTCCCGCTGGCGAGCAACGAGAAGCTCAACGAGTTCGACCTCGTCGACGGGCGTTACCCCACCAAGGACGACGAGATCGCCGTCGACAAGCGCACCGCGTCCACCTCCAAGCTGACGATCGGCCAACCGGTCGTGCTGCTGGGCGAGGGGGACCAGCGGCACACGTACACGCTGGTCGGCACCTACCAGCAGGGCACGAACCAGGTGTCGCTGTCCGGCTACGACCACGTCGGGCTGACCGCGGCGGCGTTCCAGGCGCTGGAACCGGAACGGCCGCCGTACCAGGTGGTGGCGACGGCGGCGGCCGGGTTCACCCAGCAGCAGGTCGTGGACAACGTCCGCAAGGCCATCGGGGACAGCGGCTTCAAGATCCAGAGCGGTGAGGAGCTGACCCGGGAGACCCTCGAACGGGTCGAGCAGCAGTCCGGCGAGTTCACCACGGTGCTGCTGGCGTTCGCGATCATCGCGCTCGTCGTGGCGGCCATGGTCATCTACAACACGTTCACCATCCTGGTCGCCCAGCGCACCCGCGAGCTGGCGCTGATGCGGTGCGTCGGCGCGAGCCGGGCCCAGGTGTTCCGGGGCGTGCTGGCCGAGGCGCTGGTGATGGGCCTGGCCGCGTCGGTGATCGGCCTGTTCGGCGGCATCGGGGTGTCCGCGCTGCTGCAACGCGTGATCTTCTCGTTCGGCGAGGGCGGCGGCACCGTGCTGCTGCCCGTGACGGCGACGACGGTGGCCGCGTCGTTCGCGGTCGGCACGCTGGTGACCGTGCTCGCCGCGGTGCTGCCCGCCCGCAAGGCGACCCGGGTCGCGCCGGTGGCCGCGCTGCGCAGCCAGCCCGACAGCGGCGAGGAGGTCTCCCGGACCAGCGTGGTGCGCGTGCTGACCGCCGTGCTGTTCGGCGTGATCGGTGTCGGCGGGATCGTGTTCGGCATGGGCATCGAGGACGAGGACGCGGCGATGTTCGTCAGCGGCGCGGGCACGATGGCGCTGCTGGCCGCGGTGCTCGTGCTCGGTCCGCTGCTGGTGGGCCCGGTCAACCGGGTGCTCGGCGCGCTGCCGCGGGCGGTGCTGGGCGTGCCCGCCAAGCTGGCGTCGGCCAACGCCGGCCGCAACCCCAAGCGCACCGCCGCGACCACGGCGGCGCTGATGATCGGCGTGACGATCGTGTCGCTGGTGACCGTGGTCGCCAACAGCGCCAAGGAGACCGCCAACGCCGAGATCGACCAGCGGATGCCCGCCGACTACACCGTGACGTCCGCCGTCTACGGCCGGCCGCTGCCCAAGGAGCTGGCCGAGCAGTTGGCCGACGTGCCGGAGGTGGACCGGGTCGCGCCGACCACTGTCGTGTACGGGGAGCGCGAGTACTTCACCGGCGTGCCGCGTGACGCGATCGGCACCCTGTTCCGGCCCACGGTGACCAGCGGGTCGCTCGACGACCTCGGTGACGGGACGGTGGCGGTGAACGCCCAGTACGCCAAGCGGCAGGGTGTCGCGGTCGGCCAGGTGGTGACGGTGAAACCGGGCCAGGGGCAGGCGCAGGAGCTGAAGGTCGTCGCGATCGTCGAGGGGCAGCGGCTGTCCGACGGGATCATGACGATGGAGACGTCGTCGCGGTTCCCGCAGGCGGCCGAGGGGTACGAGAGCATCCTGGTCAAGCTCAAGGACGGCGTGGCCAACGGGCGTGCGGCGGTGGAGAAGGTCACCGACCCGTCCCCGTTGGCGGTGGTGGACAGCGCGGCGGAGACCAAGGAGCAGCTCAACCAGCAGCTCAACCAGGTGCTCGGGTTCATCTGGGCGTTGATCGGGTTGGCCGTGGTGATCGCGTTGTTCGGCATCGCCAACACGTTGACGTTGTCGGTGCTGGAGCGGACGCGGGAGTCGGCGCTGCTGCGGGCGCTGGGGCTGACGAAGGGCCAGTTGCGGTTGATGCTGGTGGTCGAGTCGGTGCTGATGGCGCTGATGGGTGCGGCGATCGGGTTGCTGCTCGGCATCGGGTTCGGGTGGGTGATCACGGAGGCGTTGTCCAACGACACGATCTCGGTGGACCTGGTGGTGCCGTTCGGGCAGATCGGCGTGATGTTGGCGGGTGCTGTCGTGGCCGCGATCCTGGCCGCCGCGCTGCCGGCGCGGCGTGCCGCTCGGACCTCGGTCGTCGCGGGGATGGCCGAGGCGTGAAAGAGGCGGTCCGCTCCTCTTCGGGGGAGGGGCGGACCGCCGGAGCGTGAGTCCTACGTTCGCGTCGGGTGAGTCCTACGTTCAGAACGCGTGTGTCCTACGTTCGGAACGCGAGAGTCCTACGTTCAGGACCCCCGAGTTGAACGCTCGGGTGTGGGGGCGAGGGCCAAGTCCGGGGGTGCAGTCCGGGGGTGCAGTCCGGGGGTGCAGTCCGGGGGTGCAAGGCCGGGGGAGAGTCCGGCTCGATTTGACATGGGGCCCGTACGGGCACTCCAGGCAGGCCAAAGCACCCGAACCCATGTCAAATCGGGCCTCGGAGGTGGGTGGCGGGTCCGTTGTGGGTGGGTTACAGATTTTCTTGCGAGCGCGCGTCACGTCTGGGCTGTAGTTGCCTCTAACAGGGTGTTGGGTGGCCCGAGCGAGGGCCGGGCCACCCGGCCTTGATGGGCTGCCGGCGGGTTCACGCAACGTCATGTGTGGTCACTGCGGGGCACAAGAGCGCTTCAGAATGTTGCGGAACGGTGTCGACCGGTACTTGGCGGGTTGACGTCGGGGACCGGGACTCGCGACCGTGAGAGCGCTCTCATGGCGTCGGGTTCCCGCCCGGCGAGCGCGTCGAGGAGGACGGATGAGCAGGACTCTGGTCGGTTGGACGGCGTCGATCACCGCGCTGGCGCTGGTGGCCGCGTGCGGTGGTGGGGGAGGTGACGCGGGGGACGGCAAGGTCAAGCTGTCGATCGGGGTCTTCTCCGACTTCGGTTACACCAACCTGATCAAGGAGTACCAGGCGGCGCACCCGGGCATCGAGATCGAGCAGCGCACGGTCAAGATGGAGCAGCACCACACGCAGCTCGCCACGCAGCTCGCGGGTGGTCGGGGTGCGGCCGACATCGTGGCGATCGAGGAAGGCAACATCACGCAGTTCCGCCAGTCCAAGGACAAGTTCGTCAACCTCGCGGACTACGGCGCCAAGGAGCTGCAGGGCCAGTGGGCGGCCTGGAAGTGGAACCAGGGCACCACCGACGGCGGGAACTTCGTGCTCGGCCTCGGCACCGACATGGGCAGCCTCGCGCTGTGCTACCGGCGTGACCTGTTCGAGGCGGCGGGCCTGCCGACCGACCGCGAGGAGGTCGGCAAGCTGTGGCCCACCTGGGAGGACTACCTCGAGGTCGCGGACGCGTTCAGCGGGAAGGTGCCGGACAAGAAGTTCGTCGACACCGCGCAGAACGTCTACAAGGCGATCCTCGACCAGACCGAGGAAGGCTACTTCGCCAAGGCCGACGACTCCTTCATCGGCGACAAGAACGACAAGGTGAAGCAGGCGTTCACGTTGGCCGCGAGCCTCGGCGAGAAGAAGCAGACCGGTGCGCTGGCCCCGTTCAGCCAGGACTGGAACGTCGCGCTCAAGCAGGCGTCCTTCGCCACCACGACCTGCCCGGCGTGGGCGCTCGCGCTGATCAAGGCCGGTGCCGGGGACGAGGCGACGGGCAAGTGGGACGTGGCCGCCGCGCCCGGTGGCGGCGGCAACTGGGGCGGGTCGTTCCTGGCCGTGCCCAAGCAGACCAAGCACCCGAAGGAAGCCTACGAGCTGGCCAAGTGGCTGACCGCGCCCGAGCAGCAGAAGCGGATTTTCAAGGAGACCGGCAACCTGCCCAGCGAGCCCGCCGCGTACCAGGACCCCGAGGTCACCGCGACGACCAACGAGTACTTCAACTCCGCGCCGGTCGGCCAGATCTTCGGTGACTCCGCAGAAAGCCTCAAGCCCACCTACCGCGGCACGAAGGACTCCAAGGTGACCCCGGTGTTCAACAACGCCCTGTCGCGCGTGGAGACCGGCAAGCAGTCCACTTCGGACGCGTTCGACCAGGCCGTCCGCGAAGCGCGGGACGCCGCCAAGTGACGGTCGCACCGCACCGGGCGACGGCGGGGCGCGGCACGGAGCCCGTCCCGCCGTCGGCGCAACGCCTGTCGTGGCGGGACAAGCTCGGCCGGCTGGACACGAAGTACACGCCGTACCTCATCATCGCGCCGTTCTTCGTGGTCTTCGGGATCTTCGGCCTCTACCCGCTGCTGTACACCGCTTGGGTCTCGCTGCACGAGTGGCAGCTCATCGAGGGCGACCAGGGCTTCACCGGCCTGGCCAACTACGCCGAGCTGCTGTCCGACGAGAACTTCTGGAACGCGCTGGGCAACACCGTCAGCCTGTTCCTGCTCTCCACGGTCCCGCAGCTGTTCGCCGCGCTCGGCCTGGCCGCCCTGCTCGACCGCGGCCTGCGCGGCCGGGCGTTCTGGCGGGCGGGCGTGCTGCTGCCCAACGTGATCTCGGTGGCGGCGGTGGCGCTGGTGTTCGCGCAGTTGTTCGGCCGCGACTTCGGCATCGTCAACGCCGTGCTGGGCCTCGTCGGCGTCGACCCGGTGGACTGGCGCGCCGAGACGTGGGCGTCGCACCTGGCGATCAGCTCGATGGTGATGTGGCGCTGGACCGGCTACAACGCGCTGATCTACCTGGCCGCGATGCAGTCGGTGCCCAAGGACATGTACGAGTCGGCGATGCTGGACGGCGCGTCGCGGTGGCGGGTGTTCTGGTCGATCACGGTGCCGAGCATCCGGCCGACGATCCTGTTCACCGTCATCGTGTCGACCATCGGCGGCATGCAGCTGTTCGTGGAACCGCAGCTGTTCGACCCGGGCGGCACGGCCACCGGCACCGGCGGTGACGACCGGCAGTTCCAGACCCTGGTGATGTACCTGTACGAGAAGGGCTTCCGGTTGTTCGACGCGGGCTACTCCGCGGCCATCGCGTGGGTGTTGTTCCTGGTGATCCTGGTGGTCGCGGTCGTGAACTTCGCGGTGGCGCGGCGCATCGCGGCGAAGGGATGAGGCCGGTGGGCACGAAGCGCCTCACGAGGTCGGGGCCGATCGCGTACGCGCTGCTGGTGGTGATCCTGCTCGCGTCGGTGTTCCCGCTGTACTACTCGTTCCTCATCGCCAGCAAGGACAACTCGGCGCTGGGCGACGCGGTGCCGTCCCTGGTGCCGGGCGGGAACCTGTTCGACAACCTGACCAGGGTGTTCGACACCGTCGACTTCTGGCTCGCGATGCAGAACTCGCTCGTGGTCGCGGGCACGGTGGCGATCAGCAACGTCGTGCTGGGCACGCTGGCCGGGTTCGCGTTCGCCCGGCTGCGCTTCCGCGGCGGCGACGCGTTGTTCCTGGTCGTGGTCGGCACGTCGATGGTGCCCACGCAGCTCGGCGTGATCCCGCTCTACATGCTGATGTCGGACCTGGACTGGTACGGCACGTTGCAGGCGGTGATCGTGCCCGCGCTGATCGGCGCGTTCTCGGTGTTCTGGATGCGGCAGGCGTGCGAGGAGTCGGTGCCGCACGAGCTGGTCGAGGCCGCCCGGGTGGACGGCTGCTCGGTGCTCAAGACGTTCTGGCACGTGGCGTTCCCGGCGGTGCGGCCGCAGGCGGCCGTGATGGGCATGTTCACGTTCATGACCGCGTGGAACGACTTCTTCTGGCCGCTGATCGTGCTGGACCCCAACGACAGCCCCACGGTCCAGGTGGCATTGTCGACGTTGGCAAGCGGTTACTACACCGACTACTCGCTCATGCTGTCCGGCGCGTCGCTCGCGGTGCTGCCGGTGGTGGCGATCTTCGTGCTGCTGGCGCGGCAGATCGTCGGCGGGATCATGCAGGGCGCTGTGAAGGGGTGAACTGGCAGATGACGACAACCGACCCGGGCACCGAGGTCGGGCGGGACCTGCTGCGCTTCCCACCGGGTTTCCGGTGGGGTGCCGCGACGGCGTCCTTCCAGATCGAGGGGGCGACCGGGGTCGACGGCCGCGGACCGTCCATTTGGGACACGTTCGCGGCCAGGCCGGGCGCGGTGCTCGGCGGCGACACCGGCGAGCCGGCGTGCGACCACTACCACCGCTACCCCGCCGACGTGGCGCTGATGGCGGAGCTGGGGCTGGGCGCGTACCGGTTCTCGCTGGCGTGGCCGCGCATCCAGCCGCTCGGCGCGGGCCGGGTGGAACCCCGGGGGCTGGCGTTCTACGACCGGCTGGTGGACGAGCTGCTGGCCCGGGAGATCGAGCCGGTGGTCACGCTGTACCACTGGGACCTGCCGCAGGCGCTGGAGGACGTCGGCGGTTGGCGCAACCGCGACACCGCCTACCGGTTCGCCGAGTACGCGGCGCTCGCGCACGAGCACCTGGGTGACCGGGTGCGGCAGTGGACCACGTTGAACGAGCCGTGGTGCTCGGCGTTCCTCGGGTACGCCAACGGCATCCACGCGCCCGGCGTGGTCGACCCGAAGGGGTCGCTGGAAGCCGCGCACCACCTCCTGCTCGGCCACGGCCTGGCCGTGCAGGTGATGCGGGACCAGGCGCCGGACGACCACGAGCTGTCCATCGTGCTGAACTTCTGCGCGTTGACGGTGGACGACGACTCGCAGTTGGACGCGGCACGCAAGGTCGACGGATTGCAGAACCGCCTGTTCCTCGACCCGCTGGGCGGCCGCGGCTACCCGCGGGACGTCGTCGAGGACACGGCGTGGCTGGGCGACTGGACGGCCGCGGTGCACGACGGCGACCTGGACGTGATCGCCGCGCCGATCGACTGGATGGGCGTGAACTACTACAGCCCGACCCGCGTCGCCCCGGCGGCCGACCCGCTCGCGGTCGGCGACGGGCCGTTCCCGGGCCTGCGGGGCGTGGACTTCCTGCCGCCGCGCGGCGAGGTGACCGGCTTCGGCTGGGAGGTCGACGCGAGCGGCCTCACCGCGCTGCTGACCCGGTTGCGGCGCGACGTCGGCCTGCCGCTGGTGATCACGGAGAACGGCTCGGCGTGGCCGGACGTGGTCGAGGACGGCCAGGTGGTGGACGAGGCGCGCACCCGGTACCTGGTCGACCACCTGCGCGCGGTGCACGAGGCCATCGCGGCGGGCGTGGACGTGCGCGGCTACTTCGCGTGGTCGCTGCTGGACAACTTCGAGTGGGCCGCGGGGTACAGCCAGCGGTTCGGCATCGTGCACGTGGACTACGACACCCAGGTGCGCACGGTGAAGCGGAGCGGCAGGACGTTGGCCGAGGTGATCGGGGCCAACGCCGTCCCGGCCACCGGCTACGACCTGCCGTGACCGGTCGGTCGGGGGCCGCATGTCGCCGCGGCGGCCCCCGCCCGGCAACCGGCGCGGGCTACGCGGACTCGCGCCGGACCAGCACCGTCGGCAGCACCTCGCGCCGAGCCCGGATCGTCTCGCCGCGCAGCAGCCGCAGCAGGTGGGTCACCATGTGGCGGACCTGGGCGCTGGTGTCCTGCCGCACGCTGGTCAACGACGGCATGGTGTGCGGCGCGATCATCGGGTGGTCGTCGAACCCGACGATGGCCACGTCCTGCGGCACCCGCCTGCCCGCCTCGTGCAACGCGTCCAGCACGCCCGCCGCCATGTGGTCGGACGCCACGAACGCCGCGTCGAGGTCAGGCACCCGCTCCAGCAGCGCCCGCATGGCCCGCTTGCCGCCCTCGCGGGAGAAGCCGCCGTCCTCGGTCATCAACGCCGTGGTCTCGTCGTCCGCGCCGACCGCCGTGCGCCAGCCGGCCAGCCGGTCCATCGCCGAGTGCTCGTCCAGCGGGCCGGTCACCGACACGATCCTCTTGCGCCCCAACGAGATCAGGTGCTCGGTGGCCAGCAGGCCGCCGCCCTCGTTGTCGTGGTCCACGGTGTGCAGGCCGCGCAGCGAGCCCCACGGCCGGCCCGCGTACACCACCGGCAGCGGCAGCTTGCGCGCCACGGTCGGCAACTGGTCGCCCTTGTGCGGCGCGAACAGCAGCGCGCCGTCCACGTGCCCGCCCGCCAGGAACCGCTCGGCCCGCGCCTGGTCCTGCGTCGAGTGCACCAGCATCAGCACCATCTGCACGTCGGCGTCGGCCAGCGACCGCGCCGCCGAGCGGATCAGCCACGCGAAGTGCGGGTCGTCGAAGATCTTGGGCTCGGGTTCGGAGAACACCACGGCCACCGCGCCCGAACGCCGGGTCACCAGCGCCCGCGCCGCCTGGTTGGGCTGGTAGCCCAGCTCCATCACCGCCGCCGTGACCGCCTCGTGCGCCTCCGGGCTCACCCTGGGCGACGCGTTGAGCACCCGTGACGCCGTCGCACGGGAAACGCCGGCCTTGGCCGCCACGTCCTCCAGCGTGGGCCGCGCGCCTGAGTGCGATTGAACCGACACGAGCACCACTCCTCGACGATCGCCCTACGGGCCCAGCTTAGCCCGAGGCGACCTGCCGGGAAGCGCTCTCAGAACGACCCGGATCGGTGACGCGCGGACCGCTCGCGGTGATCGACACCCGCAGCAGCCCGTCCTCGCGGCGCACCGAGGTCGGCAGCCCGGCCCGGGCCGCGGTGCGGACGAGGCCGGTCTCGCCGGGCAGGCACCAGCCGACCAGCTCCCGGCGGCCGCCCGCCCGTGCCACGCCGGCCAGCGCGCCGAGCAGCGCGGTGCCCACCCCGCGACCCTGCCAGCCGTCCTCCACCAGCAACGACACCTCCGCGCCCGCCGGCGTGGACATCGGGATGAGCTGGCCCATGGCCACCACCCGGTCCGCGCACTGGGCCACCACGGTGGTGCCGCGCGGCGGGCTGAGCAGCCGGTGCAGCCACCGCCGGGGCACGGTCCGCATGCCCGCGTGGTAGCGGTTGAACAGGGTGCCCATCGAGCAGCGGGAGTGCAGGTCGGCGATCGCCTCCTCGTCGCCCGCGCGGCCGGGCCGCAGCACCAGCGCCATGCCGTCGTCGGTGAGCAGCGCGGTCGGCCGGGGATCCGCCTCGCCCCGGGCGGCGAGCAGGTCGATCAACGCCTGCCCGCGGGTCAGCTCCACCTGGGTGAACGGCGACCAGCCGCGACGCGCCCGGTAGAGCTGCGTCGCCTGCGGCGTCGCCCGGAAGTCGACCACCCGCGCCTGGTCCGCCGAGGTCGGTGAGGCGGCGTCGGCGGGGACGACGGTGACCGAGTCGGCGCCCGTGACGACGCGCAGGGCCTCGCCGATCGCGTCGGGGTCGTGCGAGGCCAGGGCGGCGGCGCGCAACGCCGCCGTGGGCGCGTCGACGAGGTCCCGCAGGTCGGCGGCGGTGATGCCGACGCACCGGCCGCCCTCGGCGCGCACCGCGGCCACCAGGTCGGCGGGCAGCAGGCCGGGCGCGGCCTGGACCACGAGCTCGTCGAGGACGCCGCCGGGCACCGGGATCACCGACAGGGCCAGGACGTTGCAGTCCTGGTCGGCCAGCCGGATGGTCACCCGAGCCAGCGCGCCCGGGCTGTCGTCCAGCTCCACGCGCAGTCGCCAGGTCTTCGGTGTGGTGTCCATGCGACCAGGCTGCGGCCCGCACGTTGCGGTGGGGGGACGCGGGCGTTTCGGCGACGTGAGCGTTGGCCCGTCCGCGCTCAGTCCCGGCAGTGCGGCGGCGGCAGCGGGTTGAGCGGGCTGCACGGCCACTCGGTGTTCTTCACCGCGGTGGTCGTGGTGGTCGTCGGCGGGGCCTCGGTCGGCGTCTGCGGCGGTGGTGGCGGCGCCGGCGGCGGGGTCGTCGTCGTGGTGGTGGGCCGGACCGCGGTCGTCGAGGTCCGCGGCGACGACACCGCGTCGGCGGTGACCGAGCTCGGCGGCGTGGTGGAGCTGCTGGTCGCCGGCCTGCCGGTGATCCAGGTCGACGCCGGGGTCTCGGCCTGCTGCTCGTCGTTCACCCCGTCGATGTACACCCCGATGAGGACACCGATCAGCGCCGACGCCGCCACGGCCAAGCCGCACGTGGCCCACAGCACCCGCACAGCAAGCCTCCTAACAGAACGCACTTGTGGCGCAACGGTGAGCGGCTGAACAGTACCGCCCGTCGGGGCGGTCTCAGTCGACCCAGTGCACCTCTGCCGGGCCGGGCAGCCGGTCCACCTCGCTGAGCACGGCTTTCCGTGCCGCAGCGGACAACGAGCGGAACGGCTCCACGGTGACGCTCAGCCGACCGCCCTTGCGCTCCTGCGACCAGACCCCGGCCAGCATTCCGTTCACCATGAGTACCGGGGACAGCCATCCCTGCGGTCGATACACCTTTTCGGGTATCCCACCATCGAGAAGGTGGGTGGCGTGGCGTGTCGCCGCCACGACGTACTGGTCGAACGCCGGCAGCAGGCGCACGGTCTTCACCGGCTCCGCCTCGCGCAAGCTCTCCACGTCCTCCGCGCGTGCCCAGTGGGGCACGCCCTCGACGTCCAGCGGCACGATCCGCTCGCCCAGCGCCTTGAACACGCGCCCGCCGTCGGCCGGGCTCACGCCCCACCAGCGGGCGAAGTCCTCCCTGGTCGCGGGCCCCTGCTGGGCCAGGAACCGCAGCGCGATCGCCTCGACCGCGCCCTCGACGGCCGCCGGGTCGACCCCCAGCCACGTGCGCGGGCTGGTGAACCGGACGAACTGCCCCTCACCGGGCCCGAACAACAACCTGCCCTGGAACGACGCGGGCTTGAGGTAGGCGCCCCAGCTCTCCCGCAGCTTCTCGCCGAGGTGCGGCGACGTGCGCGCGGCGACCTCGTCGGCCAGCTCGGCACGGGTCAGCACGCGGTCGTGCAACGCCTCGCCCACCGCGTCGACCAGCGCTGTCAGCTCGTCGGCGGTGAGGTGGAAGTTCCGCAGCCACACCGGCTTGAGGTAGTGCCGGTAGGTGGCGAACCCGGCCTGCCAGAGCGGGTACTCGGCGGCGGGCAGCAGGTGCAGCGTGCCGCGCATCGACCACGTCTTGACCAGCGTGCGGTCGGTCCACAGGGCCTGGTCGACGGCATCGTCGGCGAGCCCGTCGACGCGGGCGCGCAAGGTCGCCTCGGCCGAGGACATCAGCTGGGCGTGCAGCCCGCACAGCCGCGACACCACGGTGAACGCCTCGTCGGCGGGCCGCCGCTCGTCCAGGGCGTGCCGGCGGGTGCGCCAGGCCGCCACCTGCCGCCAGGTCACGCTCACCGGTGCTCCTCCCTCGCCCGCACGGCCGCGAGCCTGCGTTCCAACACCGCCGTGCCGAGCACTCGCGCCAGCACCAGACCCGCGCCGGAGAGCCCGGCGACGAGCACCGCGCCGGTCATGTGCCAGGTGGGTGCGTCACCCGAACAGGTGAACACGTCCGTGAACTTGTCCGAGGAGCAGGTCACGAACGGCACGGAGGCCAGCCCGATGCTGGCCGCCGCGACCCCGCCGAGCAGGGCGGACCCGAAGGTGCGCATCAGCGGGAACGCGGCGTTGGCCGCGCCGACGGCCGCGATCGCGAACAGCAGCGGCACCGGGTGCGGGAACGGGCCGAACGCGGCGCAGCCCACCATGAGCGCGCACACGATCGCCAACCCGGCCCGTTCACCCACGTGGCGACCCTAACAACGCGGGAGCCGCGGACGTCAGAACTTCGTAAGCGGGTTTCGCCCGCCGACCGGCGCCCGGTTCGCCAGAGTTGTCCGGAGAACCAGTCGAGTCCGGAAGGCGTGAGATGTCCAAGCGGGTAGTGGTGATCGGGGTGGCGGGCGTGCTGGTGGTCGCCCTGGTGGTGGGGCTGTACCTGTTCCAGCCGTGGCGGCTGGTCACCGACCGGACCGCGGACGAGGCGCTGCTGGTGCCGGCCGCGACCACGACGACCTCGGCGGCGGCCACGACGTCGGCGGCGGTCACGACGACGTCGGCGGCGCCCGAGGGCCCGGTCGCGCTGGCCTCGGGGCCGTTCCGCTCGCTGGAGCACGCGACGACCGGCACCGCGACGCTGGTCCGGCTGCCCGGCGGCGGGCACGCCGTGCAGTTCGAGGCGTTGGACACCAGTGACGGCCCGGACCTGTACGTGTACCTGTCGGACAAGCCGGCGGACTCGTCGGAGAGCGCGTTCGGCTCCGGTTTCACGAACCTCGGTGAACTGAAGGCCAATCGCGGCAACCAGGTCTACGAGGTGCCCGCCGGCGTCGACCTGACGGCCGTGCGCAGCGTCGTGATCTGGTGCAAGAGGTTTTCCGCCGGTTTCGGGGCAGCGCCGTTGGAACAGGGCTGACACATAGGGGAAACAAATGCGCGGTGGTGTGGGCCGTTCATGACCTTTTCGCCGTATTGACGTATCTGGTCTAGACCACATAGAGTGGTGGGCACCACAACGTCCCTCGTTGGTGGGCGGGCGGATGCCCCATCGACGAGGAGCCGGCTCACTGGGGTGGGCCAACCGTTGGCGGCGGCGCGGCGCTCTCTCCCCGTTCCGCGCCGCCGCACACGGCCGGTGCGCGGTCGTGATGCACACTGTGAGTGATGCTCACCAGGACCATCGCCATCCACTACGTCAACGCTGCCCTGCGTGGCGCGGTGCGGCGCGGTCACGACGTCACCGGCCTGCTCGCGGCGGCCGGCATCGGCGAGGCCCTGCTCGCCGACGAGCGCGCCCGCGTCACGCCCGCCCAGTACACCAAGCTGGTCCAAGCCCTGTGGGACGCGCTGGACGACGAGTTCATGGGCCTGGGGCCGCGGCCGAGCAAGCGCGGGACGTTCCCGACCATGTGCCTGCTCGCCGTGCACTGCGCGTCACTGGAGGACGCGTTGCGGCGCGGCCTGGCGTTCTACGGGCTGTTCGACGTGCGGCCGGCGATGACGCTGGGCGAGCACGGCGGCGTGGCCGCGTTCATCCTGTCGACGGAGGGCGTGGACGACCCCGACCGGTTCCTGGTCGAGTCGCTGCTGGTGCTGTGGCACCGCTTCTCGTCGTGGTTGATCGGGCGGCGCATCCCGTTGCGCGGGGTCGACCTGGCCTATCCCGAACCGCCGCACGGCGCGGAATACCACCTGATCTTCGGTGCGCCGCTGCGGTTTTCCGCACCCACCACCACGTTGTCCTTCGACGCGCGATTCCTGCGGATGCCCGTGGTGCAGGACGAAGCCGCGTTGAAGCGGTTCCTGCGCAATTCCCCCGCCGAACTGCTGTCGCGGCGCGATTACGGCGCGGACGCGTCCAGCCAGGTGCGGCGGATGCTCGGCGGCGGCGTGGTGGGGCTGGAGAACGTCGCGGCGCGGCTGGGGATGAGCGCGCCGACGCTGCGGCGGAAGCTGGCCGCCGAGGGCACGTCGTTCCGCGAGGTGCGCGAGCAACTGCTGCGCGACCAGGCGGTGGCGAGCCTGGTGCGCGGCGGCGAGTCGGTGGAGGAACTGGCGCTGCGGCTGGGCTTCTCCGAGGCGAGCGCATTTCACCGGGCGTTCAAGCGATGGACCGGCACCAGCCCTGGCACCTACCGCGGCGGGTCGGTTGGCTGACCTGACCGGCCGTGAATGCGGCCGAACGGCCGTGTCCGGCGAATCGTCAACACGGTGGACTTACACCGCGTAAGTTCCTCACCGAACCCGCGGGAGTGCCCGTGTTCCCACGCCCTCGCCCCACCGCCCTGGCCGCGGCGCTGGTCTTCGCCCTGGCTGCCGCCACGCCCGCGGCGCACGCCGAGCCGCCGCCGTCCCCGGTCTTCGCCTCGACGGCCGCAGCTCACGCCGAGCCGCCGTCCCTGGTCGACCTGCCCGGTGTCGCGGTCGCACCCGCCGTCGACCCCGCCCGCCGCATCGAGACCGCCCGCACCACCCGCCCGGTCGCGCCGGGCGTGTCGCTGAGCTCGTTCGACTGGTACGAGCCGGGCGGCGCGGGCGGCTGGATCCGGGGCGACGCGCTTACCGTCGACCTCACCGCGGGAACGAAGGTCGACTACCTGTACCCGGGCCACGTCGCCGCCGCCGAACCGCTGTCCGCGCAAGCCGACCGGACCCGCGCGGTCGCCGCCGTCAACGGCGACTTCTTCGACATCAACAACTCCGACGCCCCGCGCGGCGTCGGCGTCCAGGACGGTCGCACGGTCAAGTCGCCCGCCGCCGGCCACCGCCGCGCGGTCGGCCTCGACGCGGCGGGCGTCGGCCGGGTGATGGAGGTGTTCTTCGACGGGAAGGTGGTCCGCGACGACGGCACGTCCATCCGGCTCGACCAGCTCAACAGCGCCGCCGTCGAAACCGGTGGCGTGGGCCTGTTCGACCCGGTCTGGGGCTCCTACAGCAGGGCGCGGGCCGTGCAGGGCGCGTCGCGCGTGACCGAGGTCGTGGTGCGCGCGGGCGTGGTCGCCGAACGGCGCGACCGGGCGGGCGACGACCCGATCCCCGCCGACGGCCAGGTGCTCGTCGGCCGGGAGGCGGGCGCGGACGCCCTCGCCGCGTTGGCCGTGGGGGAGCGGGTCGTGGTGGAGCACACCACGAAGGCCGACGACGGCAGCGCGCTGCGCGCCGCGATCGGCGGGAACCAACTGCTGCTCAAGGACGGCGAGGTCGTCGCACCTTCGGACCCGCTGCACCCGCGCACGGCGGTCGGGTTCTCCGCCGACGGCAAGAAGATGTTCCTGCTCACCGTGGACGGCCGCCAGGGCGCGTACCTGCTCGGGCTCAACCTCCAGGACGTGGCCGCGATCCTCCGGGAGATGGGCGCGCACAACGCCCTCAACCTCGACGGCGGCGGCTCGTCCACGCTGGTCGCCCGCACGCCCGGCGCGGAGCACGTGCTGGTGGAGAACACCCCGTCCGACGGCGGCGAGCGGCCCGTGCCCAACGGGCTCGCGCTCTACGCGCCGACCGGCAGCGGCGCGCTCACCGGCTTCTGGGTGCGCACGGCCATCGGCCCGCGTGCCGCGCCGGGGTCGGACACCGTGCCGGGCGGCCACCCGGACCGCGTGTTCCCCGGCCTGACCCGGCGGCTGGTGGCCGACGGGCACGACGAGACCTACGGCCCGGCGCACGACGACTCGCACCGGTGGCGGACGTCCCGCGCCGACGTGGGCCGGGTGGACCAGGACGGCGTGTTCCACGCGTCGCGCCCCGGCACGACGAAGGCCGTGGCGCAGCGCGGCGGCGTGACCGGCGAGGTGGAGCTGACCGTGCTGGGCGCGCTGGCCGGGCTGTCGGCGACCACCGACCGGCTCAGCCTGCCCGAGGTGGGCGGCACGAGCGGGTTCGGCGTGGTCGGCCGCGACGGCGACGGGTTCACCGCGCCGGTCGAGCCCGCGGACCTGGCGCTGGACTACGACCGCTCGGTGATCGACGTCGTGCCCGGCGACGACGGCTCGCTGCGGGTCACGGCGGTGCGGCCGGGTGCGACGACGGTCGTGGCGCGGGTCGGGTCGCACGAGGTGCGCGTGCCCGTGACCGTGGGGCTGGAGGAACGGCTGGTCGCCGGGTTCGACGACGGCGCGGCGTGGACGTTCGGCTCGGCGCGCGGCTCCGGGGCGGTGACGCCGGTGTCCGAGGGGCACACCGGCGCGGGACTGCGGATGTCGTACGACTTCTCCAAGTCCACCGGCACGCGGACGGCCTACGCGATCCCGCCCCGGCCGATCGACGTGCCGGGGCAGCCGCTGGCGCTCGGCGCGTGGGTCCACGGGCACGGTCGCGGCGA
This sequence comes from Saccharothrix sp. S26, assembly GCF_021390395.1. Lineage (GTDB taxonomy): Bacteria > Actinomycetota > Actinomycetes > Mycobacteriales > Pseudonocardiaceae > Actinosynnema. The sequence goes on from NZ_JAJUWT010000002.1 coordinate 254,299, forward strand.
GTGGACGGCGTTCACCGTCACCGACTCGTCGGGGCTGAGCCGGTCGCTCTACGGGCCTTACATCACCTGGACGGGGTGGCGGTACCTGGAGGTGCCGGTGCCGTCCGGGCTCGCGTTCCCGTTGCGGGTGAACAGGTTCTACACGATCGAGACCAAGGCTGACCGGCAGTACACCGGCGAGGTGGTCGTGGACGACATCGTGGCCAAGGTGCCGCCCGCGGTCGACCTGCCGGCGGCCCCGGAGGTCGCCGACCGGCTCGTGGTGCAGGACGGCACGGTGGCCGACCGGCCGTGGCGGTTCGCGGTGATGTCCGACGCGCAGTTCGTGGCCCGTGCCCCGGACAGCGAGCTGGTGCGTGCCGCCCGGCGGACGTTACGCGAGATCAAGGCGCAGCGGCCGGACTTCCTCGTCGTGAACGGCGACTTCGTGGACGAGGCGTCGCCCGCGGACCTGGCGCTGGCGCGGCGGGTGCTGACCGAGGAGCTCGGTGACGAGCTGCCCTGGTACTACGTGCCGGGCAACCACGAGATCATGGGGCCGGGCACGATCGAGAACTTCCGGCGCGAGTTCGGCGCGACCAACCGGGTGTTCGACCACAAGGGCACGCGGTTCGTGCTGCTGGACTCGTCCACGGGGACGGTGCGCGGCGGTGGGTTCGACCAGGCCGTGATGCTGCGTGACGCGGTGCGCGACCACTCCGCCGTGCACTCGCTCGTCGTGGTGGAGCACCACCCGCCGCGCGACCCGACGCCGACCAAGGGCAGCCAGCTGTCGGACCGGATGGAGGCCGACGTGGTCGAGGACTGGCTGGCGGAGTTCCGGCGCGCGACCGGCAAGGGCGCGGCGTTCATCGGCGCCCACGTGGGCCTGTTCCACGCGTCACGGGTGGACGGCGTGCCGTACCTGGTCAACGGCAACTCGGGCAAGGCACCCGCGGGCGAGGCGGGTCGGGGCGGCTTCACCGGCTGGACGTTGCTGGGAGTGGACCCGCGCCGCGGCGCCGACGACTGGCTGGCCGCCGAGGTCCGCCCGCACGTGGACGGGGTGGCGCTGACCGCCGAGCCCACCACCCGCATGGGCAGCCCGACCCGGGTCACCGCGTGGATCACCCAGGGCTCACGCCGGGTTCCGGTCGCCTACCCGGTGACGGCGGACTGGTCGGGGTCGCCGAACCTGCACGTGGGCCCGGTCACCGGTCTGCGCCCGTGGCACGTGGCGTGGCTCGACCCGGCGACCGGCGTGCTGACCGCCGTGCGCCCGGGCCGCGTGACCATCGCGGTGACCGTGAACGGCGTGACCGAACGCGCCTCCGTGACCACCGCCTAACCCCCGCGAGAGTCCTACGTTCACGCCGCGAGAGTCCTACGTTCGGCACCCCCGAGTTCAACACTGAGCGTTGAACTCGGGGGTCGTGAACGTAGGACTCTCGCGGCGCGGGTGTAGGACTCTCGGGTTAGAAGGGGGTGTTGGTGGTGGCGCGGTCGCGGAGGGAGGACGGTGGGCGGAAGCGCTCGCCGTAGGTGTCGGCCAGGTAGTCGGCCCGCTCCACGAACTCCGTCAGGCCGTAGGAGTTGATGAACTGGACGGTGCCGCCGCTCCACGGTGCGAAGCCGAAGCCGAACACGCTGCCCACGTTCGCGTCACCGACCGACGTCAGCACGCCCTCGTCCAGGCACCGCACCGTCTCCAGCGACTGGATGAACAGCAACCGGTCCTCGACGTCCTGCTCCGTCACGCCCGCGTCGGCCCGCGCGTACCGCGCCAGCCCCGGCCACAGGAACTTCCGGCCGCCCTCGGGGTACTCGTAGAACCCCGCCCCACCGGACTTGCCCGTGCGCCCCTCGGCGACCAGCTCCTCCAGCACCTTGAACGCCGGGTGGTCGGCCAGCGCGCCGGACGCGGCGGGGTCGTCGGCCAGCGCCTGGTCGCGGATCTTGAGCTGCAACGTCAACGTGACCTCGTCCGACACCGCCAGCGGCCCGACCGCCATGCCCGCACGCCGTGCCACGTTCTCGATCAACGCCGGCGACACGCCCTCCGCGACCATCGACACGGCCTCGGTCACGTACGTGCCGAACGTGCGCGAGGTGTAGAAGCCCCGGCTGTCGTTGACCACGATCGGCGTCTTCCCGATCTGCAGCACGTAGTCGAACGCCCGCGCCAGCGTCTCGTCCGACGTCTTCTCCCCGCGGATGATCTCCACCAGCCGCATCTTGGGCACCGGCGAGAAGAAGTGCAGCCCGATGAACCGCGCCGGGTCGGCCACCGCCGACGCCAACCCGGTGATCGGCAACGTCGACGTGTTCGACGCGATCACCGCGTCCGGCAGCGCCGCCGACTCCGCCGCGGGCAGCACCTGGTTCTTCAGCTCCCGGTTCTCGAACACCGCCTCGATCACCAGGTCGCAGCCCGCCAGGTCGGCGTCGGAGTCGGTCGGCGTGATGCCCGGCGTGTCACCGGCGCCGCGCCGGGCCGCCTCCAGCGTCACGTCCTTGAGCACGACCTCGATCCCGGCCTTCGCGCTGACCTCGGCGATGCCCGCGCCCATCATGCCCGCGCCGAGCACGCCGACCTTGGCCACCTTCGACCGCTCGACCCCGGCCGGCCGCGACCCGCCCGCGTTGATCTCGTTGAGCTGGAACCAGAACGTGCTGATCATGTTCTTCGAGACCTGGCCCGCGGCCAGCTCCACGAAGTACCGCGCCTCGACCTGCAACGCGGTGTCGAAGTCGACCAGCGCGCCCTCGACCGCCGCGGCCAGCACCTTCTCCGGCGCGGGGTACACGCCGTGCGTCTTCTTCCGCAGCACGGCGGGCGCGGCGGCCAGCAGCCCGTACAGGTTCGGGTCGCCGACCCGCACGTCCGGCACGGTGTACCCGGGCTTGTCCCACGGTTGCTGCGGCGCGGGGTTCTCCTTGATCCACGCCCGCGCCTTGGCGATCAGCTCCTCGCGCGAGGACGCCAGCTCGTGCACGATCCCGGCCTGCAACGCCCGCGCCGGGCGCAGCTGCTTGCCCTCCATCAGCAACGGCAACGCCGGCTGCACGCCCAGCAGCCGCACCATCCGCGTCACGCCACCGCCGCCGGGCAGCAGGCCCAGCGTCGCCTCGGGCAACCCGAGCTTGATCTTGTCGTCGTCCAGCACCACCCGGTGGTGGCACGCCAGCGCGATCTCCAGGCCGCCGCCCAGCGCGCTGCCGTTGATCGCGGCCACGACCGGCTTGCCCAGCAGCTCCAACCGCCGCAGCTGGCCCTTGATCTCCTCCAGGAACCCGAGCGCCTCGCCCGCGTTCTCCGGCGTGATCGTGATCAGCAGGTTCAGGTCGCCGCCCGCGAAGAACGTCTTCTTGGCCGACGTCAGCACCACGCCGGTGATGTCGTCGCGCTCGGCCTCCAGCCGCGCGACCGCCTCGCCCATGTCCCGGTGGTACTCGGCGTTCATCACGTTCGCCGAGCCGGACATGTCCATCGTGAGGGTGACGACCCCCTCGTCGTCCCGCTCGAAGTGGATAGCCATCAGACCCTCTCGATGATCGTCGCGATGCCCATGCCGCCGCCCACGCACAACGTGGCCAGCCCGCGCCGCAGGTCCCGGCGCTCCAGCTCGTCGAGCAGGGTGCCGAGGATCATGCAGCCGGTCGCGCCGAGCGGGTGGCCCAGCGCGATCGCGCCGCCGTTGACGTTGACCTTGTCGTCGGGCAGGTCGAGCTCGCGCTGGAACTTCAGCACCACCGACGAGAACGCCTCGTTGATCTCGAACAGGTCGATGTCCTCGACGGTCAGCCGCGCCTTGTCCAGCGCCTTGCGCGCGGCCGGGGCGGGACCGGTGAGCATGATCGTGGGCTCGGAGCCGACGACCGCGGTCGCGATGATCCGCGCGCGGGGTGTGAGGCCCAGCTCGCGGCCGACGCGCTCGTTGCCGATCAGCATGGCCGCCGCGCCGTCCACGATCTGCGACGAGTTGCCCGGCGTGTGGACGTGGTCGATCCGCTCCACGGTCGGGTACCGGTCGATGGCGACGGCGTCGAAGCCCAGGTCGCCGTGGAAGGCGAAGCTGGGCTTGAGCCTGGACAGCGCCTCCATCGTGGTCTCCGGGCGGATCGCCTCGTCGTGGTCGAGCACGACCGAGCCGTTCTGGTCGACCACGGCCACCAGCGACCGGTCGAACCAGCCCTTGTCCCGCGCCAGCGTCGCCCGCTGCTGCGAGCGCAACGCGTAGGCGTCGACGTCCTCGCGGGTGAACCCCTCCAGCGTGGCGATGAGGTCGGCGCTCACGCCCTGTGGCACGAAGTTGACCGCCATGTTGGTCTCGGGGTCGGCCATCCACGCGCCGCCGTCGGACCCCATCGGCACCCGTGACATCGACTCGACGCCGCCCGCCACCACCAGGTCCTCGAACCCGGACGCCACCTTGGCCGCCGCCAGGTTCACCGACTCCAGGCCCGACGCGCAGAACCGGTTGAGCTGCACGCCCGCCGGCCGCAGGTCCCACCCGGCCGCCAGCACCGCCGTGCGGGCGATGTCCGCGCCCTGCTCGCCGACCGGTGACACCACGCCGAACACGACGTCGTCCACCGCGGAGGTGTCGAGGTCGTTGCGCCGCGCCAGCGCCGCGAGCACCCCGGAGGCGAGGGTGATCGGCTTGACGCTGTGCAGCGATCCGCGCTTTCCCCTGCCACGCGGTGTGCGCACCGCGTCGAAGATCAAGGCTTCGCTCATGTACTCAACGGTAACCACGGGCGGGTCGCCTGCCCATGACCGCGCGAGGTGACTTATTAGCTCACCGGGGTCAGCGGGTGGTCCATGGTCTCGCCCTCGCCCGCGAACCCGAGCCGCGCGTACAGCCGCCGGGCCGTCGCGTTGTCCCGGAACACGCGCAACCGCACCCGCGCCCACCCGTTCGCCCGCGCCCAGACCAGCACGTCCCGCACCAGCGCCTCGCCGACACCCCGCCGCCGGAACTCCGGCTTGACCCACATGGAGTACAGGTACAACACGTCCGAGTGGTCTTCGTGCGGCACGCCCGCCACCAGGCCCACCGGCTCCGGCTCCTCGGCCACGACCCGCACGCCGTGCCCCGGCGTCAGCTCCTCCCGCCACCGCGCCTCGTCGAACGCCTCCTCGACCGCCAAGGTGGAGCCGAACGCCTCGGGGTCGCTGCGCAGCGCGGTGAGCCGGATGGCGCGCCACGTCGCCCAGTCGTCGGGCCCGAGCCGCCGCAGTCGCATGACCCCAGTGTCCCGCACACCCTGACCGATCCGCTCACGATCACCCGTCAGCCTGACGCGCTGCGGTCATGGCGGTCCGGCCACGCCGGTGGCAACGTCGAGCCATGCCGACTCGCCGTTCCGCATGGATGACCGAGGACCTGGACCAGCTGCGCGAGCTGGCCCGCACGTTCTTCGACCGGGAGGTGGTGCCGCACCAGGAGCGCTGGGCCGCGCAGAAGCAGGTGGACCGCGACTTCTGGCGCAAGGCGGGCGAGGTCGGCCTGCTCTGCCTGTCCATCCCCGAGGAGTACGGCGGTGGCGGCGGGACGTTCGCGCACGAGGCCGTGCTGCTGGAGGAGCAGGCGCGGTGCGGTGACAGCGCCTGGGGCAACAGCGTGCACAGCGGCATCGTCGCCCACTACCTCAACGCCTACGGCACCGAGGAGCAGAAGCGGCGGTGGCTACCGAAGATGGCCTCCGGCGAGTACGTCGGCGCGATCGCCATGTCCGAGCCCGGCGGCGGCTCCGACCTGCAGAACATCAAGACGCGGGCGCTGCGGCGCGGTGACGAGTACGTGCTGTCGGGCTCCAAGACGTTCATCACCAACGGCGCGCAGGCAGACCTGGTGATCGTCGTCGCCAAGAGCGACCCCAGCCAGGGCGCGACCGGCATCTCGCTGCTGGTCGTGGAGACCGCGCGGGCCCCGGGCTTCCGCCGCGGCCGGGTGCTGGACAAGGTCGGCATGCACGGCCAGGACACCGCCGAGCTGTTCTTCGACGACGTCCGCGTGCCGGCGGAGAACCTGCTGGGCACCGGCGAGGGCCAGGGGTTCATCCAGCTGATGCAGCAGCTCCCGCAGGAGCGGCTGATCATCGCGGTGGCGTCGGTGGCGGGCATCGAGGCGGCGGTGGACCTCACGCTGGCCTACGTCAAGGACCGCACGGCGTTCGGCCGCGAGCTGATCAAGTTCCAGAACACCCGGTTCAAGCTCGCCGAGTGCGCCACCGAGGCCCGCGTGACCAGGGCCTTCGTGGACGAGTGCGTGCGGGACCACCTGGCGGGCCGCCTCGACGTGCCCACCGCGGCGATGGCCAAGTGGTGGGCCACCGAGCGGCTGTGCCGGGTCGTGGACGAGTGCGTGCAGCTGTTCGGCGGCTACGGCTACATGGCCGAGTACCCGATCGCGCGCGCGTGGGCGGACGCGCGCGTGCAGAAGATCTACGGCGGGACGAACGAGATCATGAAGGAAATCATCGCGAGGTCGCTCTAGTGCCCGGGCCGCTGGAGGGGTTGAAGGTCGTCGAGCTGGCGGGCCTCGCGCCCGCGCCGTTCGGCTGCATGGTGCTGGCCGACCTCGGCGCGTCGGTGGTCCGGGTGGACCGCGTCGGCGGTGCCACCGAGGTGCCGCTGCTGGGTCGCGGGCGGCGGTCGATCGGGGTGGACCTGCGCCGCCCCGAGGGCGCACAGCTGGTGCTCCGGCTGGTCGAGGGCGCGGACGTGCTGGTCGAGGGCTTCCGGCCGGGCGTGACCGAACGGCTGGGCATCGGCCCGGCGCAGTGCCTGGCCCGCAACCCGCGGCTGGTCTACGGGCGGATGACCGGGTGGGGCCAGGACGGCCCGCTGGCCGACCGCGCCGGGCACGACATCAACTACATCGCGGTGGCGGGCGCGCTGGAGCCGATCGGCCGGGCGGGCGCGCCACCGACCGTGCCGCTCAACATCGTCGGCGACTTCGGCGGCGGGGGGCTTCTGCTGGCGCTGGGCGTGCTGGCCGCGCTGTACGAGCGGGAGCGGTCCGGGCGCGGGCAGGTGGTGGACGCGGCCATGGTCGACGGGGCGGCGCTGCTGACCACCTTCCTGCACGGGATGTCGTCGGCCGGCGCGTGGCCCGGTGGGCGCGGGGAGAACCTGCTCGACGGCGGCGCGCCGTTCTACGACGTGTACGAGGCCGCCGACGGCCGGTTCGTCAGCATCGGGGCGCTGGAGGAGAAGTTCTACGCCGAGCTGCTCGACGTGCTCGGGCTGGCCGACGCCGGCCTGCCGAGCCGGCACGACCCGGCGAACTGGCCGGAGCTGCGCACCCGCATCGCCGCCGCCGTCGCCACCCGGACGAGGGACGAGTGGGCGGCGTTGGCGGAGGGCACCGACGCGTGCCTCGCGCCCGTGCTGGCACCCGGTGAGGCCCCCGGGTACGCGCACAACGTCGGGCGGGGGACGTTCGTCGAGGTGGACGGCCTGCCGCAGCCCGCGCCCGCCCCGCGCTTCGAACGCACACCCAGCACCACCCCGGGCCCACCGCCCGCGGTGGGTGAACACACGATCGAGGTACTGGGTGAGCTGGGGCTCGGTGAGGACGAGATCGCCGAGCTGCGGCGGGCCGGGGTGATCGGTTGACGCCGGTGGTGTGCCGCCAGGTCCGGTGGGTGCTGGGTGGGCTGGGGGTGCCCGCCTGACGTTGGCGCGCCACCGGTCCGGCGCGTGTCGGGGTGGTCGGCCGCCGCCAGGTCCGGTGCGGGCCGGTTGGAGCGCGGTGATCGGGCTGATGCCTGCCTCACCCGGTCCGGCCCCTGCCGTTCGCGCCGGGGTGATCGCCTGCCCGCCGTCCGCTCCAGCCCGTGCCGAGCCGGCCGGAAAAGGGCGCGGGAAATCACCTGAAGGGGGACCGGAATTGAGTGGCAGCCGCCATCGGCCTTTGTCACGCTCGGTGCGTGCCTCGGCGCAATCAGGTGATGGGCTGCGAAGAGATGGCGGTGTCTGAAGAACCTCGGTGTCCGTGCTGGGGGGTGGGCGAGCGCCCGTACCTTGGTGATCGGCGGGACCACAGGTCCCCTTGATCGTCCGTTCGGGTGACGATCGGCCCTCGTCAGGCGTGGTTGCGTGGTGGTCGTGCGACCGGTCGAGGGATGGCGGCGCGTTCGATCGTCATCATCCGGGTGAATGAGGGACCATGGCCGTTGACACGACCGGAGCGGCGTCGGGCCGCCCTGCCCAGTGACACGGACGGAGACCGATCAGTGAACGTCAAGAAGGTGGTGACGCTGGCGGCGGTCGCGCTGGTGCTGTTCCTCCTGATCACCCAGCCGAACGAGTCGGCCGAGGCGGTGAGGACCGCGCTCGGGTGGCTCCAGTCCGGCGCGGAGTCGATCATCACCTTCGTCCGCAGCCTCTTCGCCTAGATCCCTCCCCGCACCCCCTTGAACTCCGCTCAATGCGGTCACGATCGGTGACTATGCGCCCCCGGCGTTGCACCGTACGGGTGGAATGAGGGCTATAACGCCCTGGTAACAGGGTTTTAGACAAACCGGGGTCTAGCGGTTGTCGGTACCCGCTAATACGGTGCGTCGCATTGGCTGATCTTCGACCGACGAGGAGGCAGAATGGTCGAGGACTCCGGAGTCGACGAGCTGCTGCGGCAGTGGGCGGCTGAGCGCTCGGACGACGCCGAGCTGCAGGAGGTGAACCGGATCAAGGACGCGTGGCTCGCGGAAGCCCCGCCGTCCGCGCCGGGGATCCCCGTGCAGCGCGCGAACGGCGGTCCGCGCGGCCTGGTGAAGGTCGAGTCCGCGGACCCGGCCTACGTGGCGGCGATGCGGAAGCGGGCGCCCGAGGTGCCCGAGGCCCTGCTCGCGGCCGCCGCCAGCTACTGGCAGCTGGTGGGCGACCTGTCCGAGGCGGAGCAGTGGTGGGACGCGGGCATCAGCCCGTTGGACCAGCGCGCTCTGGACTACCGGGCGGCCGGGCTCACGCCCGCCGACCTCGGTCGTCGCCTCGGCCCGATGACGGTGCTCCAGCACCTGCGTCGGGGCAGCGCGGCGGCCTGGTGCGTGGCCAGGCTGCAGAGGCAACGCCGGGACGGCGTGGCCTAGTTCCGACGAGTCGGGGCGGGCTCCTGAGGTCTTGGAGCCCTCACCTTCGAAGGGGCGGGCTCCTGTGCGGGGAGCCCCTGCCCCGTGCGAGGCACGAAGTACTCTTGAGGCGTGCGAGGCCTCCTCACCCCCCAGCGGCTGGCGATCGTGGCCGCCTGCCTGGCGTCGCTGGTCGTGTGCTGCGGCCTGGCGTACTGGCAGTGGGAGCGGTTCTCCGAGGCCGGCGGCACGTTCCAGAACCTGGGTTACGTCTTCCAGTGGCCGCTGTTCGGCCTCTTCCCCGCGTTCATGGTGTGGCGCATCCGCAAGCTGGACGCCCGCCGCAAGGCCGAGGCCGCCACCGCGACGGGCGCCGCCGACGAGGCCGCGCCGGAGCCGGTGGCCGTGCCGTCGCGGCCGGTCGTTACCGTGGAGCCCGTCGGAGCGCCCGCACGTGACGACGAGGACGAGGAGCTGGCGGCCTACAACCGCATGCTCGCCGAGCTGCACGCGCGGGACCAGCGGTGAGGCGAAGGTAGGGCGATGAGCGGCGCGTTGACCAGGTTCCGGTTCATGGCTTACGTGGTCGGTGTCGGCCTGCTGCTGCTCGTGGTCGCGATGATCGCCAAGTACGCGGGCGGCAACGAGGGCATGATGCAGGTCGTCGGCCCGGTGCACGGCTTCCTGTACGCGATCTACCTGGTGCTCACGGTGGACCTCGCGCTGAAGGCCCGCTGGTCGATCAAGGGCACGGTGCTGGTGCTGCTCGCGGGCACGATCCCGTTCGTGTCGTTCTACGCCGAGCGCAAGGTGGTCGAGAGCGTCCGGGCCGAGAAGAGCCTGTGACCGGGGTTGACCCCGCCCACCGGCACCCCTAGCGTCTGGCGGTACCAACTGAACACGGCCGTCGATGTCGAGCGGGAGAGTCCCCGACCGGGGCGCCGAAGGAGCAACTCCTCCCCGGAATCTCTCAGGCACAGGTACCGCCCGACGAAGGCAACTCTGGAAAGCAGGCGCACCCGGTGCGCCTCGCCCACGGTGCAAGCCGCCCTCACCCGGTGGCGAAGCTCTCAGGCTCATGGCAGAGGGGGAGGCTCACTCGACGAGGAGTCTCCGATGGGCCGTGTCATCCTTTCGCTCGTGAATCTCTCGGACGTGCCCGCGCGCCGACCCGACCGGTCGGCGCCTCCGCATGCCCGCACCCAGGGAGGACCCGCCTGATGGAAAGCCGCCGCACGCCCCTGCACGCCGAGCACGAGGCGCTGGGCGCCATGTTCACCGACTTCGCGGGCTGGCGGATGCCGCTGCGCTACGACAGCGAGCTGGCCGAGCACCGCGCGGTGCGCACGTCGGCGGGCCTGTTCGACCTGACCCACATGGGTGAGATCCTGCTCACCGGCCCGGAGGCGGGCGCGGCGCTGGACCACGCCCTGGTCGGCCACGCCTCCGCGATCGGCGTCGGCCGCGCCCGGTACACGATGATCTGCGAGGCCGACGGCGGCGTGATCGACGACCTGATCGTCTACCGCACCGGCGACACCGAGTACCTCGTCGTGGCCAACGCCTCGAACGCCGCCGTCGTGCACGACGCCCTGGTCGAGCGGGCGAAGGGCTTCGACACCGCCGTCGAGGACAAGTCCGCCGACTACGCGCTGCTCGCCGTGCAGGGCCCGAACGCCACCGCGATCCTCGCCGGCCTCACGCCCACCGACCTGGGCGCGGTGAAGTACTACGCGTCGTACCCGACCGAGGTCGCGGGCAAGCCGGTGCTGCTCGCCCGCACGGGCTACACCGGCGAGGACGGCTTCGAGCTGTTCGTCGCGCCGGACGACGCCGCGCACGTGTGGCAGGCCCTGCTGGAGGCGGGCGCCCCGCACGACCTCAAGCCCGCGGGCCTGGGCTGCCGCGACACGCTGCGGCTGGAGGCGGGCATGCCGCTGTACGGCAACGAGCTGGGCCGCGACCGCACGCCGTTCCACGCGAACCTCGGCCGGGTGGTGAAGCTGGACAAGCCGGGCGACTTCGTCGGCCGCGACGCCCTGGCCGCCGTCGCCGAGCGGGGCGTGGACCAGGTGCTGGTCGGCCTGAAGACCGCCTCGCGCCGCGCGCCCCGGCACGGCTACCCGGTGCTGGACGCCTCGGGCGAGCGGATCGGCGAGGTCACCAGCGGCGCGCTGTCGCCGACCCTCGGGCACTCGGTGGCCATGGCGTACGTGGCGGTCGGCCACACCGAGCCCGGCACGGAGCTGTCGGTGGACGTCCGGGGCAGGCACGAGCCGGTCGAAGTCGTCGCACTGCCCTTCTACAAGCGCACCTCGTAAGGGAGACCCAACACATGTCCGAGCACTTCAACACCTCCCTCGCGGAGTTCGACCCGGAGGTCGCCGACGCCGTCGCCGCCGAGCTGCACCGGCAGCAGAGCACGCTGGAGATGATCGCCTCGGAGAACTTCACGCCGGTGTCGGTGCTCCAGGCGCAGGGCTCGGTGCTGACCAACAAGTACGCCGAGGGCTACCCCGGCCGGCGCTACTACGGCGGCTGCGAGAACGTCGACGTGATCGAGCGGCTGGCGATCGAGCGGGTCAAGGCGCTGTTCGGCGCGGGTTTCGCGAACGTGCAGCCGCACTCGGGCGCGCAGGCCAACGCGTGCGCGATGTTCGCCCTGCTCCAGCCGGGCGACACGATCCTGGGCCTCGACCTCGCCCACGGCGGCCACCTCACCCACGGCATGCGGATCAACTTCTCCGGCAAGCTCTACAACGTGGTGCCCTACCACGTGTCGGCGGAGGACGGCCGGGTCGACATGGCCGAGGTGGAGCGGCTGGCGACCGAGCACCGGCCGAAGCTGATCGTGGCCGGCTGGTCGGCGTACCCGCGTCAGCTGGACTTCGCGGAGTTCCGGCGCATCGCCGACTCGGTGGGCGCGTACCTGATGGTGGACATGGCGCACTTCGCCGGCCTGGTGGCGGCGGGCCTGCACCCGAGCCCGGTGCCGCACGCCCACGTCGTGACGACGACCACGCACAAGACGCTCGGCGGCCCGCGCGGCGGCGTGATCCTGACCAACGACGCCGACCTCGCGAAGAAGATCAACTCGGCGGTGTTCCCGGGCCAGCAGGGCGGTCCGCTGGAGCACGTGATCGCGGGCAAGGCGGTGGCGTTCAAGCACGCCGCGTCCCCGGAGTTCGCCGACCGCCAGCGCCGCACGGTCGAGGGCGCGAAGATCCTCGCCGACCGGCTCTCGCAGCCCGACGCCGCCGCGGCGGGTGTGAAGGTGCTCACCGGCGGCACGGACGTGCACCTCGTGCTGGTGGACCTGGTGGCGTCCGAACTGGACGGCAAGCAGGCCGAGGACCGGTTGCACGAGGTCGGCATCACGGTCAACCGCAACGCGGTGCCCAACGACCCGCGCCCGCCGATGGTGACCTCCGGCCTGCGCGTCGGCACGCCCGCGCTGGCCACCCGCGGCTTCGGCGCGGCGGACTTCACCGAGGTGGCGGACATCATCGCGGCGGCGTTGCAGCCCTCGCCGGACCTGGCCGAGCTGCGCGCGCGGGTCGAGGTGCTGGCCGCCAAGCACCCGCTGTACCCGACCCTGTGAACCGCGACACGAAATAGGTCAGGCATGGCCGAGGTTGTCCCGTGCGCGATCCGCGCACGGGACAACCGAAAGAGGCACCATGACCACGACCCTCGACACGCTGGCGCTCCCGCGTGAGGCACAGGACCTGCTGTTCCGCGAGGCCCGCACGGCCAACGCGTTCACCGACGAGCCGGTGACCGACGACGAGCTGCGCGCCGTGCACGACCTCGTGAAGTGGGGTCCGACGGCGATGAACAGCCAGCCGCTGCGCGTGGTGTACGTCCGCAGCCAGGAGGCCAAGGCCCGCCTCGCGCCGCACCTGTCGGAGGGCAACCGGGCCAAGACCGTCGCCGCCCCGGTCACCGCGATCCTGGCCGCCGACACCGACTTCCACGAGCACCTGGCCACGACGTTCCCGCACTTCGCGGGCGCGAAGGCGGTGTTCGCCGACGACGCCCGGCGCACCGAGGCGGCCAGGACCAGCGCCCTGCTCCAGGCCGGCTACTTCATCATCGGCGTCCGCGCGGCCGGTCTGGCCGCCGGGCCGATGAGCGGCTTCGACGCCGAGGGTGTGCGCCGCGAGTTCTTCGCCGACACCAACCAGCTGCCGCTGGTGATCGTCAACATCGGCCACCCGGACCACTCCGGCACCCACCCGCGCAACCCGCGCCTGGGCTTCGACCAGGTCGTCCGGACCGTCTGACCGCTGCGGGACGCCCGAATCCCCCGGCCAACCCCGGGCCGGGGGATCGGGGCGTGCCACAGTGGACTCACGCCGAGGGCGGTGGCGTCACCCCCGGCGGCAGGCACTCGACGTTGCGCTTGCCGTCGGGCTGCACGACGAACCAGGTGCCGCCGACGCCCTGGCCCTTCCACTGGCCGGGCGCCTCGTCCTTGGCGTAGGTGTAGAGCGGCCAGCCGTCCAGGGTCACCTGCTCGGAGCCGTCGGCCCGCTTCACCGTCGACACGAGCGCCGGGTCGACGCCCTGCAACTGCGGCGTGCCGTTGGACAGCACCGGAGGCCACGTCACCGCGCACTGGGCCTCGCAGTTGGACTTCGCCGGGTCCGGCGTGTCCTTGTCGAAGCGGTACAGCGTGCGGCCGTCGCCGTCCTGCACGACCTCGCCCATCTTGGGCACGCTCTTGCCCACCAACGTGACCTGCGGACCGGACGGCGCGGGCGCGGCCTGCGCCGCGGGCTCCTCCACGGGCGCCGCCTCCTCGCTGGTCGGAGGGGCCAGGGGCGTGGGGACGTCGCCGTAGTCGCCCTGGGCCGCCGCACCCACCTGCCCCGTCTGCGCGACCGTCCTGCCTTGCAGGCCGGTGGCGTTGGAAGTCCACACGACCAGCGCGAGCACGGCCGCCATGCCGCCCGCGACGGCGATGGCGATGCGGTTTCGTCGGATCACGCTCAACTCCTCCTCGGTCCGTCAATCGCTCCACCGACGACTACGGCCCTCCCGCCGCCGCGGTTCAGCCGTCTCCGGGAGCGCCGGCCAGGACAGGGGTCCGCGACCACCCCAGCTCCCACTGCTGCGCCCGGCTCCGGTCGCACCGCCGCGTCGCCACCGCGCCGCCCTCCGCGGCCAGGCACCGGCTGAAGTCCCCTTCGGTGTGCAGCCGCACCCACCGCTCGTCGGCCGACGACTCGGCGACCCACGTCCCGGGCAGCCCGGAGATCGACACCTCGCACCCGTGCGCCGACTCGCCGACCGCCACGATCGACACCGCGGACGCGCCCCCCGCCTGGTACGCGCCCTGGTCGGCGTCGGCCAGGTGCGGCCCGGTGCCGTTGTTGCGGACCCGACCGCGCCACAGCTCGCCGCACGGCCGACGCCCCGGCAGGTCGTAGGGCCGGATCGACCAACCGACGTCGTGGTCGGCGAGCGGTCGGCAGTCGCGCCGGAAGATCTGGACGTGCTCCTCCGGCCGCCCGCCCTGGTGGGCCAGGCACCCGCCGGCGCCCCGGTTCTCGACCACCACGACGTGCGGCGCCTGGCCGCGGATGCGCCGCAGCCGCCACGACTGGTGTTCGTCTCCCGGCCGGCAGAGCTGGAAGTGCTGGTCGGTGTCCGGCTCGCCGGCCGCGGTCAGGCACAGGTCGGCCCGCACGCTGCTGCGGATCGTCCAACCGCCGCCCGCCGGCGCCGGCACCACGTGGTGGCCGGGGTTGTCGGAGTCCGCGCAGTCCATTGGTAGATGTCCTCGCCGATCTTCTCCGAATCGTCCGGATGGGTATAGGCCCCGTTGCGGGAGAGGTATTTCCCGGTCATCCGGTTGACCACCTGGGCGAGGAATTCCCGATCGGCGGTGAATTACGCGCCGATGCCGCTCACCTCCGCGCCACGCGTGCCGGGCGCGTCCGCGGTGAACGTCCACAACGACAGCGCGGCGATCGCCGGGACGACTGCCGCCACCACGCGCCCGCGTGCCGCGGTCCGGGCCGACACCGGCGGGTAGGGGTCGTCCGGCAGGCCGACCCACGCGGTGGCGGTGGTGTCCTTGACCTTCACGTCGACCGGCCGGAACGTGCGCGGGTCGACGACCCGGCTGTGCCGCGCCACCTCGTCGTGGATCCACGACGAGAGCACCAGCGCCACCACCCCGGACGACCGCGCGAGGGCGTCCCTGACCTGCCCGGCGTCGACCAGGCGGAACGCCAGGTTGATCGACGCGGACGTGTAGCCGTGGCGGTCCGGGTGCACCTCGCCCGCGTGCACCGCCAGGCGCACCCGCACCCGTTCCGCCGCGTGGTGCGTGGCGTTGTGCTCGGCCAACGCCCCGGCCAGCGCGGTCGGCAGCCGCTCGACCACGAGCGCCTTCGGCACCTCCGGCGGCACCAGCACGAAGACGCCGTCGCCGCGGTCCTCCCGGTGGCACTGCTCCCACGGATGCCGGATTCGCGGAACGCCCGCCGCAACGACCGGTAGAGCGCGGCCCGGACCACGAGTTGATCCGCATTCGTGCGGCTTTCGTGGGTAAATTTCTCCACGTCGACCACGATCATGGTTCGGTGCAACGCGCGCGTGTCGTCCGACTCCACGACCTCACCATAAAGCCGCGCCAAAGGTGCCGCGCGCCGATCACGGCACGCCCGCTCCTTTCACCCGGCCCCGGGAACCCGCACGGGGGACATAGGGTGTCCCGGTGGGCAACGAGATCTCCTTCCCGCGCCAACACGCGCGCACCCAGCGGTTCACCCTCGGCGCACCCCGGACGTTCACCGTGGCGCCGGACGGCTCGAAGGTGTACTTCCTCCGCACCGCCACGGCCACGAGCCGGGCGAACGGCCTGTGGGCGTTCGACACCGCGACCCGCGCCGAGACGCTGCTGGCCGACCCCGGCGTGCTGCTGACCGATCCCGAGGACCTGTCCCCGGAGGAACGGGCCCGCCGGGAGCGCACCCGCGAGTCGGCCGCCGGCATCGTCGGCTACGCCACCGACAGCGCCGCCCGGCAGGTCGTGTTCGCCTTGTCCGGCAGGCTGTTCGTGGTCGAGCCGGCCACCGCCGCCGTGCGCGAGCTGCCGGTCGCCGGCGCGGCCATCGACCCCCGGCTGGACCCGACCGGCCGCAAGGTCGGCTACGTGGCCGACGGCGCGCTGCACGTGGTGGACCTGGAGACCGGCGCGGACCGGGTCGTCGCGGCGCCGGACGGCCCGGACGTCACGTGGGGCCTCGCGGAGTTCATCGCGGCCGAGGAGATGGGCCGTTACCGGGGTTACTGGTTCTCCCCGGACGGCGAGCACGTGCTGGCCGCCCGCGTGGACAACGGGCCCGTGCCGCGCTGGCACATCGCCGACCCGGCGAACCCCGGCACGCCCGCCGCCGAGATCGCCTACCCCGCCGCGGGCGAGGCCAACGCGGTGGTGGAACTGGCCGTCTTCGGGGCCGGCCGGACCGACGTGACGTGGGACCGCGAGGCGTTCCCGTACGTCACCACGGTCTCGTGGACCTCGCACGGCAAGCCGCTGGTGCAGGTGCAGTCGCGCGACCAGCGCCGGGTGCTGGTGCTGGCCGTCGACGTGGCGACCGGGTCCACCGAGGTCGTCGCCGACGACACCGACCCGCACTGGCTGGAGGTCGTGCCGGGCGCGCCGCGCTGGACCCCGGCCGGCGAGCTGCTGCGCGTGCTGCCGGTCGGCGACGCGAACCGGCTCGTGGTCGGCGACCGGCCGTGGACGCCGGACGGCTTCCAGGTCCGCTCGGTGCTCGACGTGGCCGAGGACGGCGTGCTGCTCACCGCGTCCACGGACGACCCCACCCAGACGCACGTGTTCCTGGTCGACGCCGACCACGTCACCCGAGTGTCCACACAGGACGGTGTGCACGGCGCGACCCGCGGCGGCGGCGTGCTGGTGCTGTCCCGCTCGTCGATGGACCACTTCGGGCCGGAGGTCACCGTGTCCACCGGTGGCGGGATCGGCTCGTTCGCCGAGACGCCCGTGCTGACGCCCGACGTCCGGCTGCTCACCGTCGGCGAACGCGACCTGCGGGCGGCGCTGCTGTTCCCGCGCGACCACGTGCCGGGCACCAAGCTGCCCGTGCTGCTCGACCCGTACGGCGGCCCGCACGCCCAGCGCGTGGTGTCGGCCCGCAACGCCTACCTGACCTCGCAGTGGCTGGCCGACCAGGGTTTCGCGGTCCTCGTCGTGGACGGCCGCGGCACGCCCGGTCGCGGTCCGGCGTGGGAGCGGGAGATCGCGTTCGACTTCGCCGGGGCCACCCTGGAGGACCAGGTGGACGCGCTGCACGCGGTCGCGGCGACCGAACCCGACCTCGACCTGGCCCGCGTCGGCATCCGCGGCTGGTCCTACGGCGGCTACCTGGCGGCGCTGGCCGTGCTGCGCCGCCCGGACGTGTTCCACGCGGGCATCGCGGGCGCGCCGGTCACCGACTGGCGGCTCTACGACACCCACTACACCGAGCGCTACCTGGGCCACCCGGCCGAGAAGCCCGAGGTGTACGAGGCCAACTCGCTCATCGCCGACGCGCCGAAGCTGGAGCGCCCGCTGATGATCGTGCACGGCCTGGCGGACGACAACGTGGTGGCCGCGCACACCCTGCGCCTGTCGTCGGCGCTGCTGGCCGCCGGCCGGCCGCACACCGTGCTGCCGCTGTCCGGCGTGACCCACATGACCCCGCAGGAACAGGTGGCCGAGAACCTGCTCCTGCTCCAGGTCGACTTCCTGCGCCGCGCCCTGGCCTGAGACGACGGACGGGGCCGTCCCCGCGAGGAGGACGGCCCCGGTCACGCCTGGTGTCAGGCCAACGAGTGGCGCACCAGGTACGGCGGGATCGAGTTGCCGACCAGGGCCAGGTCGTCGATCGTCTCCGGCTGGTAGCCGCACGCGGGCAGGCGCTCGACCATCAGCGCGGTCGGGTCGGCCACCTCGTCGGCGCGCCCGAACAGGTACGCCCACTCGTGCTCGTCGGAGCCGTAGTACGCGACCGTGCCGAACACCTCGTTGAACCGCTGCCACATGCGGATCAGCGTGGTGTTGCGCCACATCGTCTGGCAGCCCGCCTGGGACACCACGACGCCGCCCGGCGTCAGCAGCGCCTTGCACAGCGCCAGGAACTCGGCGCCGTACAGCCGGTTGTGCTGCGCCTCCTCCTCGCGCTCGTCGGGCAGGTCCACCAGGACGATGTCGTAACGCTCGGACGTCGTCCGGATGTACTCGTAGCCGTCGATGTACTGCACGCGGATCGGGCCTTCGCCCTTCTCCGCCAGCGCCAGCTCGTCGAGCGTGTAGCCGTAGGGCAGGTGCTCGGCGCACAGCCGCACGGCCTGCGAGTCGATGTCGATGTGGTCGACCACCGACGCGCCCGCGGCCACCGCCATCTGGCACACCACGCCCTCCGACGACCCGATGACCAGCACGCGGTCGACGCGGTCGGCCAGCAGCAGCGCCGGGACCATCAGCGCCTCGTGGTAGGTCAGCTGGCTGAACTCGGTGCTCTGCCGGTCGTCGTCGCAGAACAGCGACAGCCCCTGGGCGGTGCGGGCGATCACCAGGTGCTGGAACTCGGTGCGCGTGTCGACCACGACCTCCGAGACGTCCCAGTGCCTGGTCATGCCGGCCGCGAGTGGTTCGCGGATCAAGACGCTTTCTCCTCACCGACGAGCGCCGGGACGCGGTGGCCCCGGCTGATCATGTCCGTCCGCGCCGACACCGCACCCAGGGCCTCGGCCAACAACTGCACCGCGAGCGCGGGCTTGGCACGCGTACCGCACGTGAACACGTCCACGAACACGGCACCGACTTCCGGGTACGTGTGGATGGACGCGTGCGACTCCGACAACAGGGCCAGCACGGTGACCCCTTGCGGCTCGAACTGCTTGGAGACCACCTCCAACACCGTGGCGTCAGCCTGGGTGAGCGCCTCGCCGAGCGCGTGTCGCAGGAACTGCTCGTCGTCGAGCAGTTCCGGGCTCACGCCTTCGAGCTCGGCGAGCACGTGCTGTCCTGCGAACAAGCCAACCGGCTCGGATTCGCACGGGAGTTCGGACATCAATCACTCCAAACATCTTCAGGAGGGGGCACAGCAGCGGACAGCAGGGGCGCGCTCATCGCACGCAGTGCGTGGCCAACGGCGGGAAGCCGTTGAACGCCACCGACGAGTAGCTGGCCGTGTAGGCGCCCGCGCCGAGCAGGTCGACGTGGTCGCCCGCGCGCAGGTCCAGCGGCAGCTCGTAGCACGTGTTCTGGTACAGCACGTCGTCCGCGTCGCACGTGGGACCGGCCAGCACGACCGGGCCGACGGGGCCACCGTCCTTGCTGGTGACCAGCGGGTACGCGATGGCCTCGCCCTCGGTCTCCGCGAGGCCGCCGTAACGGCCGATGTCGAGGAAGACCCAGCGGCGTTCGTCCGAATAGGACTTTCGGGACACCAGCACCACTTCGGAGCGGATCAGGCCCGACTCCGCCACGATAGCGCGTCCCGGCTCGATCATCACCTCGGGCGTGAAGTCGCCGAAGTGGCGGGCGATGGCCGCGGTGATGGCGGCGGCGTACTCCGCCAGCGGCGGCGGCTGCGTCAGGTAGCCCGCGGGCAGGCCGCCGCCCAGGTTGACCGTGGTCGGCGAGAGGCCCTCGGCGCGCAGCTTGCCGATGACGTCGGCGGCGTCGGCGATCGCGCCGTCCCAGCCGTGCGGGTCGAGCTGTTGCGACCCCGCGTGGAATGCCACGCCCAGCGGAACGAGGCCCAGTTGGGCGGCCAACCGCAGGAGATCCGTCGCCATCTCGGGCGAGCAGCCGAACTTCTTGCCGAACGGGTAGGTGGAACCCTTGCTGTTGACCAGGATCCGCAGCAGCACCGACGCGCCGGGCGCGTGCTCGGCCAGCGCGCGCACGTCCTGTTCGCTGTCGGACACGAAGAGTCGCACGCCGCGCCCGTGGGCGTAGGCGATGTCCCGTGCCTTCTTGATCGGGTTGCTGTAGGAGATCGCCTCCGGCGCCGCGCCGCGGGCCAGGCACAGGTCGATCTCGGCGGGGCTGGCGACGTCGAAGCTCGACCCCTCGGCGGCCAGCAGCCCGACCACGTCGGGCGTCGGGTTGGCCTTGACCGCGTAGAAGATCCCCACCCGCGGCAGCGCCGCGCGGATCGCCGCGAACCGGTCGCGCACCGTCGGCAGGTCGATGACCAGGCAGGGCGTGTCCGGTTGGTCGTGGTCCAGGAAACGACGAATACGAGCCATTGCCTCGCGGAGCCGTTCGTCGGCAAAGCTCGTCGTCATCTCGCTAGGGGTCCCCCTCCGCAACCGTGATCAGGCACGGTCTGACCGTGTTCGGGCACGGCCGTCCACTCTAGGTGGTGCGGGCGAAAAATGCGCTATCGGCGGGCGAACTTGTGATGCAACTCCACGACGGTGATGTCCGGGGCCGCGCCGACGCGCACCGGCGGACCCCAGAACCCGACCCCGTTGCTGGTGTAGACCTGCGTGCCGTCGACGGTCTCCAGCCCGCTGCGCACCGGCTGCTGCAAGCCGACCGCGAGGTGGAACGGGAACATCTGCCCGCCGTGCGTGTGACCGGACAACTGCAGGTCCACGCCGTGCTTGGCGGCCTCGTGGACCTGCACCGGCTGGTGCGCCAGCAGCACCACGGGCGTGGAGGTGTCGCGGCCGTCCAGCGCGCGGGCGAAGTCCGGGCCGTCCTGGAACGCCTCGCCGGTGACGTCGTTGACGCCCGCGAGGTCGAACGACGCGCCGGCCCGCTCGATCCGCAGCCGCTCGTTGCGCAACGGGTTGACGCCGAGCCGCTCCAGCTCCGCCAGCCACGGCTCGGCGCCGGAGTAGTACTCGTGGTTGCCGGTGACGAAGAAGCTGCCGTGCGTGCTCACGAGGTCGCGCAGCGGAGCCGCCGCCTCGCCCAGCTCGTCCACCGTGCCGTCGACGAGGTCGCCGACCACCGCCACGAGGTCCACCCGCTGCTCGTTGATCATCCGCACGATCCGCTCGGTGTGCCCGCGGCCGAGCAGCGGCCCGAGGTGGATGTCGCTCACCACCGCGATCCGGTAGCCCGACAGCCGCTGGTCGAGCTTGCCCAGCGTCACGGGCACGCGCTTGACCACCGGGTCGCCGAGTGCCTGCGTGGTCCCGAAGCCGACGACGCCCGTCGCGGCCACGCCGCCCGCGACGGCGAGCGACCGGGCGATGAACAACCGCCGACCCGGGTCGGCGGGCTGCTCCTGCGGCGTGGTGCCCGATGGCACGTCCGGCGCGCCGACGGTGACCGGCGCCTCGGGCACGCGCGCCGTGCGGTTGAGCACCAGCCGGGGGATCTCCAGCACGGCCAGGATCAGGGCGAGGTAGAACGCGCCCGCCAGCCAGATGAACCCCGGCCACGCCACGAGCGCCCCGAACGGCCCGCCCGCGCTGCCCACCGCCAGCGCCGCCATCAGCAGCAGGTAGAGGAAGACGACCACCCCGGTGCCGACCCGGCGACCGCGTCCGGGTCGGGTCGTGGCCCGCACGGCCCGCGCCCAGATGTAGTAGTGGGCCGCGCCCATCACGACCGCGAACAGCACGAAGAACAACAAGGCGGGGCCTCCCGAGTGGTGATGTGACCAGTTTCCACGAATCCCGCCGCCGGGATGCAACCCGTCGGCGTCCCGCTGGCGTGATTACCGCGTACCGCAGCACGGGGGAGGACAGATGAGTGATCGGGACACCGCGTTCGCGGAGTACTTCGCGGCGCGGTCCGAGGCCATGCGCGGCACGGCGTACCTGCTGTGCGGTGACTGGCACCGTGCCGAGGACCTGGTGCAGGCCACGTTCGCCAAGCTCTACGTGGCCTGGCGGCGGATCAACCGGCACGAGGCACTCGACGCCTACACCCGCCGGACGCTCGTCCGGACGTTCGTGTCCGACCTGCGTCGCGGCTGGTTCCGCAAGGAACGGGTGAGCGAGACGACCACCGACGTGGCGGACGTCTCACGCGGCTCGGCCGAGGACCGGCTGGTGCTGCTGGAGGCGCTGGCGGCCGTGCCGCCCAGGCAACGCGCCGTGCTCGTGCTCCGGTACTGGGAAGACCTGTCGGTCGAGGAGACCGCCAGGGCGTTGAACTGCTCCGAAGGAACGGTGAAGAGCCAGGCCGCGCGGGGGCTGCAGACGCTGCGCGGCCTGATCACCCCTCAGCAGGGAGAAAAGGTGCGATGAACGAGCACGAGCTGAAGAGCGCGTTGCAGGATGTGATGGTGGCGAGCAGCCCGCCGCCACCCATGAGCCCCGAGGCTGCGCTGGACCGCGCCCGCCGTGCGCAGCGCCGCAGGCAGGCGACGTGGGGCGGCGGGTTGGCCGGCCTCGCCGTGGTGGCGATCGCCGTCGGCGCCGTGCTGGTGCCGAACCTGTCCGGTGGCGGTGGTGCCCCGGTGGCGGGAGGGCAGTCGTCCCGGCCGTCGGTCACGCCGACCGACGGGCCGCCGTCGAAGCCGTCCTCAGCGACCACCGGGCCGACGACCACGGGGCCGACGACCACCGGGCGGCCCTCGGGCACCTCCACGAGCACCCCGTGGCCGAACGGGCAGACCGACCGGACCGCGACCAGCGGGCCGCGGGCGGACAAGAGCGTCGCCGTGCTCAACGACCTGATCTCGTCGTTGCCGGGCGGCCTGCGGGCACAGGACAAGACCCGGATCGGCTTCCCCGACTACGGGCCGATGACCCGCACCCAGTCGCAGTTCGCCGACTACGCCGGCGCCCTGGAGGTCTGGGAGTACCTGGCCTACACGCCGGTGGAGCGCGCCGACGTGCCGGGCGTCGGGCACCTGTGGATCCAGGTCGAGACGAAGGGCAACTCGCGCGTCGGTGACCGGCCCGGCTGCGGGATGGCGACCAGCCGGCCGTACCCGGTGGAGGGCGACGGGCGGTGCGACCTGGTCGACGCGGGCGGCGCGAAGGTCGCGGTCGTCACCGGCGACGGGGGCGCGAACGGCCTGGAGCAGGCCGCGTTCCACCGGTTCGACGACGGCACGCTGGTGATCGTCGGGCAGTCCCGCGAGTACCGGAACTCCGGCCACCCCGCCATGGCCGAGCTGCCCCTCACGGCGCAGCAGCTGGCGGCGATCGCCGCGGACCCGAAGTTCCACCTGGACTGAGAGCCACTGCCGGGGACGGGGAGGCCGGGCGGCACGCGCGCCCGGCCTCTTCGGTGTCCTCCTCCCTCGTCCGGGGGTACTCCATCCGGGTGTTCGTGCAGGTACCGTGCTGTTTGCCATGCGGACGCTGCTCATCGACAACCACGACTCGTTCACCTTCAACCTCTTCCAGTACCTCACGCAGGTGAACGGGCGCGAACCGGTCGTCATCACCAACGACGACCCGCGGTTCCGGCTGTCCGACCTGCGGCGGTTCGACAACGTGGTCATCTCGCCCGGCCCCGGCCGACCGCAGCGCGCCGCCGACTTCGGCCTGTGCCGCGAGGTGGTCGAGCACGCCGACATCCCCCTGCTGGGCGTCTGCCTGGGCCACCAGGGGCTGTGCCTCGCGCACGGCGCGTCCGTGGGCCTGGTCACGCCCCGGCACGGCGTGGTGGACGAGGTGCGGCACACCGGCGTGGACGTGTTCGCCGGCCTGCCGTCCCCGCTGCCCGTCGTGCGCTACCACTCGCTGGCCGTGTCGGACCTGCCGCCGTCGCTGGAGCCGATCGCCTGGGCCGAGTCCGACGACGTGCTGATGGGCGTGCGGCACCGGTCGCGGCCCGCGTGGGGCGTGCAGTTCCACCCCGAGTCGGTGTGCACGTCGCACGGCCACCAGCTGCTGGCCAACTTCCGCGACCTGACCGACGCGTCGGCCGCCGCACCCGCCCTGCCCCCGCCGACGGCACCTCCTCCCCCTCGGCCCGTGCGCGAGGTGCTCGTGCGGCGGGTGGACGCGCACCCGCCGCCGGAGGACGTCCACGCGGCCCTGCACGGGGCGTCCGAGCACGCGTTCTGGCTGGACAGCAGCCTCGTCGGCGACCGGGGCCGGTTCTCCGTGATGGGTGACGCGTCCGGGCCGCTGGCGCGGGTGGCGACGTACGACGTGTGGACCGGCGAGGTGACGGTGGACGGGGTGACGCACCCCGGGCCGTTCTTCGACTGGCTGGAGGCCGACCTGGCGGCGTGGCGGGTGGCGCCGCCCGACGTGCCGTTCGAGTTCGCGCTCGGCTGGGTGGGCTACCTCGGGTACGAGCTGAAGGCCGAGTGCGGCGGTGAGGCGGCCCACCGTTCGGAGCAACCGGACGCGGCATTCGTGTTCGCCGACCGGGCGCTGGTTTTCGACCACGTTTCGCGGTGCGTGTACCTGTTGGCGTTGTCCGACGAGG
This sequence comes from Saccharothrix sp. S26, assembly GCF_021390395.1. GTDB lineage: Bacteria > Actinomycetota > Actinomycetes > Mycobacteriales > Pseudonocardiaceae > Actinosynnema. The sequence continues at coordinate 278,747 of NZ_JAJUWT010000002.1, forward strand.
ACGGCTGGTTGGGCCGAACGGCCGATTTCCTGCGCCATTTCACCGCCGTGCCGCAGGCCCCGCCGCGCCGGGCGCGGGCGGACTCCGTGCGGGCCCGACACAGCCGTGCGCAGTACTTGAAGCTGGTCGCGGCGTGCCAGGAGGCCATCACCGCGGGCGAGAGCTACGAGGTGTGCTTGACGAACACCGTGACGTGGCGCGGCACGCTCGACCCGTGGGACGCCTACCGGTTCCTGCGCGCGGAAAGCCCCGCGCCGTTCGGGGCGCTGCTCCGCTTCGGTGTGCTGTCCGTGCTCAGCACCTCACCCGAGCGGTTCATCCGGGTCGACCGTCGGGGTGTCGTCGAATCGGAGCCAATCAAGGGCACCCGCCCCCGCGGGGCGACCGCCGCCGAGGACGACGGTTTGCGCAGGGCCTTGGCTGCCAGCGCGAAGGACCGCGCGGAGAACCTCATGATCGTCGACTTGGTCCGCAATGATCTGGGCCATTGCGCGGAAGTCGGCAGCGTGCGGGTGCCCAGGATCTTCGAGGTGGAGAGCTACGCGACAGTGCACCAGCTCGTGAGCACCGTTCAGGCTCGTCTGCGTTCCGGTAGTTCCGCCACCCGGGTGGTTAGGGCGGCGTTCCCCGGCGGGTCGATGACGGGCGCGCCCAAGATCCGGACAATGCAGATCATCGACGGGCTGGAAGCCGGGCCCCGCGGTGTGTACTCCGGGGCCCTCGGTTACTTCTCACTCTCCGGAACGGCCGACTTCAGCATCGTCATCAGGACGCTGGTGGTGGACCGCGACAAGGTGAGTTTCGGGGTCGGGGGCGCGGTCATCGCGCTGTCCGACCCGGAGGAGGAATTCGAGGAGACGGCGGTCAAGGCGACCGCGCTGCTCAGGCTGGTGGGCGTCGGGTTCCCGGGCCGCCCGGACAGCCCCTGAACTGCTGTTTCCCCCTGCGGTGGCGCCGGGCCGCCGCAGGGGGAAACGACGCGGGTCAGGAAGCGTGGGCTTCCTGGAACTGCACGACCAGGCCCTGGGGAATGCGGCCCCGGTCGGAGATCTGGTGGCCCTGCGCGCGCGCCCAGTCCCGAATCGCCTGGGCCTGAGCCTTGTCACCAGCCTTTACCGTGCTCTTGCCGGTGCCCTTGCGCTGCTTGCGGCCGCCGGCGCGGCGCGCCTTGGCGACGAAGTCGGCCAGGGACTCGCGGAGCTTGTCCGCATTGTCCTTCGAGAGGTCGATGGAGTACTCCACACCGTCCAGCGCGAAGGTCACGGTCTCGGCGGCTTCGCTGCCGTCGAGGTCGTCGATGAGTTGGACGACGGTCTGCTGTGCCACTGTTCCTCCGTGTGTGCTCGCATAGCGCGTGCTGCCCTCGACTTGTTCTGCGCCACACGCTTAGCTCGACACCATAGTGCACCAGCGGAATATCGCCTAACCTTTCGCGGTGAAAATGTGACTGATGCCCCCGGACGGGTCATTTCGCGACACAAACCGCACCGAGCCGAAATGTGCGGCCCCGCCCGCCGTCACCCCGTGGTGCCCGTCACACCCGGTCGAGTGGCCTATCCTGGGGTGCGGATACCCGCCCAGGGTAGGGAAGGTCGGGAGCGATGCACGGTTACACGGCGGACAAGGACGCGTACCTCAAGCGATTGCGCCGCATCGAGGGCCAGGTCCGGGGCCTCCAGCGGATGGTCGAGAACGACGAGTACTGCATCGACGTGCTGACCCAGATCTCCGCCGCCACGAAGGCGTTGCAGGCGGTCTCACTCGGCCTGCTGGACGAGCACCTGAAGCACTGCGTGGCCCAGGCCGTCGCCGAGGGTGGCGAGGTGGCGGACGAGAAGATCGCCGAAGCCTCCGCCGCGATCAGCCGCCTGGTCCGCTCCTGACCACCACCGCCCCGGCCGCCACCCCGAACGGCGGCCGGGCGACCTGATCGAGTACAGTGCTCCCGCCGGCCCCCGTAGCCCAATCGGCAGAGGCAGCGGACTCAAAATCCGTCCAGTGTGCGTTCGAGTCGCACCGGGGGCACTGCGCCTGACCAGGCGTTACAACCGAAGATGTTGATCATTAGTTGATCAGTGGGTGCGGCCCTGGGTGCGAGTAACCAGGGGCTATGAGTGCTGCACGCGTTCCGGAGGGTCGCCGGCGCGGGGAGATCGGGCAGCGGGGGGACCTCTGCAGGTCAAGGTCTACGCCGGACTCGACCCCGTCACAGGTAAGCGGGTCTACCTTCGGGAGACCATCCAGGGCACCAGCAAGGCAGCGTGGAAGCGCGCCGAGAAGAAGCGCAACGAGCTCGTCGTCCAGGTGGACAAGCTGCGTTCGACGCCATCGGCGGTTCGGCTCGACCACGCCATAGACCGGTGGCTCGCGACGAACGAACTTGAGGACAGCACACGTAAGACCTACGTCGGGTACATCGAGCGGACCATCAAGCCGGCTCTCGGGGCGATCGCGGTCAACAAGCTGGGCGCGCTGGAGTTGGAGAGCTTCTACACGGAGCTTCGCCGGTGCCGCGTCCGCTGCGACCGCAAGCCGTTCATCGAGAAGCACAACGCCGAGGGTGACCACGACTGCTTGGCGGAGAAGTGCAAGCCGCACGTCTGCAAGGGCATGGCCGCGTCCACCGTGCGTCAGATCCACTCGATCATCAGCGGCACCATGAACGCGGCGGCGCGCTGGGACTGGATCACCCTCAACCCCGCAAAGCTGGCGCGTCGCCCGAAGCAGAAGCCACCGGAGCCGGACCCGCCTACCTCCGCTGAGGCCGCGCGGCTTGTCGAAGAGGCGTTCCGGATGGATGACGACTGGGGCACCCTCGTGTGGTTGGTCATGACCACGGGGATGCGTCGCGGGGAGCTGTGCGGGCTCCGCTTCAACCGGGTGGACTTGGACGCTGAGGTCATCGACCTGCGCCGTAACTGGGTGGGTGGCAAGGAGAAGGACACCAAGACCCACCAGAACCGCCGGATCGCGCTGGGCTCGGAAACCGTCGCGCTGCTCCGCGAGCACCGTGAGCGCGTGGCCGAACGGGTGCGTTCGGTGGGTGGTGAGTTCACCGAAGACCTGTTCGTGTTCAGCGGCACGCGGACGCTCGACCACAAGGAGCCGTACTCGCCCAACGCCGTGACCCAGCGGTACAAGGACATGGCGACCAGGCTCAAGATCGACACGCACCTGCACGCCCTGCGCCACTACTCGGCGACCGAATTGCTGACCGCCGGTGTGGACCTCCGCACGGTCGCCGGCCGTCTTGGGCACGGTGGGGGAGGCGCGACCACATTGCGGGTCTACGCCGCGTGGGTCGCGGCCTCGGACCGCAAGGCAGCGGAAATCCTGGGGTCGCGGATGCCGAAGCGGGCACGCGCGTGACCTCAGCCGGTTAGGGCTTCCAACCTTCGGCGCTGGCGGGTTGACCCGACCTGCGCGGCGAGAAGTCGTGCTCGTTCAGCGTGTGCGGATGCGTCCCCCCGTTCGCCGTGCACCGACAACACCTGCACCAAGTCGACCCGCAGCGCCGTTTCCGCTCGTGCGAAATCCGGGTGCAGCCGGTCGAGCGCGCTGGACAGCACGTCCACCGCCTCAGGTTCTCCGAGTCGCGCAAGCGCACTACCTCGCCACCTGGTGAGGTGCGTTCCGTCGAACACGAGATACGGGGCTTCCGCGTCGGCGGAATCGGCGGGCATGATCCACTCAGCGTGGTCGAATGCCCGGAGGCTTCCGTCTCGGTCACCTGCCGCAGCGAGCGCTTCACCGTGACCGGCCAGCAGCCACGAGGTGAGCAGCCCTGGCGCGCGGTGTTCCGCAACAGCGCACGCGTAGCGAGTCAACTCGACTGCGGATTCCACCTCGCCTATGTCGAGCAGCACGACGGCCTGGCCGGCGCAGGCGTAAGCCTCCAGAGCACGTGATTCCGCCACCCGTGCCGCGCTTCGTGCCTGGTTGTAGTGCTCCCACGATTCCCGCAGGAAACCCTGGTCAAGCGACTGCCAGCCCGCAAGCGTGGACGCGTCGACCAGCACCCGCGCGAGCGCGATTCTCACCTGTTGGTCGAGGATGTTCCCGAGCAAGCTCCACATCTGGCTGATCTGCGCCCGTAACTCGCCGAGCAACGCCGATGCGCCCAGCCGTCGATCGATGACCCGCGTGAGGTCGAGTTTCTGCTGAAGCAGTGACACGGTCTCCTGATCGACGGCTCGACCGGACCTGATTCGCGCCCGCAGGTCCAACGCCTCGGCCGACCACGCTTGCGCTTCGGAGCGTGCGGGCGCTACGGGCTTCAGCAGACGGTCGATCGGGACACCGAGCATTTCCTCAAGCAGCCGTTTGGTGCCCGGTCGCGGTGCTCCGAGGGGCCGGCCGTCGGCGCGTTGCCCGGAAGCGAGGCGGTGGACGTGGCGAGCGCTCAGCGTTGCGTCGATGCCGTGTTGGTACGCGTACCGGTTGGCTTGCTCGCTGAACTCCTCGGCGGTGAGCCCGCGTTCGTGGAGCAGCTCGCCCAGCAGTGTGCGTCGGTGCCCTGACTCCATCGGATGATCTCCATGTCGCCGATGTCAGCGCTGACCAGTCTATGCCCCCATAGGTCCAGCTAGGTCTATGGCAGGTCGTTTACCACTTCCGCGTCACTCGGGAAGCTGAAGTCAGCGAATCGTCGAAGGTGGTGATCGTCGTGTGGGGAGAGTTGGCGGGTGACCCCGGCGGAGTCGTGCTGTTCGTGGTGTGGCTCGTGCTCCCTGTGCTCTACGTCGTCGTCATCGGGAGGCGGTACGTCCGGCAATGCGAGGAGAGCGCTCAAGTCGCGGTGTGGGCGTGTGACGAGGTGCGCCAGGTCCGCGAGGAGCAGAGGGAAGGCAGTCATGACGGTGACGTTGGTGGATGACGAGGGTGGCGCGAAGCCCGTCTCGCTGTTCGATGACCCGAAGGTCGTCCGTGAGGTGCAGGAGTTCGTGGACGATCAGGCTCCGCGTGTGTTCGCGGTGGTGCAGGAGACGTTCGGGCCTCCGGAGGACTTGCAGATCGTGGCGTGGGGGATCACCACCAAGAAGGGTGTGGAGGTGATCGGCGTGCACGGCGGGATGCGTATGGGTCTGCAGTCGGCGGAGAACGCGCTGATCTTCTTCCGGGCCGGTGGGACCGCGATTCCCCGGATCTTCTGGGTCGGGGGCAAGGGTGTGGAGTAACGGTCTGGAGACCGCGCTGGAGTGCGTGGGGCGTGGGTGGCCGGTGGTGCCGGGTGCGTTGTGGGTCGGTGACGGCTACGTCGACCCGGTCACGGACGCGGAGTGTGACGCGCTGGCGTTGTCGTCACCGGCTATGGCGACGGTGGACCCGGAGGAGGTCCGGCGGTTGTGGCCGGTGTCGGACGGTGGCGTCACGCGGTCGGCGTTGGCCGTGGTCGGGACGCTGATGACTGCGGTCGTGGTGGAGCCTGAGCCGGCGCGGTGGCTGGTTGGGACGGAGGCGTTCCGCGCGTCGCCGACGCCGGTGGTGATGCTTCCGGTTCCGACGCTGGGTCTGATGATCGAGTCGGCGGTGTTCGTGGTGTCGTCGGCGGAGGGGTTGGACGAGAAGTTGGTCTTCCCCCGGAACGCGATGCTGCCGCTGCCACCGACCGTGGTGGAAGGGCACCGGACTCAGTGGCTGGTGTCGCCGGTGGAGTGTGACGGGCTGATGAGCGGCCCGGAGTTGGCGGGTCTGTTGGAAACCTCCAACCGTCGTTGACCGCGCCTTGACGGTTGGGCATGGGGTGCCGGACGCCTCCCCCGGTACCCGTGGGACGGGACGGCCGTGTGCGAACCATCCACTCGGATGGCACCGCACACGGCCGTTTCGCCTGTCCGGGACGGGTGTCCCGTCCCACCTCCGGCCCGTCACAAGAGCTTGTTTGTGCTGGTGAGGGCCGGTTTGGGAGGTGTCACAGCCGGTGGGACGGGTTCACCGGCGTGGGACGGGGTGCGGGACGGGTCAGCGGTCATCCTCGACCACCTCACCGTCCACGATCGAGCCTTCCCGGAGGGCGGTCAGGGCCGCCCGGATGTCGGCGACGAGGTAGCCGCGTACCTGACGTGTGCCGTCGTCGGTGGTGATCCGGTCGCGGGTCGGCCGGCACCCGAGTTCGCCCATGCGCAGACCGAACGCGGTCGGCTCGACGTCCAGCGCGGCCACCAGTTCCGCCGTGGGCACGAACTCTCGTCGGCCCGGTTGGAGATCGTCACCGAGGTAGTCCACGACGGACGCCAGCGGTTCGGGCACCTCCACGTCGGCCGTGCGTTCGGCGACCGTCCCAACTGCCTTCGCCACTGCGGCGTGGTCGAGCATCGGTCGGTTGTCCTGTCCGGCCGCGTGACCGGACAGGGTGCCCTCTGCCTCCCGTAGCGCGCGCCCACGGGCGCAGATGGCTCGCCAGTCCTCATTGGGCATGTAGTAGGTCCGCACAGTGGTGGCCAACACGTCGGCTCCGGCGGTGGTCTCCCCGTCCGGTCGGAGGATGCCGACGCCCTTGTGCGTGGCCAGTAGTCGGCTGCTGTCGTAGCCGCGTGTGTTCATCTGCTCGCCCAACACGATGTTGCTGTCGCGCCAGTCCATGACCCGCAGCGCGAACCGCGAGCCCAGGACCGCCCGCAGGTTGCTGGGAATGGTCTTGCTGTCCGGCCGCTGAGTCGCCAGCACGAGCACGATGCCAGCGGCCGGTCCTTTGCGTGCGAGCCATGTCAGCAGCTCGCCCACGTACTCGCCTGCGGTGAGCTTCTTGTCCTGCACCTCCAGCGGTGTCCGGTCCTCCAGCGGGATCTGCACTTCGTCAATGAAGATCGCGGTCACCGGCATGTCGAGACTCGGGTCTCGGGACATGTTCGGCGTGATCTTCGATTCCGGGCACACCTCGTCGTCAAGCTCCTGCATCCGCCGATAGCGGCCCTGCACCTCCGCCACGAGTTCCACGAGCCAGTCCACGAGCGCCAGGACGTGCGCCGGTTCGTCGCCGGCCATGAATCGGTGGGCGACTTGTGCCGCTGCGTGCCAGTCCTTTCCGGCCTTGAAGTCGGCCACGTAGAGCCGTGTGTGCGGGTCAAGGATCAAGCCCGCGGCTGCCAACCGTGCCGCGAAAGTCTTGCCCTGCCTGGGGATCGCACCTACGAGCAACGACGTCCACACCAACGGCAAGTCCACCCGCCGCTGCCGCGCGTCACGACCGAACGGCACCGGCCGCCACGCGTCCCACCGCTCCACCGTCAACAACGGCGTCCGCAGTGGAGGGGAGCCGTAGGGGTCTTCGTCGGCCACCCACAGCGCGACCCTGCCCGCGTGGCCGCCGTTACCGCGTACGCGCTCCACGATGAGCTGCACCTCGTCCACCGCGAGCGCCGACGCCAACGCCTCTCGGTTCTTCACCACGTCGGCCGCTTTGCGCGTGGCGGGCAGGTCCACGGTGACCGCCCACCCGTCACCCTGGCGCGTGGCTCGCTCGACCAGCCGCAGCGACTCGTCCTTGCCGATGAGCTTCGCGTCCCGGAACGCGTCCACGAGCACCTGCGGGTCCATCGTCCACGTGAGCGTGCGCGGTCCGGCCAACACCGGCTTGCGCCCCGGCGAGCCGTCCTTACGGCGACCGAGCACCGCCAGCGCGACCGCGACCGCCCCACCGCCGATCCACAGCACCCGATGCCCGTACACGAGATCGACCACCGCGAACGCCACACCTGTGGCCGCGAAGGTGGCACCGGTGACCTTCCACCGGAACAGCCCCAGCGCCCGGATGTCGGTGAACTTGTCCGCCAACTTCTCGGACTGCTCCGCAGCCGCCCGGTAGTCGGCCACCCGGACCCACGACCGCCACCACCGCAGCGCGACCACGAGCCCACGCGCAACCGCACCAACGAACCTGAACGGTGACCGCAGCACCGCCACCACGAAATCCTTGACGGCCTGCGCCAGGAGCCGTCGTGACTTCAGGGCACTGGGCACACGCGGCGATCGCAGCCACCAGTCCGTCAGCCGCCGTGCCCACGACGCCCGCCGCAGCGGCGCCCCGTCGTTCACGAACTCGCCTTCCAGAACCGCGCTCACGACCTCCCTACCGTTCATGACCCACTTCCGCTCACCTCACGGACGAGCGTGGCGGCGAGCCGCGAGGACAGCCCGCGCGAGCACCCGGTGACCTCACGTACCCACGACGGCGTCACCGTGGTCCCTGGTGTCCACGCTGCGCGTGCGGCCGACAGGTACTCCTCGAACGTGGTCCTCCTGGTCTTCGTTCGCGACCGTGGTTCATGAACGGCCGCCGGAGCACGCCGGTCGGCTTCCGTGAACGCAGCCGAGACCGCTTCGGTCAGCTTGTCCCGCAGGTCCGTGACCGCCTCCGCCGCCACGAACACCACCAGCGGCGGGACCGAGTGCAGCACGATCCCCGACAACGACCCCGCCGCGTACGACGCCCAGGTGTTCATGACGTAGGTGGCCGCGAGCGTGAACCACTTCGCCCGCCGCACCCACGGCCCCGTCCGCACCCGATACCGCGCCGTCACCTGCTCCGCCCGCAGGATCGCCAGCAACACGAGCGACACCGTGGGATCGAGCAGCCAGGCAGCCAGCCACGGCAGTGACCAGACCGTCGCACCGGCCGACGCGAAGTGCTGGACGTTGGCCATGGTGAACCCGAGACCGAGCACGATCCCTGCCCAACACAGCCGGTCGACCTGCGCCCGCACACGCTCCACCCGCAACGCCACCACGTCCGGCCGCGCCTGGTGCGCCCGCAGCTCAGCCGCTTCGACAGCCTCCCGCGCGAGCCTCGCTGCCGTGTTCTCGTCCGGCGCGGCGGGTGGCCGCCCGAAGGCGACCACCCTTCCCACACCCTTCGGTGTGCTCACCGTCGACCACCCCTGCGACGCGGCCCGTCCACTGCAGTCACCGTCAGTGCCCTGGTGAGCGTGTAGGCCGAGAACAGCGCCGGCAGACCGAGCACCACCCACAGCAACGTGGAGTCCCGACCGTTCATGATCACCAGCCACTGCACACCCACGATGACGCCGGCCGTCACGAGCACCCGACCCGTGAGCGACAGCAACCGCGCACCGGCCCGTGCCGTGTCCGCCGCAGCCTTCGCCCTGCGCGAACCGGCCCGCCACACCATCACCAACGCCAACAACACACCGGCCCCGGCGAGCACCTGCGTAACCGTCAGGTTGATCGTCATGACGACGGCCCACCCATCCGGCCACGCCGCGCCAGCCACACCGGGTACAGGGCACGCCGCTCCTCCTCAGACAGCCCACCCCACACACCGACCGTGTCAGCACCGGCCGTACGCAACTCCAGTTCCAAGCACGCACGCCGTACCGGGCACTCCACGCACAATCGGGCAGCCAACTCCCGATCGGTGGACTCCTCCTCGTCCCACTCGGGCACCTCGTCGGCCGGCACCAACCACAGGCACCGCCCGTCCAACGTGACGATCTCCCACAACACCTCATCCGGCACCGCCGCGAACCGGTCAAGATCCGCCGCGATCACCTCCAAGTACTCCTCCGGGTTCACCACGCGGCACCCCCGGTCAGCCGCTCGACCTCACGAGCCGTCCGCCGCTCGGCTGCCATACCGGCCACGTCGACCACGCCGCCCGAATCGACCGCCCGCCGGACCATCTCCTCGACCGCTCGTGCCGGGACGACGTACCGCGTCCGCACCCGGACAGCCGGGAAGGCGTCCTCCCGAATCGCCCGGTACAGCGTGGACGGGTCGATGCGCATGAGGCGGGCAGCCTCCGGCACCGTGTAGAAGGTGGGCGAGCTGGTTGTACTCATTAGTCACGCCTCCGAAAGACTGATTTCACCGCTCGGAGCGCTGACATAAGCGTTGATTATCGGTCAATCACCGCTGATCTCAGTCATGGCTCCGGAATCCGTCCGAACCGCGCGCTAACGTCGGCGCTGAGGGCGGAGCACGGAGGCGTACGTGAAAGAGGATTGGTCGGCAGTCGCGGAGGCAGTCAACGCCCGCGCGAACGAGCTGGCTCTGAAGCAACGTGAACTTGCCGAGAAGTCGGGCGTCTCGCTCGCCATCGTGCGAGAGATCCAGCAAGGCCGAATCCAACGCCGACGCAACCCGCGCACCCTCGAAGCGCTGTCGATGGCGCTCGACTGGCACCCGCAGCACCTGACCGCGGTTCTCACCGGCCAAAACCCGCCGGAAGCAGACCCGACCGCGGCACAGGTCGACAACCCGGTCATCCCGCTGCTGAACACCATCATCCGTGAGATTCGTGGACTGCGCGCCCAACTCGGCACGCTCACCAACCGACTTGACGACGAGTCGCGACGAAAGGACTAGTTCGCGGCAGTCGTTCGGCGGTTCCTGCGTCGCTGTCATGACAACAGCAAACCGCCGAACAGGGGGACGAAATAATTGTCAGCGGCTAACGCCACCCGTGTTAGGTGGAGTTAAGTCCGCAGGTCACGGCCTCAGGGGACGGGGGACAACGTGGCAGGACAACGCCGAGCCGACCGACCGATCACACGACTTCAAGCCGTCCGACGAGAGTCCGGACGCACCCAAGCACAGGTCGTACGCTACTTCCTCACCCGAGGACAGGCACTAGGCATACCCGTAGCCAGCCAGTCAGCCCTCTCGGTCATGCTGTCCCGCTGGGAGAACGGCCGGGTAGAAGTCACCGACCCTGGCTATCAACGCCTCTTCCGCAAGTTCTACGGCCGAACCAACGAAGAACTGGGCTTCCCACCCGAACACCTCAACGAATCGGCCGAAGAACTCCGCGACCGCCTGATCATCGCACGGAACATCGACCGCGAGACACTCGACCTCTTCCAACGCCAAGTCAACGACCTGCGCAACTCCGACGCACGCTTCGGTGCAGTCGTCGTCCTCGACCAACTGAACAACCTCGTCCGCCAAATGGAAAGCGTCAAGACGTTCAGCGTGAGCACCCAACTCCGCGAACGCCTGGCCGCCATCCTCACCGACGCCCGCACCCTCGCCGGCTGGACAGCACTCGACCGAGGTTCCCAACTCCAAGCCTGGCAGTACCACGAAGACGCCAAGGTATCCGCCCGCGAAGCAGACTCACCGCATCTCCTGGCGCACGCCACAGCGCAGCAAGCCGTGATCCTCCTGGACATCGGCGAACCGGTCGCCGCAGTCGAGTTGCTGGAGTACGCGCGCTACGTTGCCGAGAACCGCGCCCCGTCCCTCCTCCGAAGCTGGCTGGCCGCAGCACACGGAGAAGGACTCGCAGCGGCCGGGCACCACGACGAGTCCCTACGCGCCTTCGATGAGGCACAAGCCCTTCTACCACCGAACCCGATCGATCCCGAACTGCCTCACCTGCTCCTCAACGACGGCCACCTAGCCAGATGGCGCGGCAGCGCACTCGTACGACTCGCCGACCACAATGCCGTCACCAACCTCGAAGCGGCAGTGCGGGAACTGGAAACGTCCCCACACTCCGCCATCCGCGCTCAACTCCACATGTACGCCGACCTAGCCTTCGCCTACGCCACCGCAGGCGACAGCAAAGGCGCACTGAGCTACGCAGCCAAGGCCCGCCAACTAGCCTCCCGCATCGGCTCCGACCGCCAACGCCAGCGCCTAGCCAAGCTTCAACTACCCGAGATCGGCGGACCCGGCATTGCGTGAAGCCAAGTAGAACAATATCGGCACAATCGCCCCCGACCCAAGCACCTCACCGCGCTTGATCAGCTCCAGCATCCGATCAATCGGAATCCACTCGATCCTCGCAGCTTCCTCAGCATCGGTCGGCTCGCCGACCTTCTCTGCCTGCCGCCAGATGTAGGCGTTCACCGGCGCGTCGACCATGCCGGGCAACGGCTGAAAAGTAGCGATATGCTCTGGCTCGCCAATCGGTCGCCAACCGGTCTCCTCTTCGGCTTCCCTCGCAGCCGTAGTCGCCGGATCTTCGCCTTCCTCAACCAGTCCACCGATGAGCTCATAACCCCACTGGTCTACGGCGAAGCGATAGCGCCATAGCGTCAGTACTTCTTCCCGGTCATTCAACAGTAGCGCAACGGCTACGTGATGTAGCTTGACGACGTGATGTTCAAACCGGCTCCCATCGGGAGGTTCAACGTCCACAAGATCGACTGTGACCCACTGGTTGGCATAGATCGCTCGCTCACCGTGGACCTTCCATTGGAGTCTTTCTGAATCTTGAGTCATGGTCGAATAGTACCGCATGCTGTTTGCGGTGGGATTGCAGGTGTTTGATTACCTATTAATAGATGCGCTCGGTAGTTGTGCACGATGTGCGTTCGACCTGACACTGCGAGTTAAGGTCACCAGTTTGATCCTTATGCGCTCGCCTGTAGACTGCTGCGATGGCAGATAGGCTTCCATTACTGCAAATGGCTGAAAAACTTCCTGCATGGCATGGTGACGTGCCGAACGTCGTTGCGCCACATGTGGGATTCGTGGTAGACGCAAAACCGGATTCCGCCTATGTCTGGCCTGATGTCACAGCCGAGGCCGGAGTTGGGGAGCAGCACATCGTGCTGGTTACTGCTCCTGGAGCTGGGGGGAAGTCGGCGGCAGCGTCGGCGCTTGCGTACCAACTCAACGCGCCACTCGTGGACTTGGCGCATCTGCAAGTAGGTAGCAATACTCTCACCGGGCTTCTGCCCAGAGTGCTCGGATGGAAAGAGGCTCCGTCTTTTATATCGGCTCTTTTGGCTGGCGAGCGTTCAGTGGTATTGGACAGTTTGGACGAGGCGCGGCTCCTCGCAGGCAGAAATAACTTCTTTGCCTTTCTGGAAGATCTTGCCGAGTTCATGAAAGAAGCGAACCCGCACGGCCAGGTTGTCATTTTAGGGCGTCGTGAAGCCATCGAAGACGCGTATCTGATTCTTGACGATGCCGGCATGCGTACGTCGATTTCGCGTATTCATCCTCTGACCCACCAGCAGAGTGCAGAGTTAATTGATAAAACACTAGATCGGAAAGAGGTGGACAAGAAGCCTTATAGAGTACACCGAGATCACCCGGTACCGTTCGCGAAGTTTCGTGACGATGTATTCTCCGAACTATCGGAAGCGTTGGGTTTCGAAGGTGGGGAGCCTCGTCAATTCTGGGCCGAGGCTGGTAGCTTTCTTGGGTATCCACCGGTTCTTCTTGCGTTGGCGGAGAGGCTCGCTGTAGATAACCCTCAAGGTGAGAAAGGCATAACTACTCTCGTTGGAGATCATCCCGCTGCGGTTACTAGAGGTAAGTTGCTCCGGCAGATTGTTGAAGGCATCTTGGATCGAGAAAGTGACAAAGTACGCCCACGTATCAAGAAAGCGCTGCGGTTATCGGCTGAAAAATCGGCCGTTTTATATGGTCGCGAAGAACAAACGTTACGTATCCTCCGTGTCATCCTCGATGGAAAATTTGAAGTAGTCTATCCGGCGGTCCTCGATGGAGACGAACGAGTTGCATATGAAGAGCAGATCGAAAGCTTCGTAAACGATCATCCGTTTTTGATCGGCAAGAAGTTCTCTAATGCCGTTTTCGAAGACTACGTGCGTGCTTTCGTTGTAACGTCGGAGACTGTCGCCGTAGTAGGTATGAGCAAAGAGCAGTTGCTCTCACAATGCTCCCCTGAAGGCCCATTTTATGCTCACTTCCTTTTCGACCTAAGTCCCGAAGTTGACTTCTCCAAAGACTCTATCCGTGCAGCCAAATTGCTCGATGAATCGTTGGTGGATGGGATTATCAGGTCACATCGACTCGCGGCGTCCGGAAGTGCTCCTATCGGATATTATAGCGATGGGAATAATCCTGCTTCGCTTACGCTGGCGGATATCCCGGAAGACGGTTCTGCCGGTGTTGGCTATAGCATGGTTTTTATGATCGAAGAACCGGTTGGCGTTCTTGAACTAACGGCCCCCTTGTCCGACTGTGTCATATCTGCTAATGCGGCCGTAAACATCTCGTCACCTGCGGGTTCGGGTTCAATTCGGTCCTGGAGTAGTCCTTATTGCTCGAGAACTGCATCTTGAAGGCGATAATTTCATCGCGTCAGGAGGATCCGAGAATCACGGTGTTGTCATTATTGTTCGCGATGAAGTAGTTCATGAGCCACAGTTGAAAGTTTCTTCGTATCCCGCCGACTGTCTATCAATTCAGTGGCCAAATTCTTGGTACCAATGGTCGCCGTATAGTACTGAAATTCCCGAGATGGGCGCATATATTGATCCGCAGGTTGCGTACGAACTGCTCTTCTGGATCAGACGTATCCTAACTTCGATGCGTGGCAGTACCCGCGAAGTCCCCTCTGCCTACTGGGAACTCCTCGACAAGTTGATTATCGGATCCAATCCCATTGCGCATGCTACGCGCGATGCGCTGATCGAGATCGGCGTCTTGATCCGAGATAAAGAGTACTATCGCCTTCAGCTGGACGTGTTGAAGAAGTTCAAAGTGAACTATGCTGCGCTGCGTGGTGCTGATTTTGCTAAGGTGTTGCAGAATTTGCATAGAAAAGTGGCAAAGACTGATGCAGTGCTGTCAGTGGTTGCTCGCCCAGCCTAAGCAACAAAGTCGATCTTGATCGTTGTCCATGAGCTTGTCCATGAAACGGCGTCACCGTCGACCTGAGTAGCGCGTCGGCTGCGCGTCGAGGCGTCGGAAGCCCAGGTGGCGACAGATACCTCTGCGCGTAGCCGACTCAAAATCCGTCCAGTGTGCGTTCGAGTCGCACCGGGGGCACGTACCGCAATCACATTGGTGCCTACCTGCGATATCGCTGGTGTGGCGGGTGTGTGGGGCGGAGCATCCGGCTGCTGCGGTGCGGTGGTGGCAGCGGGTGGTGCGGGAACGTTGTCGTCGGGCGATGTGATCACCAGCGTGGCTTCGAGCGTGTGGTGATGGACCGCGATCTTCGGCGGTCGGTTCGGAGCGGCGTCGGGGCAGGTTCGCCGGTGTCAGGTGCAGGCCGAGCGCCGAGTGGGGGAGTCTGTCCCGTAGGTCCGGCTTGGCCTCGTCCGGCCGTCGGGGTTGAGTGGTGTCCTGGGTGTCGAGTGCGGCGAGTCGGTCGAGAGCGGGACGTCGTTCGGTCTGCAAGTCGTCGTGGCGCTGCCGCAGCCGGCCATTGGGTGAACGGGTCGTCGGGGTCGGCGCTCTCGGCTCGTCGGGGTGCTGTCGGTTTCCGCGTTGTTCGGCTTGGTCGATGTCCTGGGGGAGCGGGCTGCGCCGGCCAGGGTGGAAGAGGACTCGCTGTATGCGTGTCGACGGCGTCATGATCGCTTCGTCACGCGCTTGGACAGTGCCGGCTGCCGGGCCGGGGCCGATCCTCCCCTGTCGAGCGGGAGGTGGTCGTGGGTCGTCGTCCTCCGGGGGCGTTCGTCCGGTGGAGGAGGGACGCGAGTTCGCCAGGATCGGTCGGCCCGCGAAAGGTCCGGTGTGACTGCGTCGGACTATCGTGGTCGTGATGTCGACACACGGCCGAACGATGCCCGACATCACCTCGTTGATGCAGGTCAGCCCCGTTTGCGTGCGTGATGTGATCCACGCGGTCAACGAGCGTGGGTTCGCGGCGCCGGACCCGAGATGACCGGATCCCAGACCTCTGCGAACCGTCCACCCGCCCGAGCGCGTCGACGGGTGGTCTGCGTCGACGAGCTCGGGCCGCTCAACCTGCGCTCCCGCAAGGGCACGGCCTGGCGGCCGACCGGCTCACCACCGCGATCACGGGCCACCCGCAACCGCCGCCACGGCGTGGTGCACGTGCTCGCCGCCCTCGACCCGACCACCGGAAAGATCCGCTGTCGCAAGTGGCACGGTGAGTTTCTGGAACGGCTCAGCAGCCTGCGGGCACGGTGGCCGAGCCGACGCCTCCACCTGGTGATGCGCAACTCCTCGCCCCACCGTCACCCCGACGTCCGCGACTGGACCGCTGCCGACGACGTCGAGTCGGTGTTCCTGCCGACTCGCAGCGCCTGCCTGAACGGGTCGAGGCCCGAGGTCACCGCCCTGCGCCGCTTCGCCCTCAACGGCACCCACCACCGCGGCCACGTCGAGCGGAACGCCGCCGTCGACTCACCCATCCGCACCTGGACCGGTCATCGATCAAGGTTGCTGACGCAGCACCAGCTCAGGCGATGACGGCGGCGCGCGACAGCACGGTGCCCAGCCCGTAGCAGATCCCGAGCACCCCGATCTCCAGCGCCGCCAGCCCCACGAACGCGGTGGGCCGGCGCGCCACGACAGCGGGGAGCAGCCGCGTCCGGATGGTGCCGCCGATCGCGGCCACCACCGCCGCGCAGGCCACCTTCGCCAAGCTGGTCCAGCCGTACGCCGTGGTGAAGAAGCCGGCGAGCCCGACGTCGGGCGTGGTGCCCAGCTCCACCGCGGCGTTGACCAGCCCGCTGACCACGACGACGGCGATCGCGATGGTGGCCAGCGAGGAAAACCGGGGCAGCGCCACCGAGAGCACCGCCGGCAGACGGGCCAAGAGCACCGTGACGGCCAGCAGACCACCGGTCCACGCGGCCGCGGCGAGCACGTGGGCCTGCAGCGTCAGGACGGTGACGTCGCTGTACTCGGAGCCGCGGGCGTGCCCGGTGAGCGGCAACGGCACCACCGCGCACAACGCCAGCACGAACCGCAGCTCGGCCGGGATCAGCCCGGGCCGCCGCAACGCCACCGCGCCCACCCCGATGCACCCCGCGGCGAGCACCACCACTGCCAGCAACGACTGGCCGACGACGACCCGTTCGACGTAGCGCACCACGTTCGGCACGGTGACCTGCCACCGCAGTTCGGCCACCTGCAGCACCAGCAGGGTCAGCGCCGCTATCGCCGCGGTCGACGCCGCCACGACACCCCCGACGGTCGCGCCGCGGACCGCACGGCCGGCGAGCACCGGCACCAGCGCACAGCCGACGACGAGTACGGAGCCGAGGTTCATCAGCACCCGCGTGACGGGCAGGGCGTAGGTGACGAACGGGCCCGCCGAGAGGCCGGCGAGCACGTTCGCCGCGGTCAACGCCGTGCCGCCCACGACAGCCGTGAGGGCGGCCGCGACGAACCAGCCCAGCGGGGAGAGCCGTGGGGCCCGGACGACGCCGTCACGGGTGGCCGGACGGTGCAGCAGCACGGCTGGTCTCCTCGAGTGGGGGCGCGCCGGGCGCCGGCTCCGGGCGTCCGGCAGCGGCACTACCGCGTCTGTTCGACCTTCGCGGTCAGCACCGTGTCGGTCGCGATGATGCCGAGCATCCCGGCGACCATCCGCCACTGCCCGGGCTTGCCGCCGGTCGCGATGATCCCGGCCAGGTCCGCGACGTCGCACGCCGTGCCCGCCGCCATCCACATCTTCTCGTCGCGCCTCTTGGCGAGCGCGAGCAGCAGACCTGCGCCGAGCGTGAGGTCGCGCGCCGCGTACGCGGCGGCGATGGCCCGTGAGCGGCGGCTGGTGCCGTTCGAACCGAAGAGCTTCGCCATCGTGCTCTGCGGCGCGAACGCGAACATGCCCGCTACGATGACGCGCACCCCGACCACGCCGTAGGTGAGCAGCCGGACCGGATGGATCTTCATCATTCTCCCAAGTGCACAGTCACGGGCGGGCGAACCAGCTCTCGAACTTCGTCGCCGCCATCATCTCGCCGGAAACCTTGATCTTGCGCGTCAGGAACGCGCGGACCGGTGCCATCGTGCCGACGAGGACCTGGAGGAACACCGCCAAGTCCATGGTCATGGTGACGTTCGGCGACTCGACGTCGCCCCGGCCCGCCGTGCAGACGCCGTCGCTGACCACCGCGTGGTAGCGGTGGATCTCGCCGCCCGAGGTGATGACGTACTGGAAGCTGATGTTCTGGTCTCCCGCCCGCTCCGGCAGGAACGCGCCGGGCAGGTTGGCGAACACGAGGTCGAGCAGGGCTTGCGCCCCGCCGGGGCGGTCGGCGGCGTAGGCATCGACGCCGTCGGCGTCCAGTCCGGTGATCGCCTGCTTGATCTCGTGGAACGCCACGGTGTTCTGGTCGGTCATCTCGGGGTCTCCTCGCGGGTGGTCGACGACGTGAGCACCGCGTGCGTGCGTTCCTGCTCGGTCTCGGAACCGATCACCAGCGCGTTGAGGTCCGTGACGCCGATGTCACCGAGCCGTTTGAGGGCGCCCGCCACCTGGTCCTCGGTACCGACCAGCGCGATGTCACCGCCGTGCTCGGCGTTCTCCTTGTCCAACATGGCCTTGTAGTTCGGCAGCGCGCGGTAGATGAGGAACATCCGCTGCGCCAAGTCCCGTGCCGCGCTCGCGTCGTCCGTGACGCACACCGGGAGGCTCGCCACTACGCGGGGCTGCGGGCGACCGGCCTTCGACGCGGCCGCCGTGAGGCGCGGAACCGTGTGCTCCTCCAGGGTCTTCGGCCCGGTCATCCACGTGATCACGCCGTCGGTCAGGGAGCCGGCGACGTCGAGCATCCGGGGGCCGAGCGCGGCCACGAGGATCGGGATCGGTCGCGGCACGTCGAAGGACAGCGCCCCCCGCGCGGTGACCGTGTCACCTTCGTAGAAGACCGTGCCGGTGGCGAAGAGCTCGTTGAGGACCTCGACGTACTCGCGCATCCGGTGCGCGGTGCGGTCGTAGGTGTAGCCCCACTGGTCCTCGACGACGTGCCGGTGCGACACGCCGATGCCCAGCGTCACCGGACCGTCGTAGGACGCCTGCACGGTGAGCGCCTGCTCCGCCATCACCATCGGGTGCCGCGGGAACGTGGGCAAGACGCACGTCCCCAGCTCCATCCCCGAGATCCGGGTGCCGGCGACCGCGAGCGCGGTCAGCGCGTCGTAGCCGAAGAGCTGGTGGCGCCTCTTCCGGTTGCCGCCGCTGTGGCGCGGTCCGCTGCCGGGGCTCTGCGGGAGCCACGCGCTGACGTACCCGCGTTCGTGGGCGTCGACGACTTTGCGCACCAGCTCGTCGAGCCGTCGACCGCCGTCGATATTGATGCCGATTCGCACGAGTGCCGAAGCTAGTGCGTTTGTCGGAGGTAGCCGAGTGGCAAGTGCGGATGTGGTGCCGGACTGGGCTATCTGCGGTTGTAGAGCCGATTGAGCACAAGTGCGGAGGTAGGTTTGAGCTCCCGATGAGGACGGTGTTTAGTCGACTGCTGTGTCGTGGTGTTTCGTCGTTGCCGAAGGTGAGTCCACATGTCTGTGAATCGTGTCGAGATCTTTGAGCGTCTGCGCACCCAGATGGCGAAGCATTTGGAGTTGGACGCCGACTCGATTGAGCTGGACTCGCGTTTGGTGGATGACCTGGACGCGGATTCGTTGGACCTGCTGGAGCTGATCCTGGCGCTCAAGGGCGAGTTCGGCATCGGTGTGAACGACGGTGAGGTCAAGTACCTGTTGACGGAGCTGGCGCGGTTCCTGCCGGACGTCGGCACCGGTGGTCAGCTGTCGGACCAGGAGTTGGCGGAGGTCTCGCGCCGCTTGTCGGTGGGCAACATCGTGGAGTTCATCGCCGACCGGGTGGGCGCCGGTGTCTAGCGGCGACGCGGTCTGGGTCACGGGGCTGGGGGCCGTCACGCCCGGGGGCTGGTCCGTCGAGGAGACGTGGAGCGCGGTCTCGGCGGGCAAGTCCTGCATCCGCGAGGTCGAGCGGTTCACCACGTTCACCTCGTCGAGCCGGGTCGCCGGGATGGTGCCCGGCAAGGAGTCCTCGCTCCCGGAGCACTCGCTCTCGCTCGAGTACGGCGTACACGCGGCGAGGCAGGCGATGGACAGGGCCGGTCTCGCCGCCGTGGACACCGCGATCGTCGCGAACCACGGTGAGCGCAGGCTGCCGACGCCGGAGGGCTCCGGCCGGGTGACTGGCGTGTCCGACATCGCCTCCGAGGTCGCCAAGGCCGCGGGTGCCGGCAGCTACAGCGCGCCCTACGGCGCCTGCGCCGGCAGCGCCCAGTCGATCGGGACGGCGGCGAAGCTGATCAGGAGCGGCCGCGCCACCACCGCGCTCGCGGGCGGCTGCGACGCGCTGGTCACGCCGTTCGACTACTTCTCGTTCTCCAGCCTCTACGTCATGTCGACGCGCGAGTGCCCGCCCGAGGAGGCGTCCTGCCCCTTCGACGTGCGGCGCGACGGGTTCGTGCTGGCGGAGGGCGCGGCGTTCCTGGTCCTCGAGTCGGAGGAGCACGCGCGGGCCCGCGGAGCCGAGCCGCTCGCCGTCCTGGAGGGCTTCGGCCTGCGGCAGAACGCCTACCACATGTTCGCGCCGCCCCCGGACGGCCGAGGCCCGGCGGACGCGATGCGCGAGGCGTTGCGCGACGCACGGCTCGACCCGTCCGCCATCGGCTACGTGAACGCTCACGGCACGAGCACGAAGGACAACGACTCGTCGGAGACGATCGCGATCCGCGAGGTGTTCGGCGCGCACGCCGACGTTCTCCCGGTCAGCTCGAACAAGAGCCAGATCGGCCACACAATGGGTGCGTGTGGTGCGATCGAGGCGGTGCTGAGCATCCAGTCACTGCGTTCGGGAATCATTTCTCCGACCTCGAACCTGTACGAGCCGGATCCGCTGTGCGATTTGGACTACGTGCCGTTGAAGGCTCGTGAGATCGAGTTCGACCACGTGCTGAGCAACAGCTTCGGGTTCGGTGGGCACAGTGCCTCCCTGATTTTCGGGCGGGTGTCATGAACATTCAGGTCGCGGCCGTCTGCTCAGCGGCCGAACAACAGGACGACGTGCGCGGGCAGGTCAAGGCGTTCGCCTCGCGCAAGATCCTGCGATTCCTCGACGCGGTGTCCTACGGCCCGTTCGCGGCCGTCGCCGCGGTGTACCGGCGAAATCCGGTGTGCCCGCCCGAGGACGTCGCGCTCTACACCGTGAGCGGGTGGGACGGCGACATGCCCGACCAGCCGTTCCCGACCGACGGCTCCCGCGACGAGTACGCCAGGCTCAGCAGGCACATCCTCGAGGACGCGAACCCCACCGGCTGGCTGCGCATGCTCTCCAACAACGCGCTGTGCCAGGTGTCGATCGTCGAGGGCTTCCGAGGCCCCAACGCCCACTTCGTCGGTGACGCCGACGCGCTCGCGCAGGCGCTCGCCGCGGCGGCCTACGACCTGCGGACCGGTGCGGCCAAGCTCGCGCTCGTCGTCGCCTATGACGTCGCCGAGACCGATCGCAACAACCCGTCCGACCGCGCGCCCAGCACGGCCGCCGCGATCTCGCTGACCGCGGCCGAGGACGGGCCCGACGTGTTGCCGAGGCTCTTCGAACTCGTCGACGCGGTCGCCGGCGAACGCCGGACCGCGCTCGAGGCGTTGGAGCTGGTACTCCCGATCGGGGTGCGGTCGTGAGGCAGCGCCAGGTCGTGCCACCGATCGTGCTGCCCCGCACCGAGGTGATGGCCGGGATCGCGGAGTACTGCGAGAACTTCGGATCCCTCGTGCGGTCGCTGGGCGAGCAGGAGTGGACCGCGCCGAGCCGGTGCGAGGGCTGGGAGGTCCGCGACGTCGCGGGTCACGTCGCCGGCCTGTTCGCCGACGTGGCCGTCGGCCGGATGCAGGGCCAGGGCCTGCCGGAGGTCACCGCGCGCCAGGCGGCCGACCGCCGCGACCGCGACCCGGCGAAGGTGGCGAAGGAACTGGAACGCGCCGGCCGGCTGTGCGGCCAGGTGCTCGCCGGGTTCGACGACGACGCGTGGGTCGCCAGGGCACCCGGTGGGTTCCCGGGACCGTTGCGCCGCGCAGTTCTCGTGCTCTGGTACGAGCTCTACGTGCACGGCGACGACATCCGGCACGCCACCGGCCGCCCGTCGGACCGCGGCACGGGACTCCGCGCGAGCGTCGTCCACCTCGCCGAGACCCTCGGGCTGTGGGGCTGGGGCCCCGCGACCCTCGAACTCGACGGCGTCGAAAGCCTTCCCGTGCGCGGTGGCGGTGACGTCGTCACCGGTGACCCGCTCGACTTCGTGCTGGCCGCGACCGGCCGGATCGACCCACGGCCGCTCGGCCTGGACGAGAACGTGAACATCTACCGCAAGGTGGACGCATGACGAACACCGTCGTGATCGGTGCCGGTGTCGCCGGGCTCGCGGTGACGAGGTGCCTGCGGGACAACGGTGTCGAGGCGATCGCGCTGGACGAGAACGCCGAGGTCGGCCACTCGTGGGCGAGCCGCTACGACAACCTCAGGCTCAACTCGGTGCGGTGGCTCTCGCACATGCCGGGCCAGCCGATGCCGAAGCGCTACGGCCGCTGGGTCGGTCGCGACGACCTGGTCGAGTACGTGAACTCCTACGCCGCGCCGATCAGGGACCAGGTGCGCACCGGGGTGAAGGTGCTGCGGGTCGAACGCGGCTCGCCTTGGCGCGTCGTCACCGACCAGGGTGACTTCGAGGCGGCGCACGTGGTGGTCGCGACCGGGCTGTACGGCAAGCCGGTCATCCCGGACTGGCCAGGGCGGGACGACTACCGCGGTGAGCTGCTGCACGCCGCCGACTACCGGCGCACCGAGCCGTTCGAGGGCAAGCGCGTGCTCGTCGTCGGCCCCGGTGTGTCCGGTGTCGACATCGCGGTGGACCTGTTGTCGCGCAGGACCGGCGAGCTCGTCGTCGCCGTCCGCACACCGCCGAACTTCCTGCCGCGCGAGCTGTACAACATCCCGCTTCAGGGCCTGTCGGTCACGAACCGGCACGCCCCGACCGCGGTGCAGGACCTCGGTGGCAGGCTCATCCAGTGGCTGTCCGTGGGCGACCTGGGCGACACCCCGCTCGGCCGCCCGACCGAGGGCATGTTCAGCAGGCTCAAGCGCACCGGCGTCAACCCGGCCGTGGACGACGGCGTGTTCGTGCCCGCCGTCCGCGCCGGCAGGGTCGGGGTCGTCGACGAAGTGGTGGAGCTGTACGACCGCGGCGTCGTGACCAAGTCGGGCAGGCAGGTCGAGGCGGACGCGGTCATCGCGGCCACCGGCTACCGGACCGGGCTCGCCGACGTGCTGGGGCAGCTCGGGGTGCTCGATGACCGGGGCGTGCCGCCGCAGTACGGCAAGGAGAACCAGCACTGGGCCGACCAGGGCCTGCACTTCGTCGGGTTCGCGTCGCCGCTGACCGGGCACCTGCGCGAGATCGGCCTGATCGCGCGCAAGACGGCCAAGCGGATCAAGCGCGCGCCCGTGCCCGGTGCGTCACGGGTAGTGTCGACGCCATGACCACGCGCAGGGGGAGGTAGGTCATGGCATACGGCGAGGCACGGGCGCACATCGCCCGGCCTGCGGGGGACATCATCGAGTTCATCCTCGACCTGAGGCAGTACCAGAAGGTCGACGCGAAGCTCGGCAAGATCCACTGGGTGAAGCGGGACGGGAACGTCGTGACGTTCAAGTTCCGACCCGCACTGCTGGGACTGCCCGGTCCCGCGACGAAGCAGAAGGTCGTGCTGTCCGACGACAGGTCGCGCATCGACATCGGGAGCGCCGAGCCGGCGTTCACCGACAAGATCGCGGCCTTCGCGGCGTTCTTCCTCTTCGAGGAGGCCGACGGCGGGACCTGGGTGACGCGGCGGGTGACGTTCACGTTCCCGCCGGCGTTGGCCTGGTTGCTCGACCGGCCTTTCGGGAAGTGGCTGGCCAAAGACGTACCGGACGAGCTGGCGAAGGCCAAGGCGTTCCTGGAGTCCCGTTCGGGGTGAGCTCTCGCCGTTCAAGGAGAAGTGCCCTCGCCAGCTGCGGTTCGAGCCGGACGGAGAAGGCCCCTCGGTGATCACCGAGGGGCCTTCTCCGCACAGTCGCCCAGTCCTGCCTAGTCGCCCTCTTCGCGCTGGCGGTCCAGCAGGATCAACAGGTCCTCGTGCAGTTCGAGCCACACGTCGTGGTACGACTCGCGCATCGGTTGCAGCAGCGCCGTGGCGTCACCACCGCTGAACCGGTCGTACGCCCCGACGAACCGCGGGACGTACCGCGCGAACCGGGGGGCGCTCGTGGTGAACCGCTCCAGCAGCACCAGGTTCGCTTCGTGGATCCGGGTCAGCTCGGACTCGACGTTCCCGCCCTTGAGCTGCCAGTGCGTGCACAGCTCCTTGAACCGGCTGTTGAGCCTGAGGAACTCATCGTCGTACAGCGCGCCCATCGTCGCCCTGTCCACCGCGGACTTCTCGGTGTCGATGCGGTCGCCGACGTGCGCCCTGCCCTCGGGCGTGAGCAGCCAGCCGCTGATCCGACCGGTGCGCAGCAGCACCAGGCCCTTCGCGGCGCTCGCCTCCAGCAAGGTGGCGGTGGCGTCCTCGGTGGCACCGATCGCGGCGGCGATGCTCGACGTGCTCGCCCTGCCCTTGAGGAGCAGGCTGTACAGCACCGCGGTGTCGAACTCTTCGGTCGTGGTCATGACAGGACTTCCCCCGGTTGTGATTCGCTGCGCCAGCGAAGGAGACATGCGATCTGCGGCGACGGTGGGGCCGCCTTTCGCCGGGTGGTGAGGTCACCCTCGTACACGGCACCGGTCGAGCCGTCCACCGAGACGAACTTGCCCAGCAGCTTCTTCACCACGCCGTCACCGCAGCCGACGACGCACGGCAGGCCGATCTGCCTGCTGACGACGGCCGCGTGGGACGTGCTGCCGCCCCGTTCGGTGATGACGGCGCCCGCGACGAGGAAGCCGTGGATGTCGTGCGGGCTGGTGGTCGGGCGGGCCAGGATCACCGGCTTGCCGATGTCGGCGAAGTCGCCGGCCTCGTCCGCGTCGTCGACCACCCAGCCGGTCGCGAAGCCCGGTGACACACCGAGACCCGTCGCGACGGCGTCGACGGCGGACGCGTCCACGGCGGCGTCCTCGGTGGTCGGGGGCAGCCAGTCGGCGGGCACGCGGGACAGCGCCTCCGAGATGTCGATCAGCCCTTCGTGGACCAGGTCGACCGCCCAGTGCACCGCGGCGACCGCGGAGCTGGAGGAGTTGCGGGCCTGCAACAGGAACAGCTCGCCGGACTCGACCGTGAACTCGATCTCCAGCACGTTGCGGTGCGCGCGTTCGAGCCGCTGCCCGATCGCGATCAGCTGCCGGTAGACCTCCGGCTGCTGGTTGCTCAGCTCGGCCAGTGGCAACGGCGTGCGCTTGCCGGCGACCAGGTCCTCGCCCTGGGCCCGCGGCAGCCACTCGCCGAACGGCGCGGCCTCACCGGTGATCGGGTTGCGGGTCATGTAGACACCCGTGCCGGAGAGCTCGTCGCGGTTGCCGAACACCATCGCCTGCACGGTGACCGCGGTGCCCAGGTCGTCGGGAATCGCGTTGGCCTGCCGGTAGGTCCGCGCGCGATCGCTGTGCCACGAGTCGAAGATGCGGCAGATCGCCGAGCGCAGCTGTGCCAGCGCCTCCGCGCGGCAGCCCTCCGCGTCCAGCGCGACCAGCGTCGGCAGGTCGGGGAACGCCTCGCGCAGCGGTGCGCTGAGCTGCTCCACCTGCCAGTCCGCGCTCGCGTGGGTGAGGCCGACGTTGAGGATCGTGTCCATCATCCCCGGCATGCTCACCGGGGCGCCGGACCGCACGGACACGAGCAGCGACGGCGAGGTGCCGAACCGCAACCCGGAGCGCCGCTCCAGCATCTCCAACTGGCCGAGCACCTGCGTCCAGACCTCGTCGGTCAGCACGCGGTCGTGGAGGAAGTAGTCCTCGCAGGCGCGGGTGGTCAGCGTGAACGCGGGCGGCACCGGGATGCCGAGCTGGTTCATCTGCTGCAGGCCCCAGCCCTTGCCGCCCAGCACGGCGCGGTCGGCCGTGACGGACCCGTCGAGCGGGACCACGAGGGGGACGGCCGCCGGTGGCGGCTTCTCTGACATGCTTCGTGCGCTCCAGAGCTCGGGGAAGAACCACTTGTCCAGGGTCTTCCTCAGGTACGAGAAACCTTCGCTGCCGGCAGTTCCCGGCGCGACGCCGATCGCGTGCAGCACCATCAGGTAATGGCGGTAACGCCACTGGCTGAAGACCATGTCGTACTCGACGAGGTCCTCCGCGAGTGCGCGCACCTCGTCATCGGGCGCTTCCGGTCGGTACAGCTGCGAGACCGTGGTCCCGGCGCGGTCGAGCAGGTCGAGGAACGCCCGCCGCAGCGACGCGTTCCCGGCCCGGCGGCGCACGTTCGCGTCGTCGGAGCCGACGGCCCGCGCGATCCGCAGCACGCCGTCGCGGGCGAGCCCCGACGCGAGCTCCAGTTCGCGGAACTGCCCCGACTGCAGGCCGCTCGCGTTGCCCAGGGCCGGCCGGAACGCCGCGAACTCCTTGGCCGGCATGGTGTCCAGCACGTCGATGTGGGCGAGCCACAACCGCACGATCCGGTGCAGCCGTCGCACGCCGTGGCGCGCGGCCGTCAACCGATCGTGCCCCATCGCGTCGATGACCTGGTCGATCTCGTGCAGCGCCTCGGCGAACCACAGCTCCAGCGCCTGGTGCGTCACGATGAACAGGTACTCGTCGGGTACGTCGGTCCGCGGGCGCTGCAAACCCAGCAGCTCGGGAACGCCGAGGTAGTCGCTGTACGGACCGGTCGTCATCACTGACCCGCCATCCGGAACCAAGTGCTCTTCAGCACGGCCTTGCCCCCGTGCTTCGCCGACACGAGGTAGGTGTTCGGCGAACCGGAGCGGTGCGCCGTGAAGTCGACGGCGGTGTCCGGCAGCACCGGCTTGGTGAACCGGGCGCGCACGTAGGACAGCCGCGCGTCCGGGTTCCGGCGGAGCTTGGTGACCAGCCCGCTGATGCCGGTCGCGAGCGTGCACATGCCGTGCACGATCCGGCGCGGATGCCCCGCCTGGCGAGCGAGTTCGTCGTCGAGGTGCAACGGGTTGTGGTCGTCGGCCGCGTCGGCGTACCGCTGCGGGGTCTCCTCGCCGAAGTACTGGCTCAGCTCCACCGCGAGGTCCTTCCTGGCCGGCTGGGTGAAGCGCCGCCGGTCTGGTGGGAAACCGCTGCTGCCCTGGACGGCGAGCGTGCTCTCCATCGTGACGACGGAACAGCCGGCGCTGTCCACGAGGGAGCACCGGATGATGGCCGCGTCGCCGAAGCCGAAGCCGACGACGTCCCGCACCTCCGCGTGCCCGTCGAGGACCTCGTCGATGCGGATGTCGCGGTGGAACAACATCTTCTGCTCCGCGTGCAGCACCAGCTGGTCGGCCGTCCCGAGCTCCGGGGCCTGGTAGATGAGCCGCCACAGCGGTGCGACCAGGCGCACCGCGTAGAACGCGGGTGCGGTGCCGCTCTTCGGTTCGTCACCGACGGCGGCGGCGTACAAAGCGCTCTCACCGGCATCGACGCGGAGCGCGGGGATCGAGAACCGGCGTCCGGCGAGCGATCGGCGATTCACCACGAGCAGCTCCCAGCAGTAAGGATTTCGAAGTGGCCGTCAGGGTCGTCCAATCCCGACACGGCAGGGAAGCCACAAGTGCGGATGTGGCCCCGGATGGCAGTATCTGCGGTTGTAGCAGCGATTGCCCCTAAGTGCGGAGCTAGGTTTGAGTCCCTTGCTCGGCGCGGTGTTTAGTACGCGGTACCGGCTACTCCTCGTGCCGGTGTCAATTGTCGTACGTGGGGTGGAGAATCACCATGTCTGTGACTCGTGTCGAGATCTTCGAGCGTCTGCGCACCCAGATGGCGAAGCATTTGGAGTTGGACGCCGACTCGATTGAGCTGGACTCGCGTTTGGTGGATGACCTGGACGCGGATTCGTTGGACCTGCTGGAGCTGATCCTGGCGCTCAAGGGCGAGTTCGGCATCGGTGTGAACGACGGTGAGGTCAAGTACCTGTTGACGGAGCTGGCGCGGTTCCTGCCGGACGTCGGCACCGGTGGTCAGCTGTCGGACCAGGAGCTGGCGGAGGTCTCGCGCCGCTTGTCGGTCGGCAACATCGTGGAGTTCATCGCCGACCGGGTGGGCGCCGGTGTCTAGCGGCGACGCGGTCTGGGTCACCGGGCTGGGGGCCGTCACGCCCGGGGGCTGGTCCGCCGAGGAGACGTGGGACGCCGTCGCCGCCGGCAAGCGCTTCGGCCAGTACCTGCAGCGGTTCCCGCTCTTCGACGCGGCCACGCGGGTCGGTGCCCCGGTGCCGACGCTCGAGTCCGCGCCGCTCGACGGCTCGCACGCCATCGCGTTCGGTCAGCACGCCGCTCGCGAGGCGATGCGGCACGCGGGGCTCGGTGCGGAGGCCGGCGTCGACATCGCGGTCGTCGCGACCCACGGCGAGCGTCAGATGCCCGGGCCGGGACGTCCGGCGCAGCTGGGCAAGGTCGCCGACATCGTCGGCGCGGTGGCCGAGACCACCGGTGCCCGGCGCACGACGGCGCTCTACGGCGCCTGCGCGGGTGGAGCGCTCGCCGTCGGTTCCGCCGCGAAGCTCATCCGCTCCGGTGAGGCCGACGTCGTCATCGCGGGCGGTACGGACAGCCTGCTGCGCGAGATCGACTACTTCTCGTTCTGCAGCCTCTACGCGATGACCGCGAGGGACTGCCCGCCCGAGGAGGCGTCGTGCCCGTTCGACGCCAACCGCGACGGGTTCCTGCTGGCGGAAGGCGCGGCGTTCGTCGTGCTGGAGTCCGAGCGGCACGCCCGAGCGCGCGGCGCCGACCGCCTCGCGACCATCGACGGCTTCGGGTTCTCGCAGAACGCCTACCACATGGTGGCCTCCCCTCCGGACGCGCTCGGGCCGCAGTACGCGATGAGCCGCGCCGTGCACGACGCCGAGCTCGACCCGTCGGCCATCGACTACATCAACGCGCACGGCACGAGCACCCGCGACAACGACTGGTGCGAGACGCTCGCGATCCGCCAGGCGTTCGGCAACGAGGTCGCCGAGCGGATCCCGGTCAGCTCGGTAAAGGGCGTGCTGGGGCACAGCATGGCTTCCGCGGGTGCCGTGGAAACGGTTCTCTGCGTGCTGGCGCTGCGCGATCAGATCGCTCCGCCGACGGTGAACCTGGTCAACCCGGATCCGCGCTGCGATCTCGACTACATCCCGAACGGTGCGCGCGAGATGAAGCTCGACAAGATCGTGAACAACAGTTTCGGATTCGGCGGCCACAACGCGTCGCTCGTGATCGGCAGGGGGTGAACGGCGTGCGTGAAATCGCAAATGCGGACGACTTCTCGGTCGTCGCCGCACTCGGTGCCGACGAACTGCCGGAAGATCTCGTCGAATACTCGAAGAAGGTGGGCCAGCGACCGGTCCGGCGGTTGCTGGACCGGACGTTCTACGCGCCGTACGTGGCCGCCGTCGAGCTGAACAGGCGCTTCGGCCAGGGTGACCCGGAGCGGTTCGCCCTCTTCACGGTGAGCAGCTGGGACCCGTCGGTGCCGGTGCCGGACTACGCCGAGGTGGAGTCCGAGGACCGCGTCGAGCGGCTCAGCCACTTCTACACGCACCCGGCGAACCCGACGGACTGGTTGCGGCGCATGCCGAACAACCCGATCTGCAACATCGCGATCACCACCGGGTTCCGCGGTCCGTGCATGCACTACATCGGCGGGGCCGACTCATTGTCGATGATCACCTCGGTGGCGATCTCGACGATCGCGGACGGCACCGCGGACGTGGCCATGGTCGTCGCGTACGACATGCCCGACGGCGAGCACCACCTCCTCGCGCACGAGGGTGACTCGTCCGCGGCGGCGGTCGTGCTGGCCAAGGGCGACGGCACCAGGAAGGCCGGTCAGCTCGTGCGCTCGGCCGCGAACCACCCCGCCGGCACGACGGCGCTGGCCGCGATGCAGGACTACATCGCGGCCACCCGGACCGCGTTGGTGGGCGGGACGACGTGAGCAAGGACGTCGCACTCGTCACCGGAGCGTCCGGCGCGCTGGGCGCCTCGATCGCGAAACTGCTGGACGCCAGGGGCTTCCGGGTCGCGCTGCACTACTCGGGCAACGAGGACGGCGCCCGCAAGGTGCAGGCCGACCTGACGAACCCGTCCACCGTGGTCCGCGCGGACGTCGGCGACTGGGACTCCGTGCGCGTGATGAACGAGCAGGTCACCGCGGAGCTCGGTGGGGTGTCGGTGCTGGTGAACTCCGGCGCGATCCGGCGGGACGGCCTGATGGCGACGCAGTCCGTCGAAGACTGGCAGGCGACCATCCAGACGAACCTGATCGGCACGTTCCACACGTGCCGCGCCGTCGTCGCCGGCATGCTCAGCCGGCGCTGGGGCCGGATCATCAACGTCGTCTCCCCCGCGGGGATCATCGGCAGCCGCGGCCAGACCGCGTACTCCGCGTCGAAGGCGGGCGTCATCGGTTTCACCCGGTCGCTCGCGCTCGAGTGCGGCAAGCGCAACGTCACGGTGAACGCGTTGTCGCCCGGTTTCATGGAGACCAGGCTGACCGACGAGGTCCCGGACGCGATCCGCCAGGGTTTCCTCGACCGCACCGCGGTGCGCCGCTTCGGCACGCCGGACGAGATCGCCGAGGGCGTCGGCCTGCTCCTCGACGCCGGTTACATGACCGGCCAGGTGCTCTCCATCGACGGAGGGCTGTCGATCTCATGATCCCCGGCATCGCCTTCCCCGGACAGGGCAACAAGAAGGACGCCACGGTCGCCGCGCTGCGCGAGCACCGCGCGCACCCGCTGGTGGCGGAGTTCCTGGGTGCCACCGACCCGGAGTCGCTCGACCTCGGCGACACGTCGGTGTCGCAGCCCGCGACCTACGCGGCCGGAATCGCCTCGGCCGAGGCGGCTTTCGGCACCGCCGGCGTGCCCGTCGTGCTCGGCCACAGCCTGGGTGAGCTCACCGCCGCGGCGTTCGCCGGCGTGCTCGACCCGCACGACGGTTTCGTGCTCGCGCAGCGACGCGGCGAGATCTGCCACGCGCAGCAGGCCGAGCGCCGCGGCTCCATGATCGCGGTGATGGGCACCGACGTCACTGGCGTGGAGTGGTTGCGCCGGCAGGCCGTGGCGCGCTCCGGCGGTGTGATCGAGATCGCCGGCCTGAACGGCAGTCGACAGACCGTGCTGTCCGGTGACGTGGCCGCGGTCGAGGCGTGCGTCGAGGTGGCCAAGGAGATCGGCGCCCTCGTGGAGGTGCTGCCGATCGGCGGCTCGTTCCACAGCCCGCTCATGCACGGCGCCATCCCGCGGTGGCGCGAAGCGGTCGAGGCCGTCGAGTTCCGGGCGCCGAGCGTCCCGTTCGTGTCCTCGGTGGACGGGCAGGTGCACGACGACCCCGCTCTGATCCGGGAGCTCGTCATCCGCGCGCTCCTGCTGCCCGTCCGCTGGCTGGACGCGACGCGGACGGTGCGGGGACTCGGTGTCGAACAGCTGTGGGACGCGGGTCCGGGCACCACCCTCGCGAGGCTCGCCAAGCGGGAGAGCATCGTGAAGTTCGTTGCTTTGGAGGCAGCGCAATGACCGTACTGATGTCCGGGGGCACCGGCTTCCTCGGCCTGGCGGTGCTCCGCAGGCTGCGCGAGCCCGTCGTCGCGGTGATCCGCGGCCGGGACTTCGAGCAGCGCGGCCGGTCCCTCGCCCGCCGCAGCGGCGCCGAGGTCGAGGCGGTGGAGGGGGACCTGAGGCTGCCGAACTGGGGCCTGACCGATCGCCAGGTCGACGACCTGCGCGGACGTGTGCGCGTCGTGCTCAACGTCGCGGGCGACGTGGCGTGGTCGGCACCGTGGTCGCGACTCGCCAAGATCAACATTGACGGCGCGGAGCAGGGTGCGGAACTGGCCCGCAGGCTCGGCGCGAAGCTCGTGCACGCCGGTTCGCTCTACGTCGGCTACGAGTCCGGCGACGAGGTCGGCGAGGTCCTCCTGGAGGAGAAGGAGAAGCTCACCAAGTACGAGCGCAGCAAGCTGCGCGGCGAGTGGGCCGTGGCCCGCGCCGCACGCAAGTACGACGTGCCGTCGGTGATCGCGCGCATCCCCGCGCTGTCCGGCGACCTCGACCCCGTGTCCGGCGAGGGTGGCAGCGGTGCCAAGAAGGTCCCGCTCGCCAGGCTGATCACCAGCGGCTGGTTCAAGGTCCTGCCGTACAGCACGGGTGCCCGCCTCGACGTCTGCCCGCGCGACCTCGTCGCCGCGAGGCTCGTCGAGCTCGTCGACGGCACCCAGCAGGACCTGGTCGACGTGCACAACATCGGGCAGGCGGCGGCCGCGCCGTTCGTCGAGTCGTTCATCCGCGAGGCGTCGGTCGCGGCGCAACGCGAACCGCAGTCGTTCCCGCGCCCGGTGCGGATGCCCCCGAACTGGCTCAAGGCGATCTCGCTGCAGGCGGACCGGCTCGACGAGCACCCGCGCAACGCCGCGGTGATCGGCCTGCGGTACTTCGCCTCCCGGACCGTCTACACCGGAACGGGCCTGGGCCGCGAGGTCTCCGTGCGCAGCCTGGTGAAGACGCTGGGCATGCCGCTGCACGACGATCCGCCGAAGATCGGCAGTTACTACGCGGGGTGGCCTGCATGAGCGTCCTGATCGTTGGAGCCGGTGGCCACCTCGGATCGGCGCTCGCCGAGTCCGCGGCCGGCCACGACCTCGAGGTGCACGGCCTCGTGCGCAGGCCGGCCCCGCACATCGAGTCCTACGCCAAGGTGCACGTGGGTGACGCGCGCCGGGCCGGTCTCGGCTTGGCCGAGGACGAGGCCTCGTCGCTCGCCGCCGAGGTCACCTCGATCGTCGTCGCGACCGGCGGGTTCAACCTGTCGATCTCGCTGTCGGACGCCCAGGCGGAGCACGTAGTACCGCTGCGTGGCGTGCTGAGGTTCGCCCAGGCGTGCCCGAACCTGCGCAACGTCGTGCTGGTGTCCAGCCTGCTCGCCGTCGGTGACGTGAAGCAGCGGCTGCGCAGCGACCTGATCCCGGACACCATGCGGCACCGCAACTTCTACGAGTGGGCGAAGCTGCACGGCGAGAAGCTCGCGAAGGCGTCCGGCCTGCCGGTCGACATCGTGCGCGCCGGCCACGTCGTCGCCACGCAGGACGGTGCGGACCGCTCGGCGCCACCGCAGGCGTTGTTCGAACTGCTGCGGCTGCTCGCGGGCGGCTGGCCGCTGCCGGTGGTCGGGTCCAACCGCTACTGGTCGTGCCCGCTGGACTTCGCGACCCAGGTGATCGTGGACCGGGTGCGGTTCGGCACCGGTGGGTCGTCGGTGTGGGCGGTCGACCCCAAGTCGCCGACCTACGCGGAGATCTTCGACCTGATCAACGCGAGGTTCGGCGTGCGGGCCAAGCGGATCCGCAGCGCGAGGCTCGCCCGCGCCATCGGCGCGATCGTCCGGCCGAGCTGGCTCGACCTGCCGATGGAGCGCGAGGTCTTCGACTACTGCAACGCCGTGTGGGACCTCGAGCTGCGCTGCCTCGACGAGTTGCTCGAGACGGGCAGGGTCACCGCACCCGCCGACAGGAGCTACCTCGTGGAGGCGCTCGACTACGAATTCTCTCGACTGCGGGAGCGTCTGCCGTGACCACTCTTCCGAGCTTCTCGCTCGACACGCCGTTCACCGACCGCAACTCGGTGCACAGCGGCCACAACTTCCGCGAGGTCGCTCCGGAACTGCTGTCACCGCTCACCTGGTCGATCATCGGCGCGGGCATGGAGCAGGGCTTCCGCGCCGCTGCCGACAAGTTCGGCCGCGAACGCCCCCGCGGCGCGCGTCCGCACTTCGTGAGCTACTTCGGCTTCCGACCGTTCTTCAACATGACGACGGTCGAGCGGCTCGCGGACGAACTGCCGCTGGTGGCTCCCGAGGACATCTGGGAGTTGCTGCTCGGTGGCCCGGCACCGGACGTGAAGCGGGAGAAGCGCCCGAGCCAGTTGCACCGGCTGAGCAGGCTCGCGGGCGGGCTCAAGTTCTTGGCCTCCAACGCCGAGGCGTTCGGCCGCGCGCACGCCGACCTCGCCGCCGCCGAGCAGGCCACGATGGACGCCGTCGAATCCGGCGGCGCCTGGCAGAGCGGTGTCGCGGTCGAGGCGGCCATCCGCGCGGGACGGTCGGCGTGGGCGCTGCACATCCGCACGACCTGCGTCGCGTTCGTCGCGTCGGCGGCCGCCAAGCGGATCCTGCAGACGCAGTACGACGAGGGCACCGCGCTGGAGCTGTTGCGCGCCAGCGCGCACCGCGAGGACGACGGTCAGAACAGCAGTGCCGGTGCCGGCGCGCTGACCGTGGACCTCGACCGGATGAACAACTACGAGGTCGCCGATGCGACCCCGGCGTTCGCCCGGTTCGGTTCGGCCAGCCTCTCGTCCGCCGCGTCGCTGCTGCGGGCCAAGCCCGCCCAGGCCAGGCCCGAGGTCGTGCCCGACCACGTCGGCGTGCCGTTCGGCACCGCTCTCGGCCCCGTCTACGAGCGCATGGTCAAGTTCATGGGCCTCGGGCTGGGGGAGCGGGAGAAGTCCAAGGAGATCGGGCTGCGGGCGCTGCACTGCACCCGCGTCCTGCTCGACCGCGGTGCGTTCGGCGCGGAGCCCGAGGAGGCCGCGATGCTCGGCGTGCACGAGCTCCGGTCGGCCGGCTCCGTGGAGCGCAAGCGGCTCGCCGCCCAGCGCTCCGAGGAGCTCGCCGAGGCGGCCGCGCTCGACTACCCGACCGACCTGCACCACCAGAGCCGCGGCCTGACCGAGGCACGGCGTCCCCGCCGCACGGCGGCGGACACCGGCACCGCGCTCGCCCCCGGCTGGGCCGAGGGCACGCTGGTGCGGGAAAGCGACGGTGAAGAGGGCCGCATCGTCGTCGGGGACCGCGTCGACGGCAACTACGTCCTCGCAGTGCTGCCCGACGGCGTGGTGAGCAAGTACGGCAGCGTGCTCTCGCACGTCGCCATCGTCTGCCGCGAGCTCGGCATCCCCTTCGTGGCAGGGGTCTCCGTGCCCGACGTCGACCTCGGCAAGCACGCCGTGGTCGACGGGTGGACCGGGGCCGTCACGATCTCGCGGGCGCAGCAGGCGGCGAGCTGATCATGCCGACCCCGAGGACCGCCTCACCGCTGCCTGATCCCGCGGTGCACCGCGCCGGTCACCAGGACGTACACCGAGTGCTTGGCGAAGTCGAGCGCGAGGGCGGACGGCCTGGTGCGGTGCCCGCGCTTGGCGCGCAGCAACAGCCGCCACGGCAACCAGACCACGGCGAGGTGGGCGGCCTCGGCGCGCCAGCCGCTCAGGCCGCGCCGCTCGAGCAGCCCGCGGGCGACACCGCCCCAGGCGCCGTAGCCCCAGTGCAGCGCGAAGTTCAGCGGGCCGCGGGGCCGCACCTCGGCGCCCGTGGTGAGCGCGGCGGCGACCGTCACCGGCTGCACGGACTCGTGGTGGTCGGCGGCGCGAGCCTTCAACGCCCTGCTGAGCAACGTGTAGCCGGCGGTGCCCGCCAGTCCGGCGGCGGCGGCGCGGAGGTGTTGGTTCACGAGACCGACTGTAGGCCGGGAAGGCGCCGTCGGACCGGCACAAGTGCGGGCATGGGAATGCTCTTGCGGAAAGGACCGGTACGATGACGACCTCGTCAGCCGTGTTGTCCCCGGCGCAACGGGTCGGGGCGTTCGCGAGACTCGGCAAGGCGAGCCTGTTCGAGATCTGGCTCGGCCCGGTGCTCGCCTGGTCGCTGGTGATCGGCACAGGAGTGCTCGACGTGCGGTCGAGCCTGCTGTGCCTGCTGTTCTTCGCGGCCATCGCGGTCGGCATGTGGGCGACCCACGCGTTCGACGACATCACCGGCTTCAAGGACGGCAGCGACCTGCGCAACTACGCGCCGGAACGCAACCGCAGCCAGGTCAAACCGCTGGTGCACGGGCACCTCACCGTGCGGCAGGCGCAGACCTTCGCGTTCGTCACCGCGGGGCTCGCCGTGGCCTGCATCGTCGGGTTCGCCGTGGTGGCCGACTTCCGGCCATGGTGGGCGTTCGTCGGCGGCCTCGGCGTCGTGGTGCTCGGCGCACAGTACTCGGCCGGCATCAACTTCAGCTACCGGATCGTCGGTGGCGGCGAAACCCTGACCGGCGTGACGCTCGCGGCCAGCGTGTGGCTGCCGTACGCCGCGTCGTTGCAGCGGCTCGACGCGGTCGCGGTCGTGCAGGGGATCCTGTTCGGCACCTGGCTCGTGCAGGTCCTGATCTGCTCCAACAGCGCCGACGCCGAGGACGACCGCAAGGTCGGGCGGCGGACGGTCGCGGCACTGACCTCCGTGCGGGGCAACAAGGTCTTCGTGGCGGTCGTCTTCTGCTCCACGTGGCTGCTGACCATCGGCGCCGTCGCGTTCGGTGTCATGAGTCACTGGGCGGTAGTCGCCCTCCTGCCCGCCTGGGCGTTCCAGTTCTACGTGCTGCGCAACGGGCTGCGGGGCCAGTGGCGCAACAAGCGCAACTACGGCTTCTTCGCCCTGCGCCTCGCCGTTCTCGGGTTGGTGGTCGTGAATGTCCTCGCATGACCCGGATGTCGTCATCGTCGGAGCCAGGATCGCGGGCGCCTCGCTCGCCATCCACCTCGCCCGTGCCGGCGTGTCCGTCATGCTCGTCGACCGGGTGAAGTTCCCGAGCGACACGCTGTCCACCCACCTGATCCAGGTCAGTGGCGTGCGGTGCATGCAGAAGCTCGGCATCCTCGACGACCTCGTGAGCACCGGGGCGCCGTTCCTGACGGCGATGCGCCCGATCTACGACGGGATCAGCCTCGACTCGGTGGTCAAGGCGCACGAGGACTGGCCGCCCGGTGGCATCAGCATCAGCCGCAACCTCCTGGACAAGTTCCTCGTCGACATCGCCGAGAAGGAGGGCGTTGACGTCCGGCTGCGCACCTCGCTCGTCGGCGTGCTGAAGGACGCGGGTGGCCGGGTCAGCGGTGTCCAGCTCAAGTCGGCGGGCGCCACCGAGGTCGTGGCGACGACGTTGCTGGTCGGCGCGGACGGCCGCAACTCCAAGGTGAGCGACCTGGTCGGCGCCCGCACCTACAACGTCACCGAGAACCAGCGGTTCGTGTACTGGGCGGACTACGAGGGCGCTGTCGAGGAGGGCCCCGCCGCCGTGCACCACTACCGCACCGGCCCCGACTTGACGCTCGGCTTCCAGTCCGACAGCGACAGGTTCACCGTCATGGTGTCACCCGGTCTCGAGCACTTCGCCGCGTTCAAGCGCAGGCTGCCCGAAAGCTACGACGAGGCGGTGGCCGCGTGCGTGCCGCTGCGGCCGTTCCTGGCCCGGGCCAGGCGCGTCAGCTCGCTCGTCGGCACCGCCTACGTGCCCGGCTACTTCCGTGAGTCGGCCGGCCCCGGCTGGGCGCTCGTCGGTGACTCCGGGCACTTCAAGGACCCGACGGTCGGACAGGGCATCTCGGACGCGTTGCGGCAGGCCGAACGCATGGCGGCGGACCTGTCCGCGGTCGACTTCCGTGACACCGCCGCCGTGGACAAGGCCATGCGCGCGTGGTGGAAGTGGCGCGACCGGGACGCGACCCCGATGTACTGGCTCGCCTGGGACCTCGCGAAGGCGGGCGACATGGACCCCTTGGAGCGCGAGATGCTGCGCTGCATCGCGGCGGACGACCGGGTGCGGCAGATGTTCATCGACGAGGTGCTCTCGCACCGCGCGTCCCCGTACGCCGTGCTCACACCGGGCCTGATGCTCAAGGCGGCTCGGCTCCTGGTGCGCGACCGGCGGTTCACGGTGCCGCGGGTGCTGGGGATCGTCGCGAAGCGGATCGGCATGGAGATCGAACGCCAGTACCTGATGCGGCGGCCGAAGTACGCCCCGCTGCCCAAACCCGCGGGAGGCGCGGCCGCAGCGCGGTCCGGCGGAGAGGTGTGGGCAGGGGACCTGAAGCAGGAGGAGACATCATGAGCGCGGTGGTGGAGACGGTCGACTTCGACCTGACCGACCCGGAGTTCCGGAAGAACCCGTACCCCAAGTACCAGGAGCTGCGGGAGAACCACCGGATCTTCTGGCACGAGGGCTTCAACGCGTACGTCGTCCCGCGCTACGACGACGTGGTCGAGGTGCTCAAGAGCAGCAAGTGGCACGTGCGGCCGGGGTCGAACTTCCTGGAGCGCCAGCACGCGGCCAACGAGACCGTCGACCAGATCATGCAGGGCTTCTACTACTTCCTCGACGACCCGGCGCACCGCCGGTTGCGCAGCATCGTCTCGACGACGTTCACGCCGCGCATCGTGACGAACTTCCGCGGTCGCATCGAGCAGATCGCGAACGAGCTGCTGGACGCCTCGCTCGGCACCCGCGGCGAGATGGAGTTCATGAGCGACCTCGCCTACCCGATGACGATCAGGGTGGTCACCGAGATCCTCGGCGCGAGTACCCCGGAGGACCAGAAGTTCTTCTACGACAAGGGCTGGGCGCTCGCGGGCCTGCTCGAGTGGGACGCGCCGAGCGAGCGGGTGAACCTCGCGGGCGAGTCGATGCTGGAGATCAGCAACCGGTTCGTCGACATCCTCGAGTCGAGGCTCGACCAGCCGCGCAACGACCTCGTCAGCGCGCTGATCCAGGCGCACGCCGAGGGACGCGCGTCGGACAGCTTCGAGATCATCTTCATGTGCGTGCTGCTGGTGACGGTCGGCTACGAGACGACCATGAACCACCTGGCCAACGGCGTGCACTCGCTGCTGACCAACCGCGACCAGTTCGAGCGGTTGCGGCGCGAGCCGGGCATCGTCTCCGGTGCGGTCGACGAGCTGCTGCGCCACGAGGCGCCCGTGCAGGTCACCGCCCGCAAGGCGATGGAGGACATCGACGTCGCGGGCACGACGATCCGCAAGGGCGAGATGGTCGTGGTGCTGCTCGGCGGGTCGAACCGCGACCCCGGCGTCTTCCCCGAGCCCGACCGCCTCGACCTGACCCGCGCCAACGCCAACCGGCACATGACGTTCGCACACGGCCCGCACTTCTGCCTGGGCGCCGCGCTCGCCAAGACCGAGGCGGAGATCGTGTTCTCCGCGCTGGCGAAGAGGTTCCCGGACGTCCGCATCGGTGGTGAACCGGTGTGGCGCGACACGGCGATCCTCCGTTCCCTCGACAAGCTCCCGCTCACGCTGGGATGAAAGGCTGACAGTGTCTGCTTCTGGGTCAAAGATCACGGCGCGTGAGCTGAAGCTGGGCGGCTGGCTCGCGATCGGGGGCACGGTCCTCTCCGTCGTCGTCAACATGCTGCACCCGCACCAGGACGTGCCCACCGAACCGTTCATGAAGGAGGTGCACGAGTCCGGCAACCTGTGGATCCCGCTGCACCTGGGCATCTCGATCGCGGTGGTGCTCGACATGTTCGCGATGCTCGCGATCGGCAGGACGCTCAAGCACGTCGACCGGCCCGACCTCGTCCGCTACGCCAACGGCTCGGCGATCCTCTCGGCCGCCGTGATGATCGTGCTGATGGGCGTCGACGGCTTCACCACCAAGCACATCGCGGACTTCTACGTCGCCGCCGACGAGGCCGGCAAAGCCGCGGCGTACCCGGTGGCGTACTTGATCCTGTTGCTGCTGCTGGCGATGCTCGGTCTGTGGTACGCGCTGTTCTTCGGCGTCGCGATGCCGCTGTACTCGCTCGCGATGCTGCGCGACGCGTTCTACCCGCGCTGGATCGGCATGCTCGGCGTGACCGCGGGACTCGGCGGCCTCGTCACCGGTTGCCTGATCTACCTGCTGGGGTCGTCGTTCCTGGTGACCACGCTGATGTTCCTGCTGTTCTCGATGCTCGGGTTCGTGTGGCTGTTCGCTGCCGGTGTGCGCCAGGTGCGCGCGGCCGCAGAAAGCCCGGTCGCTCCCTCGGCGGTGAGGGGGTGACCACCGTGACCGATCCCGCGATCGCCGTGGTGAAGCGGCTCTACGAGGCGTACAACCGGCACGACATCGACGGCGTGCTCGCGTGCTGGCACCCCGACGGCGTGGAGTTCCTGCCGCTCAAGGGCGAGATGCGGGCCAAGACCGAGCTCGGCCCGCACCTGCGGTCGTTCTACGGCGCGTTTCCCGACGCGCGGACGACGATCGACGCCATCGTCTCCGACAGCGCCGGGCGGGTGGCCGTCCAGGTCACCCTGGCCGGCACCTTCACCGGTGGGAAGTTCAACGGGCTCAGCGCCAACGGTCGGCCGTGGACCGCCCGGATGGCCGAGTTCTTCACCGTCGAGAACGGTCTCATCACCCGGATGGACGCTTATATGGACAGCATGGACCTCGCACAGCAGTTGCAACTGCTGCCGCCGCCC
Source organism: Saccharothrix sp. S26 (assembly GCF_021390395.1). Taxonomy (GTDB): domain Bacteria; phylum Actinomycetota; class Actinomycetes; order Mycobacteriales; family Pseudonocardiaceae; genus Actinosynnema. Next base: position 318,846 of record NZ_JAJUWT010000002.1, read on the forward strand.
GGAAGCATTGTCGAGAAGATCATGACGGGCGCGTTCAACCTCAAGGTGGCGGTGTCGGCGAAGCGCTCCGGGAAGCGCGGAACCTAACTGCGTATATGGCTGTGGGAGCGCATTTCGGGCTGGAGTCGTGGCGGCGGTGGCCGGTAGCGTCGTCAACTGACTACTGATCACGATCAGGCCAGGCAGGGGAGCGGCTGAGTCACGTGAAAGATCTTGGGCAAAAGAGATCGAAAGTCGTCCTCTTCTCCGCCGCCGCAATCCTGCTGGTGACACTCGTCACAGGTGTCGGGGTCATTCCCCATCTTTCGGGCGGTGGATTCGACGCCAACGGCACGGAATCGGTGGCGACGACCGACGAGCTGAAGCGGGATTTCAAAGTCGGCGAGTCGGACGCCGTGTTCCTGGTGACGGCGGGCTCCGGTTCCGTCGATGATCCGGAGGCCGCCGCGGCGGGCAGCCGGGTCGCGACCGACTTGAAGGACGACAGCGCGGTCAAGTCGGTCGTCAGCTACTGGGAGAACCCGCAGCAGGGCGGTCTGCGCAGCAACGACGGCAGGTCCGCCATCGTGATCGTCGAACTCGACGGCTCGCAGAACGACAAGAGCGAGTGGCTGCGCGGCATGCACGAGCGCTACGACTCGCGGCAGGGCGCGGTGAAGGTGCAGATCGGCGGCAACGCCGAGGTGTTCCGCGCGATCCAGGACCAGATCATGGCGGACATGCTGATCGCCGAGGCGATCGCGATCCCGATCAGCATGATCCTGCTGCTGTTCGTGTTCCGCAGCATCGTGGCGGCCCTGCTGCCCATCGCGATGGGCGCGCTGTCCGCCGCTGCGACGCTGTTCGTGCTGCGCGCGCTCACCGAGTTCACCGAAGTCTCGATCTTCTCGCTGAACCTGACCAGTGCCCTGGCCCTCGGCCTCGGCATCGACTACGGCCTGCTCATGGTCACCCGGTACCGCGAGGAACTGGCCAACGGGCACGCGGTTCCCGACGCGGTGAGCCGGACGATGCGCACGGCCGGCCGGACCGTGCTCTACAGCGGCATCACCGTCGCGCTCTCGCTCGGCACGTTGCTGCTGTTCCCCCTGCCGTTCCTGCGGTCCTTCGGGTACGCGGCGGTGCCGGTGGTCCTGGTCGCGATGCTCGGCGCCCTGGTCGTGCTGCCCGCGATGCTCAGGCTGCTCGGGCACAACGTCGAGAAGGGCTCGCTGCACCGGCTGCCGTCCATCAACCCCAGCGAGCGCAGCTGGGAACGCCTGTCCCGCTGGACCATCCGCCGGCGCTTCCCGGTCGCGGCGGTGGGCGTCGTCGGCCTGGCGCTGCTCGCCCTGCCGTTCTTCCACATCGCCATCGGCAAGTCCGACGACAGGGTGCTCCCGCAGGACGCGTCGGTGCGCGACGTCGGCCGGCAGATCCGTGACAACTTCTCCGGCAACACGGCCTTCCCGGTCAGCGTCTACCTGCCGGACCTCGGCCGCGACGAGGCCGACCAGCGGGCGCTCGGCGAGCTGGCCGCGAAGATCTCCTCGATCTCGCAGGTCAGCATCGTGCGCGGTGCCGAGGGCATCTACGAGAAGGGCGCGCTCGGGACCCCGGTGCCGGGCATCCGCGAGGCCACGTCCACCGAGAAGTCCTCGTACCTGACGGTGTTGCTGCGCCCGAACATCGAGGTCTTCTCCGGCGAGGCCGCCGACGCGGTCGGGAGCATCCGCGCGGCAGGCCGGGAGCACGGCGCGTTGGTCGGCGGCGAGTCCGCCCGGCTGGTCGACAACAAGCAGGTCATCGCCGAGCGGCTGCCGATCGCGCTCGCACTGATCATGATCTTCACGCTGGTGCTGGTGTTCCTGCTGACCGGCAGCCTGGTCGTGCCGATCAAGGCGCTGTTCCTGAACCTGTTGAGCCTCACCGCCACGTTCGGCGTGATGGTGTGGGGCTTCCAGGACGGCAACCTCGAGGGCCTGCTCGGGTTCACCTCGTCCGGGTACCTCGACAACGCCATGCCGGTGCTGATGTTCTGCGCCGCCTTCGGGTTGTCGATGGACTACGAGTTGTTCCTGGTGGCGCGGATCAAGGAAGAGTACGACCGCACCGGCGACAACAACCTCGCCGTCGTCGAGGGCATCAAGAAGACGGGCGCGGTGTTCACCTCCGCGGCCCTGCTGCTGGCGATCGTGTTCGCCGGCCTGATCGCCTCGAAGGTGTCGATCATCCAGATGGCGGGCCTCGGCATCGTGCTGGCGATCCTGATGGACGCCACCCTGATCCGGTCGGCGCTCGTGCCCGCGCTCATGTCCATGATGGGCAGGGCGAACTGGTGGGCGCCGGGCTTCCTGCGCCGGTTGCACGCGAAGGTCCACCTCTCCGAGTCCATCGACGACGAGCCGGGGGCCCGGCGGGAGCGGAAGGTGCTGACCGATGCCGCCGAACGGTGACGTGTTCGTCGCGGCCACGGCGGTCTGGCTCCCGCCGGCCGTCGACGCCGAGAGCGCCGTCCACGCGGGACTGTTCCACCAGAAGAGCTTCCGCCGCTGCCAGGTCGAGGCGGTCAGGGTGGCCGGGGACGAGTCGCCCGCGGAGATGGCGGCGTGGGCGGCACGCGAGGCGCTGGCCCGCAACGGCGGCGGTGCGGACCGGGTCGAGCTCGTGCTGCACGCCAACATGTACTACCAGGGCCGGGAGATGTGGCCCGCGGCGTCGTTCGTGCAGCGCGAGTCCGTCGGCGGACGCGCTCCGGCGATCGACGTGCGGCAGATGTCGAATGGCGGCATGGCGGCGATCCACCTGGGCCGGCACCACCTAGCGGGGTGCGCGGACGACGCGCTCGTGCTCGTGACGACGGGCGACAAGTTCTGCCCGCCGGGGTTCGACCGCTGGAACACCGATCCCGGCACGGTCTACGCCGACGGCGGAACGGCGGTTCTGCTGTCCAAGAAGGATGGCCTGGCCCGGCTGCTGTCCCTCGCGATGGTGTCCGACGCGGACCTGGAGCAGATGCACCGCGGCACGGACCCGTTCGAGGACGGTGCCCACGTGGCACCGCAGCCGATGAGCCTCGAGACGCGCAAGCAGCAGTTCGTCGAGCGCGTCGGCATGCAGTTCGCGATCGACAGGGTCGACGCCGGTCAGGACGAGGTGGTCAACAAGGCGCTGGCCGACGCCGGCGTGAAGCTCGACGAGATCGACTGGTTCGTGTTGCCCGCGTTCGGGCGGCGGCGCCTGGACCTGGGGCTCTTCCGGAGGCTCGGGGTCGACCCGGACAGGTCGACGTGGCCGTGGGCCCGGCAGGTGGGGCATCTCGGTGCGGGGGACCAGATCGCGGGGCTCGACCACCTGGTCACGTCGGGCAAGGCCCGGCCGGGCCAGCTGTGCCTGCTGGTCGGCACCGGCGCGGGATTCTCGTGGTCCTGCGCGGTGGTCGAGGTCCGTTCGGTTCCTGCCTGGTAGCTCCCAGCACGCCACGAGGGGCGTGCTGGGACTCCGTCACACGTGGACGAGCGAGAGCTGTGACTCGGCGCGAGCCATCTCCAGCGCCGTGTACCCGGCGATCACCAACGTGATGTGCCGGTACCAGCCGCGCCAGCTGCGCACCTCGTAGTAGCCGAGCCCGATCTCCTGCTTCGCCTTGCGGCAGTAGGCGCGCGAGTTGCGCAGCACCTCGATCACCGGAGCGATCTCGGCGAGTTTGGTGTCCTGCCTGGTGAACGCGAGGTAATGCGCCTGCTCCTCACCCGAGGCGACGACGTGGAAGTTGCCGAAGCCCTCGGGTGTCGGGCTCGCCAGCCGCGACCGGGACAGCGAGGTGCCGCCGCACAGGAGTGTCTCCCGCACCGGTGTGCCGCCGACCGTCCGCGGCGCACCGGGACCGTCCGCGCGATCCGGCCGTAACCGGGAGAGCTCGCCCGGCGTGACCGACATGACGTGCGGGACCTGGTTGCGCTGCATGATCCGCCGGAACGTCTGCTTGTCCGGGCACTGGATCGAGTGCCCGACCCACCGCGGCACGATGCCGGCGCGGATCGTGCGTTCCACCATCTCGGCCGCGATGACCGACTTGCTGCGGTACACGACGTCGTCCGGTATGCCCGCGCGCCAACGCCTCGCCCGGTCGTCCGCCCAGATCTTGGGCAGGTACAGGTCGCGGTCGAGCACGAACCCCTGGCCGCTCGCCGTGAGGTAGAACAGGATTATCCCGATCTGGCAGTTCTCGTGCTTCTCGGTCTCGACGCAGTACTGGCGCTCCGCGGCGACCGCCTGGCTGCCCTTCTTCGGGAACGCCACCTCGCTGACGAAGAGCGCTCCGCCGGAAGCACCGCCGATCCGAGTGATCATCGCGCGGAGGTCGTTGCGGACGGCCTCCTCGTCCCACTGGGCGCTGGTCAACAGTCGCTGCACGCCGTCGGCACGCTGCTCGCCGTCGTAGGTGCCGAACTGGTTGCCGTTGCGCCGGCCCTCGCTGGTGGCGCTGGGGAGGCCGAGCAGGTAGGTCCACATCCGGCGGCGCGGTTCGGCCCTGCCGAAGTTCACCGCGATCTCGTTGTAGACCTTCCTGAGCCATCGTTCGTAATCGTGGGCCTCGGTCGAAGTCATTTTTCCCCCAGGATCTGATCAGACGTGCAGAACTGTCGCCAACTGCGTCAAGGTTCTGTCGAAGACATCGACGTCCAAGCCCGGATCCTGGCCCGCTGGGGGCAGGAGGGGGAGGACCTTCGCGCGTTTCTCCCGCACGGCGGGATGCCTGCGCGTCATCGCCGCGCAACTCCCTCCCGGCCCGGCCTCGAGCAGCACGTGCGTGCCGTCCACGGCGAGCAGCGTGTCGAGCGCCGCCCAGAACTGGACGGGCAGGGCGAGCTGCGCGGCCCAGAACTCGGGCGTCCGCGCCTGCTCCGGACCGACCGGCAGGCCGGTCCTCGTCGACACGACGGTGATCTCGGGCGTGGACAGCCGCACACCGTCGAACGCGGCCTCGAACTCGACTGCGGCCCCGGCGCAGACGGGGCTGTGGAACGCCTGCCGGGCACGCGCCGGCTGACATGCGAACCCGTGGGCGGTCAACGCCCGCACCACGGCCTGGAGCTCTTCCGCGGGACCGGTCAGCACCACCTGACGTGGCGTGTTGACGGCCCCGACCACCACGTCACCGACGAGGTGGGGCACCACGTCACCGACCGCGCCGGCGACCGCGACCATGCCACCGGGCACGGTCTTGGTCATGGCCCGGCTCCGCCCGGCCATGATGCGGCCGGCGTCGCCGACGTCGAACACCTTCGCGACCGCCGCGGCGGCCAGCTCACCCACGCTGTGCCCGATCAACGACGACGGCGTGACACCACGCGCGATGACCGCCGCACCCAGCGAGTAGCCGAGTCCGAACAGCAGCGGTTGCGCCCGTGACGCGTCGTCGAAGAGCGGACCGGGAACAGCCGAGAGCCATTCGTCCCTCAACTGGTCACCGTCGGTGTCGAGCGCCGCGAAGAACGAGTCCATCGCGGCCCGGAAAACCGGCTCGTCGCGGTACAGCCCCACACCCATTCCGTGGTGCTGAGCGCCCTGGCCCGGAAAGATCAGCGAAACGTTCTGCCCAGACATACGGTCTCCCCAACAGCCGCATGTTTCGTGCACGCTGAAGACACCGTCCGTCGAACGGTTTTCCAAGCGATCTTCAGCGGAGCGCGCCGAGGAAACTCAGTCGGTCTGGTCCTTCTTGGGATCGACGAGGTTCTTGAGCCCGTTCCACACGAGTTCGGAGTTCAACCTTACAATCGTCTCTTTTGGTACGTCCCGGTTTTTCCACCACCAGGCGACCAACGCGTTGCCGGCCCCCTGGATCGACTCCGCGAGTGCGCGAGTGGCACGCTCACGTTCGAGTTCGCTCGGCAGGTCGAGCGGCGGCATCTTGTGCAGGAGCATGGCCATCGCCTCGGTGGCCATCCGTTCGACCTGGTCGTGCACGTCCTTCGCGGCCTGATCGGCCGGTTTGTCGAGAAAGAGGATGCGCCAACCGGCTTCGTTGTCGGCGATCCAGTTGAAGAACACCTCCGTGGTGCGATGGAAGAGCTCCTCCATCGTGGTGGCGTCCGCCGGGTCGGCCCAGTGGCTGATCAGGGCCCCGGCATGGTGCTGCACAACGCTGATGTACAGGTCCGTCTTGGACTTGAAGTGGTCGTACAACCCCGGCGTGGTGATGCCGGCAGCGCGCGCGATCTTCCGCATTGAGGCCTGGTCGTACCCCTGTGCCGCGAAGACCTCGGTCGCCGCGGCACGGATAACCGCTCCTCGCTCGCTGAACGACAAGCGGGAAGTCGACTGGCCACGCCTCTGCTGTTCGGACATCGGAATGAGCTTAACCCCGAACCTGACACCTGTCAGGTAGGGCCGATCGTTGTGGCGCAGATCACTATTTCTGTGGTTGTCGGGCATCGGCCTCCGACGTTCGCCCGACTGGCCGGGCGTCCCATCATGACCGAAGGGGCCTTCGTCGTGGGGTCGAACGGCAAAGCCGCCGCTGCTGCATCCGGTGGGTTCGCGGCACGTGCCGTCCGTCGGCCGGACGCGGAACCTCGGCGCCACAAGGTCTTCGCTCTGTCCACTCCGGATGACCGGTGGGAGTCCGCCCCGCGGACGACTTCGACGGCCCGGAACCGCGCCTCCGAAGCACTCGAGGAAGACCGGTGGTCTGGTGGGGTGCGGGCCGGCCACCTTCGCGGTGGTCCTGGCGGTGGCACCCGGCCACCGACCGCTCGTGGTCCCTGGCCGGTCCCCGGCGTCGAGCTCCGCCGGCTCGACCCAGTCCGCCGCGCCTCGTGACGGTCAGGGGTCGTCGCTGTCGTCGTGGCCCCGCACGTGGTTCCGAACGGGTTGGGCTGTGCGATCCGGGAGTGATGGAACGCACCTACCGGATCGGTCGGGATACCGACCGGATCGGTTGGTTGTTGCGTAACGTGGAGGTATGGCTCGAGCGTTGACCGACGACCAGTTGCTGGACCGCGTGGCCGGGTTGTTCGCACGGCACGGGTTCGATCACACGTCGTTGAAGGACCTGGCCGACGCGGTCGGGTTGTCGAAGGCCGGGTTGTTGCACCACTACCCCAGCAAGCAGGCGTTGTTCGAGGCCGCGCGGGACGTGGGGCGAAGTCACAGCCGGGCGCTGTTCGACCAGGCGGCACAGGTGCCGGCCGGACCGCGGCGGGACCGGCGGGCGGTGGAGTTGTTGGTCGACTTCGCGTTGGACCGGCCCGGGTTGATCGCGTTGGAGACCCGGGCGATCAGCTCGCTGGGCGCCGACGACGTGGACGGCGAGCGGTTGGACGCGTTGTCGCAGCACGTGCTCGCCGTGTTCGGCACCGGTGAGGGCACCGGCGACACCGAACGGCTGGTCCGCGTCATCGGCATGCTCAGCGCCCTGGCCGTGCTCAGCCTGGCCGCCAACCACACGGGCGAGAAGACCGCGTGGCGGCCGCACATCATCGCCACCTGCCTCGACGCGCTCGGGCACCGCGACCCATCCCACCCGGAGGCCTGACCCCCATGGCACGTCTGCTCTACCGACTCGGCTTCGGCGCGCACCGCCGCCGCCTGGTCGTCGTCCTGCTGTGGCTGCTCGTGCTCGGCGGCACGGCGCTCGGCGCGAGCACCCTGGCCGGCACGACCTCCGGGTCGTTCTCCATCCCCGGCCAGGAGTCCACCACGGCCCTGGACAAGATCTCCGAGGAGTTCGGCGCGGGCGGCGGCGCGACGGCTCGCGTGGTCGTGCGGGCGCCGGACGGGCAGCGGGTGACCTCGCCCGAGAACGCGCCCAAGGTCGCCGAGCTGGTGCGCGAGCTGGGGACGCTGCCCGGCGTCACGTCGGCGAGCAACCCGCTCGACCCGAAAGCACCCACCGTCAACGCCGCCCAGGACGTCGCCTACAGCACGGTCACCTACGAGGCCGAGCCCGGCGACGTCACCGAGGAGCAGCGCACCGCGCTCTTCGACGCCACGCGGGGCGTGACCGGGCTGACCGTCGAGGCGACCGGTGAGGCCACCCAGGCCCCGCCGCACGTCGGCGGCCCCGCCGAGGTCATCGGCGTGATCATCGCGCTGCTGGTCCTCGCGGTCACCTACGGCTCGCTCGTCCTGGCCGGCATGAACCTGCTGACCGCCGCGGTCGGCGTGGGCATCGGCGCGCTGGGCGTCACCATCGCCACCGGCTTCATGGACCTGCAGTCCACCACCCCGATCCTGGCCGCGATGCTCGGCCTGGCGGTCGGCATCGACTACGCGCTGTTCATCATCAACCGCTACCGGCAGGAGCTGCGCCGGGGCCGGGACGTGGGTGACGCCATCGGCACGGCCGTGGGCACCGCGGGTTCCGCCGTCGTGACCGCGGGCCTGACCGTGGTCATCGCGCTGGCCGGCCTGGCCGTGGTCGGCATCCCGTTCCTGACCCAGATGGGGGTCGCCGCCGCGTTGACGATCGTGGTCGCGGTGCTCGTCGCCGTCACGCTCGTGCCCGCCGTGCTCGGCTACCTCGGCCGCCGCGTGCTGCCGCGCAAGCAGCGCACCGCCCCCGCCGAGACCTCCACCGAGACCCCCGCCAGGACCCCCGAAGACGCCGAGGCGCACGAACGCGGCTTCTTCCGCGGCTGGATCGGCGCGGTCACCCGCAACCGGGTCGTCGCGCTGCTGCTGGCCGTGGTGGGCCTGGGCGCGATCGCCGTGCCGGTGCTGTCGATGGAGACGACGCTGGTCGCCGCGCCGCCCGCCGACTCCAGCCAGGCGCGCGCCGAGAAGCTGCTCACCGACGGCTTCGGCGAGGGCTTCAACGGCCCGCTGGTCGTGCTTTTCGAGGGCGGGAACGCCGCCGCGACCGCCGCGTCGGCCGTGCCGTCCATCCAGACCGCCGACGACGTCGCGCTGGTCACGCCCCCGACGCCCAACGCCGACGGCACGGCCGCGATGCTCACCGTGATCCCGAAGTCGGGCCCGGCCACCGCGGAGACCGAGCAGCTGGTCACCGACCTGCGCGCCCGGCTGGCCGACGTGGACGGCGCGACGACCTACGTCACCGGCGCGACCGCGGTCAGCGTGGACGTCGCCGTCGCGCTGGACGAGGCCATGCCGGTCTACCTGGCGCTGGTCGTGGGCCTGGCCCTGGTGCTGCTGGTGCTGGTGTTCCGGTCGATCCTGGTGCCGCTGGTGGGCGTGCTGGGCTTCCTGCTCACCATCGGCGCGTCGCTCGGCGCGACGGTCGCGGTGTTCCAGTGGGGGTGGCTGGCCGACGCGGTCAACCTCGACGGCACCGGGCCGCTGCTCAGCCTCACCCCGATCCTGATGGTGGGCATCCTGTTCGGCCTGGCCATGGACTACCAGATCTTCCTGGTGTCCCGGATGCACGAGGCGCACCACCACGGCAAGCCGCCGCCGGCCGCGATCGGCACCGGTTTCCGCCAGGCCGCGCCCGTGGTCGTGGCCGCCGCGCTGATCATGTTCTCGGTGTTCGCGGGCTTCGTGCCCGCGGGCGAGGGCCCGATGAAGTCCATCGCGTTCGCGCTGGCCATCGGCATCCTGGTGGACGCGTTCGTGGTCCGGATGGTCCTCGTGCCCGCCGCGCTGGCCCTGCTGGGCGAGAAGGCGTGGTGGCTGCCGAAGTGGCTGCGCCGCCTGCCCGCGCTCGACGTCGAGGGCGCGGCGCTGGAGGAGGACCGCAAGGTGCTGGTCGACGCGACCCGGTGACCGCGACCGGTCCGGCGCCGAGACGAGGCGCCGGACCGGTCCCGGCCCTCACACCGACTTGGCCAGCCACTCCTCGAACGTGGTCGGCGCGATGCGGGCGTTCGCGCCCGGCAGCAGCGCGTTCCCGGCCATCTCCGGGCCGAACACGCCCGACCACGTCGGCACCAGGCGCACGTCCCGGCCCCGCGCCTGGTGCGTGCGCCGGGCCATGTCGACCAGGTCCTGCGTCTCCGGTCCCGCCACGTCCGCGTAACGCCCCCGCGGCTCGCCGACCGCGACCTCGGCGAGGACCTCGGCCACGTCCTGCGGCGCGATCGGCTGCACGAGCAGCGGCGCGATGGTGGCGACACCGTCCTGCTCGGTCCAGCCCGCGACCATCTCGGCGAAGTCGTGGAACTGCGTGGCCGGCACGATCGTCCACGGCACGGGACCTTCGGTGACCAGGCGTTCCTGCTCGCGCTTGCCCGCGTAGTGCACGTTGCCCTCGATGTCGGCGATGCCGACGATCGACAGCAGCACGTGGTGCCGCACGCCCGCCCGCGCCTCGGCGTCGAGCAGGGTGCGCGTCATCGTGCTGAACAGCCGCACGGTCTCGGCGCGGTCCGCCGAGGGCACGTTGACGGCGTCCACCACCGCGTCGACCCCGTTCAGCGCCGCGTCGAGCCCTTCGCCGGACAGCAGGTCCACGCCGGCCGCGCGGCTGATGCGCACGACCTCGTGCCCTTCGCGCTCCAGCACGGCGACGGTGAGTGAGCCGATGTTGCCGGTCGCCCCGGCGACTGCGATCCGCATGACGATCCCTTTCCGCTTCCGGTGTCCACCGCGAACGTATCTCGGACTAAACAGATCCGCAATATCTTGGATAGACTGGCCGGGTGAAGCTGCCTGTGAGCACGGAGTGGGTACTGCACTGCGCGACGACCCTGGCGCAGCTCGAACCGGGGGCCACCGCGTCGGCGGCCCAGCTCGCGGCGTACTACGACCTGCCCGCGCCCTACCTGGCCAAGCAGTTGCAGGCGCTGGTGAAGGCGGGCGTGCTGGCCGCCACGACCGGTCCGCGCGGCGGCTTCCGGCTCGCCCGCCCCGCCTCGGAGATCACGTTGCTCCAGGTGGTGGAGGCCGTCGACGGCGCTACCTCGCCGTACGAGTGCCAGGAGATCCGGCAACGCGGCCGGGGTGCGCTGCCGCCGCAGGACTGCCGGGACACGTGCGTGCTCGCCGCGAAGATGGCCGACGCGCACGACGCGTGGCGGCGCACCCTGGCCGCCGAGTCGCTCGCCGACGTGCTCGCCGAGCTGCCGCCCACCGCGCCGGCCCGCACCCGCGGCATCCTCGCCGCGATGGCGCCCGCACCCCGCCGGGCACCCTGACCCGCGAACCGGATTCCGCCGAACGTCTGCGCGGGCGCTGCGCCTACCGCTATAGGTGTACCCCTGGGAACGGCCGACGGGCCCGCGCCGTCTGACGGCGTGGTGCCGAGTGGACAGGTGAGGCGGACATGAGCGGGTTCGGGGCGGTGCCCGACGAGCTGCGGCGGGCGGCCGGGCAGATCGGCGACGTCGGCGACAGGACCGCGGGCATGGTGTGGTGCGGTCCCAGCGGCGAGTACGGGCACGCCGGGGTCGCCGGCGCGTGGGAGTCGTTCATCGAGGAGATGCGCGCCCACGTGCAGCGGCTGCGCCAAGAAGCGGAGGAGCACGCCATCGGGCTGCGTGCGGCCGCAACGTCCTACGTGGACGTGGACGGTGAGCGCGCGGACGTCTTCGGCCGGCTCAACCCGCACGGGCCGGTGTCCTGATGGCGGCACGGCTCGGCGAGACCACCGACCCCAAGGCGCTCGTCCCCGGCGAGCCCGAGCTGATCTCCGGCGACCTGCGGCAGGTCGTGCGGACGTTGCGGATGGTCGTCGCCGTCGGCGAGGACCTGGGCCGGATCGACCCGGGCGGCTGGAGCGGCGCGGCCGGTGGCGCGTTCCGGTCGGCGTTGCGGGCCGAACCGCCGCGGTGGTCCCAGGCGGGGGAGGACCTCGGCGGGGGCGGGCAGCTGCTGGCCGACTACGGCGACGCGCTGGTCGCGAGCCAGCGCGAGGCGCAACGCGCCGTCGAGCTGTACCTGGAAGCGCAGGCCGCGACCCGGCTGGCCGCCGCCGAGCACGCCGTGGCGGCGCTCTCGGGCACGCCCGGCCCGTTCCAGGATCCCGGCCAGGCGGGCACGGCCCAGGCGCAGAAGGTGCTCGACGACGCCCGGCACGGCCTGGCCGGCATCGGCGACGTGGTCGCCAAGGCGCTGGGCTGGGAGTCCGACGGCAAGGGCGGCTACAAGAAGTCGTTCGGCAAGAAGACCTTCGGCGCGGCGCATCGCGAGAAGGACGAGGACGGCGAGGACACCGGCGGCTGGCAGTACGGCGTCGACGGGCGCTCGTACGAGAGCAAGTCCGGCAGCGAGTCCAAGCGCCTGCTCACCGACGCGCTCGGGGAGATCGCCGAGAAGATCGGCATCGACCTGCACGAGCGCGAGTGGGGCGACGACGGGCATGTCGACGTCGCGCACGGCGAGAAGGACGGCGACTTCACGGCCGGGCCCCTCTCGGGGCAGGGCCGCATCGGCGGGTCCGTGCTCGGCGCGGACGCCGGGTACACGGCGACCGCGAGCTACGCGGGCGTCTCCGTCGGCGCGCACGCCGGTGCCTACCTGGCCAGCGGGTACGCCGACGGTGAGATCAAGCTCGGGCAGCACGCGAGCGTGTCCGGCAGCGCCGAGGGCACGATCGGCGTCGCCGGCGAGGTCAAGGGCTCGATCGGCGTGCTGGGCGCGAAGGGCAACGCCGAGGCGTTCGCGGGGGCCAAGGTGTCCGGTCAGGCCGGCGCGGAGGTGGCGGGCGTCGGCGCGGGCGTGAACGGCGAGGCGTGGGCGGGCATCGGCGGGCACGCCAGCGGGCAGTTCGGTATGGGTGAGGACGGCAAGTTCCACGTCGGAGGGTCGGTGGGGCTCGCGTTCGGCGTGGGTGGCAAGGTCGGGTTCGACGTCAGCGTCGACCCGGTCGAGGTCGTGGAGACGGTGGTCGACGTCGCGGACGACGTGGGCGAGATCGCCAAGGACGTCGGCCGCGGCGTGGAGCACGCCGGGCGCGCGATCGGCCGCCTGTTCGGCCGATGAACCACCCCAGGAGGACACCAGCCATGGCCACCACCCTTCCGGTGCCGATCGAGTTCTCGTTGCCCGACGGGTGGCTGTCCGCGCCGCCCGACGAGGTCGGCGCGCCGCAGGCGGCGTTCGTCGCGCTGCGCCCGGCCCCCGGCGCGGGGTTCACCCCCAACATCACGATCACCGGCGAGGTCCGGGCGGACGACGCCACCTTGGCGCAGCTCGCCGAGCAGGCCGCGGCCCGGCTGGAACGCGGTGTCGGCCGGGTGGAGGTCGGCCGGCGCAACGAGCTGGAGTCGGGCTACACGCAGGTGCTGCGGCTGACCGCGCCGATCGACGGGCGACCGGTGGAGCTGGTGCAGCTCCAGGTGTTCCTGGCCCTGGCGGACGTGCGCGACGAGCGCAGGCGGGCGGTGCTGGAGATCGTGCTCAGCGCGACGCCCGAGCAGTTCGAGGACCTGGTGGGCGACTTCCAGGCGTTCCTGAAGACCATCCGACCGGACGAAGGGGCATCCCGGTGACGGAGTCCGCCGACATCCTCGTGCGCCGCATCGAGGCACTGGACACGGCCGCGGCCGACAACCGGCTGCGCGCGGAGTCGTTGCGGCGCATGACCGAAGGGCTGCGGGACGTGGTCGGCACGGCGACCTCCGGCGACGGCCTGGTGAGCGTGGTCGCCGGGTCGGACGGCGCGGTGAAGTCGATCTCGTTCGGCCCGGCCGTGCGCACGACGGACCCGGCCGCGCTGTCGTCGGCCACGCTGCGCGTGATCGCGCTGGCCCGCGCGGACGCGGCGCGGCGGCAGGCCGAGGTCGTCCGCTCCGCGCTGGGCGACACGAAGCTGCTCGACCAGGTGCTCGCCGAGGACCGGCGGGTGTTCGGCGACGAGCCGCCGGGCGAACCACCGGTCGCCGTGCCACCCCGCGTGATCCGGCGAGTCGCGCCGGTGGAGGACGAGGAGCCGATGCCCGCCTACCGGAGCCACGACGCCTGGTGAGGGCGCGGGGTGTTCAGCCGTCGGCGTGAATCTGTTCGGCGGGCGGCACCGGCCGGCGCGACGACGGGTCCACTGTGGAGCGGTGGTTTTCCACCGCTGGAGCGGAAGACTTCGCCGGACGGGTGATGCGCCGCGTTCGGTCGTCCCGATCGAGGGGTGGCGAAACCCGTCGCCCCCCGGTCCCGGGAGCGGGAGCGGGGGGCGACGGGTTCACGGTCTCCGCCGGCGTCACGGCCGGTAGGAGCAAGCGGGGTGGGTCAGAGGGCGCGGACGCCGACGGCCTGGGGCCCCTTCGGGCCCTGGTTGACGTCGAACTCGACGCGCTGGTTCTCCTCGAGGCTGCGGTAGCCGTTGCCCTCGATCTCCGAGTAGTGCACGAAGACGTCCGGGCCGTCCTCGCGGGCGAGGAAGCCGAAGCCCTTCTCCGAGTTGAACCACTTCACGGTTCCCTGAGTCATGATTTCTCCTTCGGCGGTGCCGGTGCGTCGCCCCGGTCGGGACGTCGGGTCGGATTTCAGACGAGACTTCTCCGGCAACCCAAAGGAAGAACTTCGTCCGCAACATCATTCCCGCGAAACTTCGATGGAAACACGGACACAAAATTGACGACCACCCGGTGCAACGGCGTGGCGTCCGGGGTTTGTTCCCGGCAGCCGTCCGCAGTGACCCAGGTCACTCGAGTCGGCGGGTGCACGTCTACAGTGGACGAGTGGTTTCGGCGTAACGCTGTGGCGGTCACCGCCCCCTGATGTGTACCGTGGGCGTCACCGGGGAAGTTCCTGTCTTGCGAACCCCCACACCCTCGCGCCGTGCGAGGGCTCCGGACCGGCACCGCCGGCCGTGAGCACGCACGGGACGCGGAGAAAGTCGGAACCACATGTCATCCACGTACCAAGTGCTGTTCAGCCACCCGGACACGGACCGCCCCGAGGACGCGAGCGGCCCCCGCCGCGAGGAGCAGCGGTCCTACACCGACCTGTTCCGCGAGCCGGCCGACGTGCCGCCGCAGGGCACCGGCCGCACGTCCTGACCAGCGCGTTCCCAGGTCGGGCTCACCGGTGGGACGGGCGGCGGCGCGGTCCCGATCGCCAGGTCGTCCACGTCGATCGCGAGCCGTGCTGTCCGGGCCGAACATGACCGCGGCCACGCGCGGTGGGAACCCCAGCGCGACCCCCGCACCCACCCCTGTGCGCGGGAAACCCCCCGGCGCCTCCGCAACACCGAGGGGTTCCCTTCACGGGCGTCGGGCCGCGGTCACTCCGCGCGCCACAACGCGGGCACGTTCGGTGGTTCCCAGCCCGGCTGGGCGAGGTGCCCCTGCAAGCACACGTACCCGACGCCGTTGTAGGTGACGGTCGCGCCGATCGCGTAGTTCGTGCCGACCGCCCACGTGCCGCCGCCCGGCGAGGACGGGGTGGTGGTCGTGCCGGAGGTCGGCCGGGTGGTGGTGCTCTGCGGCACGTTCAGCACGAAGTCGAACTTCGCCTCACGGCCGCTGCCGACGTTGCGCACCTCCATCAGCAGCCGCGGGTCGAAGATGGTGTCGGTGTTGTTGCGCGGCTCGCCCGGGAAGTACAGCTGGGTGGTGAGCACGGGCCGTCCCGGCGCCTGAAGCTTCACGTGGATGTGCCGGGTGCGGCCGGGGTAGAGGCCGGGCACGATCGTGGTGAGCGTGAACGTGCCGTCCGGGTTGGTGAACTGGTGGCCGCGGAACCGGAAGCCGGTGTTGTCGTACACGCCGTTGACGTCGGCCTGCCAGAAGTCCATCAGCACGTTGCCGAGAGGCAGGCACGCCAGGCCGAACACGTAGCCGGTGACGGTCAGCCTGGTGCCCGGTGTGTTCGCGTCGACCAGCGACGTGCGGCGCGGCGAGTTGGGCTTGAAGTACGGGCCCTCGGTCTGCGGCGGGGTCGGGTCGTCGCCGTCGTCGCACGCCGGCGTCAGCTCCAGCGGACCGCCGTTCGCGCCGATGGTGCGGGCCAGCGCGGGCACGCCCATCATCGCCACCGGCAGCGCGACCCCCGCGGCGACCGCGGCGCGCAGCACCGTCTTGCGGCTCAGCGGGCGGGCGTTCGTCTCGTCGCCGAGGGGTTGCTCGGTCGTGCCGGGGTCGCCGTCCGTGGGTGCGTCCATGCCTTGCTCCTCGTGGGGCGTCGGTTGGGGAATCACCACGAACGTACGGACGGCGCCCGGCCGCGGACGATGGACTGGAACCGCTGTTCGTGGTGATCCTCGCGGTCGGCGTTGCGCGTCGCGCTCACTGTGAACGCCCGGCCGCGCGGCGGAACCCGCCGGGGCTCAGGCCCGTCTCGCGGCGGAAGAAGCGGCAGAAGTAGGCGGGGTCGTCGAACCCGACCCGGTGGCCCACCTGCCGCACGGTCAGCTCGGTCTTCGCCAGCAGCCGTTGCGCTTCCTGCGTGCGCGCCTGGCGGACCAGCTGCGACGGCGTGCGCCCGGTGGCCGCCTTCACCGCCTCGGTCAGGTAGCCCGGGGTGACGCCGATCCGTTCCGCGTACGCCCGCACGGACCACAGGCGGTGGTCCGTGCGGGCGGACAGCCGCACGAACTCCTCCGCCACCGCGCCGGGCCGGGCGGGCGGCGGGGCGGCCGGTGTCGCGGGCAGCCGGGCCGCGCGCACGATGAGCACCACCAGGACGTGCAGCAGCGCGCGGAGCACCGTGTCCACGCCCGGTTCGCCGCGCCGGTACTCGTCGTGCAGCTCGGCGATCGACCGGCTGATCCGGGCGTGCGTCGGCTCGTCCAGCGTCAGCCACGGCCGTTCGCTCAGCCGGCGCAGCAGGTCGCGGTCGGCGGGGTGGTCGAGCAGGAAGTCGTCGGTGAACAGCAGCACCGAGCCCTCCAGGTCGCGGGCGTCGTCCCAGTGGTGCACCTGGCCGGGCGCGATCACGCACAGGTGCGGCGGGCGCAGCTCCCAGCGGGCCAGGTCGACCACGTGCGTGCCGGTGCCGCCGGTGACGTGCACGATCTCGTGGAACGTGTGCCGGTGCGGGAACGACGCGCGCGACATCGGGCCGATGGTCTCGAACGTGCCGACCGCGAACGGCAGCGCGTCGGGCACCGGCACCTCCAGCCGGTGCAAGGGCAGCTCGCCGTCGCGTGGCGCTCGGCAGGGCGTTCCCGGTAACACGGTCGTGCCGCGCATCGTCGCCGATCCCCTCTCCGTTGAAGGTCCAGACCAATTTCGGTCAGGACCACCATGGCACGGGACGGGAGGTGGTGGGAATCGCCGGGCGGCTCTCAGGCGCTCAGGACCGGTACCTGGTCGAGGTGGGCCCCGGCGGGGCCAGGCCGGGGCGCGGCTCGCCCGGACCGCCACCCGAGGGCGGAGGGCCTTCCGCGCCGCCGAGCAGCACACCGGTGAGCGAGGCGCGTTCGCCGGCCATGGCGCGTGCCACGTCCGCGAGCTCGTCGCCGATCACCGGCACGCCGCCCGAGCCGTCGGCCCGCACCGCGTTCAGCACGGCCCGCCGCAGCAGCTCCTTGATGAACGACGCCGTGACGCCCTCGGTCGCCTCGACCACCGGCCCGAGGTCCGCGCGCAGGTCGACGCCCCGGCCGTACAGCTCGACCAGCCTGCGGCGGCCGTCCGCGTCGGGCCGGGGCACCTCGATCGCCAGGTCGATCCGTCCCGGCCGGTCGGCCAGCGCGCGTTCCAGCTCCTCGGCCCGGTTCGTGGTGAGCACGAACGTGACGTCCGCGTCCGCCCCGACCCCGTCCATGGCGTCGAGCAGGGTGAACAGCAGCGGGTTCGTGGCGCCGCCCGCGAAACCCCGGTCCATGGCGACCAGGTCGACGTCCTCCACCACGACCATCGACGGCTGCAACCGCCGGGCCAGCGCCGCCGCCTGCCCGATCAACCGCATCGCCTGCCCGGTCAGCAGGATCACCGTGCAGTCGCGCAGCCGGCTCATCAGGTAGCGGACGGTGTGCGTCTTGCCGGTGCCGGGCGGGCCGTGCAGCAGCAGGCCGCGCTTGAGGTGCTGTCCCGCCGCGAGCAGCCGTTCGGCGTGCTCGGCGATGCCGACGACGTGCTCCTCGATCGAGTCCAGCACGCCGTCGGGCAGCACCACGTCGTCGGCGTCCAGCGCGGGGCGGGGCAGGAAGGTCACCAGCTCGTTGCCCCGGTGCTCGCTCACCCCGAACGCCAGCACCTGCCGCCGGAACACGTCGTGCTCCCGCATCAACCGCTCGACCTGCGCGCCGACCGCCCGTGCCGCCGCCCGATCGGCCGCGAGCACCTCCAACCGGCACGCGGGCGGCCCGAAGTCGTTGGGCCCGCGGATGCCCACCAGCACCGGCGTCCCGTCGGGCGCGCGCGTCGGCACCAACCCCAGCTGCACGACCTCGACGCTGTCCTCCGGCCCGACCGCCGCCGTCGCGTAGTCGGCCGACCCGAGCGCGTACCCGGCGGAGTGCCGTGCCGCCAGGAGCATCCCCATGATGTCCTCGTGGCCGCGGTGGTGCCCACCGACCCCGAACCACTCGGCAGCCTGCGTGTGCTCCGCGAGGTACGCCTCGACCCCCCGGTGCAAGTTGACGTGCTCCCACACCTCGAACCGCGTGGCGACCGACAGGACCTGCGCCAACTCACACCCGAGGTGCTCCCGCACCCGCCGGATCAAAGGCGAGGAGTCGCCGTCCTGCTCGACGAGGCCCGCCGCCACCTGCACCAACCGCCGCAAACCGCCGGCAAGCGCTTTCGCCTCGTCACCCGAGAGTTCCCCCATACAGCCATCATGCACGGTTCCAAGGTGAGTACGCCCGTCATCTGACGGCCGGCGAGAGGTGGAACGATTTCGAATCGGGCTGGAACGGTCAAGCCGGCGGCAGCGCTTCGAGGCGGCGACGCACGTAAGCGAGATCCAACGAGCAGTGCCTCGCGATCCGTTCGTGCTGTCGCTTCTGCCGCTCCTCGACTTCCCGGTCGTCGGTCACGTACACCACGATGAGGGGCTTGGACCGTGCGGTGACCGCGTTGTTGACCGCCGCCCACAGCAGATCCCTGAATGTGCGCGGTCGACCCCAACAGACGTAGCGTTCCCGCACCTGGTCTGTGATCAAGCAGTGCATCGGCTTCTCCTTGACCGAGCCGGGCTTGATCCGCCACTCGTCACCGACCAACTCGGCGATGAACTCGTCAGGAGGCGACAGTCTCTTCGTCGCGTACGGGGCGTAGGAGCCGATGTTCTCGAGGGCTCGGGCGTACTCCTTCAACGGGCCGTCCTTAAGCCAGACGCGCATGCCCTCCGCTGTGTAGTAGTCCGCCAACTCCCCACCGATCGCCTCGTCCTCGACCCACCGGGTGTAGTAGGCGGTCCGCTCGCGGGCGGGCACCCCTTCCCAGTCCAACGACCCCACTTGACGGTAGAGCTCGCGGATGACGGAGTCCCTGATTTCCTTCGGTACGGTGATGTCCGGCATGCATCCCCCTTCTTCAGCGCTGCGCTGTGGCACGACCCAGTGCCGTGACGACCTGATCCACGACGGCATCCGTATCCTCGTGCTCCCAGCACCGGATCACCGTCCACCCGTGCTCGATCAGGGCTTGGTTGGTCTCGGCGTCGCGTCGCTTGTTGTCGAGGATCTTCGTCCCCCAGAACTCGGAGTTCTTCTTCGCCGGACGGTGGTGTTCTGGACAGCCGTGCCAGAAGCAGCCGTCCACGAACACCGCCAGCCGCTCTTTGGTGAAGACGATATCGGCGGTCCTCCGCAGTTCCGGCAGCGGTCGTACCGATACCCGATATCTCAGGCCGTGGGCGTGGAGCGCGGCGCGCAGTCGAAGCTCGGGGGTGGTGTCCCGACCCCGATTACCCCTCATCGAGGCTCGCACCTCACGCGACGACGCCCACGACTCGTCCGGGAGCGCCTCGTCGCGCACCAGACCCAGCGCGCGAGCCCTCTCCCACCCTTCGGTGAGGTTCGCCGATCGCGTGCCGTGCTCGACCGCACCCAGTGATCTCGAGATCGCGCGGTCCTGGTCCCGCCACCGCAGGTACGCGCGGATGATCCCCGATCCCTCGGACATCCTCAGCACGACGGTGCCCTTAGCGGTTCGTCCGGAACCCAGGTCCACGACACGGCGATGGGCGCCACCGGCCGCCCTGTCCTGTTCGGCGTCGACCAGTGCTCTCGCCCGGTTGGCCTTGGGTTTCCAAGCTCTCGTGGACTGACGGCTCACGGTCGTTTCTCGGCGTCGTCGAGAACCGTCGAAACCGCCTTCGCGAACACCTCGCCCAACAGGACCGGGACGGCGTTGCCGAGTTGTTTCATCTGCTCGCCACGAGGACCGCACAGTTCCCAATCATCGGGGAAGGTCATCACCCGTGCGGTCTCGCGGACCGTCATGTACCGGTGGTGGTAGGGGTAGGCGCTCGGTTTGTTGACGGGAGGAGCGTCGGCATCGGTGCCGATCAAAGTGTCGGTCAGCATCACCGACTCGCCGCCCGGGACACCGTGGACACCCGCCTTGACCGTCTTCGCGGGACGATCCAAATAATTCGGCGTGTGGCCGGGGTAGATGCCCGCATCCGGCCAGCCGATGTGCTCCTTGGGCATGTCGTCGTACTGCCGTCGGTCCAGTCGGGTCCAGGGGACATCGGGGAGCGGTTCGGTATCCGAGTCACCGGCCAGGGCGTCCCTCAGGGTCCGCCAAGGCTTCATCCCGTCCGAAGCCTCCTCGAGCGGCAGGACGGCCTCCGACCTGCCCATGATGTATTCCCTGACATGTTCCGGTACATCGGTACGCCGGTCGATACCTTTGTGGCGTTCCCAATACTCGCCCGACTGCATCGAGCGGATAAGCGCTCTCTCGGAATGAGTCGGCTTGACGGCCTGTCGTAGCAACTCCGCGTCGATGTCCAGGTCGCCTCGGAAACCGACGATGATGATGCGGTTCCGAATCTGAGGCACACCGTAGTCGGCAGCATTCACGGGAAACGTGAAAACCTGGTACCGTTCGGTGGGTTTGACGTTCCCGCGCTGCTCTTTCAGCTTGAGGATAGCGTCGTGCTGGAGCCAGCTGGCCTCGGGGTCGCGCTCCTCGAACGGGAACTCCAACTCGCGGGTGATGTAGTCGAAGTAAGGCCTGAACGAGGGTCTGAGCAGACCGCGGACGTTTTCGCAGATGAACGCCTTGGGCTTGATCTCCCGGATGGCGCGGAACATCTCGGGGAACATGTTCCGCTTGTCCTCGTCGCCCTTCGCGACGCCCCCCAAGCTGAACGGCTGGCATGGAGGGCCGCCGGCGAGCAGGTCGACGGCACCTTCGAGGTAGCCCATCTTGAGGTCGCGAACATCACCGCGAACCAAGGGGATCCGTTCACCGGGTTCGGGGATGCGTTCTTCTTCGCCGCGCGGGGCAGCCACGTTGGCCTCGAGGGTGTCGCACGCGTACCTGACGAACTCGTTGAGCAGCAACGGCCGGAACCCCGAGCGGTGCACGGCCATCGCCAGGCCCCCGCCGCCCGCGAACAGCTCCACCGACGTGCGTCCCGGCAGATCCGGTTCAGCCGACATGCGCGGGAGCCTACCGCGCCGTCGGCCGTCGTCACCGCGAGGTATGCGGGTTGTCCGCCTTGCAGGACGAGAAGATTCGCTCACGCGTCGACGAGCGCGTAGTAAGGCTTGTCCGGAATGGCCACCTGGTACACCAAGGGTTTGCGATCGAGCGGGAGCGTGCCATCCGGCAGTTGCAGCCTGAATGCCATGACCACGCCGGTCGGGTGGCCATCAGTCGCGATGTCTAGCTTGAGCTTGTCCTTCTTCATCACCGGGTAGACGATCGCACAACCCGAGGTCGGAGTCCTGCCCGGGATGCTGGCGATCGCGACGCGGTGCGCTGTTTCAGAGTTGCCGCGGATGCTGTGGTCTCCAAGCGTGGTCCGGCCGTGGACGGTGAACTCGCCGATGCCTCGGAGATTGACCCGCTTGCCGGTCTTCTGCTGGGGGAACACGACGTCCCAGCGGTCGATCAGCTCCTTGGGCAGGCTCGCTATCCAGGCGAGGTCTGCGGCGAACGTCTCCGGCGTCGCCCACTTCAGATCGCGCAGGACGGACACCATGTCCTCGTGGGACACTTCACCGAGGAAGGCTTCGAAGGACCGGCGACCGTCCGTGAGGGAGGTGACCTGCCGCGCGGCCTCCAGCAGCGGCACGAAGGCGTCGATGTTGTGGTCGAGCGCTGCTTGATCGGTGAGCAACGGATAACCCGAGCTCGGCTCCTTGGTACGGGTTCGCCGCTCCACCAGTTTGGCGTTGTACATCTTGTTCGCGGCGGTCGGCCGAAGCCCGTGCCGGGCGACGAGCGGAGGGATGTCTTCGGGCGTGAACAGCGGGCGCCCGTCGACCATGACGGCGTACTGGCGCAGCTCCTCCCGGAAGTGTTCTTCATCGCGGCAGGCGGCTTCGAACGCGTCCCGGACGCCGGGGGTGATGAACAGGCGGACCAGGTCGCGGTACCCCTTGCGGAAGCCGAACCACCTCCCCATTTGCATCAGAGCTTCGGCGTGTCCGACCTTGCGGGAGTAGTAGGTGATGGTGAGACCTTCGACGGTGAAGCCGCGAGCGAGCTTGTTCCCGCCGACCAGCACTCGCCACACGGACCTCTTGTCGAAGTCCAAGTCCTCCTGCTCGATGTCCTTGTCGCTGTTCACCACCAGCACGGGGTTGCCGTTGGGCGCGATCCTGCGGGCAGCCTCCCCCAGGAACCGGGTCAGGTCGTCGAACTTCGATGGCATCGGGTGCTTCAGATCGAGCGCTTCCGCCACCGGTGCGAAGTCGTCTTCGAACAGCGTCCGGAGCCGGCTGTGGGCGCGTCCACTCAGGTAACCGGCAGTCCGCCACAGTTCCTGGATGGTCTCCGCGCGCGACCGCTGGCCTGCCTTTCGCATCGTTTCGTGCACCAGCATCGTGTGGTGCTTGAACGGACCGGAGCCCTCAGCTTCCCGGTACAGCTTGAGGGCGGCGGTGAGGACGAACGAGTCGAGCGCCACCTGGAGTTCGGCGTCGTCCTCGTCCTGGCGGTCGTCCAGCAGTCGGAGGTGCGCCATCTCCTTCGAGTTGCGGAAGGTCCGCTCGACATCGGGGTCGAGGTCGAGGTCGTGGAAGTCCTCCGCACCCATATAGCCGAGCGGCCGTTCCAGGGAGATGAGGTAGTCCTTGGGGAAGATGTCCTCCGCGTCCGTCGGGTCGACGAAGACGTTCGCGAACGGGGTGGCCGTGTAACCGATGTACTGGGCACGCGGGAGCAGTGCCAGCAGGTTGGACAGGTGCTCGTTGATCGCGGTCCGGTCCTTCTTGTCCTCGAGCCACTTCCGCGGATCGGTCGTGTTGACCGACGCCTGGTCGGACTCGTCGTCGATGATCAGCGCGGGGATGTTCTCCAGGCGGTCCGCGGTGTTTTTCAAGTCCTTGACGAGGTTGTTGAGGACACTGGCGTTCTTCTTGACGATGATCAAACGGGCGTCGCTGGTGAACAGGTTGTCGGGGTGCCACAACGGCTTCGTGCGATCCCGACGCTCGAACTCCAGCGCGGATCGTCCCTGTTGGAGGCGTCGGTAGTCGAATCTGCGGTTGGTCATCCGGTGGATGTCGGGCCTGCCGATCTGCGACGGCCACGCGCCGTGCCGGACGAAACGGTCGGCTACCCAGTCCTCGTCGTCCAGGTAGTCGATGAACTGGGCCGCGTCGGGGTCGCTCTCGTCGCTGCCGCGGAGGATGTTCTCCCGGCCGACCAACTCCATGTCCACCCGGCGCTGGGTTTGTTCGCGCAGGATGTTGGTGGTGCCTGTCATCACGATGACGAGGCGGTAGCCGGCGTCGATCGCTTTGGCGATCACACCGGTGAAGTTGGCGGTCTTGCCGCTCTGCACGTACCCGACCACGAGCCCTTTTGTCTGCCCCGCCTTAGCTCGGGACGGGTCGATCAGGCGCTCGACGACCCGCGTGGTCGCTGTGTCCAGGTTGACGATCGCGTCGGCATCCCAACGGCGCTGTTTGTGCAGGTAGTCGGCGTAATGTCCCCAGTAGAAGTCGCGCGCCTTCTTGACTTCGTCGGTGTACCACGGCTCCCACGGGCCTGCGATGACCGTGGTGCCGTCGCCCTTGGCGAGGGGGAAGTGGCGAGCGATCTCGGCAGCGGTCTCCGAGTCGAGCCCCAGCGCCTCGATCACCCGTGACCGGCGCTCCTCCGTGTTCGGCTCGGTGCCGGTGGTCCAAGAGTTGCCCTCGACTGGGGCGTTGTCCCACTTGGCGAGGTTCATGTGCAGATCGAGCCGGAGCTTGTCGTTGGGATCGGCCACTGCGAGGTGCTCCCTCAGCCGTCCTTCCGACACGTCGAGGCCGGGATCGAGGTCTTCGGCTTCCAACGCGGCGCGCTTGACCAGGGCTCGTGGGGTGTCGCCCTCCATGGCGCGCAGCGCGCTGGTGTAGGCCCGGACGAATGGGGTGATCATGTCCATCCTTGGAAGTCGCAGGCCGAGCGGATGATGCCCGGCGTCTTGTCCTCGTCCGCGAAGCCATCGAGATCGATCCGGTAGCGGATCGTCGGTATGCGGTCGATGACGACACCCCGGTCTCGCAGGTCGTCCGGAGTGAGGCGCGGGAAGGGGCCGGTCACGTGGTAACCGCGGCTCGCGGATCGCCGGGCCCAGCGCGTGGTCAGCCGTTCCCGATAATCGTCCCGCCAGCCGGAACGGGCGAGTGCGTCCTCGAAGTCGCCCTGGTGTCGACCGGGGCCGAGTTGTGCGGAAACGGCGTCGACGAGGCCGGGGAGGCTCGACCCTGTTCCCACGCCCGCCGAGGTGAGCTGGTGCGAAACCAGCCAGAGCGGACGCCCTTCCTTGGGCACCAGTTGGGTCAACGACTCGATCCAGTGCGTCCTCGACTCGGAGGTCGTCGTCTTGACCTCCACGTCGAGTTCGGGCAGTCCGAAGTCGTGCTCCTCCGCCAAGCTCCCACGCCATGCCTCGACCACCTTCACGGCACCCAGCCGCTCGATCAGACCGCCGAGAACGAGCAATTCCCCGAACAAGCCGATCTCACGTTCCCGGGTCAAGGCTTCGGGCGTCCGCAACAACGAGGACATGCGGTCCAAGGTCGCGTGCAGTGCCCGAGCGGGCGACAGGCCGCCGAGCTGGACCCGGTCCGCTACCGAGCAGAGGATCGGGTAGGCGTCGTGGAAGAGGTCCCGAGCGGTGACGACCACCTCGAAGAATTGCTTCCCGTCACGCAGGGCGATTCGCGCGAGGATGTTGCGCAACTTGGTGTCGGGTGCGTCCGCTTTGCCCGAGACCGCGACCCTCAGACCGAGCTCCGGCACCCGGGGCTCGATGAAGATGAACGTGTCCGGTGCCCCGGCGACCGCGAGCGTGACAGGAACCCCGCTGTCGAGCATGCGGTCGAAGTTCTCGGCAGAGACGTGGCGCTCGTCGATCCTCGGGTCTGCGTTCATTGGCGTTCAGCCCGTGCCGCAGCCGTCAGGATCGTCTGCCACAGCGCGATGTTGTCCTTGTCCTTCGGTCCTAGGTGACTGCCCTCGAACACGTTCGAGACCAGAAGGTAGAGCAACGACTTCACCAGCGGGAGGTCATTCAGGCCGCCGTGCTTGCCGCCCAGCAGCATCCTGCGGTAGCGCTTGTTCAGCCATAGGGTGCGCCTGTCGCGGTCGACGTGGAACAGTAGGTCGTCCGTGAACGTGTCCCAGCGTATGTCGATGGGTTCCTCGCCGGATTTCTCCGGGATCTCGCGCTTGATCGTATCGCGCACGCGGGGCGGCAGGCCCGCGCCCGGGTACACCATGGGCGTCCGCTTGGTCGAGCGCTTCCTCGACTCGGTGTACACCGCCTCGGCCAGGTCGAAGTACTTGTCGAGGCTCATACCGTCGGCTGATCTGGCGGAGGCCGCCAACCGGGCGAACTCCGGTCCGACGTTCACCCGCGACTTTTCCGGATTCATGCGGAACAGGCCGATGATGTCGTTGTCGATGTCCACCTCGACCCGAGCGAGCCGGAGCTTCGGATTGGGCGCGTGCACACCCTCCCAGCCGCCGGCTTGCAGGAGGCGGTCCCGCCGGTAGAAGTAAAGCCCTTGGTGGCTGACCGGGTTCCCGGTCAGCTGGAACGAAGGATTCCCCGACTGACCGGGCCATAGGTGACAGCGGAAGGCCAATTTCAGGTCACCTTCCTCGGCCGTCAAGGTCTGAGGGAAGTCGGGTCGACCGGATCGCGCGTAACCGAACGGGTTCAGCGGCGTGACAGGGATCGGTGGTCCCACGAACCCGGTGTCGACCTCGTGCACGTCGAAGTCGACGCTCAACCGGTCTTGTTCGAGGAATCGGTGGAAGACCATGCCGATGTGCTGACACGCGTTGGTGATCATGTGGTCGATGAACTCGTCGGTCCGACGCGGGTCGTCGGTGACGGGGAACGCGACCACGTCGTCCCAGCGGATCACCGTCCCGCTGCCACGCAGTTCGACGCCCCAGTCCCGATCCAGTTCCGACTCGGCGAATCGACGGGGAACCACGTCGCAGGCGAAGCTGCGGCCGCCGTCGGCCGCCAAGCGCCAACGCCGTCCGACCGCTTCGTGGCCCGCGCTCCGCGACATCACCGTCAGGATCCTGGCCTGGCTGAACGACGCGGCTTTGAGGCCCAACCCGAAGTGGCCGAGGTCGCCGTCGCCGTACTCACGTCGGCCGCCCACGGTCATCGCGGAGTCGATCGCGTCGGGCGACATGCCGTTTCCGTCATCGACCACGTAGAGCGAGGTCAGGCGCTCGCCGACCTTGACGATTCGCACGAGGACATGTGTCGCGCCCGCGTCGATCGAGTTGTCGACCAGGTCGGCGAGAGCCGTCGGCAGCGAGTGGTTGCGACCGATGGCGTCCATCGCCCGAGGGTCGGGTGGTAGCTCGATGCTTCCCTCGGTCGGTACGGTCAGGCTCCACTCGGTCACAGGCTCCACCCCTACTCCTGTCAGGTGCACCGGCTCGCTGGTGCGACAAGCCGCGCTGTACCCGATATAGCCGACGGTGGCCTTTTCGTTAGCCGAAGTTACCAAGATGATGTCGCCAACTCGAGTATCGGGCTGAGCCTCAGTCCATTATAATGCCCCGCCCAGTTCGTTGATGAGCAGCGAGTCGTCTGTTCGGTCTGGAGTTGACCTCGGCGATGCTCGTGTCGACCCAGGTCGGTAAGGGTCCGTTGATCCGACTCCTCGCTGATGGCAAGGGTTCGTCTCGGAGTCTGCGGCGAGACGAATTCACATCGCGGTCCGTCCTCTCGCACGACCCGGCGTCCGGTCGGCTCCTCGCGGCGGCACCGGTGCGACTTTCGCTCCGAGTTCTTGCCGGAGTCGACGTGCTGCGGCAATGGGTCACCGACCGGGTCGCGGCGGGCGAGTGTGGCGATGAGGACGTCGGACAGCAGGCTCCGATCAGGCCCGATGGTGCGCACGGCGGCCAGGGGTCGGACTCCCAGGCCGAGGTCGGCGGGGTACTTCCGGTGGCATCGGCGCAACGTGTTCAAGGGTCGGACCGGAGGGAGTGTCGGAGGGGTCCGTTAGGATCGCGCGATGGCTTCGCAAGAGGTGCTGCGAAGGATTTTCGGGTACGAGTCCTTCCGCGGGGACCAGCAGGAGATCGTCGACCACGTCGTCTCGGGCGGGGACGCGTTGGTGCTCATGCCCACCGGGGGCGGGAAGTCGTTGTGCTACCAGATCCCCTCCCTGGTGCGTGAGGGGACCGGTGTCGTCGTCTCGCCGTTGATCGCGTTGATGCAGGACCAGGTGGACGCGCTGCGCGACCTCGGGGTGCGGGCCGGGTTCCTCAACTCGACGCAGTTCCCCGACGAGCGGGCGCTGGTGGAGGCCGAGTTCCTGGCCGGCGAGCTGGACCTGCTCTACCTCGCCCCGGAGCGCCTGCGCACCGAGCAGACCACCCGGCTGCTGGAACGCGGCAGGATCGCCCTGTTCGCCATCGACGAGGCGCACTGCGTCTCCCAGTGGGGCCACGACTTCCGGCCCGAGTACCTGGCGCTGTCGCACCTGCACGAGCGGTGGCCGCAGGTGCCGCGCATCGCGCTCACCGCGACCGCCACGCCGGCCACGCACGCCGAGATCGCCGAACGCCTCAACCTCGGTGACGCCAAGCACTTCGTGTCCAGCTTCGACCGCCCGAACATCCAGTACCGGATCGTGCCCAAGAACGAGCCGAAGAAGCAGTTGCTGGAGCTGCTGCGCACCGAGCACGCGGGCGACGCGGGCATCGTCTACTGCCTGTCGCGCAACTCGGTGGAGAAGACCGCGGAGTTCCTGACCCAGAACGGCATCCCGGCCCTGCCCTACCACGCGGGCCTGGACGCGGGCACCCGCGCGCGCAACCAGTCGCGGTTCCTGCGCGAGGACGGCCTGGTGATGGTCGCCACCATCGCGTTCGGCATGGGCATCGACAAGCCGGACGTGAGGTTCGTCGCCCACCTCGACCTGCCGAAGTCCGTGGAGGGCTACTACCAGGAGACGGGCCGCGCGGGCCGCGACGGGCTGCCGTCCACCGCCTGGCTCGCCTACGGCCTGCAGGACGTCGTGCAGCAGCGCAAGATGATCGACGACTCCGAGGGCGACCAGCAGCACCGCCGCAAGCTCATGGCCCACCTGGACGCGATGCTCGCCCTGTGCGAGACCGTCGAGTGCCGCCGCGTGCGACTGCTCGACTACTTCGGCCAGTCCTCTACGCCGTGCGGCAACTGCGACACGTGCCTGGCCCCGCCCGAGACGTGGGACGGCACCGTGCCCGCGCAGAAGGTGCTGTCCACGATCGTGCGGTTGCGCAAGGAGCGAGGGCAGAAGTTCGGCGCGGGCCAGACGATCGACATCCTGCTCGGCCGCAAGACCGCCAGGGTCATCCAGCACGACCACGACCAGCTGAAGGTCTTCGGCATCGGCACGGAGCTGAACGAGAGCGGCTGGCGCGGCGTGGTCCGCCAACTCCTGGCGCAGGGCCTCCTCTCGATCGAGGGGGAGTACTCCATGCTCGTCACCAACCCCGCGAGCGACGAGGTGCTCTACCAGGGCCGCAAGGTGCTGATGCGGCGCGAGCCGGAGCGCGCGGCCAAGGTCAAGACCGCCAAGGCGGCCAAGAGCGCGCCGGTGGACCTGCCCGCCGAGGCCGCACCGGTGTTCGAGAAGCTGCGCACGTGGCGCACGGCGCAGGCGCGCGAGCAGGGCGTCCCGCCGTACATCATCTTCAACGACGCCACGCTGCGGCAGATCGCCGCCACCACACCGTCGACGTTGGACGAGCTGAGCGCGATCAGCGGCGTCGGCGAGAACAAGCTCGCCAAGTACGGTCAGCAGATCCTGGACACGTTGAGCGCATGAACGACCTCCGCGCCGACTGCACGCGCTGCTTCGCCCTGTGCTGCGTGGTGCCCGCGTTCGCCAAGTCGGTCGACTTCGCGATCGACAAACCCGCCCGCACGCCGTGCCCGAACCTGCGGGACGACTTCCGCTGCGGCATCCACACGAAGCTGAGGGACACCGGCTTCACCGGCTGCACGGTGTACGACTGCTTCGGCGCGGGCCAGCAGGTGGCGCAGGTGACGTTCGGCGGGACGAGCTGGCGCGACGACCCGGCGTCCGCCCAGGCGATGTTCGACGTGTTCCCGGTCATGCGGCAGTTGCACGAGCTGCTCTGGTACCTCACCGAGGCGCTGGGGCTGGAACCGGCCCGCGCCCTGCACCCCGCCGTCCGCGAGCTGAAGAAGACGATCGAGGACCTCACCACCGGCACCCCCGAACAGCTGCGGACGCTGGACGTCGGCCCGCACTGGGAGCGCGCCAACGCCCTGCTGCTGCGCGCCAGCGAGCTGACCCGGGGCAAGGGCAAGAACCGCCGGGGCGCGGACCTGATCGGCAAGGACCTCAAGGGCGCGAACCTGCGGGCGTCCAACCTGCGCGGCGCCTACCTCATCGGCGCGAAGCTGGTGAACGCGGACCTGCGGCTGGTCGACTTCATCGGCGCGGACCTGCGCGGGGCCGACCTGTCGGGTGCGAACCTGACCGGCGGCTTCTTCCTCACCCAGGCCCAGGTGGACGCGGCGAGGGGTGACGAGGCCACGAAGCTGCCCGGGTCGGTGACCCGCCCGGCGCACTGGGTACGTCGTCGGGCGTAGGCGCGGGAGCCGCTGCCGGGCCGACGCGGTGACGGGGTGGGCGAAGCCACGCTGTGCGCCATGAGACCGAAAGCGCGCAAGACGTGGCTGCTGCTGCACGTCATCTCGTCGGTGGGCTGGCTGGGCGTCACGGTGGGGATGCTCGTGCTGGCTCTGGCGGCGTTCGACGCGCCGCAGCTCTACCAGGCGATGGAACTGCTCGGCGACCTCGTGGTGCTGCCGCTGGCGCTGGGCGCGCTCGGCACCGGCGTGGTGCTGTCGCTGCGCACGAAGTGGGGCCTGGTGAAGCACAAGTGGGTGCTGGTGAAGTTCGTGCTGACCGTCGTCGCCGTGGTCGCCACGACGTTCGCGCTGCGCTCGGGCCTGCACGAGGCGGCGGACGGCGTCGTGGGCACGGCGGGCGGTGACGTGCTGGCGGCCTCGTGCGTGTCGTTGGCGCTCTACACCTTCAACACCGTGCTGTCGGTGTTCAAGCCGTGGGGCCGGACCCGCTGGGCCTGAGCTCGCCGCGTCGGCGCTCGACGGTCGCGGCCAGCTCCGCCGCGTCGCACCCGGCGAGGTGGTCGCGGACCAGGTCGTGCGGGAACCGGTGCTCGTCGACCAGCAGCACGCGGTCCCGCGCGGACGCCAGGACCGCCTTGCGGCGCAACGGGAGCTCGTCCAGCGCGAGCGGCCGGGCGAGCAGTTCGGCGACCGGGTGCCACGGCCGGTCGACGATCGGCGTGACGGCGAGGCCGACCAGCAGACCGGTCACCGCGCCCCACTCCGCCGGCCGCACGCCCGCACCGGCCAGCGCCGCCAGCCCCACGCCGACCGCGCCCGCCGCCGGCAGCCAGCGCAGCCCGGTGACCGGCCCGACCCGCACCCCGCGCCACACCTCGCGCAGACCGCCGATGAACGCGCCCACCACCGCGCCGGACCCGAGCCCGACGCCCAACCCGGACAGCAGCTCCGGCGACGGCCCGGTCACCACCATCACCCCGGCGGGCACGAGCGCGCACACCACCGCCCAGTACCGGTCACGCGTGACGCCGTACCCGACGAGCAACGCGACCACGACGACCACCCCGTACCCGACCGCCGCCGGTGACCGCGCGACCTGCGCGCCCAGCAGCGCGCCCAGTGCCGCCACCCCGCCGGTCACGACCGCGCCGGCCGCGAAACCCGTTGCCGCCCACAGGTTTCCCCGGCTCGGATCGCCACGGGTCACCCGGAACGAGCTGCGCGGCACCAGAACCGCCGCCACCGCGACGACCCCGGCCGCCACCAGCCCCAGCCGCACGCCCGCCACGAAGCACGACGCCGTCGCCGCACCCGCCAACGCGCCCGGTGCGGTCCGCCGGAACAGCCGCCACACCACCTCCGGCCCGACGAAGTCCAGCCACACGTGCCGCGCCGGCAGCCGCGACCGGGCCAGCAGGTCGTGCTTGCGCCGCGCGATGCGGGCCAGGAACCGCAGCGCGCGCACCGTCCGCTCCGGACGTACCGCGCCCCGGGCCGCCGACTCCACCAGGTAGGTGTCCAGCACGCCCCGGTACTCCGCGCGCCCGGCCCGGTACGCCAACGCCAGCAGGCCGAACGCGAGCGGCGTGCGCAGCTCGTCCCACAGGTCCGGGTTCTTCTCCAGCTCGTCGTGCAGCCCGTCCAACCGCGGCGCGCACGCGGCGATCAGCTCCTGCACCACGGTGCGCGACAACGGTTCCACCCGCACGACGGTGCGGCGGGGCAGGTGCTCGTGCTCGTCGCTCGCGGTGCACAGCACGACCTGCGGCACGTTCAGCGCGGTGATCCAGGCCAGGCACTCGACCCGGTCGGCGGGCGCCAGCTCGTCCAACCCGTCGAACAGCAGCACGAGGTTGCGCTCGCGCAGCCACGCCCGGCCGACGCGCGGCGCGATCCGGTACCGCCGCGCCAGCACGTCCAGCAGCCACACGCCGAAGTCGTCGTCACGCCGCCACCCGGCGAGGTCCACCACCACCGGGATCGGCCGGACGGGGTCGAGCGCGGCCCGCGCCAGCAGCGCCTCGGCCAGCTCCAGCAGCGACGTCGTCTTGCCCGCGCCCGGCTCGCCGAGGACGACCAGCGGGTGGCGCAGGCGGGCCGGCAGGCGCGGCCCGACCCGGGGCACGACACCGAGCTTGAGCCGCAGTTGCTCGGCCAACGACCCGTCCACCCGCGCCCGCACGAACCGCTCGACCCGGTCCAGCGCGGCCCGCCGGTTGGCCGGGTGCGCGGGACGCCGGCGCAGCAGCAGCGCGCGGAGCCGGTCCCACGCGGCGAGGCACGCGGTGAGCGCGGACAGCGCGACCAGCGCCGGCCACAGCCACCGGGCGTGCGGTCCGAGCACCGGCAGCGCCGAACCGCCGGTGGCGGCGTTAATCGCGACGGGGACGAGCACCAGGCAGGTCACGCCGCCGACCACGGCCAGGGCGACCAGGCGGGTGGTGCGGCCGAGCCGTCGCGCGTCCATGTGCCCTCCCACCAAGGTCGCGATCGACCGTAACGGCGTTCGCGGCGCGGGGGTAGGCGGGTTAACGTGGTCGACCGGTCACGGTCGGTGCTCAGCCCTTGAGGAAGTCCACCAGCAGCCGGTTGACCGCGGCGGGCTGTTCGAGGAAGCCGAAGTGGCCCGCGTCGGCCACCTCCTCGTACCGCGCGCCGGGGATGGCGTCGGCCACCTCGCGCGCCAGGTGCGGTGGCAGCACGCGGTCGTCGGCGAACCCGACCACCAGGCACGGCACGGTGATGGCGCGGTAGGCGTCGAGCCGGTTGTCGAACTCGTTCATCTCCATCTGCGCCCGCACGCCCTTGCTCACCGCGGACCCGGTGAACTCGAAGACGTCCAGCCAGTCCCGCACGCCCACGGGGTCGCGCAGCGTCGCGGGGGACAGGTTCAGCACCGCGTTCATCGCCGCGAAGTACTGCGAAGGCAGGGTGATCCCCTGGTCGTGCAGCGCGCGCTCACCCCGTGACAACGCCGTCTGCACGGGGTCGTTGCGGCCCGCGGTCGCGAGCATCACGGCCTTCGACACGAGGTCCGGCCGGGCCAGCGCCAGCTCCTGCGTCACCCGCGCGCCCATGGACGTGCCGACGACGTGCGCCCGCCCGCCGAGCGAGGAGATCAACGCCGCCACGTCGCCGACCAGGTCGTCGATGACCATCCCGGACGCGCACTCGTCGGTCGGCGGGATGCCCCGGTTGTCCACGGTCGCCACCCGGAACCCGGCTCCGCGCAGCGCGGGCACCTGGTGCGCGTGCCACACCCGCCCCGGGCTGCCGGTGCCCATCACCATCACGACGAGGTCGCCCTCGCCCTCCACGTGGTAGCTGAGGTTGATCCCGTTGAGCGCGACGACCGGCATGGGCGGCAGGGTACTGACCGGCTCCGCGCGCCCGCCATCACCGAGCGGAAACCGCTGCGGGATCGGGGTGCGCGCGGCCTAGGGTGAGGCCATGAGGCGAGTGATCCTGTCCGGTTCCACGTTCGAGGAGCAGGTCGGCTACGCGCGGGCCGTGGTCGACGGCGACTGGGTGCACGTCTCCGGCACCACCGGCTTCGACTACGCGACCATGACCATTCCCGACGACGTGGTGGCGCAGGCCGAGCAGTGTTTGGTCAACATCGGCGCGGCGCTGGCCGAGGCGGACAGCGGGTTCACCGACGTGGTGCGCGTGACCTACTACCTGCCCGACGCGAAGGACTTCGAGCCGTGCTGGCCGGTGCTGCGCGCGGCGTTCGGCGAGGTGCGCCCGGCCGCGACGATGCTGGAGTGCGGCCTGGCCGACCCGAGGATGCGCATCGAGATCGAGGTGACGGCCCACCGCCGGGCCCGCTAGCGGCGGGTGTGCGCCGGGTCACGCCGATCGCCGGTTGAATGTGCCACCGGTGTCAGGTTCGACCATGCGGGGCATGCGCATCACCGCACCTCGCACCGACACCGCGCCGAGCGCGGACAAGCTGCCCCTGCGACCGCTGCTCGCGTTGGCCACGGCCGCGTTCACCACCGTCCTCACCGAGGCCCTGCCCGCCGGCGTGCTGCGCGGCATGAGCGCGGGCCTGGGCGTGAGCGAGTCCACGACCGGCCAACTCGTCACCGTCTACGCGCTCGGCACGGTCACGGCGGCGATCCCGCTGTCCGCCGTGACGTCCACCTGGCCGCGCAAGCGCTTGCTGCTGACCGGGGTGGCCGGGTTCGCCCTGGCCAACACCGTCACCGCCGTGTCCGCGCACTTCCCGCTCACGCTCGTGGCCCGGTTCGTCGCCGGCGTGGCCGCGGGGGTGGTGTGGGCGCTGCTGGCCGGGTACGCCCGCCGGGTCGCGCCCGACCACCTGCGCGGCAAGGCCACCGCGCTGGTCATGGCCGGCATCCCGGTCGCGCTGTCGCTCGGCGTGCCCGCGGGCACGTTCCTCGGCGGCGCGCTGGGCTGGCGCGCGTCGTTCTGGGCGATGACGGCGCTGGCGGTCGTGCTGCTCGCCTGGACCGCGGCGGTCGTGCCGGACCGGCCCGGTCAGCCGCGCGGCGGTCGCATCCCGGTCCGGCGGACGCTCGCGCTGCCCGGTGTGGCGTCGGTGATGGTCGTGACGCTGGTGTTCGTGCTCGCGCACACGATCCTCTACACCTACATCGCGGCCTACCTGGCGCGGCTGGGCCTGGCCGACCGGGTCGACGCGGTGCTGCTCGTGTTCGGCGTGGCGTCGGTGGCGGGCATCTGGGTCGTCGGCGCGCACATCGACCGCCGCCTGCGCGTGCTCATGATCGCCGCCGCCGTGCTGTTCGCGGTCGCGGTGACCGCGTTGGCCCTCACGCCCCTGGTCCACGTGGCCGTGGCGCTGTGGGGCCTGGCGTTCGGCGGCGTGCCGACCCTGCTGACCACGGCGGCCGGTGACGCGGGCGGCGAGGCCGCGGACAACGCGCAGGCCCTGCTGGTCACGTTGTGGAACGCGGCCATGGCGGGCGGGGGTGTCGCGGGCGGCCTGCTGCTCGACCGGCTCGGCGCGGGTTCGTTGCCGTGGAGCGCGCTGGCGCTCCTCGTGCCCGCACTGGTCGTGGTCGTGGCCGCCCGCGCGCACGGTTTCCCGGCGGCCCGGCGCTGATCAGCGCGGCCCGTGCGCGGACCACTCGATGGCGGGGCAGCGGTCCATGACCACGTCCAGCCCCGCCGCCGTGGCCCGCTCGTAGGCGGCCTCGTCGATCACGTCGAGCTGGAACCACACCGCCTTCGCGCCGATCTCCACGGCCTCGTCGGCGAACCGGCCCGCCGCCTCGGACCGGCGGAACACGTCGACCACGTCGACCGGGAACGGGATGTCGGCCAGCGACGCGTAGCCCTGCTCGCCGTGCACGGTGGGCGCGTCGGGGTGCACGGGCACGATGCGCTTGCCGCGCTGCTGGAGGAACTTCGCCACGCCGTAGGCGGCGCGCTGCGGGTGGTCGGCCAGCCCCACCACGGCCCAGGTCGCGCCCTCGGCGAGGATGCGGCGGATCTTGTCGGGGTCACCCCACGGTTCGGTCATGGCACCAGCGTAGGACGGGCTGACGTGAAGGGATTTCGCGTTTACCCTGTGGACTGCCCGCCGCCGCGGAGCCTTCGAGAGGACATCTTGATGCGCGCCACCCGACCGGCCCTGATCGCCGCGCTCGTCGCGGCCCTGACGACACCGCTCACCGCCCAGGCCGCGCCCGCCGACGGCCTCTACTACGTGCAGAGCGCCACCACCGGCCTCAACGCCGGCGTCTCGGGCACCTCCGTGCTCCAGCGCAGGCCCAAGGGCGACGAGGACCACCAGCAGTGGACCCTGTCCGGCCGCACGCTGCGCGAGGGCGCGCAGTGCCTGGGCCGCAGCGGCGACCAGGCGGTGATGGTGGCGTGCGGCAGCGCCGACGCCCAGTGGGACGTGCTGCCCGACGGCGACCGCCACCGGCTCAAGGTCCCCGGCTCGGACCGCTACCTGATCGCCTCCGGCACGGACCAGGTGCGCATCGGCACGGGGGCCGACCTGTGGTACCTCACCCCGGTGTCACCGCGCCGCACGCCCGTCCCGCCGGAGGGGCAGCGGCGGCTGGACCAGGTCACCTTCCTCACCGCCCACAATGCCTACGCCAACGGCGTGGACGGCGGCTTCGCCCCGCCGCTGGTCAACCTCGCGCCCAACCAGGCCCGCGGCATCGAGCAGCAGCTCCGCGACGGCGTGCGCGGTTTCCAGCTGGACGTGCACCAGACGCCGGACGGCGCGATCCTGTGCCACAACAGCTGCACGTGGGTCAGCCGCCCGGTCGCGCTGTGGGTGGACGTGCAGCGGATCGTGGACTTCCTGGGCCGCAACCCGGGCGAGTTCGTCACGATCTTCCTGGAGGACTACGCGCCCGCCGAGCTGCTGCGCGCCGAGCTGGGCCGCGTCACCGGCCTGGAGGACGTCCTGTTCCGCCCGGACCGGGCCGGCGTGCGGACCCACGGCTGGCCGACGCTGGACGCCCTGCGCGCCGCGAACGACCGCCTGCTGATCTTCACCGACCACGGCCGGTCGGGCGACGCGGTGCCGCGCGACAGCTTCGGCGTGATGTACCAGCCGGAGTGGACGGTGGAGAACCACTGGTCCATGGGCCCCGGCCTGGGCGCGTCCGACTGGTCCTGCCACAGCCGCTGGAGCACGCCGCTGACCCGCACCGAGCCGGGCTTCCGGCCGCTGTTCGTGATGAACCACTTCCGCGACGTCCCGGTCACCGCCACCGCGACCACCGACAACGGCAAGCTCGCCGACCGGGCCCGCCGGTTCTGCGAGCCCGCCGCCCGCAAGACCCCGACCTACCTGGCCGTGGACCACTACCACCTGGGCGACCCGATGGCCGCGGTGGCGGCGCTGTCGACCGAGCGGTTCTAGCTCCCGGCCGGACGCGGCAGCCCGCAGCCGGGCGCGGTCAGGTCCACCCGGCCGCGCCCGGTCAGGCACGCCACCGCCAGGTGGGTCTGCTGGCCGTACCCGATGCCCCGGCGCACGGTCACGTTGCCCTGCTCGTCGACCTCGCACGGGTTGTTGTCCGTGCACCGCTCGCCGTCCTCGTTGCCGGTGTTGTTGATCGCGACCACCTTGCCGGTGGTCGCGTCCACGACGGGCGAGCCGGACGTGCCGCCCTTGGTGCGGCACGCCTCGGTGTAGCGCATCGAGCCCTTCCAGGTCCACCGGCCCTCGCGCAGCTCGTGCACGTAACCGTCGACCTCGCACTGGTAGATGTGCCGCCAGTAGCCCGACACCACCCGGATCCCGATGCCGTCGCCGGGGCGTTCCGGCGACAGCTCCAACGCCCGGCCGCCCATCGCCTCCACCTCGCCGTAGGTGGTGCCGAGCCGGTACAGCGCGAGGTCGGTGCGCGACATCGTGGCGTAGACCAGCGCCGACGCGCGCAGGGTGCCGAGGTTGCCCGCGCCGTCCGCCGCGATCAGCGTGAACTTGCGGTCCGACGGCACGTCCACCATGACCTCATCGGGCTCCATGAACCGCACGCAGTGCCCGTTGGTCATCACCAGCGCCGGGTCGGAGAGCTGGTAGGACGGCGGCCGGACCACCGCGCCCGAGCAGCCGCTCAACGACACGGTCCCGGTGAAGTCGACCTCGGTGCGCGGGGGAGCCGACGGGGCGGCGGAGGCGGGCACGGCGGACACGGACAGCACGAGCGCGGCGAGCACCGCTACCAGGTGGCGCATGGACGCTGATCCAAACAGCCGCGACCGACCGCCGCACGCCCGTTCACCCACAAGCGTCATGCCCCGCCCGACGGGCCCTCGGGACGACACCCGACCACGCGCCGCGAGGGGCCCCAGGCAGATCCGCTCGCCGTCAACGGTCGCCCGGTCGGGTTCACCAGGCGGGGCCGGTCATTCGCCCTTCTCGCCGTCCGCCAGCTCGCGCAGGAAGTCCAGGTGGCCGACGTGCCGCCCGGTCTCCTGCACCAGGTGGGCCAGCACCCAGCGGACCGTGCGGCCCTTGCCGTCGTGGTCGCCGCGGGTCTTGTCATCCGGGCCCAGGCCCTCGAGCGCCGCCGCCGAGCGCGCCCACTCGGCGCGGTACTCGGCGATGACCGACTCGACCGTGTCGCCCTCGTGCAGCCGCCACGACGCGTCCGCGTCCTCGCCCCACAGCGACGGCAGGTCCACGCCGCCCGCCTCGATCGACAGCCACCAGCGCTCGACCGCCGTGAGGTGGCGCAGCACGCCCAGCGCGCTCACCACCGGCGAGGTCGGGATCGGCGTCGCCGAGGCGTCCTCCCAGCTCAGTCCCTCCACCTTGGACACGGCGGTCAGGCGCAGGAACGTCAGGAACTCGGTCAGCAGCCGCAGCTCGTCGTGCGCGGCGGGCGTGGGCCACACGCGTTCATTCGAACTCATGTTCGATACCCTACGACACCTCGCGGCGGTACCAGCGCGGGGACGTGGTCACCGGTGGCTTCAACGCCTCACCGCGCACCACGAGCACGTTCGGGCCCGACCGCGCCGCGTACTCGTCCAGCCGGGCGCGGAACCGCGCGCCGAAACCGTCCACAACGGA
This sequence comes from Saccharothrix sp. S26, assembly GCF_021390395.1. Classification (GTDB taxonomy): domain Bacteria; phylum Actinomycetota; class Actinomycetes; order Mycobacteriales; family Pseudonocardiaceae; genus Actinosynnema. The sequence goes on from NZ_JAJUWT010000002.1 coordinate 357,430, forward strand.
CGCCTCGACGCCGAAGCTGCCCGCCAGCGCCACGAAGTCCGGCGACCGCAGGTCCACCCCGAACGGCTCGTGCCCGGCCCGCACCTGGTCGTGCCGCAGCATCCCGTACCCGCCGTCGTCCACCAGCACCACGGTCACCGGCAACCGCTCCTGCGCGGCCGTGGCGAGGTCGCCCACCGCGAACAGGAACCCGCCGTCGCCGCACACCGCCACCACCCGCCCGGTCACGGCCGCGCCCAGGGCGGCGGGGAACCCGAAGCCGAGCGTGCCCCACCCCACCGGGTAGGCCAGCGCGCGCGGTCGGGTGATCCGCCCGAACCCGCCGACCCAGTACCCGGCCACGCACATGTCGGCCACCACCCGGTGGCCCTCCAGCGCCTCCAGCAGCGGCACGGCCCGCGGCTCGTCGGCCTCCACCGCCTTGCGCACCAGGCCGTTCAGCTCGGCGACCCGCTCCGCCACGCCACCGTCGGGCCGCGCGGGCACGGCGGCGGCCAACGCCGACACCACCCCCCGCGCGTCACCGCGCAGCGTCACGTCGGGCCGGTAGTTGCGGATCGCCTCCACGTTGACGTTCAGCAGCCGCGGCGGCGCGGGTTGCCGCCAGTTCTGGGTCATCATCCCGTCGAAGTCGCTGCCCACCCCGATCACGAGGTCCGCCTCGTCCCACAGCGCGCCGACCTCCGGCAGGTGCACGGGCCCGTGCACCACGTGAGGGTGGTCGACCAGGCCGCGCCCGCCGTAGGTGGTGACGATCGGCGCGCCGATCCGCGCGGCCAACTCGCCCACCGCCGCACCCGCGCCGGACCGCGCGGCCCCGCCGCCCGCCCAGATCAGCGGCCGTTCGGCGGCGGACACCAGCTCCACCCCCGGCGTCACGTCGGGCACGGACGGCGCGCGGGTCGGGATGCGGTTCCACACGCCGGCGTCCGCGGTGAGGAAGTCGGTCGGCACGCCCAGGTACACCGGTCCCTGCGGCGCGGTGGCGGCCAGCAGCGCGGCGCTGTCGGCGTAGACGCCGATCGACTCGGCCGCCCGCAGCGTCCAGCCGCCCTTCACCACCGGCAGGAACATCGCCCGCTGGTCGCGCGTCTCGTGCAGCGTGCCCCGGTACTCGCCGGGGCGGCGCAGCGTGGACGGGATGTCGGTGGCGATCACCAGCACCGGCGACCCCGACGCGTACGCCTCGCCGGTCGCGCCCAGGCAGTTCGCCGCGCCGGGCCCGGTCGTCACCAGCGCCACGCCCAGCCGGCCGGTGGCGCGGGCGTAGCCGTCGGCCGCGTAGACCGCCGTCTGCTCGTGCCGGACGCCGACCAGCCGGATGCCGGAGGTGCGCAGCGCCTCCCACACGGGCAGGTTGTGCACGCCGGGCAACCCGAACACGACCTCGACGCCGTGCGCGGCCAGCACACCCAGCAACCGCTCCGCCCCGCTCACCATGAGCCAGACGCTAGGGACGCGACGCCTCCCGGGCAACGGTGCGCTATCTTCGGAAGCGGCGTGCGTGAGCAGACGTGAGGCTGGAGCCACCCCCCGGCACCCGGGTGGCGCGATCCGCCGCGGGGTGGGGGCACCCCTGCTCATGGAGTACCACCGAAGACCATCGACCGACGCGTGACGCGTCCTTGTCTGCGCCGAGCCGGGCGGCGGGAGCGAGGACTGCCATGGCGCGATCGTCGTTGACCGAGCAACTGGTCGACCTCCGCCGGAGCTACACCGGCGAGAACCTCACCCAGGCCGTGCCCGCGGTGAAGGCGGTGCTGCACGACCTGCCCGACGACCGGCGTGAACGCGTGGTCGACGCCCTGCGCGGCAAGGCCGACGTGCGCGGCCTGTTCCTGCCCGACGCCGAGGGCGACGACCAACGCGCGCTGGAGTGCGTGCTGCTGCGCGCGGGCCTGGACGCGGGCGGGCACCTGCAACTGCGCCCGCCCGCCAGCATGTTGCGGCCGGCGCACGCGTTCCGCGCCATGGAGCCGGGCGAACGCCCGCGCGTGCACCTCACCGAGCACGCCCTCGGCCCGCTGCTGTACGAGCTGCTGCCGCGCCACGACGAGTCGTGGGTGGCGGGCGTGCCGGGGCTGCGCGTCACCCACCACCCGCGGTCGGTGGAGCTGCGGCTGGTCGGGCTGGACGCGGCGGTGCACCTCGCGGGCGTGGACGAGCGGGCGTGGGCCGACGGGATGAAGTACGTGCGCAACCTGCTGGAGGGGCGCGACCTGGGCGGGACGTTCATCGACGGCCCGCTCACCGCGGTCGAGCGCGACCATCTGGCCGAGACGCCGTACCCGACGGGCGTGGGCAGCGCGGTGCTGCGGAGGTACCACCTGTTCAGCGCCGCGCCGTGGGTGCGGGCGCTGGCGCAGGGCGACCGGTGGTGGGTCGAGTGGCCCGCGAGCCTGGGCGTGCCGAACGTCGCCGACCGCCTGCTGCACCCCGTGTTCGGCCTGCCCGGCGCCGCGGAGACGCCCAGCGCCGGCGGCGGCCTCGGCCTGTCCACCGGGTGGTACGACCTGTACCTCCGGGAGGTCGAGGGACCCGACCCCGAGCACGAGCCCGCGCTGGCCGCGATGCAGTGGCCGCGCGGCGTCACGGGGTGGTGGGAGCCGCCGCAGGCGGTCCGATGACGGGGTGAGCCGAGTCTCCCCGGGCGGGTGACACCTGCCCGGGGAGGCGTTCACCCTCGGCGTTCGGCGGAGCCGGGCCGTCCGATCCGACGAAGTCGGCGCCGGTGGCCGTGATCACGGCCCAACCGCGCGGACCGGGCGGCGCACGCCGGTAGACTGCGGTTTCGTCCGACGCGACCGCGTCGAGCCGCCGTCGAAGTGTCAGGAGGACCCCGGTGACCCATCAGGCTGCCGAGGCCCAGCCCGAGGTCGCGCCCCGGCGCGTGCTCGTGGCCGAGGACGAAGCTCTCATCCGCCTCGACCTGGTCGAGATGCTGCGCGAAGAGGGGTACGAGGTGGCCGGGCAGGCCGCCGACGGCGACGAAGCGGTCACGCTGGCCACCGAGCTGCGCCCCGACCTGGTCATCATGGACGTGAAGATGCCCAAGGTCGACGGCATCGAGGCCGCGTCGGTGATCGCGGGCAAGCGCATCGCCCCGGTCGTGATCCTCACCGCGTTCAGCCAGCGCGACCTCGTGGAGCGCGCGCGCGACGCCGGTGCGATGGCGTACCTGGTGAAGCCGTTCGCCAAGCGCGACCTGGTGCCCGCGATCGAGCTGGCGATGAGCCGGTTCGCCGAGCTTCAGGCGCTGGAGAACGAGGTCGCCGGGCTCACCGAGCGGCTGGAGACGCGCAAGGTCGTCGAACGCGCCAAGGGGCTGCTGATGACCAAGCAGGGCCTGTCGGAGCCCGAGGCATTCCGCTGGGTGCAGCGCACGGCGATGGATCGGCGCACGACCATGAAGGCCGTGGCCGAAGCCGTCATCGAAAACTTCGGGTGAGTATCCCCGGCAGTGATACCCGTTCGAGTATCGGACGGTGGCTGGAGGTCATTCTTGGTTACTGTTCGCATTGACCTTGTGACCTGCGGCGATTTGAGCTGGATTTAAGCTTGTTAACGTTGGACCATTTTCCGGTGACTACCGTCACGATGTGGACACAGAGCAGTAAGACCACCTGTTCACCGACTTCATCTGAAGCTACGTTCCTGCCCTAACCCACGCCCTCGTGTGAGGGCTCCGCCTACCGGCGGGATGGTTGGTGTCATGGGAGGTATTCCGGTGTCAGGAGCACGACTCGGCCGAGTTCTGGCGCTGGCGGCGGCTTCGTCGCTGGTGCTCGCGGCTTGCGCTGGAGGCGGCGGCAGTGGCGACGCGGGTGGCGACGTCACCTCGGTCAAGATCGGGTTCATGGGTGACCTCACCGGTGAGAACGCGGCGATCGTGATCCCGCCCCGGAACGGGGCCGTGATGGCGGTCGAGGAGTACAACGCCAAGAACCCGAAGGTCAAGATCGAGCTGGTGCAGTACGACAGCCAGGGCAAGGCCGACCAGGCCACCTCGTTGATCACGAAGGCCATCACCCAGGACAAGATCGCGGCCCTCATCGGCCCGGCCTTCTCCGGTGAGTCCAAGGCCATCGGCCAGCAGCTGGAGGAGAGCAAGATCCCCAGCGTCTCGGCGTCGGCCACGAACCCCGGTCTCGCGGAGAACGGCTGGACCTACTGGCACCGCGTCGTCGCCAACGACGCCGACCAGGGCCCCGGCATCGTCGACTTTCTGGTGAAGGCGAAGAGCCCGAAGAAGGCGTTCGTCCTGTCCGACGACCAGGAGTACAGCGTCGGCCTGGCCGACGCCGTCGCCCAGTCCTTCGAGAAGGCGAACGTGACCGTCGAGCGCGACAAGTTCGCCAAGGACGCGTCCGACTACTCGTCCACGGTCACGAAGGTCGCCGCGGCGAACCCCGACGTGATCGTCTTCGGCGGTTACTACGCGCAGGCCGGCCGGCTGCTCAAGCAGCTGCGCGACGGTGGCGTGAAGACCACGTTCGCCTCCGGTGACGGCTCGCTCGACCAGCAGCTCGTCACCGGCGCGGGCCCCGAGGCGGCCGAGGGCGCCGTCCTGGCCTGCCCGTGCAACATCCCGACGCCCGACGTGACCGGCGCGCTGAAGACGTTCTTCGACAACTACAAGAAGAGCGCCAACGTCGACCCGGCGATCTACGCGACCGAGGGCTACGACGCCGCGACCGCGTTCATCAAGGCCGTCGAGGCCGGCAACACCACCGGCGAGAAGATCAACGAGTTCCTGAAGACCGTCAGCTTCGAAGGCGTCTCCAAGCCGATCAAGTTCAAGGCGAACGGCGAGCCCGAGAACAACGCGATCTTCATCTACCAGGTCGTCAACGGCAAGGTGAAGCTGCTGGGTGCCGCGGAGGAAGCGAAGCTCGAGGGCTGATCCGGACGGATCAGGTAAGCAAGCTGGCGCGCTGGGGAGCGGGAGTGTCGTGGGAACGACAGCTCCCGCTCCCCACCATTATGGCGAAGTTTCTCTCCCCGCCCGTCTCGTGAGGCAAACCTGTCATGCTTGATGATTTCCTCAACCAGTTCCTGCCCAGTACGGTGGGCGGGCTGGTGTTCGGCTCCATCTACGCGCTCGTCGCCCTCGGCTACACGATGGTCTACGGCGTGCTGCGTCTGATCAACTTCGCGCATTCCGAGATCTTCATGATCGGCACGTTCACGTCGCTCGTGGTGATCACGGCCATCGCGCCCGCGTCGCCGCTGACCGGGATCGCGCTGTTCGGCGTGATGCTGTTGATCATCGTGGCGTCCGCGGCGATCTCCGGCGGCGCCGCGATGCTGCTGGAGCTCGTGGCCTACCGGCCGCTGCGCAGAAAAGGCGCCACCCGGCTCACCGCGCTGATCTCCGCGATCGGCGCCTCGCTGTTCCTGCAAGAGCTGTTCGCGCTCGTGATCATCCCCTGGCTGACCGGCAAGCCGGGCCGCAACCAGCAGTCCGCGGCGCGCATCGTCGACCGGGACACGGTGTTCACCATCGGCAACGCGGCCGTCCGCACCGACCACATCATCGTGGTGGTCGCCGCGGTCATCATGATGATCGCGCTGGACCGCCTGGTGAACAAGACCAAGATCGGTCGCGGCATCCGCGCCACGGCCCAGGACCCCGAGGCCGCCGTGCTGATGGGCGTCAGCATCGACAACATCGTGCGGGTGACGTTCCTGCTCGGTGGCGCGATGGCGGGTGTCGCGGGCGCGCTGTACCTCATGGAGTTCGAGAACACCGTCTTCAACGTCGGTTTCGTGCTCGGCATCAAGGCGTTCACCGCCGCCGTGCTCGGCGGGATCGGCAACCTGCGCGGCGCGCTGCTCGGCGGAATCGTGCTCGGCCTCATCGAGAACTGGGGCGCGATCTTCCTGGGATCGCAGTGGAAGGACGTGATCGCGTTCACCGTGCTGGTGGTCGTGCTGATGTTCCGCCCCACCGGCATCCTCGGCGAATCCCTGCAGAAGGCCCGCGCATGAAAGGCAACGGAGTGACTGGCAACGCGAACCCGTTGAGGCGCGTGGGCGCCCTGTTCGACGGCGCCCGCGAGTGGTGGGAACACGCCAAGGTGTGGCAGCGGTACCTGGTGTACCTGGGCGCGATCGTGTTCGCGCTGATCCTGCCCGCGCCGGTGATCGGCGAGTTCATGTCGCCCGGGTCGGACTGGACCACGGTGCTGATCTACCCGATCGGCACCTACATCCTGCTGGCCATCGGGTTGAACGTGGTGGTCGGCCAGGCCGGCCTGCTCGACCTCGGCTTCGTCGCGTTCTTCGCGATCGGCGGCTACTCGGTGGCCTACTTCGGCACCCAGTACGGCTGGAACTACTGGGCCACCGTCGTGTTCGGCATCGCGCTGGCCGCCGTGTCGGGCGTCATCCTCGGCGCGCCGACGCTGCGCCTGCGCGGCGACTACCTGGCGATCGTGACGCTCGGCTTCGGTGAGATCGTCCGCATCACCGCGAACAACAGCGACGAGATCGGCGGCGCGCGCGGCATCACCAACGTGCCGCACCCGACCGACATGCCGTCGATCGGCGTGGAGTTCGGCGTGCTGCCCGCGCCGTACTACTACCTGATGCTGATCGCCATCGTGCTGGTGATCATCTTCTCGGTGCGGTTGCAGAAGAGCCGGGTCGGCCGCGCGTGGGCGGCGATCCGCGAGGACGAGGACGCGGCCGAGCTGATGGGCGTGCCGACGTTCAAGTTCAAGCTGCTCGCGTTCGCCATCGGCGCCATGATCGGCGGTCTGGCCGGCGGCATCTACGCGGGCAAGGCCGTGTTCATCGAGCCGAACACGTTCCCGTTCATCCTGTCCGCGACCATCCTCGCCGCGGTCGTGCTCGGTGGCTCGGGCAACCTGCCCGGCGTCATGCTGGGCGCGTTCGTCATCGCCTGGCTGCCCGAGCGGTTCCGCGAGGTCGGCTGGCTGAAGGACGCGCTGGGCAAGGACCCGGCCGAGTACCGCATCCTGCTGTTCGGCGGCGTGCTGGTGCTGATGATGGCCCTGCGGCCGGAGGGCCTGCTGCCCTCCCGCAGGCGCAAGGCCGAGCTGCACGAGGGCACCGGCGGCATGGGCACCATGGGCGCCGAGGTCGCGGGTCCGGACACCGATGTCTCGACGACGGAGGCGGCCAAGTGAGCACTCCCGCCCTTCAGCTGGACAACGTGACCATGCGCTTCGGCGGCGTGGTCGCCCTGCGCGAGGCGAAGCTCAGCATCGCCGCGGGGGAGATCTTCGCCCTGATCGGCCCCAACGGCGCGGGCAAGACCACGGTGTTCAACGTGGTCACCGGCGTGTACCAGCCCTCCGAGGGCCAGGTGCTGTTCAACGGCGAGCGGATCGACGGCACCAAGCGGTTCAAGATCACCAAGCGGGGCATCGCCCGCACGTTCCAGAACATCCGGCTGTTCCACAACATGTCGGCGCTGGAGAACGTGATGGTGGGCGCGGACGCGCACCACAAGACCGGTGCGATCGGCGCGACGCTCAACCTGCCCTGGCACCGCAAGGAGGAGAAGCGCGGCCGCGAGCTGGCCCGGGAGCTGCTCGACTTCGTCGGCATCCCCGGCCGGATGAGCGAGACCGCGAAGAACCTGCCCTACGGCGACCAGCGGCGGCTCGAGATCGCCCGCGCGCTGGCCACGGACCCGAAGCTGCTGCTGCTGGACGAGCCCGCGGCCGGCATGAACCCGGCCGAGAAGGAATCGCTGCAGGCGCTGATCCGCAAGATCCGCGACAGCGGCCGGACGGTGCTGCTGATCGAGCACGACATGAGCCTGGTCATGGGCGTCAGCGACCGCGTCGCGGTGCTGGACTTCGGCCAGTTGATCGCAGAAGGGCTGCCGCAAGAGGTGCAGAACAACCCGAAGGTCATCGAGGCGTACCTGGGGGTGTCCGAAGATGCTTCTTGAGGTCAAGGACATGCACGTCCACTACGGCAAGATCGCCGCGATCAAGGGCATCAGCCTGCACGTGGAGGACGGTGAGATCGTCTCGCTCATCGGCGCCAACGGCGCGGGCAAGACGACCACGCTGAAGACGATCTCCGGGCTGCGGCCGATGACCAGCGGCCAGGTGCTGTTCGACGGCGAGGACATCTCCAAGATGCCCGGCCACAAGCGGGTCATCGCGGGCATCGGCCAGTCACCGGAAGGCCGCGGCGTGTTCCCCGGCATGACGGTGCAGGAGAACCTGCTGATGGGCGCCTACACCCGCAAGGACTCGCTCGACGCCGACCTGGCCGAGGTCTACGAGCTGTTCCCGCGGCTGGCGGAGCGCAAGAACCAGTTCGGCGGCACGATGTCCGGCGGCGAGCAGCAGATGATCGCCATCGGCCGGGCGTTGATGACCAAGCCGAAGGTGCTCCTGCTGGACGAGCCGTCGATGGGCCTCGCGCCCAAGCTCATCGCGCAGATCTTCGAGATCATCAAGACGATCAACGAGCGCGGCACGACCGTGCTGCTGGTCGAGCAGAACGCGCAGCAGGCGCTCAAGCTGTCGCACCGCGCGTACGTGCTGGAGACCGGCCGGGTCGTGAAGAGCGCGCCCGGGCCGGAGCTGCTGGACGACCCCCAGGTGCGCGCGGCGTACCTCGGCGGTCACTGAGCGTGCGGGGGTCCCGCCGGCCCGGCTACGGCTGGGCCAGCGGGATCTCCGTGCTCGACTCGTCCTTCAGGTCGGTCAGCGTCGGCCCGCCGTACACGCGCAGGGCCAGCGGCTTGGCCTCCTTGGGCAGGTCGTAGTAGACGTCGTACTCCAGGCGCACGTTCGCGCCCAGGTCGATCGTCTCCGGCTGCCGCTTGATGGTCATGGCCTGCGTGTCCACCTCGTGCTCGACCTGCTGGTCGTCGACCAGCACGTGCCGGCGGGCGGCGAACGACACGCTGCTGCGGCCGTTGTTGATCACGCTCAGCCGGATCCGGACGAACTGGCCCTTGGCGTGGAACTCGGCGTGGCTGCCGATCAGCGTCGGCATCTCGGCGGTGAGCCCGAGCAGCGTGAACGCCGTGTCGCCGTCCGAGGTGGTGGGGATCTTCAGCGGCTTCTCGTCCGGCCGCACGGTCTGCGGGGGCACCGGGTAGGTCGCCGCCGAGGTCGCCGTCGTCTCCGGTCCCGCGACCACCGGGGTGCCACCGCACCCGGCCGCCGCCAGCACCACGGCCATCACCGCCACCACGCGCCGCACGCCCACCTCCGACTCACCGCGTCACCCTGAATTGCACACCCCTGGCGGCCGAACCGCACCTTCACACCTTCGGGGCATCTTTCAGGAAGCACGTCAGCCGGGCCGTGCAGGCGCGCCGACCCTGGTCGTCGGTGATGACGATCTCGTAGGTGGCGGTGCTGCGGCCCCGGTGGATCGGCGTGCACACGCCCGTGACGACGCCTTCGGTGACGCCCCGGTGGTGGGTGCACGACAGCTCCAAACCCACGGCCAGCCGGTCCGGCGCCGCGTGCATGGCCGCCGCGACCGAGCCCAGCGTCTCGGCCAGCACCGCGTTCGCGCCGCCGTGCAGCAGCCCGTACGGCTGGCGGTTGCCCTTCACCGGCATCGTCCCCACGAGCCGGTCGGCATCCCATCGGGTGATCTCGATGCCGAGCTTCGAGGTCAGCTGCTCGTGGGCGACGTCCTGGTCGGCGCCGGGGATGTCCTCGGGTGCTGGCGTCACGGGTTGCTCCAGTCGGTGCAGAACTGTCGGACCCCCACCCTAGACTCGCCGCGTGAGCACTTCAGAAGCCTCCCGCCTGCTGCTGGTCGACGGTCACTCCATGGCCTACCGCGCCTTCTTCGCGCTGCCCAAGGAGAACTTCCAGACGGGCACGGGCCAGACCACCAACGCGGTCTACGGCTTCACGTCGATGCTCATCAACCTGCTGCGCGACGAGAAGCCGACGCACGTGGCGGTGGCGTTCGACGTCTCGCGCAAGACGTTCCGCACCGAGGCCTACGCCGAGTACAAGGCCGGTCGCAGCGAGACGCCGGACGAGTTCCGCGGCCAGGTGAGCCTGATCGAGGACGTGCTGGGCACGCTGAACATCCCGGTGCTGTCCAAGGCCAACTACGAGGCCGACGACCTGATCGCCACGCTCACCACCCAGGCCACCGAGCTGGGCTTCGAGGTGCTCATCTGCACCGGCGACCGCGACGCGTTGCAGCTGGTCACGGACAAGGTGACGGTGCTGTACCCGGTCAAGGGCGTCTCCGAGCTGGCCCGCTACACCCCCGAGCTGGTGCTGGAGAAGCAGGGCGTGCCGCCGGAGCTGTACGCCGACTACGCGGCGGTGCGCGGCGACTCGTCGGACAACCTGCCCAACACCCCCGGCGTCGGCCCGAAGACGATCGTGAAGCTGCTCACCCAGTTCGGCTCGCTCAACGGCCTGATCGACCACATCGACGAGGTGCCGGGCAAGGTCGGCGAGGCGCTGCGCGCCAACCTGGCCAACATCATGCTGAACCGGCAGCTCACCGAGCTGGTGCGGGACGTGGAGCTGCCCGTGGGCCCGGCCGAGCTGGAGGCCAGGCCGTGGGACCGCGACGCCGTGCACCGGCTGTTCGACGAGCTGGAGTTCCGGGTGCTGCGGGACCGGCTGTTCTCCACCCTGTCCACCGCCGAGCCGGAGGCCGAGGAGGGCTTCACGGTCAGCGGCGGCGCGGTGCCCGCGGGCGAGCTGGCGGCGTGGCTGGACGCGCACGCGCGCTCGGGCCGGGTCGGCCTCGCGTTCCGCGCCTCGGGCGGCGACCTGGAGGGCCTGGCGCTGGCCGCGGTCGGCGGCGAGGGCGGGTACGTCGAGGTCGCGGCGCTGACCGAGGCCGACGAGAACGCGCTGGCCGCGTGGCTGGCCGACGAGTCGAGGCCCAAGGCCGCGCACGACCTGAAGCTGCCGCTGCGGGCGTTGCGGGCACGCGGCTGGGCGCTGCGCGGGGTGACCAGCGACACTGCGCTGGCCGCCTACCTGGTGCGGCCCGGCCAGCGGTCGTTCGCGCTGGACGACCTGGCGCTGCGCTACCTCAAGCGCGAGCTGCGGGCCGAGGAGCCCGACGACGGCCAGCTGTCCCTGCTGGCCGACGAGGAAGAGGAGCGGCAGAAGACCGCGCAGGCGGCGATCGTGCGGGCGTTCGCGGTGGCCGAGCTGGCCGACGCGCTGGACGCCGAGCTGGTCGCCACCGGCCAGGAGACGCTGCTGGCGGAGCTGGAGCTGCCGCTGATGATGGTGCTCGACGAGGTGGAGGCGGTCGGCATCGCGATCGACGCCGAGCACCTCGCGGCGCTGGAGGCGCACTTCGCGGCGGGCGTGAAGCAGGCCGCGCAGGACGCGTACTCGGTGATCGGCAAGGAGATCAACCTCGGCTCGCCCAAGCAGCTCCAGACCGTGCTGTTCGACGAGCTCCAGATGCCGAAGACGAAGAAGACCAAGACCGGGTACACGACCGACGCGGACGCGTTGCAGAACCTGTTCGAGGCCACCCAGCACCCGTTCCTCCAGCACCTGCTCGCGCACCGGGACGTCACCAGGCTCAAGTCGACCGTCGACGGGCTGCTCAAGTCGGTGGCCGACGACGGCCGCATCCACACCACGTTCCACCAGACGATCGCGGCGACCGGGCGGTTGTCCTCCACCGACCCGAACCTGCAGAACATCCCCATCCGCACCGACGAGGGCAGGCGGATCCGCGAGGCGTTCGTGGTCGGGCCGGGCTACGCCGAGCTGATGACCGCGGACTACAGCCAAATCGAGATGCGGATCATGGCGCACCTGTCCGAGGACGAGGGCCTGATCGAGGCGTTCCGCAGCGGGGAGGACCTGCACACGTTCGTGGCGTCCCGCGCGTTCTCGGTGCCGACCTCGGAGGTCACCGCCGAGCAGCGCCGCCGGGTGAAGGCCATGTCGTACGGGCTGGCCTACGGGCTGTCGGAGTACGGGCTGGCGCAGCAGTTGCGGATCTCGGCGGCGGAGGCGCGCGAGCAGAAGGAGGCGTACTTCGCCCGGTTCGGCGGCGTGCGCGACTACCTGCACGCCGTGGTGGAGGACGCGCGGAAGAAGGGCTACACCGAGACCATCCTGGGCCGTCGGCGTTACCTGCCCGACCTGACCAGCGACAACCGGCAGCGTCGGGAGATGGCCGAGCGGATGGCGTTGAACGCGCCGATCCAGGGCAGCGCGGCGGACATCATCAAGGTCGCGATGCTCGGCGTGTTCCGGGCGCTGCGGGAATCGGGACTGCGGTCGCGGATGCTGTTGCAGGTGCACGACGAACTCGTGCTGGAAATCGCCGAGGGCGAGCGGGAACAGGTGGAGGCGTTGGTCCGCGCGCAGATGGGCGGCGCGTACGCATTGTCGGTGGAGTTGGACGTCTCAGTGGGCGTCGGCCGTTCCTGGGATGCCGCCGCCCACTGAGAATGGGCCCCGATCAGTCGAGGTAGCAGTACCAGCTGTACTCGTCGTCCTGGTCCCAGAAGGCGGGCTTGGCCCATTGCTTGTTGTGCTGCCACTGACAGGCGGCGTACATGTTGATGTCCTCGAGGCTGTCGTCCTCGCGGACGCAGTACCAGGTGTAGACGGTGTGCGGAGCCTCGTTGGTGACGTCGCGGTGACCCAGCTTCCGGCAGAACTCCCAGAGGTTCACGCCACCCAGGTACTCGGACCGCGGGCTCGCCGAGGCGGTGGTCGCGGTGTCCGGCGTGGCGGGCGCCGCGGAGGCGGCGACCGTCGGGCCGAACGCGAGCGCGAGACCCAGTGCCGTCACCGCCAGCGCCTTTGCCGACTTCATCATGGGTTTTTCTCCTCGTCGGGGGAATGCTCGGTTTATCGTGCCGAGCTCGACCGAATATAGGAGTCGCCTTTCCGGGTCGGCAATGCCCGAATGGAGTGTCGAGCCCTTGTCCGGTAGAACGGTGAAATCACCGGAACGAGATGATCCGCCACGGTAACGCACACGATTGGTGACGCTTTTTCGTGCCGTTGACCGGTGCGGGCGTCACTGGCACGGGTGGTGCGGACGGCCCTGCCTCGGGGCTCGGGTGTTCGCCGGTGGTCGCGGCTGTCCCCGCCGATCGGCGTGCCGCGGCGCGCCGCCCGGTGGCTCGCCGCGGCGGTGACCGGTTGGCCGACGCGGGTCTCCGCGTTCAGCGCCAGGGACGTGCGGGCGGCCGACCACGTCGTCCCGGCCGTGGAACGGGTCTTGGCGTCACGCCCGTGCGTCGCGCAGCGGCGTGACGCGGACGTCCCGCGCGGTCAACTCCGCGCCGCACCCCTCGCACGACACGTGCACGCCGACGTCGCCCCCGCACGTGCGGTGGTGCAGGCCGAACGACGGGCCCTCCTCCGGCGCCATCCACCGGTCGCCCCACTTCCGCAGCGCCATCAGCACCGGGTAGAGGTCCAGGCCCTTCTCGGTCAGCCGGTACTCGTACCGCGTCCGCACGTCCTTGTACGCCTCACGGCGCAGGATGCCCTCCTCGACGAGCGTGCCCAGGCGCTCGGTCAGCACGCTGCGCGAGATGTCCATGGAGGTCTGGAAGTCCTCGAACCGCCGCGTGCCCAGGAACGCCTGCCGGAGCAGCAACAACGTCCACCGCTCGCCCAGCAGGGCGGCGGGCAGCGACACGGTGCACAGCTCGTCGGCAACCTTCACGTGGGCCATGCCGTCCGAGGATACCCCTTGCGTTCGAAAAACGGATCCAGCTAGGGTTCGGAATCCGAACCCAAGGGGCGTCCGCCATGAGAGTCCGCGAACTGCACGCCGCCGAGGCGGGCCACGCCGTCGACACCGTGTTCCACGGCCTGTCCGCGCACAGCCGCTACCTGCGCTTCCACGCCCCGGTGCCCCGCCTCACCGCGTCCATGCGCCGCCGGCTGACCGACCTCGACGGCCGCCGCAAGGTCGCCGTCGTCGCCGAGTGCCACCGCGCGCCCATAGGCATCGCCCGCCTGATCGCCACGGGCGACGACACCGCCGAGATCGCGCTCGCCGTGGTCGACCCGTGGCAGCGCCGGGGTGTGGGCACCCAGCTCGTGCACGCCCTCGGGCGGCTGGCCACCGACCTGCGCTACGCCGAGCTGCACGGCGACGTCCTGGGCGAGAACGAACCGATGCTGCGCCTGGTCGCCCGCGTCTTCCCCGGTGCGCGCCTGACCCGCGAGGAGGACGACGTGGTGCGGGTCAGCTATCCGTTGAACTACCGGTTGACCCACGAAGAGCTGGTGGCCGACCTGCGGTGGTGAGCACAATGGGCGACATGCGACGGATCTTCGGCGTGGCGCTCGTCCTGGTCCTGCTGGCTCCTCCGGCCGCGGCCTCGACGCCGCCCGGCGAGCAGCCGCTGCCCGGCTACACCATCGACAACCCGCCGTTGCCGCCCGCGCAGGTCGGCGGGCAGCCGTCACGGGTGTTGCAGGGCGTGCACGAGCACGCCGCCTACACCATCGAGGTGCCGCCGCGCTGGAACGGCCGCCTGGCCATGTGGGCGCACGGCTACCGCGGCGCGAGCACCGTGCTCACCGTCGACCCGCCCGCCTACGGCCTGCGCCAGAAGCTGCTCGACCAGGGCTTTGCCTGGGCCGCGTCCAGCTACTACGCCAACAGCTACGACGTGAAGGCCGGCGTCCTGAGCACGCACGCCCTGGCCCGGCACTTCGGCGAGCTGGTCGGCAGGCCGCGCGAGGTGTTCATCGCGGGCGTCTCCATGGGCGGCCACGTCATCGGCCGGTCGCTGGAGCAGTTCCCCGGCTTCTACCGGGCCGCCCTGCCGATGTGCGGGGTGCTGGGCGACCAGGAGCTGGTCGACTTCTTCCTCGACTACAACGTCACCGCGCAGGCGCTGAGCGGCATCCGCGCGTGGCCCGCGCCCGCCGACTACCTGACCGCGGTGGTGCCGCGCATCCAGGCCGAGCTCGGGCTGACCGGCACGCCGAACGAGCGCGGCGCGCAGTTCGCCGCGATCGTGACCAACCGCAGCGGCGGCCCGCGCCCCGGTGCCGCGCCCGCGCTCGCGTACTGGAAGGACTTCCTGTTCGGCCTCGCGGTGCCGACCGCCGGCGAAGGGCTGGCGGCCGACCCCGGCCAGGTCGCCACCAACGTCCTGACCCGCTACGAGCCGAACGCGCCGGTCGACGTCAACCGCGTGGTCCAGCGGGTGCTGCCGGAGAACCCGAAGGCCCGCGTGACGCCGACGTTGACCGAGGTGCCGCGCATCGCCGGCCGCCCGACCGCGCCGGTGCTGTCGCTGCACGGCCTGGGCGACCTGTTCGTGCCGTTCTCGATGGAGCAGGCCTACGAGCGCGACGTCGAGCGCCACGGCCGCGGCCACCTGCTCGCGCAGCGGGCGATCCGCGCGGTCGGCCACTGCGAGTTCAGCCCGAACGAGGTCGGTGCGGCCTGGGACGACCTGGTGCGGTGGGCGGACACCGGCCGCCGGCCCGCCGCGGACGTGGTGGACGACCCGGCCGCCGTGGCCGCGCCGGACTACGGCTGCCGGTTCACCGACCCCGCCGCCCACACCGAGCCGAACAGCACCCGCCGTTTGTTCCCGGCCTGCTGAGCGGACCGCAGCAGGCGCACGCCGATCGGGATCGCCTCGCCGAGCAGGCCGATCCCGATCGACAGCGTCAACGGGCGGGCGTCCGCGGGCGTGCCGGCGGAGGACGCGGCGAGGCCCAGCGCCAAGCTCACGGCGAACGAGCCGGCCCACACCAGCAGCGTCCACGGTGTGTACCGCTGCCACGGCACGCCGTCGCGCGTGAAGACCCGGACCGTCGCGCCGCGCGCCACGCCCAGTCCCAGGCCGACCGCCGAGCCCGCGACCAGCCACGCCCAGTCGACCGCGGTCAGGTGCACGTCCACCAGCCCGTACACCCCGAGCCCCACCAGCACCGCGGGCGGCCCGGCGAGGTCGCGCGCGTTCACCCGCTCGCCGCAGAACCGCTTCACCACCACCGCGACCACCGCCACGGCGATCAACACCCAAGTCGGCACGACGCCCCCCTCGTTTCATGGCATACCTGTGCTAAATAACCTAGCACGGATGTGCTAGAAAGAGGCGGTGCCCAAGGTCGTCGATCCCGAGGCCCGTCGCCGCGAGGTGGCCGAGGCCGTGTTCCGCGTCGTCCGCCGGCACGGCCTCGACCAGGCGTCGCTGCGCAACGTCGCCGCCGAGGCCGGGCTCGCCATCGGCTCGGTCCGGCACTACTTCGCCGACCACGACGAGCTGCTCCGGTTCGCGCTGGAGGAGCTCACCGACCGGCTCGAACGGCGCGTCCTCGCCCACGTCGCGCGGGCCCGGTCGGCGACGACGCGCGACGAGCGGGTGCGGGCCGTCGAGGACCTGCTCGGCGAACTGCTGCCGCTGGACCCCGACCGGCGCGACGAGTCGGAGATCTGGCTCGCCTTCACCACCGCCGCGCGCACCCGGTCGACGCTGAGGCCGGCGGCACGGCGGTTGCACGAGGGGATGCGCGTGCTGGTCGGCAAGGTCCTGGCCGAGTCCGGGGTGCCGGATGCCGGGGTGGAGACCGAGCGGCTCACCTCGCTCCTCGACGGCCTCGCCGTGAACGGCGTCCTGCACCCCGACCTCACCACGCCGGACGTCATGCGCGCCGTGCTGCGCAGGCACCTGGCGTCGTTGGTCGACGGCTGAGGATCGCCCCTTGACGGTGTGCGGCCGGCGCGGGATAGCGTGGTGGAAAACGCTTACCAGGAGGCGCGCATGGCACGCAGGCGTTACGCGGTCGTGGGCACCGGCGCACGCGCCGAGCTGCACGTCGAGGCGATCGTCCGGTACGCGGAGCAGGGGGAGCTGGTGGCGTTCTGCGACGTCAACCCCGCCCGCATGGCCGCGCACAACGAACGCCTCGACCGGCCGGTGCCGACCTACGCCGCCGAGGACTTCCTGCGGATGATCGCCGACGAGCGGGTCGACGTCGTCGTGGTGTGCACGGTCGACCGCCACCACGACACCTACATCGTGGAGGCGCTGGACGCGGGTTGCGACGTGGTGACCGAGAAGCCGATGACGGTCGACCCGACGGGCGTCGGCAAGGTCTTCGACGCGGTGCGGCGCACCGACGGCCGCGTCACCGTCACGTTCAACTACCGGTACAACCCCGTGCACGAGAAGGTCCGCGAGCTGCTGGCCGGCGGCGCGGTCGGCGAGATCGGCTCGGTGCACTTCGAGTGGCTGCTCGACGTCCGTCACGGAGCGGACTACTTCCGGCGCTGGCACCGCGAGAAGGCCTGCTCCGGCGGCCTGCTGGTGCACAAGGCCACCCACCACTTCGACCTGCTCAACTGGTGGGTCGACGCGGCGCCGGAGGTCGTCTACGCGCAGGGGCGGCTGTTCTTCTACGGCGACGAGAACGGCAAGCGCCACGGCCACCACCGGCCCTACGACCGGGTGCACGGCTCCCCGCAGGCGCTGGACGACCCGTTCGCGCTGCACATCGAGCGCGACGACTGGCTGCGCCGGCTCTACCTCGACGCCGAGCACCACGACGGCTACCACCGCGACCAGAACCCGTTCGCGCCCGGCGTGTCCATTGAGGACGACATGTCGGTGCTGGTCCGCTACGCCAACGGGGCGAACCTGACCTACCACCTGACGGCCTACTCGCCGTGGGAGGGCTACCGGCTGATGGTCAACGGCAGCCGCGGCCGGCTGGAGCTGGAGGTGGTGGAGAACAGCTGGGTCAGCGGCCAGCAGCCCGCCGTGCACGGCAAGGAGGCCAACCCCGAACCCGGGCACGTGCGGCTGACCGTGCAGCCCCTGTTCGAGCGGGCCGTCGAGGTCGGGCTGGAGGCGGGCGGGGCCGGGCACGGCGGCGCGGACGCGCGGATGACCGAGGTGCTGTACGGGCCGCCCGGCCAACCGGACCCGCTCGGCCGCCGCGCCACGCACCGCGACGGGGCGTTGTCGCTGGCCACGGGGTTCGCCGCGAACCGGAGCCTGGAGACCGGGCAGGCCGTGCGCGTGGCGGAGCTGTTCGACCCCGGTTGGCGGTAGCCTGGCTCGATGCCGCTCCTGGGACCAGCCGACGAGTTGCCGCACCCGCCGCGCCGGGTGCTCGTGGCGGGCACGTCCGGTGCCGGGAAATCGACCCTGGCCGGTTCCGTCGCCCGCGTCCTCGGCCTGTCCTATGTGGAGATGGACTCGCTGTACCACGGTCCACAGTGGACCACGAGGCCGGAGTTCGAGGACGACGTGCGCCGGTTCGTCAAGGGCGAGGCGTGGGTCACCGAGTGGCAGTACCGCCTGGCGCGGCCGCTGCTGCTGGAGCACGCCGACACGCTGGTGTGGCTGGACCACCCGCGGCACGTGGTGATGCGGCGGGTGACGGTCCGGACGGTGGTGCGCCGGCTGCGCCGCCGACAGCTGTGGAACGGCAACGTCGAACCGCCGCTGCGCACGGTGTTCACCGATCCCGAGCACCTGCTGCGGTGGGCGTGGAAGTCGCACACGCGCACCGGCGAACGGGTCCGCGCGGTGCTGGCGGGTGAGCACGCCGACCGGGTCGCCGTGGTGCGGCTGCGCGGGCAGCGTGAGGTCGACCAGTGGCGGTCGGGCCCCTTGCGGCGGGCCGCCGAACGCGGCGAGGAGTCGGTGCGATGAGCGAGCGGACGGCGTTGGTGCTGGGCGGCACGGGGATGCTGAAGGGGTGCGCCGACGAGTTGGTGGCGCAGGGCTGGCGGGTGGTCCTGCCCAGCCGCCGGCCCGACGGCGCGCTGGGCACCGCCGCCAAGGCGGCCCTGCGCGGGCGTGCCCACGTGCCCCACGCGACCACCGGGCAGGGTTCGCGGATCGCCGTGGCGGCGGACTGGGCCAGACCGGCCGAACTGGCCGACCGGGTCCGCGAGGTCGTCACCGGGCCCGCCGACCTCCTGGTGGCGTGGGTGCACGCGAGCTACCGGGAAGCGGTCCTGCGCGCCATCGCACCCCTGCTGGCACCGCGCGCCCCGGTGGTCGAGGTGCACGACAGCGGCGCCGTCCACCCGGTCCGCGGCCTGCCCGACCCGGCGCTGGACGGCCACCCGACCCAACAGGTCGTGCTGGGCTTCACCTGCCACGGCGACAGCACCCGCTGGCTCAGCCACGAGGAAACCTCGACCGGCGTCCTCACCGCCGTCCACCGCGCCCTGGACGGCCGCCCGCCGTCGGTCCACCAGGTCGGCGAGGTCGACACGTGGGTGATGCGGCACTAACCCGGCCGCAGGCCCCGGACGAGGGACAACACCGACTCGCGGACCTCGTCGCGGCTGCGTTCGGGCTGGAAGACCTGCCAGTCCAGGGCGATCACCAGCAGCGTGCCGAACAACGCGGCCGACGCCGTGCCCACCTGGACGCCGTCGGGCAGTCGGCCCGCGTCGGACAGCCGCTGCATCTGGCCGCGCACGATGGACACGATGTCGTCGCGCAGCAGGCTCAACGTGTCGTGCCACTGGCCCGGCGTGCGCCACAGCTCGGAGACCAGCAACTGGCCGAACGCCGGGTACTCGGCGAAGAACCCGAGCATCCCGTCCACCAGCGACGCCATCGCCGACGACGTGTCGGCCTCCTCCTCGGCGGCCCGCAGCCGCGCGGCCAGCAGGTCGACGCCGTGCCGCAGCAGGGCGTCGACCAGCGCGTCCTTGCTGGCGAAGTTGTAGTACACGGTGCCCTTGGCGACGCCCGCCTCGGCGGCGATCTCGTCCACCGTGACGCCGGCCGCGCCCCGCTCGCCGACCAGCCGCAGGGCGGCGTCGAACAGCTTCTGCTTGGTCACGGCGGTGCGGCCGGGGCGCGGGCCGGTCACAGCGCCAGCTCCGGCTTGAGGCGGCTGGGAGTCCACACCCGCTGCTTGTACGCGGCGAGCGTCGCCAAGGCAAGGCTTCCCGCCAGGTAGCAGACCAGGATCAGGGCGTCCCGGCCCACGCCGCCCAGCGACCCGCCGTACATGAGGTGCCGCAGACCGTCCACGGCGTAGCCCATGGGCAGCCCGTAGTGCAGCGGGTACAGCGGCACCGGGATCGTCTGCCACGGGAACGTGCCGCCCGCGCTGACCAGTTGCAGGATCAGCAGCACCAGGCCGATGAACTTGCCCACCGCCCCGAACAGGGCGTTCAACGCGTGCAGCACGGCCACGAACGTCGCCGACACCAGGAGCAGGAACGCCAGCGCGCCCAGCGGGTGCGACGGTCGGATGTCCACCACCAGCGTGACCACCGCGTACATCACCACGACCTGCGCCGCGCCCAGCAGCACGCCGGGCAGCCACCCGCCGAGCGCCACCCGCAGCGCCGACTGCCCGGTCGCCAGCCCGCGCCTGGGCAGCGGCTTGAGCAGCAGGAACAGCACGAAAGCGCCGATCCAGGTGGCCAGGCCGAGGAAGAACGGCGCCAGGCCCGCGCCGTAGCTGCCCGCGGACGTCTGGCTCACCCCGCGTACGTTCACCGGGTCGCCGATGGTCTGCGCGGTCGACTCGCGGGTCGGGTCGTCGGGGTTGGGGATCTGCGACACGCCGGCGGCCAGGCCGTCGCGCAGTCGGTTCGAGCCGTCCACCAGCTGCGCCTCGCCGTCGCGCAGCCGGGCCGCGCCGTCGCGCACCTGCGCCGCGCCGGACGACACCTGCGCCGCGCCGTCGTTGAGGCGGGTGATGGCGCTGGTCAACGCGGGCGTGCTCGCGGCGAGCTGCGCCGCGCCGTCGGAGACCTGCTTGGCGCCGTCGGCGAGCGCGCGCAGTTGCGCGGCCGTGCCCTGCACCTTGCCGTTGGCGTCGTCCACGGGCCGGCGCGCCTCGCCCAGCACGCCGAGCACGCGTTGCACCTGCTCCTCGGTGAACCCGGCCGCGCGCAGCTTCGCCGCCACGTCGCCGTTGACCGCGTCCAGCCGGTTGACCAGGTCCTGCGCCTTGGCGGCGTAGTCCTCGGCGGTCCGGGCCACGGTCTCGTTGCCGTCCGCGACCTGCTTCGCGCCCGACGCCAACTGCTGCGACTTCACCGGCAGGTCCGCGGTCGAGTCGCGCAGCTGCGTGAGGCCGGACGACACCTGCGCCGCCCCGGCGGCCAGCGGCGCGGTCCCGTCGGCGAGCTGCTGCGCGCCGGCGTAGGCGTCCTGCTGGCCGGAGGCGAGCTTGGTCGCGCCGTCGGCCGCCTCGGCGGTCTTCTGCCGGATCGTGGAGAAGCCCAGGAGGAGCTTGTCCGCCGCCTCCGCGCCGACCTTCACCGACACCGACCGGCGCACCTCGGCCACGACCTGGTTGGCGATCGTGGAGCCGAGGTAGTTGTTCGCGTCGTTGGTGGTCAGCACGATCACGCCCTGCCGGGGCGTGAAGTCGCCGGACGACAGCAGGGCCCGCGAGAAGTCCTGGGGCAAGGTCAGCGCGAACGTGTAGGTGCCGTCGCGCACGCCCGCCTCGGCCTGCTCGGCGTCCACCCGGTGCCAGTCGAACCGGTCGCCGTCGACCAGCTCGTCGGCCACCTCGCGGCCCGCGTCCAGGCGCGTGCCGTCGCTCGCGGTGGCGCCCTCGTCCTCCACGACCAGCGCGGCGGGCACCTGGTTGAGGTGCGCGTACGGGTCTTTGTTGGCGTACAGGTACAGGGCCGCGTAGAGCAGCGGCACGAGCGTCAGGGCCAGCACGGCGAGCTTGGGCAGCTTGCCGGAGGTGACCCGGCGCAGCTCGTTGAACGCCATCCGGAGGGCGGTCACTCGGACTCCTCGTTGTCCGCGCCGATGCGCGCGACGGGCACGTCGAGCACGGCGGCGCTGGTGGTGGTGCACAGGACGACGACGGACCGGTCGGGCGTCACGTGCCGGCGCGCCAGCTCCACCCAGCCCTTCGGGTCGCCGTGGTAGCGGTCGGGGCTGTCGAGCACCAGGGTCGTCGCGCCGGGGCGGCCGGCGGCCAGCTCCAGCATCAGCGCGCACCGCGTGGCGGCCGGGACCTGCTCGAACCGGTGGTCCAGGTGCTCTTCCGCGCCGCGCTCGACCAGCCAGTCGGCCACCGCCTTGCGCCCGCTGCGGGCGCCGTTGACGGCCAGCTCCTCGCCGACCACGCCGGCCAGCGGCAAGGACGCCTCGGGCTCGCTCACGTCCGGCGAGTCCACCAGCACGACGTGCTTGCGCAGGTCGGCGGCCGAGGGGGAGACCTCGCCGGTGCTGGGGCGCATGCGCCCCGACAGCACCAGGGCCAGCGCGGTGTGCCCGGCGCCGGGGTCGCCCGCGACCAGCACCAGCTCACCCGGCTCCACCAGCAGTGACGTGGGCTTGAGCAGCGGGCCGTGCGGCCCGGTGACGCCGACGCGCCGAGCGTGGATGCGCACCGCGGACCTCCTTTGAACTGACCGGTCAGTTCAAATAGTGATCCGGGTGAGGGTTCCTCGCAACTCGACGAGGTGTGACGCCTAGCGCAGCGCCCCGGCCGGGCGCACCTCCCACATCGTCCACAGTGGACGATAGCCCTGTCGCGGCCAGAACACCGAGGACAGCGGGTTCGGCGGGTTGTAGTAGAGGTACGTGCCGACCGTGCCCAGCCGGTGCAGCTCGCCGTGCGCGTGCGCCATCAGCTGCCGACCCACCCCCGAGCCACGCGCGCCCGGCAGCACGGAGACGCAGTTCACGTACCCCCAGCGGCCCGGCGGCAGCCTCGTGGCCGTCCAGTTGCCCGGCTCCGACGTCACCACCGCGCACTCGGCCAGCGCCACCGCGATGCCGTCGCGCTCGGCCAGCCACGCCGGGCCGCCCGCGGCCAGCCGCTCGGCCAGCGTCCGCCGCTTGAGCGCCGCCGCGTCCGGCCGGTGCACCGTCGAACCGACCATGGACGAGTAGCGCAGCTCCGCCAGCGCCAGCGCCAGCACCGCCTCCAGGTCGGCGGGCGTGGCCCGGCGGATCGTCGCGCCGCCGGTCA
This sequence comes from Saccharothrix sp. S26, assembly GCF_021390395.1. GTDB lineage: Bacteria > Actinomycetota > Actinomycetes > Mycobacteriales > Pseudonocardiaceae > Actinosynnema. The sequence continues at coordinate 380,319 of NZ_JAJUWT010000002.1, forward strand.
CCGGCGGGGGAGGGGCCTGCCGCACCGCGATCACGGTCAGCGGCACCAGGCCGTGGTCCAGCAGCGCCCTGGTCGCCTCGGCGTCCCGGCTGGGCCAGGTCAGCACGCACGCCGAGTCGCGCTCCGCCGGCCCGAGCAGGTCCATCCGCTTGCGCCAGGCCCGCAGCAGCGCGTCCATGCCCGGCGCGCCCGCGTTGCCCAGCAGCGGCGTCAGCTCCCACACCTCGGTGGCCGACCAGAGCCGGGCGGGCGACCGGCGGTCGTGCACCTGGCGCTGGAGCACGCCCGCGACCCTCGTGCCGTCCGGCAGCGCGGCGGTGATGACGTCGCCGTCCGGCGGCGCGACCACCGCCGGCAGCAGCGGGTCGACGCTCGCGAAGCGCGCGCTCTGCGCCTCCATCAGCCCTTGACCGACGGTCATGCCAGGCAGGCTACGGCTTGCGGGCGCGGAAGATCGCGGTGCCCGGGAACAGGCGGCCGCGCAGCGGGCTCCACTGGCCCCACGTGCGGGTGTGCCCCGCCGGCCACTCCGGTTCCACCACGTCCAGCAGCTCCAGGCCCGCGCCGACGAGCGCCCGCACGTAGTCCCCGGTGGTCCGGTGGTGTTCGACGTAGGTCGCCCGGCCGGTGTCGTCCACCTCGACGTACGGCGTGCGGTCGAAGTACGACTGCGTCACGGTCAGCCCACCCGGCCCCGGGTCGTCCGGGAAAATCCACCTGATCGGGTGAGTCACGGAGAACACCCAGGGTGCGCCCGGCCGCAGCACCCGGGCCACCTCCGCGAACACCTCGCCCACGTCCGCCACGAACGGCACCGCGCCGAACGACGAGCAGGCCGCGTCGAAGCTGCCCGACGCGAACGGCAGCTGGTCGGCGCTGGCCTGCACCAGCGGCACGGCCAGGCCGGTGGCCGCGTTCGCCGCCACCGCGTGCCTCAGCATCCCGGCCGAGATGTCGAACGCCACCGGGCGCGCGCCCTGTGACGCGAGCCACCGCGCGCACGGCGCGGAGCCGCAGCCGACCTCCAGGACGCGGCGTCCGCGCACGTCACCGAGGTAGCCGACCTCTTCCTCGCGGACGCCCTCGGGGCACCAGACGAAGTCGGCGGAGCCCAGGAAGTCGCCGTGCTCGGCGTGGTAGTCGTCGGCGTCGGCGTCCCACCACATGCGGTTGGCCGCGCGCGACTCGGCCGCGTCCACGCCCCGCTTGGCGATGCCGGTGGTGCCGAGCGCCAGTTCGGCGCTCGCGTGCTGGTCGGACACACTGCTCCATTCAAGGGTGCCGGTTTGCCCGTCGGGCTCGAAGCCGCGTACGATATCGCCCGCGTAGTGGGTTCGCGCTGTCCTGATCGGTGATCACCAGGTGAGTCGGTCTTCCCGGTGGGGCGAGCCCTGTCGCGCAAGCGTTGAACCCGCAGGCCACAAACCCCAATCCGTACCGGAGCCACCTACCTAATGTCCACCGACACCACCACTGTCCCGGTTGCCGCTGCGCCGAAGCAGGTCGCCATCAACGATATCGGGACGGAGGAGGACTTCCTCGCCGCCATCGACAAGACGATCAAGTACTTCAACGATGGCGATATCGTCGAGGGCACCATCGTCAAGGTCGACCGGGACGAGGTCCTGCTCGACATCGGCTACAAGACCGAGGGCGTCATCCCCTCGCGCGAGTTGTCGATCAAGCACGACGTCGACCCGAACGAGGTCGTCAAGGTCGGTGACGAGGTCGAGGCTCTTGTTCTCCAGAAGGAGGACAAGGAAGGTCGGCTGATCCTCTCCAAGAAGCGCGCCCAGTACGAGCGCGCCTGGGGCACCATCGAGGCCCTCAAGGAGAAGGACGAGCCCGTCAAGGGCACGGTCATCGAGGTCGTCAAGGGCGGCCTGATCCTGGACATCGGCCTGCGCGGCTTCCTCCCCGCGTCCCTGGTCGAGATGCGCCGCGTGCGCGACCTGCAGCCCTACGTCGGCCGCGAGCTCGAAGCCAAGATCATCGAGCTGGACAAGAACCGCAACAACGTGGTCCTGTCCCGCCGCGCCTGGCTGGAGCAGACGCAGTCCGAGGTCCGCAGCGAGTTCCTCAACCAGCTGCAGAAGGGCCAGGTCCGCAAGGGCGTCGTGTCCTCCATCGTCAACTTCGGTGCCTTCGTGGACCTGGGTGGCGTGGACGGCCTGGTGCACGTCTCGGAGCTGTCCTGGAAGCACATCGACCACCCGTCCGAGGTCGTCGAGGTCGGCCAGGAGGTCACGGTCGAGGTCCTGGACGTCGACATGGAGCGCGAGCGCGTGTCGCTGTCGCTCAAGGCGACGCAGGAAGACCCGTGGCGCCAGTTCGCCCGCACCCACGCGATCGGCCAGATCGTGCCGGGCAAGGTCACCAAGCTCGTCCCGTTCGGCGCGTTCGTCCGGGTGGACGAGGGCATCGAGGGCCTGGTCCACATCTCCGAGCTGGCCGAGCGCCACGTCGAGATCCCGGAGCAGGTCGTGCAGGTCGGCGACGACGTCATGGTCAAGGTCATCGACATCGACCTGGACCGCCGCCGCATCTCGCTGTCGCTCAAGCAGGCCAACGAGGGCTTCACGGTCGACTCCGAGTTCGACCCGACCCAGTACGGCATGGCCGCCGAGTACGACGACCAGGGCAACTACATCTACCCCGAGGGCTTCGACCCGGAGACCCAGGAGTGGCAGGAAGGCTTCGACAAGCAGCGCGAGGAGTGGGAGCGGCAGTACGCCGAGGCCCACACGCGCTACGAGGCCCACATGAAGCAGGTCGCCAAGGCCGCCGCGGCCGAGGAAGAGGCCGCGGGCGAGACCAACTACTCGTCCGGTGGCGAGGCCCCGGCCGCCGCGTCGTCCAGCACGGGCGCCCCGGCTCAGGCCGGTGGCACGCTGGCCAGCGACGAGCAGCTCGCCGCGCTGCGCGAGAAGCTGTCGGGCGGCGCCTGAGCAGCACCGGCCGGCGGATCCTCGCCGGTTGACTGAACGACACGATCGCCCCTCGCCCACCTCGGGCGGGGGGCGATCGTCGTTCACTCCTTCGGGGGTGAGTTGGCGTTGGCGTGCGCTAAGTTGAGAATGCTATGAGCATGCGGACGGCAGTGGTGGCGGCGATGGTGGCGCTCGTGTGCGCGGGCTGCGCCGCGGTGAAGCCGCAGCCCGTGACGCAGCCGCAGATCCCGACGATCGTGCCGCCGACCACGATCAGCCGGATCCCGCAGATGGTGGACCGGCCGATCCCCGACGACTGCGAGCTGGTCGTCCCGGTCGAGGTGTTCCACCAGAAGCTCGGCCGCGAGCTGCCCGGCGAGCTGAAGACCATCATCGGCATCCCGGAGCCGTCGCTGGGCCGCACCGGCAAGATCGACTGCTACTACGCCGTGCCGGAGCGCCAGCCCCTCGGCGCCGCGCAGGTCGTCATCGGCCTGGCCGCCTACACCGACGAGCCGACCGCGGCCGCCCGCGTCACCGAGAGCGTCGACCTGGAGCGCAAGGAAGGCGCGACGGTCCGCGAGGTCGACGTGGGCAAGAAGAAGGGCCAGTTCGTCAGCACGAAGGACGAGCGGCTGGTCATCGGGTCGCTGGGCAAGACCACGTACGTGGCCCGCGCGAAGGCGGGCGTGCTGCCGGACGACGCGATCGCCGGCTTCCTGGCGGCGCTGGCCCAGCAGTCGATGACCCCCATCGAGGGAGCCTGAAGATCCCTCGCGTGGCAGGCTGGTCGCCATGTTGCGCGTGGGGCTCTCCGGTGGCATCGGGTCGGGCAAGTCGACGGTGGCGGGCAGGCTCGCCGAGCACGGCGCGGTGGTGATCGACGCCGACCGGCTGGCCCGCGAGGTGGTCGAACCCGGCACCGACGGCCTGCGCGAGGTCGTGGAGGCGTTCGGCGCGGACGTCCTCGGCCCGGACGGCGCGCTGAACCGGCCCGCGCTCGCGGCGAAGGTGTTCGGCGACGAACGGGCCCTGGCCACGCTCAACGGCATCACGCACCCGAGGATCGCGGCCCGCACGGGCGAGCTGATCGCCGCCGCGCCCGAGGACGCGATCATCGTGCACGACGTCCCGTTGCTGGTGGAGAAGGACATGGCCCCGCTGTACCACCTGGTGGTGATCGTGCACGCGGACCTGGACCAGCGGCTGGTCCGGCTGCGAGACCGGGGCGTGGCCGAGGACGACGCGCGCCGGCGCATCGCCGCGCAGGCCGACGACGGTCGCCGCCGCGCCGTGGCGGACGTGTGGCTGGACAACTCGGGCACGCCCGACCTGGTGCTGGCCCGCGTGGACGCGCTGTGGGCGGACCGGCTGGTGCGGTACGAGTCGAACATCCGGCTGCGCCGCTACGCCGCCGGCGCGCCGATCGTGGTGCCGTATGACGAGACCTGGCCCGCCCAGGCCGAACGGGTCGCCGCACGCATCCGGCTCGCCGCCGGCGGCCGCGCGGTCGAGCACATCGGCTCCACGTCCGTGCCCGGCCTGGCGGCGAAGGACGTGCTGGACTTCCAGCTCGGCGTGAAGTCGCTGGACGAGGCCGCGGAGCTGGAGGAGGCGCTGGCGCAGGCCGGTTTCCCGTCGTTGGGGGTCGGCGAGGACGCCGTGAGGCACGAGGGCGACGCGCCGCAGGACTGGCACAAGCGGCTGCACGCGGGCGCGGACCCGGGACGGCGGGTGAACCTGCACGTCCGGGTGGAGGGCGGTCCGGCGTGGACTTGGGCGATCCGGTTCCGCGACTGGCTGCGGGCGGACGCGGCGGCGCGGGAGGAGTACGCGGCGCTCAAGCGGGAGCTCTCGGACAAGCACCGGGGTGACGCGGACGGGTTCGCCTACGGCGAGGCCAAGGAGCCGTGGATGGCCGCCGCGACCGCGCGCGTGGACGCGTTCTACAGGGACGGCCAGACGTCGTAGATGCCCCGGTGGGTCAGCCACGTGCCGAGGTCGTGGCGGTGGAGGCTGACCTCTTCCAGGGTGCGGTGCACGGTGCGCAACGCCTGGTCGGCGTCACCGGGGCCGAGGACCCGCCCGGCGACGGCGGCGGCGAACTCCTCGCAGCGCACGATCCGCGCGGTCGTGCCGCCGGGCACGGCCAGGCCGAGCAGCAGGTCGGTGGTGCGCCACGTGCGGCCGTCGCGCTGCACGCGGACCGCGCTGAGCACGCTGGGGCCGCTGCGCGCGTGCCGGGACCGGGGCCGCTGGTGGGTCAGCCGGAGGCCGAGCGCGGGCATCAACCAGGTGACCTCCGAATCGGAGAACGGATCCTCCGGCGTCGGGCACTCCAGCCGCAGCCCCCACGGCTCGACCCGGCACGTGGACAGGTGCCGCGACGTGCCGCTGGAGTAGCTGCGAACTGCGCTGACGGTGTCGACCACGTCGACGAGCTGAGGTGTGATGACCGCTCCCACGTGACCCGAGGGTAGACGCAGATGTGTCCTTGGTAACTAACAGGTTTGATTCGTTATGTCACGGTCTGTGGTGGAAGCGGTCTCTATCGGGTGACGGACTCGGATGGCGGTTGACCTGCGAGTGTGACCCTCTGTATTACCGCCGACGCCAGGTGGTGATCGTTCCGAGGGAGGCGAGCCAGCGCACGGCGTCGTGCCCGTGCGCGGCGATCCCGGCGACCGCGCGGTAGGTCGTCTCCAGCGCCCACTGCGCCCGGTCGGCCTGGATGAGCCCGTGGTCGAGCGCGGTCAGCAGCTCGTCGGTGTCCAGCACGGTCACGCTGCGGCCCGTGCGCACGACGAGGTCCAGGTAGAGGTCGACGGTCTTCCACACGGAGCCGCTGGAGCTGATCTCGACCACGTCCACGTACAGGTCGTAGTCGCGCTCGTGGCCCGGGTGCCACGACTGGCGGGTGACGCGCAGGCCGTGCGCGGGCAGCAGCCACGACTCGAAGTGCGACAGGTGCGGGTGGCCCGGCACCGGGCGGGACATGTAGAGGCCGTGCCGGGTCAGCCGGTACTCCTCGACCCCGCGCAGGTGGCCCTTGGGATCGGTGTTGCTCTTCGCGTCGAGGTCGAAGTACTCGATCTTGGGCGGGTGGATGTGCATGCGGGTCCCGGCGGTGCTCGACGTCACAGCGCCGACCTTAGGCACCGACACCGTCGAATCGCTCCTTTCTGTCACCCGAAAGTAGGATGATCGCTTACTCTTCCCGCCATGTTCGGCATCATCCGGCCCTGCCGCAACCGCCTGGGCCCTGAGCTGCGGGAGTCGTGGCTGGCGCACCTGTGCGGGCTGTGCCTGGCGCTGCGCGACGACCACGGCCACCTCGCCCGCGTGGTCACCAACTACGACGGCCTCGTCATCTCCGCGTTGGTGGAGGCGCAGTCGGGTCGGTCGCGGCGTTCCGCGGGGCCGTGCGCCCTGAGGGGGATGCAGTCGGCGGACGTCGCCGTGGGGGCGGGCGCGCGCCTGGCCGCCTCGGTGTCCCTGGTGCTGGCGTCGGCCAAGGTCGGCGACCACGTGGCCGACCGGGACGGCGTGTTCGCGCGGGCCCCGATGCGCGGCGTGGGCAGGCAGGTGGCGCGGCGGTGGGCGGCGCAGGCGACCGAAACCGGGCTCGACCTGGGGTTCGACACGGCGCTGCTGGTGGACGCGGTGCGGCGGCAGTCGGCGGTGGAGGCCGCCGCGGGCCTGGGCTCGTCGGTGCTGGCGGTGACCGAGCCGACCGAGACGGCGGCGGCCGAGGCCGTGGCGCAGACCGCGGTGCTGGCCGGGCGTCCGGCGAACGCGGCCCCGTTGCGCGAGGTCGGACGGCTGTTCGGGCGCTTGGCGCACCTGCTGGACGCAGTCGAGGACCTGGCGGCCGACCGGGCGTCCGGCGCGTGGAACCCGCTGGTCGTCACCGGCACGACGCTGGAGGAGGCCCGGCGGCTGTGCGAGGACGCGGCGCTGGGCATCAAGCTCGCCATGGCGGAGGTGGAGTTCGCCGACGACCGGCTCGTGCACGTCCTGCTGGTGCACGAGGTGCGGGAGTCGATCCGCCGCGCGTTCGGCGACCCCCGCTCGCACGGTCCACACGGTCACCCGCAGGGCCGTCCCGGCCCGTACGGCCACCCGGGTTCGCCCGCCGGTCCGCACGGCCCCGGCTCCGTGCCGCCGCCCGGCCCCGTGCCGCCACCGTCGGCCCCCGGTCGCGGTGGTCCGCCCGTCCCGCCGAAGGGCGGCAAGAAGCGCAGGCGGGCCGACGAGCCGCCCCCGCCCGGCAGCGGCCTGTGGTCCTGGCCCAAGCTGCACCGGCCGCCGGTGACCCGCGGCGCGTTCCTGGGCTGCCTGGCCGTCCTCTACCAGTGCGGCACGTGCCAGTACTGCTGCCGCGACCCGTACCCCGGCCCGTTCAGCGGCAAGCCGCGCGAGGCGTGGTGCAACTGCGACTGCGGACCCGGCTGCGACTGCGACTGCGGTTGCTGCGACTGCAACTGCTGACCCGCCGTCACGACCGCGCCCGGCGGCGGACCAGCAGTGACACGACGACCAGCACCACCACGCCGGCACCGCCGAGCAGCCACGGCCTGCCGTCCCACGGCGTGCGGCCGTAGACGGTGACGAGCCGGTTGTCGCCGTCGGTCTTGGTGAGGTCGCTCGGCGCCAGGATCACGTCGTCGGCGTCGAGCAGGTCGTTGCCCGCGCGGAACTCGTCGAGGCTGGAGTAGGTGCCGCCCGAGGCGTCGATCGCCTTGCCGTTGGCGAGGAACAGGGTCATCAGCTCCAGCCCGCCGTCCGAGCGCTTGACCAGCAGCACGCGGCCGGAGACGTGCCGGGGGTCGCCGCCCGCGTCCCGCACCGCGCGCTGAGCCGCCGGGCCGAGGTCGCAGGAGGTGTCGAAGCCGCGTGGTCGGGTGTCGGCTCGGTCGGTGCACTCGAACACGCTCATCAGCCGGGACACGAGCTGTTCGGGCGAGTAGTGGGCGGCGAGGTCGGCCTGCCGGTCCTCCGGGGCCGCGCCGTAGCCGGGGAGGCGGTCGTGCTCGACCGACGCCGACTCCCAGTACTCCTCGATGAGGTCGGGCTCGGGGTCCGGCGCGTCGGCGCGGGCGCAACCGGACACGGCCGCCAGCACGACCAGGAACAACCAGGGGAGGGCACGCATGAGCGCAGTGTGGCGTCGCCGACCGGCCCGCCGCCGCGCCGCGGCCGGAAGCTGCCACCGGCCCCGCGGACCCCTGACCTGGGCCGGATCGGAAAATGTCGTACCCCCGGCGTACCGTCGTACCCGTGGCATTCCCAACCGAGATCCCGGTCAAGGCGCACTCGTCGCATCGTCCCGTCGGTGACATCCCCCGCACCGACGGGAAGTTCCGCGTGGTCAGCGACTACCAGCCCGCGGGCGACCAGCCCGCGGCGATCGCGGAGCTCGAACGGCGCATCCACGCCGGGGAGAAGGACGTCGTGCTGCTGGGCGCGACCGGCACGGGCAAGTCGGCCACCACGGCGTGGCTGGTGGAGAAGGTGCAGCGCCCCACGCTGGTGATGGCGCCGAACAAGACGCTGGCCGCGCAGCTGGCCAACGAGCTGAAGGGGTTCTTCCCGGACAACGCGGTGGAGTACTTCGTCAGCTACTACGACTACTACCAGCCCGAGGCGTACATCCCGCAGACCGACACCTACATCGAGAAGGACTCCTCGATCAACGAGGACGTCGAGCGGCTGCGCCACTCGGCCACGATGAGCCTGCTCACCAGGCGTGACGTGATCGTGGTCGCGTCCGTGTCGTGCATCTACGGCCTGGGCACGCCGCAGTCGTACCTGGACCGGTCGATCAAGCTGGAGGTGGGCGCGGAGGTCGAGCGCGACCTGCTGCTGCGCGCGTTGGTCGACGTCCAGTACACGCGCAACGACATCGCGTTCAACCGCGGCACGTTCCGCGTGCGCGGCGACACCGTGGAGATCATCCCGGCGTACGAGGAGCTGGCGCTGCGGGTCGAGTTCTTCGGCGACGAGATCGACAAGCTCTACTACCTGCACCCCCTGACCGGTGACGTGGTCAAGGAGGTCGACGAGCTGCGCATCTTCCCGGCCACCCACTACGTGGCGGGCCCGGAGCGCATGGAGAAGGCGATCCGCAACATCGAGCTGGAGCTGGCCGACCGGCTGGCCACGCTCGAACGCCAGGGCAAGCTCCTGGAGGCGCAGCGGCTGCGCATGCGCACGTCCTACGACATCGAGATGATGCGCCAGGTCGGCTTCTGCAACGGCATCGAGAACTACTCGCGCCACATCGACGACCGCGGTCCCGGCACCGCGCCCGCGACCCTGATCGACTACTTCCCGGACGACTTCCTGCTGGTCATCGACGAGTCCCACGTGACCGTGCCGCAGATCGGCGGCATGTACGAGGGTGACGCGTCGCGCAAGCGCAACCTGGTCGAGCACGGCTTCCGCCTGCCCAGCGCCCTGGACAACCGCCCGCTGACGTGGGAGGAGTTCGCCGACCGGATCGGCCAGACCGTCTACCTGTCGGCCACCCCCGGCCCGTACGAGATGGGTCAGGCCGGCGGCGAGTTCGTCGAGCAGGTCATCCGCCCGACCGGCCTGGTCGACCCGGAGGTCGTGGTCAAGCCGACCGAGGGGCAGATCGACGACCTGGTGCACGAGATCCGGGTGCGCGCCGAGCGCGACGAGCGCGTCCTGGTCACCACGCTGACCAAGAAGATGGCCGAGGACCTCACCGACTACCTGCTCGAACTGGGCATCCGCGTCCGCTACCTGCACTCGGAGGTCGACACGCTGCGCCGCGTCGAGCTGCTGCGCCAGCTGCGCCTGGGCGAGTACGACGTGCTGATCGGCATCAACCTGCTCCGCGAGGGCCTCGACCTGCCGGAGGTCTCCCTGGTCGCGATCCTGGACGCGGACAAGGAGGGCTTCCTGCGCTCGGGCACCAGCCTGATCCAGACCATCGGCCGCGCGGCCCGCAACGTCTCCGGCGAGGTCCACATGTACGCGGACCGGATCACCGACTCGATGCAGCACGCGATCGACGAGACCAACCGCCGCCGCGCCAAGCAGATCGCCTACAACGAGGAACGCGGCCTGGACCCCCAGCCGCTGCGCAAGAAGATCACCGACATCCTCGAGCAGGTCTACGCCGAGGCCGAGGACGCCATCGCCCCGGGTGGCTCGGGCCGCAACACCTCGCGCGGCAAGAAGCCGACCGGCGACCCGGGCGCGTCCGGCCGCACCAGCTCGGGCGTCCTGGCCGACCGCGACACCTCCACCATGGCCCGCTCGGAACTGGCCGACCTGGTCCAACAGCTGACCGACCAGATGATGAACGCCGCCCGCGAGCTCCAGTTCGAACTGGCCGCCCGCCTGCGCGACGAAATCCAGGACCTGAAGAAGGAACTGCGCGGCATGGACGCGGCGGGCGTCAAGTAGCCGTGACGGTGGCGCGGATCCGGCCCAGCACGGCGTTCTCGGCCGCGCCGACGCGCCCGTCCGCCGAGGCGACCTCCTCGCAGACCGCCACCACGGTCGCGGGGAACGCCTCGGCGTCCTCGGGCGCCTTGGCGGCCAGGATGTCCACCGAGCGCCGCAGGGCCCGGAGCACGCCGGCCTCCACGTCGGCCGTGGACCCGGCGGGCAGCTCGGGCGGGGCCGCCCCGAGCACCTCCCGCAGCCGCGGCGGGAACGCCGTCATCGCCCGGATCCCCGCGTGGCTCTCCTCGTCCAACGCACCCGGTTCCGCGGTCGACACCAGCACCATCGCACCGAAGACGGCCGTGCGCAGCGTCCGACCTTCCTCGTCCGTGTAGAAAGTCACCCGAGCACCCTAGATGAGCGTGATGCCATGACGTTGGACGACGTGATCGAGCACTGCCTCGCCAAGCCCGGCGCCGAGGAGACCTACCCGTTCGGTGACGGGGAGCTGTGCTGCAAGGTCGGCGGCAAGATCTTCGCGTTCATCGGCCTGGACGGCGGCACGGTCGGCGTAAAGTCCGGCGCCACCGCCGAAGAGGCCGGCCAGTGGCGCGAGCGGTACCCGGAGGACATCGCCGTCAGCGCCTACATCGGCCGCTACGGGTGGAACCGGGTCCACCTCGACGGTGCGGTCCCGGCCGACGAGGTGCGCGAACTGCTGGACCTCTCCTACGACCTCATCGTGGCCAGACTGCCGAAGTCGAAGCGACCGGCGTTGTCCTAGCGGAGGGCTGTGCCGGCCGCCTCCGGTCTCAGTGGACGTTGGTCATCACGTTCCACCCGACGCCGCCCGATCGGCGAAGTTCCACTGGCCGTAACGACGAACGGCGCACCCGGAGCGTCCCGGGTGCGCCGTCCGGCGAAGCACGACGTCAGCTGGTGATGTCCTTGCGCGCGAACTTCCGCGCCGCCAGCAGCGTGAAGAACGCCCCGTACGCCAGCGCCGAGAACGTGCCCTTCGCCATCCCCGACCAGTCCACGTCGGACGACAGCAGGTCGGCCCACGCCAACGCGTAGTGCGTCGGCAGGTAGTCCCGCAGCCCCTCCAACGCCGTGATCTGGTCGAGGATCTGCGACAGGATCGACGCCAGCACGGCGCCGCCCACCGCGCCCAGCGGCGCGTCGGTCGACACCGACAGGTACAGCGCGAGCCCGGCCACCCAGAACAGGTGGATCGAGATGTAGACGACGGCCAGCGCCACCCCGTACACCCCGGCCCCGAACGACGCGGCCTCACCGGTCGGCGACACCGCCTCGCCCGCCCCGTACCAGACCACGCCGACGACCAGCGCCACCGCGGGCAGCAGCGCCAGCGCGAACACCGACATCAGCCCGGACGCCAGGGCCTTGCGGCGCAGCAGCCGGTGCCGGGGGATCGGCGCGGCCAGCAAGTACTTCAACGACGACCACGACGCCTCGCTCGCGATCGTGTCACCGAAGAACAGCGCCACGATCATCGGCAACAGGAAGCTGCCGCTGACGAACAGCGTCAGGATCACGAAGTTCACGCCGCTGGCCGTGGCCAGGTCGACGAACCCGCCCGCCCGCCGGTTCGGCGACGCCTGCCCCAGCTCGAACGCCACCACCAGGATGAACGGGAGCAGCACCAGGAATCCCAGCACCAACTGCGTCCGCCTGCGGCGCAACTGCCGCACCAGCTCCACCCGCACGGGCAACGTCCGCCCGGCCCGGTACCCGGCCTTCGACCCGTCCGCCGCGACCGCCGAGTGCTCGGCCCGCGCCGCGTCGGTCAGGTCGGCGATCGCCGCCGGGTCGGTGTGCACACCGTTCTCGCTCATTCGCCCACCAACTCCAGGAACGCGTCTTCCAACCGCCGGCGCGGGCCGGCCTGGTCCACGGCCACGCCCGCCGCCACGAGCGCCTGCAACGCCGTCGCACGCGGGGTGCCGTTGAGGCTCGCGTGGACCTGTTCGCCGTCCACGTGCACGTCGTGCACGCCCGCCAGCCCGCGCAGCACCGTCGCGGCTTCCTCGGGCCGGTCGACCCGGAAGGTCGCCTCGCCGCTGCCCGTCGCGATCTCGTCGACCGGACCGGCCGCGACCAGCGTCCCCTTGTGCATCACGACCACGTGCGTGCACGTCTGCTCGACCTCGGCGAGCAGGTGGGACGACACCAGCACGGTCCGCCCCGCCGCCGCGTAACGGCGCAGCACCTCGCGCATCTGGTGGATCTGGGGCGGGTCGAGCCCGTTGGTCGGCTCGTCCAACACGAGCAGGTCGGGCAGGCCGAGCATGGCCTGCGCGATCGCCAGCCGCTGCCGCATGCCCTGGCTGTAGGTCCGCACGCGCCGGTGCACGGCGTTGCCCAGGCCGGCGATCTCCAGGGCCTCCTCGACGTGCGCCTGCTCCAGCGGACGGCCGGTGGCCGCCCAGTACAGCCGCAGGTTCTCCGCGCCGGACAGGTGCGGCAGGAAGCCGGAGCCCTCGACGAACGACCCGATCCGCGACAGCACCGGCGCACCCGGGCTGACCCGGTGGCCGAACACCCTGATCCCGCCCTCGGTGGGTCGGATCAGGCCCATCAGCATGCGCAGCGTCGTGGTCTTGCCCGCGCCGTTGGGCCCGAGCAGGCCCAGCACCTGGCCGTGCTCCACCCGGAACGACAGGTCCTTCACCGCGGTGAGCCCACCGGGGTAGGACTTGGTCAGGTTCTCGATCACCAGCGGCACCGACTCGAGCTCCGGGTCGACGTCCGCGGTCAGCCGGCGGCGGAACCACGCCACCACGGCCGCGATGACGCACACGACCAGCACGATCGCGATGCCCCACAGCGCGCCGACCGGCACCTCGCTGGTCGCGTTCACGCCCGGCACCACCGGAACCGACAGCTCCGGCGCGGCCAGCGAGACCCGGTAGGCGGCGGGCTCCGCGGCGTTGGCGTAGGCCATGTCGGTGGTCGACACGACCAGTTGCAGCCGGTGGTCGGCCTCGATCGGGCGCACCGCGCCGGGCAGCGTCACGGTCACCTCGACCGGCGTGCCGTCGGCGGGCAGGTCGGTCACGCGCACCGGCGCGACCGCCGAGCCGGGCAGCGTCCGCACGCCGTTGGCGTCGGCGTCGTACAGCTTCACGAACAGCACCGCGCCGTCGGCGGGCACGGGCTGGCCGGGCACGGCCGCCACGCGCAGCCGCACCGTGGACGAGCCGGTCAGCAGCGTCTGCGCGGTCTGCGGCTCGCTCTGGAACACGGCGGCCTGGCCGGGCATGTCGATCGCCAGCCGCGACGACAGCGAGCTGGAGCGCGCCACCACCGACCCGAGGCCGGGCAGGCTGGACACCGACGCGGGGTTGCCGCCCGCGGGGTTCACCACGACCTGCTCGCGGCCGGTCAGCGGCACGTCCCGGCGCTGCGTCGCCCCCGAGCCGCCCAGGCCCGGGTAGCTCGGCGCGACCACGGTGCGCAACGACGGCGCGCCGCTGCTGCGGAACGCGCCGACGACCGTGTACTCGAAGCCGGTGCCGGGGTCGGCACCCCTGCCCTGCAGGTGGAACTCCATCCAGTCGGCGATCTGCCCGCGCAGCTCGGGGCCGGGAGAGCCGCCGTCGTGACCGCCCGCGTACCAGACGACCTTGACCTTCGCGCCGTTCGCGGCGATCTGGCGGGCGTTGGCGTCGGCCTGGTCGAGGCCGAACAGGGTGTCCTGCTCGCCCTGCACCAGCAGCGTCGGCTGGGTGATCTTGTTCGTCACCGTCGACGGCGACGCCCGGCGCAGCACCTCCAGCGTCTGCGGCCCGGCCTTGCCGGTGGTCGCGACCTCGGTGTAGGCGGCGCACACGTCGGCCTGGAACCGGCCGCACGCGCCGTTGACCGGCCCGGCCGGTCGCGGGTCTCCCGCCTGCTGCTGCGGCGCGGTGACCGCGGCGGCGGCGTTGTCCAGGCCCTGGCTGTCGTCGTCCTGACCGGGCTCGGCGGCCTCCTGGCCGGGGTTGGTCGCGTCCGCGCCCGACAGGCCCGCGGAGAAGAAGATGCCCGCCCACGACCGCTTGAACACGCCGTCGTCGGCGAACGCGCCGGCCGCCGGGGTCTCGCCGTCCACGCCGTCGGTCCGCGCCGAGTTCGGCAGCAGCGCCTGGGCCAGGTCGTTGTAGGTGATGACGGGGGCGATGGTGTCGACCCGGGGGTCGACGCCGGCCAGCGACAGCGCCAGCGCGCCGCCGTACGAGCCGCCGGTCACGCCCACCTTCGGGTCGCCGCCGCCGTCGGTGAGCACCTCTTCCCGGGTGGCCAGCCAGTCGAGCAGCTTCTGCGCGTCGCGGACCTCGTGGTCGAGCGAGTTGAGCGCGATCTGGCCCGTGCTGCGGCCGAAGCCGCGCGCCGAGTAGGCCAGCACGACGAACCCCCGCTGGGCCAGCTCGGTGGCCTGGGAGGCGACGCTCGCCTTGCTGCCGCCGAAGCCGTGCGGCAGCAGGATGGCGGGCGCGGGTGTGCGTTCGGGCAGGTACAGGGTGGTGTCGATCTGCACGGTGCGGTCGCTGTCCGGACTTTCCGGCACGTCGATCACCGCTTCGCGGGTGCTCACCGGGACGGGGTCGTCCCCCTGGCGCGTGAAGACCACGATGGCGCCCACCAGGGCGACCAGCACGACGAGCGCGGGGAGCGACCACCTGCCGCGGAGGCGGTTGAGGGAGGCCACGGAGTTGACCTTAGGCGTGATTGGCTGAGAACGAGCGGTCAGCACCGCCTCGCGCTCTCAGCGGAACCGACTGGTTCCGTTGACCGAAAGCCGCTGGTCCCCGCGGCCCGGTCGGGTGCGTCTGATCACCTCCGCTGGCGCGGGACCGCGGTCATGCGTGAGACTGTGTGTGCGTGGAGGGGAGTACTCCCTCGCGGCGGTGTCGTCAGCACGGAGCCTGGCGTGAGGTTCCCGGTGCCGCCGGTCGGTGGTTTCACACCGGCGGAGGAGACCTCCGGTCATTGGCGTGCGCGCGATGCACCGGAGGGTTAATCAATGTCTGTCCCCGTGTGGCTGTGGTTCGCCACGATCGCCGGCCTGATGGTCCTGTTGGCCATCGACCTCTTCATCGTCGACCGCAAACCGCACGAGGTCACCATCGGCGAAGCCGCCCGGTGGGTCACCTTCTACGTGGCTGTCGCGATCCTGTTCGGCATCGGCATCTGGATGTTCTCGGGCGGTGTCTACGCGGGCGAGTTCTTCGCCGGGTACATCACCGAGTACTCGCTGAGCGTCGACAACCTGTTCATCTTCCTGATCATCATGACCACCTTCAAGGTGCCCGCGATCCACCAGCACAAGGTGCTGCTGATCGGCATCCTGATGGCGCTGGTCATGCGCGGCATCTTCATCGCCGTCGGCGCGGCGGTCATCGCGCAGTTCAGCTGGGTCTTCTACCTCTTCGGCGCGTTCCTCATCTACACCGGCTACAAGCTGGCGCGCACCGACCACAACGAGGAGGAAGAGGAGTACAAGGAGAACGTCGCCCTGCGTTTCGTGCGCAAGGTGTACCCGGTGACCGACGGCTACCGCGACGGCCGGTCGTTCGTGAAGATCGACGGCAAGCGGTTCGTCACGCCGATGTTCATCGTCATCGTCGCCATCGGCACCACGGACCTGCTGTTCGCGCTCGACTCCATCCCGGCGATCTTCGGCCTGACCAAGGAGCCGTTCCTGGTCTTCACCGCGAACGCGTTCGCGCTGATGGGCCTGCGGCAGCTGTACTTCCTGCTCGGCGGCCTGCTGAACAAGCTGGTGTACCTGTCGATCGGCCTGTCGGTGATCCTCGGCTTCATCGGCGTGAAGCTGATCCTGGAGGCGCTGCACACCAACTCGCTGCCGTTCCTCAACGGCGGTGAGCCGCTGCACGTGCCGACGATCGGCATCGAGGTGTCGCTGTCGGTGATCGTGGGCGTGCTGGCCATCACCACGATCGCCAGCCTGGTCAAGGTGCGTCGCCACCCCGAGGCGGTCAAGCAGGTCGCCGCCCCCGGTGACCATCTGTGAGCGTCAAAAGCTCGTGAGCCTTGCTAAGGATCGTTGGGGTAACGTGCTGAGGCGTGCGCCCCGATGACTTGCAGTCGTTGACCCAGCCCGGCTCCGTGTCGGTGCGAGGGGACCTCGTCCTGGTGAACGTCACCACCCCCGACGTCGCCGCGAACGCCTACCGGGGTGGGCTGCACCGCGTCGCCCTGGACGGCGGCGGGACGAGCCGGTGGACGTGGGCGGAACGCGACCTGGCACCCCGGATCTCCCCGGACGGCCGCTGGGTCGCGTTCCTGCGCGTCACCGAGCGCGGCAAGGCACCGCAGCTGCACGTGATGCCGTCCGACGGCGGCGAGGCGCGGGCGCTCACCGACCTGCGGCTCGGCGCGGGCACGCCGGTGTGGGCGCCGGACTCACGCCGGATCGCGTTCACCTCGCGGGTCGCCGAACCCGGCCGCTACGGCGCGCCGCTCGTCGAGGGCGGGGAAGCACCGACGCCGGACGCCGAGGCGCCGCGGCACATCACGCGGCTGGACTACCGGATCGACGACCTCGGGTTCACCGCCGACCGGCACGCCCGGTTGTTCACCGTCGACGCCCTGGAGCCCGGGGCCGAGCCGGTCGAGCTGACCGACGGCACGTTCTCCGTCGCGGACCCGGCCTGGACCGCCGACGGCGAGGCCGTGCTGTTCCTGGCCGAACGCGACCTCGGCGCGGCCGAGGCGTTCCACAACGACGTCTACCGCGTGCCCGCCGCCGGCGGCGAGCCCGAGCTGGTCGTGGCCGCACCCGGCGCGGCCATGCTCCCGGTCGCGCTGCCCGGCGGCGGCGTGCTGTTCTACTCGCCCGAGCACGCGCCCGGCACGTCGCCCGTCGCGCGCAACACGAGCCTGTGGCGGTTCGACGGCGCCGGGCTCGTGCGGCTCACCGACACCGAGACCGTCGACTGCGAGAAGGCCGCCGGCCCGCCGGTGGTGACCGACGCGGGCGTGCTCGTGGCGGTGCGCCACCGGGGCGCGGTCGAGCTGCGCCGCGTGCCGCTCGACGCCGACGACGCCGTGCTGGACGACCTGGAGCTGCTCGCGGGCGAGCGGGCCGAGGTGAAGTCGTTCGCCGCCGACGGCGACCGGGTCGTGGCCGTGGTGTCCACCTCGGACAACCCCGGCGAGGTGGAGCTGGTCGGCGGCGGCACGCTGACCGACTTCGGCTCGACCGTGCCGCTGCGGCCGTCGGTGGAGCTGACCGGCACGGCCCCGGACGGCTACCCGGTGCACGGCTGGCTCGTGCTGCCCGAGGGCGAGGGCCCGCACCCGGTGCTGCTGGCCGTGCACGGCGGGCCGTTCATGTACCACGGCTGGGGCTTCTTCGACGAGGCCCAGGTCTACGCCGCGGCCGGTTACGCGGTCGTGCTGCCCAACCCGCGCGGGTCCGCCGGGTACGGCCAAGCGCACGGCCAGGCCGTGATCGGCGGCTTCGGCACGGTCGACGTGGACGACATCCTCGCCGTGCTGGACGTCGCGCTGGAGCGGCCCGAGCTCGACGCCGACCGCGTGGGCGTGATGGGCGGCTCCTACGGCGGCTTCATGACCTCCTGGCTGGCCGCGCACCACGGCGAGCGCTTCCGCGCCGCGTGGAGCGAGCGCGCCGTCAACGCGTGGGACTCGTTCGCCGGGTCGTCGGACATCGGCTGGTTCTTCACCGACGCCTACTGCGGGCCGGGGCTGGAGGCGCAGCGCTCGATGAGCCCGCTGACCTACGCCGAGAAGATCACCATGCCGTTCATGGTGGTGCACTCCGAGCACGACTGGCGCTGCCCGCTGGAGCAGGCGCAGCGGATGTACGTCGCGCTGCGCCGCAACGGCGTCGAGGCCGAGATGCTGCTGTTCCCCGGCGAGGGCCACGAGCTGACCCGTTCGGGCAAACCCCGCCACCGGGCGCAGCGGTTCCAGGCCGTGCTGGACTGGTGGGCGCGCCACTTGGCCTGAAACCGGGCGCGCTTCGGCTCTCCCTCCTCCGCGAGCGGCACACTGGTCCCTCGCGGAGGAGGTCGAACGAGATGGCGATCCCATCAGCCTGGCCCACCGGCACGTACCTGGAGGCGGTGTCCGCCGCCGGACGCGCGGCGCTGCTCCAGATGGGGGTGCCGAAGGTGTTCCGGCGCGGCGAGGCGCTGGTGCGCGAGTCCGAGCGGTCCGACCACGTGATCCTGTTGCTGCACGGGCTGGTCAAGGCCACGGTGACGCTGGAGAACGGGCGGGTCGCGCTGCTCAACGTCAAGGTCGGCGGCGACGTGGTCGGCGAGATGGCGTTCCTGACCGGCAAGCCGCGCTCGGCGACGGTGACCGCGTGCCTCGA
This sequence comes from Saccharothrix sp. S26, assembly GCF_021390395.1. Lineage (GTDB taxonomy): Bacteria > Actinomycetota > Actinomycetes > Mycobacteriales > Pseudonocardiaceae > Actinosynnema. The sequence continues at coordinate 399,045 of NZ_JAJUWT010000002.1, forward strand.
CACCCGCGCGCGGGTGATCAGCGCGGCGCAGTTCACCGACTACCTCACCCGGGACCCGGCGGCCCACTTCGACCTGGACAAGATGATCCTGCGCACGCTGAGGTGGGGCGAGCAGCGGCGCATGGACTTCAACGGCTACCCGGCGTCCGTGCGGCTGGCCCGCGTGCTGGTCTACCTCACCGACGCCTACGGCCACCAGGGGTCCGACGGCATCGCGTTGAAACTCAACCTGACCCAGGGCGAGATCGGGTCGCTCGTCGGCGTGGAGGAGGACACCGCGCGCCGGGAGTTCCGCGCGCTGCGCGATCGCGGTGTCCTCACCATGGGGTACCGGGCGACCACGATCGTGGATCGGGACGTGCTGCGGACGATCGCCGAGCTGTGAAACGGGAAACCCCACGGCCGCCCTACTCCCGAACGCGGACGAACGCGATGCTCCTGGTGTGACGCTGGAAATGGTGACGCCCCTCCGCGGCCTGGTCTACCGCCTCGTGGTGGCCGTGGACGTCGAGGGCTACAGCAAGCTCGACGCGCTGGACCAGTCCCTGGTGCAGTCGCGGCTGAGCGACGTCCTGGACGTGGCCGCCCGCAAGGCCGGGCTGGACCGCGACCAGTGGTACCGGCAGGTGCGCGGTGACGGCGAACTCGCCGTGCTGCCGACCGACGCCGACGCCGCGTGGGTGGTCGCCCACTTCACCGAGCAGCTGGTCGAGGCGTTGGCCGACCTGCGCCGCGCGGGCACGCCGCTGCGGATGCGCGTGGCCATGCACTGCGGCCCGCTCACCGCGGGCGCGTTCGGCCTGGTCGGCGACGCCCCGATCGTGACCTGCCGGCTGCTCGACGCCAAGGTGGTGCGCGACGCGCTGGCCGGCGCCGAGGACGACCTGGTGCTGGTCATCTCCCAGCAGTTGCACGACGACGTCGTGCGCACCCGGTTCCACGACCTGGACCCGTCGCGGTTCCGGCCGACCCGCTTCCGGATGAAGAACCAGCAGTACTCGGGCTACCTGTGCACCGGCGCGCCGAGGCGGGCTTGGTCGAATGGCTAGCGGATCGCCCGGTGGTTGCGGCACGCTCTCAAGGATGCAGTGGACCGTGCGGGCCGGACGGCCCGACGACGCGCCCGAGATCGCCCGGATCAACGTGGACGCGTGGCAGCACTCGTACCGCGGGATAGTGGACGACCCGGTGCTGGACCGGATGCTGCCGGAGAGCAGGCTGCCCGCGTGGGCGCGCGTGCTGCGGCTGCCCGAACCCAGCCGGGTGTTCGTCGCGGTCGACGAGGGCACCGGCCGGATCGGCGCGTACTGCGCGGTCGACGCGGTCCGCGAGTCCGGGGACGCCCACCCGGACCTGCACACCGGCGAGCTGGTGGCGATCTACGCCGACCCCCGCTACCAAGGTCAGGGCGCGGGCCACGAGGTGCACGAGGCCGGCCTGCGCCACCTGATGGACCAGGGGTTCCGGTACGCGGTCCTCTGGGTGTTCCAGGACAACGCCCGCAGCCGCGGGTTCTACGAGTCGCACGGCTGGCGGCACGACGGGCTGGTGCACTGCTACGAGCTGGGCGACCAGGAACTGCCCGAGGTCCGCTACGGCCGGTTCCTGCCCGCACCGCGCCGACGCGGTGCGCCGAGCAGGGTGTAGTCGGGCTCGGTTCGCGCCGGCGTGGTCAGCCGAGCGGGGTGTGGTGGGGCTCGGTTCGCGCTCGCGTGGTCAGCCGGTTGGGTGTAGGTCGTGCCCGGTTCGCGCCGGTGTCGTGCGTCGGGCCGGGTGTGGTCGGGCTCGGTTGGTGTGGTTCGGTTCCCCGCGCCGGCGTGGTCAGCCGAGCAGGGTGTAGTTCAGCTCCTCGCACACCCGCGCCAGCGGCAGGTCCAGGCCGGGATGTTCCAACGGCAGCAGCACGTCCGGCGAAGCGGGCAGGCCCGAGCCCGCCGGCGGATCCCACAGGCACACCGCCGGGTCGCCCGAGTCCATCGACGAGCGGTACCACAGGCCGTCCAGCTCGGGGTAGGCCGCGCGGATCGCCCGCGCCCACTGCTGCGTGAGCACCTTGGGCCCCGTGCTGATCTCCTGCGACGCGCCCGCGCGGGTCGGCCACAGGCCGGTGAGGTCGAGCAGCCGCAGCGTCCGGCGCGGCCGCAGCACCACCAGGAACGGGCTGCGGGTCCGCCGGTCCACCACCGACGTCGCCTGGAACACCTCGGCCACCGACGTGCGCACGGTCAGGCCGAAGTACAGCACCCCCTGGTCGTGGGCGTGGGTCGGCGAGCCGTCCGGGCCGGGCGGCTGGGTGTCGAACCGCGCGTGCGGCAGCGGTCCGGTGTAGCGGAAGCTGTTCCACCGCTGCGGGTGCAGCCCCTTCGCGGCGAAGACGCGCACCAGCCGGGTGGCGCGGTGCACCGCCACGACGTCCTCGGTGCGGCGCAGGTTCGCCTGGAGCACAGCGGGAGAGGGCGGCTGGGGTAGCCGTGACATGCGTGTCCAAGGTTCTCGGCGACAGGGGTCGGCGACCGGGTCAGGCGGGTGTGCCCAACTGCTCGGCCAGCGCCGCCACGCGGCGGGGTTCGCCGCCTGCCAGCAGCCACTCGCGCGGCGTGGTGGGCGTGCCGTCCACCACCAGGTCCTGCTGCTCGGTCGTCATGAACCCGGCGACCACGAGCGCGGGCTGGTCCGGCGGCACGGCCGCGAGCACGGCCTCCAGGCCCGGCAGCACCCCGCCGCCCGCGAACTGCCAGGCGGGCAGCCGCCAACTGCCCCGGTCCTTCCAGCCGACCAGGCGGCCGACGCCGAGCCGGTGCCGGATGCGGCTGGTGTCCACGCCCAACTGCCGCGCCGCTTCCGCCACGGTCAGCGCCGAGTCGCGCAGCACGGCGTGCGCGACCACGGTCCGCGCGCGTCCCTGGTCGTCGGTCACGCGGTGCGGGCTCAGGTCGAGGCCCACGTCCTCCAGCGCGTCGCGCTGGTCGGGTGGGAAGTAGCTGCCCGGGTCCGGGTGCGGTGGTGCCAGCTTCTTCGCCGCGTCGGCCACCAGCGACAGGAACTCGTCGGGGGTGACCTGCAAGCCTGCCTTGGCCAACACCGCCTCCAGCGCGGGACTCATGCGCACAGGGTATCCCGAGCGTGCGCTTCTGTGCGCATAGGTAACCCGATCGTCGGAAGAGGTCGACAGAGTGCGCACATTCATTGACTCTACGTAAACGAGCGAGGTCGAGCACGGTGACCTCGGCCTCATCCGAGTGCGCGGGCGCGGTCGCCCGGTCGGGGGTCGGGTCAGGCGCTGCCGGTGATCAGGGCGACCGCGCGCTCGCGCGTGGCCTCGTCGACCTCACCCAGTCGGAAGCCGCGGTCCACGATGTGCGCGACCAGGTCCGGCTCGGGCGGCAGGCCGTGCTTGCGCAGGTAGTGCGGCACCGCGCCGGCCCAGATCCAGGTGCCGTCGGTGCGGAAGTTCAGCGGCACGTCCTGCTCGCCGGGCACGAACTCGTCCACGTCGAGGTTGCGGGCGGCCAGCACGACCGGCGCGCCCTCCAGGTAGGTCAGCAGCGCGTCGGCCAACTGCGGGTCGATCACCTGCCGGTTCACCACGGGGCGGCCTGCCTCGTCGCGGCCGTCGTAGACGTGCGCGGTGCGCAGCCCGCCCTGCTCCGGGGACGGCACGGGCTCCGGCAGCGGCGGCAGGCCGACGCGCCGGCGCAGCCACGGCGGGATCCGGTCGTCCTGGCGGGGGAACGTGCGCAGCTCGTCCTGGAAGCCGATCACCGGCGGCGGGTTGCGCCAGCGCGGCTCGTCGTCGGCGTTGAAGTCCACCGAGAACGCGGCCGGCGCCTCGATCTCGTACACCGCGCTCAGCCACGTGCCGCGCACGGGCTCGTACATCCCGGCCCGCAACTGGCCGAACAGCTGCACCACGTCCATCGGCGGGCGCACCGGCCGCCACTGCCCGTCGGGGCCCGCGAACGCCAGGTCGACCTCGATGTGCCTGCCCGCGGCCCGGTACTCGGCCCGGATCCGCCGCCAGCCGGGCGGCAGGGCGGGGAGCATGGCCCGGCCGATCTGCTTGACGAGCTGGTCCTGCTCCTGCTCGGTCAGCGGTGTGGCTGGCTGGCTCATGCGTCGAACACCCCTTCGGCTCCCCCCGGCACGGTGCGCCGATCTTAACGGCCACGACACACCCGCGTGGTCCGCTTGGGTGAGACCGCGGGTCAGCCGGCCGCACCGCGCTCAGCGGCCGTCAGCCACCGGACTGGAAGCTGTCCCGGATCGCCTCTTCCATCTCCCGGTACTGGTCGACGGTGTTCTTCACGGCCTTGCCGGCGGCGTCCATCGCCTCCACCGCGCCCTGCAACGCGTCCAGCCCCCACTGCTCGACCGGGTCGAGCATCATCCGGAACGGCTGGCAGATGATGCCGTAGGCGTCGGTCGGCATGCTCACGGTCTTGGCCGCGTCCACCGCGCCCTGCAACCGCGCGCCCAGCTCGTCCAACTGCTTGCTGTGCGCCTCGAGCGTGTCGGCGACGATCTCGAAACCGGCCATGCGATCCCCCTGGAGAGCTGGTTAGGAAAGGAAGGACTGCCCGCCGAAGTCGTCGTCCTCGTCCGGTCGGCGCGGCGGCCTGCGGGTCGGCGGGGCGGGCGGCGGCCCGGGACGTGAGGCGGGCGGGGCGGGCGTGTCGTCGTCCTCGATGCCGAACCGCATCTCACGGCCCACCGGCGGCGGCGCGGGCTCCTCGTGCGGCGGGGTGGGGAAGTGGCGCTTGGCCTCGTTGAACAGCACGTTGGCCGTCTCGTCCTGCGTGCCGATGGTCTCGGCCATGGCCTGCTGGAGCAGCTCCGGGATGCGCGCCTGCGCGCGTTGCAGCGTCCGCATCACCTCGGCCGACACCTCGGCCATCCGCTTGTCCCGCGCGGACTCGGCGATCTCCAGGTGGGTGAGGATGCCGTTCGAGCCGATGGTGAGGCGCACGGAGCCGTCGCGGGACGCCTCGGAGATGGTCATGCCCTGCACCCGGGCGGCCATCTCCTGGTAGCGCTCCGCCTTCTGCTCGATGCTCCGCTGCCACTGGCTGAGCATCCGCTCGGACGCGCCGATGTCCTCGGGCACGACGTTCTCCCCCTCGCAGTTGGTCCCCCCAGGATGACGCAATGGTGAACGGCCCGGTTCCGCCCCGGGGTCGAATGCTCCGAACGGAGCAGGGGCGTGAACCGGGCCGTGCCGACGCGTCAGTTCACGCCGAGCAGGTCCACCACGAAGATCAACGTCTCGCCGCCCTTGATCACGCCGCCCGCGCCCCGGTCGCCGTAGCCCAGGTGCGCCGGGATGACGAGCTTGCGCCGGCCGCCGACCTTCATGCCCGCGACGCCGCGGTCCCAGCCGGCGATGACCCGACCGCCGCCCAGCGGGAAGCTGAACGCCTCGCCGCGGTCCCAGGAGGCGTCGAACTGCTCGCCGGTCGAGTGCGCCACACCGACGTAGTGGACGTGCACGAGCTGACCGGGGGCCGCCTCGGGCCCGTCGCCGACGGTGATGTCCTCGATCACCAGGTCGGCGGGCGGTGCGCCCTCGTACGGCTCGACCACGGGCTTGCTCGGGGCCATGTGACTCTCCTGTGTCGCTGCACCCCCGGACCGGGGGTGTTGGGCAAATCGGTCCGGCCCTACTCAATCACGTCGCCCGGAGCCGGGCCGCGCAACCCTTTGCCCGCCCCGTCCCGTCCTGGGGGCATGAGGCGACGGTCTTGGGGCACGCGGGCGGCACTGGTCGGCGGCGCGGCGCTGGTGGTGGGGGTGGGCGCGGCGTCGGCCGTGCCCACGGAGGCGGGGGACCGGCCGGTGATGCCGCCCATCGAGGCGGTGCCGGTCGACCTGGTGGCGTTCGACACGTGCGACACCGCGCTGGCCGACCTGCGGCAGGCGATCCTGCCGCACGTCGGCGCGTACGGGCTGGGCGGTCCCACGTTCCGGACCAAGGCCGATGTGGACATCGCGGGGGCGAGCCGGGAGGGGGCCGCGCAGAGCGACTCGGCCGCCGTGCCCGAGCACTCCGCGACGAACGCGCACGAGGCGGGCGTGGACGAACCGGACCTGGTCAAGACCGACGGCAAGCGGCTCGTGACGGTCGCCGACGGCAAGCTGCGCGTGCTGGACGTGGCCACCCGGCAGCTCACCGCCACGCTGGACGTGCCCGCGGGCCACGCCTCCCGACTGCTGCTGCACGGGGACCGAGCGCTGGTCGTCGGAGGCGGGTTCGGCCGGGCGGGGTGGGGGACCGCGATCGACGGCCCGGCCGAGGCGCACGCCGAGGACTCGTCGGTGACGCTGGTCGACCTGTCCGGCGGGGCGCGCGTCCTCGGCACGCTCACCGTGGACGGCCGGTACGTCGACGCGCGGCAGGTCGGCGACGTGGTGCGCGTGGTCGTGCACTCGGGGCCCCGGCTGCCGTGGGTGTACCCGATGGACGGTCGCGACGAGGCCGAGTCGCTGACGGCGAACCGGGAGCTCGCCGCCACCGCGCCGATCGAGTCGTGGCTGCCGCGCTACGAGCTGACCGAGGCGGACGGCTCCCGTTCGGAGGGCGCGCTGGTGGCGTGCGACCGGGTCAGCCGCCCGGAGCGGCACTCGGGCACGTCGATGCTGTCGGTGCTCACGTTCGACTTCCCCGGCGACCTCGGCACCGGCGACGCGGTCACGATCGTGGCCGACGGCGACACCGTCTACGGCACGGGCACCTCCCTGTACGTGGCCGACGACCACCACCTGCGGCCGACGACGCGGTTCGCGCCCGACACCCCCGTGAGCACCGCGATCCACCAGTTCGACGTCTCCCAGCCGGGCCCGCCCCGGCACGTGGCGTCCGGGGCGGTCGCGGGCACGCTGCTCAACCAGTACTCGCTGTCCGAGCACCAGGGTCACCTGCGGGTGGCGACGACGTCGGCGGACGCGCCGGGCATCCCCGAGCAGGCGCCCGCGACGCACAGCGCGGTCACCGTGCTCAGGCGCGACGGCGCGAAGCTCGTCGAGGTGGGCAAGCTCGACGGGTTGGGCGTGGGCGAGCGGATCTACAGCGTCCGGTTCGTCGGCCCGGTCGGGTACGTGGTGACGTTCCGGCAGGTCGACCCGCTCTACACGCTGGACCTCTCCGACCCCGCCAAGCCGCGCGAGGTCGGCGAGCTGAAGATCACCGGGTACTCGGCGTACCTGCACCCGGCCGGTGACGGGAAGTTGATCGGCGTGGGCCAGGAGGCCACCGGGCAGGGTCGGGTCACCGGCACGCAGGTGTCGTTGTTCGACGTGTCGGACCCGGCCGCGCCGAGGAAGGTCGCGGGCCACCACCTGCCCGGCGCGAGCTCGGAGGTGGAGTACGACCCGCACGCGTTCCTGTACTGGCCGGCGCGCGACCTGGTGGTGCTGCCGGTGCTCGAGCAGGGGACGGGCGAGCCGGTGGTGTCCGGCGGCCTGCTCGTGCTGCGGCTGGGCGACGGCGCGTTCTCCGCGCTGGGCACCGTCCGGCACGACGGCTCGTCCCACGGCACGGGCATCCGCCGCGCGGTGGTCGTCGGGGACGACCTGTGGACGGTGTCGGCGGTGGGCGTGCAGGTGAGCCGGATCGACGGGCTGGCCCGTCAGGCGTGGGTGCCGTTCACCTGAGCTGGTCGTGGAGCAGGCGGTGCGCGAGGACCGTGCCGCCCGCCATCGCCGCCGGCAGGACGACCAGCGCCGCCAACGGGATCAGGCACAGCAGGTAGACCGGCACGGCGAAGCCGAGCGTGACCGCGCGCCGCTCGCGCAGGGTGCGGCGGCGCACGTCGAGCTTGAGGCCGCGCCGGGTGAACGGGATGGCGGTCAGCTCGATCGCCAGCAGGGTCGCGTTGACGAGCACGGCGACCACCGGCACCACGGTCTGGCCGACGACGGGGATGAACCCGGCGGCGAACAGCGGGATGGCGCACAGGATCGCGATCCCGACCAGCAGCACGGCGTCGCGCACGCCGACCATCGCCGACCTCAGCCACGTCACCTGCTCGGCCTCGGGCACGCCGCCGAGGTGGGTGTCCTCGACGGTCTCGGCGATGTGCTCGTAGAACGGGCCGCCGATGATCAGCGTGATCGCGGTGAACAGCAGCAGTCCGATCGCGACGAACGCCCCGATGATCGAGAACCCGGCGGCGAACCGGGTCGCCGCGCGCAGGCCCTCGTTCCAGTCGTCGGCGAACGGCGTGACCCAGGCGGCGATCTGGTCGATCCACACCGCGAGCCCGACCACGCCGCCGATCAGCAGCACGGTCGTGAGCAACGCCGGGATCGCGCCGATGAGCAGCAGTTTCGGTGACCGGAACACCAGCGAGAAGCCCTGGCCGAGCAGTCCGACACCGGTCGAGAAGTCCCGCAGCACCCTGATCACGGCCGGAGCATATCCGCGCCGGGCCGGCGGAGTACCGAACTGACGGTCGCGCGGGTCTGGGAGCGGTGCCAGACTGCTGGTCTCTGGGGAGAGGACGTTCGCCATGGCACTCGAGCACACCGAACCCGTCCTGCTGGTGCGCAAGCGGGCCGAGCTCGCGGGCGAGTGGGAGCGCAGCTGCCACCTGGCGGCGTTGCCCGAGGACGGGACGCGGTCGACGTTGCTGACGCTGTGCGGCGAGCGGATCGACGTGGGCGCGGTGGAGCTGCTGCCCGAACCGGAGGGCATGCCGTGCGTGGCGTGCCTGCTGTCGGTGCCACCCCGCGGCTGACCGTCAGCCCACGTGGCGGGCGAGGTCGCGGAGGTCCTTGCGGAGGGCGGCGCGCACGAACCGCGCCAGGAGCGGGCCGGCCGGCCGGTAGTGCCCGCCCGCGTCGCCGCGGACGCGGATGGAGGCCATCGTCGTGCCGGCGTGCGCGGCGTCGAACCGGTAGGTGACGTGCATCGGGAACGGTCCGGCGACCGACTTCATCTCCAGCAGCGCCGGCGGCTCGTGCGCCACGACGCGCAGCACGTAGTCGAGGCGCTTGCCGAGGAAGCGCGCGGTGCGCGTGACCTCCGCGCCCACGCCGAAACCGCCGCCGGGCGCGGGCGCGCTCAGCTCGGCCCGCTCGATGCCCCGCGTCCACTCGTGGTCGTGCCGCCAGTCCATGGCGTAGCGCGCCACCACGTCGGGCGGCCGGGTGATCAACCGGCGCGCGGACACGTCCACGCGCCGATTGTCCATCCGGGACGGCCCCCGCACCGGGCGAGGGCCGTCGTCCTCAGCGGCGGCGGCGGAAGCTGAACGCCCGGGCGCCGACGCCGACGCCGGCCAGGTGCAACGCCACGCAGAGCAGGCCGGCCATGAGCAGCGTCCCGCCGTCCAGCACGGAGCCCAGCGAGGCGTTCGCCAGGTCGAGCAGGAGGGCGAGGCCGAAGATGACCGCGGCGATGATCGCGAACACGCAGAACCTCCAGGTGGGGAAGGGTGACCACCAGTTACCCCACCGCGTCGGCCGCCAAGCGGGCGTTCGGCCCAACTTCGAGCCCCGAGCAGGTCGACGGCCGGGCGTCGGGCACCGCGATCTCGTGGGAGCCCGGCCGGTCGCAGAACGCGCGGGCCGCCGTGTTCGCCGTGCCGACGACGTCCCCGACCGCGTCCCGATAGGGCCTGATCAGCCCGTCACGAATCCCCGGTCAGGCGCGGCACGCTCGCACCGGACGCGGCCCAGGCCACCAGGCCCGCCACGTCCACCCCGTGCGGCGGGTCGTCGAGGTAGGGGGAGATGTTGCGGGCTCCCCGGCTCAGCAGCGCCGCGGCCCCCGCCTGGTTGCCGCGCGCCGCGTGGGTCATGCCCACCGCGAGCTGCGCCAGCCCGCGCCACAGCTCCCGCTCCGCCTCGGGCGCGGCCTTCCACGCGTCCTCCAGCACTTCGTGCGCGTGGAACGGCCGGCCGAGGTCCAGCAGGCGCTGCGCCTCGGTCAGCGCCTCCTCGGGCGTGCGGGGCACGCCCTCCGGCTGGCGCTCGACCCCGGGCAGCCCGTAGGGCAGGGGCCGGCCGAGCCCGTCACGCGGTCGCGCGTTGCGGGCCCGACCCTGCTCGTCACGATCGCGGGAGCTCGTCGGCACCTGTTGATCGTGTCACGAACCACCTGCCGGCGAAACGGCGCGGTTTCCGTGCCCGAGCGGCGCGGAGAAACGCAGGTGGTTGCCCGACGGGTCGCGGAACGCGCAGTCGCGCACCCCGTAGGCCTGGTCCATCGGTTCCTGCATGACCTCCGCGCCCGCCGCGCGCAGCCGCTCGAACGTGGCGTCGCAGTCGTCCACCCGGAAGATGACCGCGCCCAGCGAGCCCTTGGCCATCAGCTGCCGCATCGCGGTCGCGTCGTCGGCGGGCCGACCCATGCCGGGGTCCTCCAGGACGATCTCCACGTCGGGCTGGTCGGCGGGGCCCACCGACAGCCACCGGTACTGCTCGACCGGGGCGTCGGTGCGCACGTCGAGACCGAGCACGTCGCGGTAGAAGAGCAGGGCTTCCTGCTGGTCGCGGACCTGGAGGAACGTGTGCGAAATCTTCATGGCGGGCAACGTAACCGCGCCGGTCACGCCCGTGCTTCTCGAGATCTGCTCGGCCGGGTGACCATCTTGGACCAGCAGGCGGGCACGGCGGTGACCTCGTCGTGGCGGCGGGCCCGGTAGGCGCTGGGCGGCTCGCCGACCAGTTCGGTGAACCGCGTGCTGAACGAGCCGAGCGAGGTGCACCCGACCTCCACGCACACCTCGGTGACGGTGAGGTCGCCCCGGCGCAACAGGGCTTTGGCCCGTTCCACCCGCCTGGTCATCAAGTAGTTGTACGGCGTCTCGCCGTAGGCCAGCTTGAACTGCCGGGCGAAGTGGGACGGCGACATGAGCGCGGCGCGCGCGAGGGCGGGCACGTCCAGCGGCCGGGCGTACTCGCGGTCCATCAGGTCGCGGGCCCGGCGCAGGTGGGCCAGTTCTTCCGGTCGCACGGCGACAGCTTGCCACGGCGATACTGGCGGTGTGCCCGGACAGGACTGGGTTCTGCACGTCGACCTCGACCAGTTCATCGCGGCGGTCGAGGTGATGCGCAGGCCCGAGCTGCGCGGCAGGCCCGTGGTCGTCGGTGGGGCAGGCGACCTGACGCAGCGCGCTGTGGTGGCCACGGCGTCCTACGAGGCGCGGGAGTTCGGCGTCCACTCGGGGATGCCGTTGCGGCTGGCGAAGAGGAAGTGCCCGGACGCGGTGTTCCTGCCCTCCGACGCGCCCGCCTACGAAGAGGTGTCGGCGCACGTGATGGACGTGCTGCGCGAGCTGCCCGTGGTGGTCGAGGTGCTCGGCTGGGACGAGGCGTTCCTGGGCGCGCGCACCGACGACCCGGAAGCGCTGGCCGACGCCGTTCGGCGCGCGGTCAAGGCCGGGACGGGGCTGGAGTGCTCGGTCGGCATCGGCGACAACAAGCTGCGCGCCAAGCTCGCCACCGGGTTCGCCAAGCCCGCCGGGGTCTACCGGCTGACCAGGGACAACTGGGTGGAGGTGATGGCCGCACGGCCGGTGACCGCGCTGTGGGGCATCGGGTCGCGGACCGCGGCCAAGCTCGCGGAGCTGGGCATCGGCACGGTCGAGGAGCTGGCACGGGCCGAGCCCGAGGCGCTGGCCGCGCGGTTCGGCCCGGCCATGGGACCGCACCTGCGGCGGTTGGCGCTCGGGGCGGGCGACACGCAGGTCGCGGCCACGCCGTGGGTGGCGAAGTCGCGCAGCCGGGAGACGACGTTCCAGCAGGACCTCACCGACCCGGACGAGATCCGCGAGCAGGTGCGGTCGCTCGCGCGCCGGGTGGTGAAGGATGTGCGGGCGGAGGGGCGGCCCGCTGTCCGGGTGGTGGTGAAGGTGCGGTTCGCGCCGTTCTTCACGTCGACGCGGGGCGTGGCGCTCGCGGAGCCGACGACGGACGCCGAGCCGATCGAGGCCGCGGCCGTGGCCGCGTTGGCCCGGTTCGACGACGCACGTGCCGTGCGCCTGCTGGGGGTGCGCGCCGAGTTCGCGGGAGGGCAGTCGTGACGAAAGTGGTGCTGAACGGGTCGGTGTCGCTCGACGGGTACAGCGCCGGGCCCAACGTGGGTGACGAGCACCCGATGGGCGAGGGCGGCGAGCGGCTGCACCACTGGCTGTTCGCCGAGGGCGCGGACGGCGACGCGGCGTTCGCGGCGACGGTCGGCGCGGTGGTGCTGGGCAGGCGCACGTTCGACCTGGGGCTGCGGTACTGGCAGGACACGCCGTTCCCGGTGCCGAGCTTCGTGCTCACCCACGAGCAGCGTCCGCCGTTGGCGATGAAGTCGGCGGCGTTCACGTTCGTCACCGACGGCCCCAAGAGCGCGGTCGCGCAGGCCCGTGCCGCCGCCGGGGACCGGTCCGTGCTGGTCATGGCGTCGGCGGAGGCGGCGCAGCACGTGCTGCGGGCCGGGCTGGTGGACGAGATCCGGCTCCAGGTGGTGCCCGTGCTGCTCGGCTCGGGCACACGGCTGCTGGACGGGCTGCGGCCGACCGAGCTGGAGCGGATCGAGGCCACCGAGGCCGACGACGTGCTGCACGTGCGGTTCCGCGTGCTGCGGTGACGTCATCGCGCCGAGGCGGTGATGTCGTCCAGCACGGTGTACAGGCGGGCGGCGGCGGCCCGGTCGAACTCCGGCCTGGCCAGGTCGATCGGCGTGCCCGCCCGCGACGCGGTGAGGCGTTCGGCGGGCGGGTCCGCCAGGAACCGGTGGACCTGGTCCGCCGCGTCGGCCGTCGACCGGGCGAACAGCCGGGCCACCACGTCCAGCGCCCGGCCGCGCACCCCGCCGACCTGCGCGCCGAGCCCGCTGTCGACGAACATCGGGTTGTGCAGCACGTACCGCACGGCGCTGTCGGGGTGCCGGTCGGCGAAACCCGCCCCGAGCAGGTCGGCGGCCCGCGCGCCCTGGCTGACCGCCCGGAACGCCCGGAAACCGCGGCTCAGCGAGAGGTCGTCCCACCGGATGCCCGGCCCGCGCGGCCCCGCCACCCCGCACAGGCTCACGACCACCGGCGCGGCCGACCGCTCCAGCGCCAGCAGCAACCGTTCCACCAGCGCGAAGCGGCTCACCGCGGAGAGCGCGAACATGTGCTCCAAGCCGTCGGCGGTGACCACCCGGCGGCGGGTGAACCGGCCCGCGCCCAGCACCAGGTGGTCGACCACGTCGAACCGCGACACCACCTCCCCGGCCACCGCCGCGGTGCCCGCGACCGTGCTCAGGTCGCCCCGGATCAGCTCGACCCCGGCCGGCGCGACGGCCGAGCGGCCCACCACCGCGACCCGGTGCCCCTCCCGTGCCAGTCGTTCTGCCAAGCTCCGGCCGATGCCGTTCGTGCCGCCCGTGATCACCGCGTTCGCCATGACGTGGAGCGTGCAGCGCGTCGCGACGACCCGGAAGAAGGCACATCCATGTCACTGGTCCCGGTGCCCGTCACGGCCGCCGACCGCGCCACCTGCCCGGTGTCCGACCTGCTGGCCCGGGTCGGCGACAAGTGGAGCCTGCTGGTGCTGGCCCTGGTCGCCGAACGCCCCTACGGCTTCAACGAGCTCGACCGGGCGGTGCACGAGCTGAGCCGCCGCATCCTCACCCGCACCCTGCGGGCGCTGGAGCGCGACGGCCTGGTGAGCCGGGAGGTGCGGCCGGGCAAGGCCGCGGGCGTCACGTACGCGGCGACCGGGCTGGGCCGTTCCCTGTTGGACCTCGTCGTCCCCTTGGGACGGTGGGTGCTGCGGCACGAGGACGAGATCGAGGCCGCGCGGGCGGCTTACGACACCGCGTCCAGCACCCGCCGTGCGGTGTCCACACTGGACTGAGGGTTCTGCCCGGTGACCAGGTTGCCGTCCACGACGACCGTGCTGGACCACGCCGGGCCGGTCTCGGGCACCGCGCCCAGCTCGCGCAGCCGCGCTTCGACGGAGTACGGCACGGCCAGGCCGCCCTGCCGCTCCTCCTCGTCGGTGAAGGCGGTCAGCCGCCGGCCGGCGAACGCGAACGTGCCGTCCTCGCGCACCGCGGCCAGCAGCCCGGCCGGGCCGTGGCACAGCGCGGCGACGACCTTGCCCGCGTCGTCGAACGCGACCAGCAGCCGGCCGAGGTCCGCGTCGAACGCGAGGTCCGCCATCGGACCGTGCCCGCCGGGCAGCAGCACCGCGTCGTAGTCGGCGGCGTCGACGTCCGCGAGTCGCAGCGGCGCCGCGAGCTCGTCGTCGATCGACGCCAGGTAGGCGGCGAACTCGTCGGTCAGGCTGGCCGCGTCCACGGTCGGCCGCGCGCCACCCGGCGTGGCGATGTCCACCCGCACGCCGGCGTCGCGCAGCACGCGCACCGACTCGACCACTTCCTCCGCCCAGAACCCGGTGGGGTGTTTCGACCCGTCGGCCAGCACCAGTTCGTCGGCCGCCGAGACCACCACGAGGACCTTGCTCATCGTTCGTTCCCTTCGAGAAGACGTCGTCAGGTCGGACAACGACCACTCCATCACGTTTCATCCGGTATTCTCCGGAGAGCCATAAGCGTTCTTATAGCTGCGGGGTTGCGCGGTGACGGAACTCGACCTGCTGTCCACGTTCGTGGAGATCTACCGGGCCGGCTCGCTGACCGCCGCCGCCCAGCGCCGGGGCCTCACCCAGCCCGCGGTGAGCGGGCACCTGGCCCGGTTGGAGCGGGAGCTGGGCGAGCCGCTGTTCGTGCGCTCCAGCCGCGGCGTCACGCCCACCGCGCGGGCCGACGCGCTGGCCCGCCGGGTCGGCGCGCACGTGGACGGGCTGCGCTCCGCCCTGTCCGAAGTGGACGACCGGGGGGCGTACGCGGGCACGGTGCACCTGGGTGGCGCCGTGGAGGTGGTGTCCGCGCGGGTGCTGCCCGCGCTGGCGCCGCTGACCACGCGCGGGCTGCGGCTGCGGATCACGCTCGGGCTCGCCGACGACCTGCTGGCCGCGCTGGCCAACGCCCGGCTGGACCTGGTGGTGTCCGCGGACCGGGCGCTGGTCGCCACGCCGTTCGTGGACGAGGAGTTCGTCCTGGTCGGCGCGCCGACGCTGGTGCGCACGATCGACCGCGCGCTGCTGGCGACCGACCCGGTGCGGGCGCTGGCCCACCTGCCGCTGGTCGCGTACGCGGAGGAGCTGCCGATCGTGCGGCGGTACTGGCGCAGCGAGTTCGGTCGCCGCCCGCCGAACCCGGTCGCGGTCGTGGTGCCGGACCTGCGGGCGGTGCTGGCCGCGGTGGTCGCGGGGGCCGGGGTGTCGGCGCTGCCGCGGTACCTGGCCGACCCGGCGCTGGCGGCCGGGTCGGTGGAGTTGGCGCACCAGGCGGCCGTGCCGCCGCTGAACACGTTGTTCCTGGCCACCCGGGTCGGCGGGCTGGCGAACCCGTCGGTGGCCCTGGTGCACGGGCACCTGATGGCCCGCTCGCGCGACTGGGGTGTGCTGTGACCGCAGTCGCGCGAGCGGGCCGTCCGTCCGGGTCAGACGCCGGCGATGGACTGGATCCAGGACCGGTACCGCGTCACGTTGGTGTACGCGGTGGTGGTCTGCCGGTCGCTGGTGGACGCGACGCCGACCTGCACGCCGCCCGCCACCATCGGACCGCCGGAGTCGCCGCCCGCGGTGATGCCGTCACCGCGCCGGGCGCAGATCGCGCTGCCGCCGTAGGCGTCGGTGCAGCCGCCGGTGACGGTCACGTTCGCGACCTTGAGGTACTGCGACTGGCAGTTGATCTCCGAGCCGCACTGGGACGTCGCGCCCCAGCCGTAGACCTGCACGGTCTGGCCCACGGTGACCGAACCGGGCTGGCCGAGCCGGGCGTAGG
Organism: Saccharothrix sp. S26; assembly: GCF_021390395.1. Classification (GTDB taxonomy): domain Bacteria; phylum Actinomycetota; class Actinomycetes; order Mycobacteriales; family Pseudonocardiaceae; genus Actinosynnema. The sequence goes on from NZ_JAJUWT010000002.1 coordinate 414,871, forward strand.
TCGCGGACACGGAGCGGTCGAGCCGGACCAGCGCCAGGTCCGACGAGTGGGTGTAGGTCTGCACGCCGTTGGCGAGCGTGCCGCCGGAGGTCTGGTCGAGGCTGCCGATGCGGAACGACAGCCCGCCGCCGCTGACGCAGTGCTTCGCGGTCAGGATCCACGTGGGCGCGATGATCGTCGCGGTGCACGTCTGCCTGCCGTTGGAGAACAGCCGGGCCGCCCACGGGGCGTTGCTCGCGTAGCCGCCGCCGATGATGTACGGCGTCACGCCGCCGTCCGCCGTCGCGGGCGCGGCCGACGCCGCCCCGACCGGGCCGAGCAGGGACAGCAGTGCCGCCGCGAGCGCGGGGATCAACCTGGTGATTCGCAAGTGTTCCTCGATTCCGAAGACACGCGATCTCTCGCGCACAGGGTGTCTTGGGTCACGAGATTCGTACCACTCGACCGGGTGAAAAGGGATATATCGAATCAGTTATAACGCGGGCTATAGCGTGTGCGCCATGCTCGTCGAACTGGCCATCGGGGACGCGTACGGCGCGGGCTTCGAGTACGCCGATCCCGCGTTCGTGACCAGGCACAACACCCTTGAGGGGTACGTGCGGCACCCCCGGCACCACGGCATCCGCCCCGGCTCCTACACCGACGACACGCAGATGACCCTGGCGTTGGCGGAGCTGCGGGTGTCCGGCGCGGAGTGGACGCCCGAGTCGGTGGCCTCGGCGTTCGTGACCGCGTTCCACCGCGACCCGCGCGAGGGTTATGCACGGGGGTTCCAGGCTTTCCTGGGGTCCGTGCGCACCGGCGCGGAGTTCCTCGCGCGGATCCGGCCCGACAGCGACAAGAGCGGCGCGGCGATGCGCGCGTCGCCCGCCGGGCTGCTGCCCACCGCGGACGAGGTGCTGCACCACACCGACGTGCAGGCCAGGGTCACCCACGACACGCCGGACGGGGTGGCGTCGGCGCGGGCGGCGGCGTTGGCCGTGCACTACTGCCACCACGGGCTCGGGCCGGTGGCGGAGGTCGGCTCGTGGATCGCCGACCGGCTCGGCTCCGGGGTGTGGGCGCGGCCGTGGCGGGGGAAGGTCGGGTCGAAGGGCGTGATGAGCGTGCGCGCGGCGCTGACCGCGGTGGCCGCCGGCGGTTCGCTGAGCTCGGTGCTGCGGGCGTGCGTGGCCTTCACCGGTGACGTGGACACGGTCGCGACCGTCGCCCTGGCCGCCGCGTCACGCTCCGCCGAGATCCGCGCCGACCTGCCACCGGCACTGGTGGACGGGCTGGAGAACGGGCCGTTCGGCCGCGATCACCTGGCCCGGCTGGACACCGTGCTGCGGTAGTGGTCGAGCAGCTCGGCGACCCGGTCCTCGGGCCACGGGCAGCGGATCTCGCCGAAGGTGGCCGCGAAGAACAGCTCCAGGTGCGCGTGCCACGCCGCGAGCGCCCGGGGCGCGAACGCCGGGTCGGCGAGCGCGTGCGTCAGCTCCACCGTCGTGCCCTGGTCCGGGTCGTGCCGGAACTCCCAGCGCACCCGGCCGGTGGGCGAGTCGAAGGCCAGCACGCGGGGACGCGCGCGTTCGACCAGCGGCCCCGCCGGCACGTGCGGGTTGGTGGCGCGGGTCGGCACGCCGTCCTCGCCCTCGGTGAGCAGCGCCCACACCTCGTCCAGCGGTCGCCACACGAGGTCGCGGACGAACCGCACCACGCCGCCGTCCACCCGGCCCTCGTCCAGCCCGAACTCGCGGAGGTAGCGCTCCATCGGCCCCAGCACGTCGGTCGGCGGCTCGAACGGCCGGTCGTCGAGCCGGGCGTCCAGCCCCGCGAGGCAGGTGTCCCAGCCGGCGGCGTTGCGGGCCGCGCCGTGCTCGTCGCCCAGCACGTGGGTGAAGACGAGCAGGCAGCCGCGCTCGTGCGGCAGCAGCTCGAACCGCAGCACGTCGGTGTTCCAGCGGAACGCGAACACCCGGGGCGGGTCGTGCTCCAGCACCTCGCCGGTGGTGACCTGGTCGGGGAAGGTGAACGTCATCTCCCGCCCGTCGACCGCCACCGCCGCCGGGAACCAGTGCGCCAGCTCGGCGGGTTCGGTGACCACCCGCCACACCCGCTCCGGCGGGTGCGCGAGCACCCGTTCGAACCTCAGCACGGGCTTGCCGTCGATCCGCCGCAACTCGGCGCTCACGAGTCCCTCCCGTCCGCCCGGCCCGCGCCGCTGCGCCCGGTGCCGGTCTCCTCGGTGCCGGTCTCCTCTGCGCCGATCCGGTCCAGCCGGCGTTCCAGCGCGTCGAGGCTGTCCTCCCACATCCGCCGGTACGGCGCGAGCCAGGCGTCCACCTCGGCCAACGGCCCCGGCCGCAGCCGGTAGAGCCGCCGCTGGGCGTCGCGCCTGACCTCGACCAACCCGGCGTCGCGCAGCACCTTCAGGTGCTTGGACACCGTCGGCTGGGTCACCGCCAGCCCGTCGACCAGGTCGCCGACCGGCCGTTCGCCCTCCCGCAGCACGTCGAGGATCCGCCGCCGCTGCGGGTCGGCGAGCACGGCGAACGTAGATGCCATACCGGCAATATAGACGTATCGGCATATACGGCGTCAAGCGCGAATCCCGGTCGCCTCGCAGTCATCACACGTTAGGATGATTCCGGCGCCTCGACCCCAGTGCGGCCGCACCTCATGCGTGGCACGACCGCGCGGACCTCTTCCGCTCGACGATCCCGAGGAGCCCCCATGCCGCGCACGTTCGCCGGCTCGCCCGTCCGCGACCTGCTCGCCCTCACCTCCCGTCCTGAGGTCATCTCCTTCGCGGGCGGCCTGCCCGCGCCCGGCCTGTTCGACGTCGACGGCCTGCGCGAGGCGTACGCGCGGGCCGTCTCCCGCCGGTCCTTGCAGTACGCGCCCACCGAGGGCGACGTGGACCTGCGCGGGCTGGTCGCCGACCGGCTGTCGCGGCGCGGCCTGCCGACCGCGGTGGGGGACCTGCTGGTCACCTCCGGCTCGCAGCAGGCGCTGACGCTGGTCGTGACCGCCCTGCTCGAACCGGGCGCGGTGGTCGCGGTCGAGGAGCCGACCTACCTGGCCGCGTTGCAGTGCTTCCAGCTCGCCGGCGCGCGGGTCGTGCCGGTCGCCGGCGACGAGCACGGCATGGACCCGGCGGCGCTGGCCGAGGTGATCGGGCGGGAACGGCCGGCGCTGCTGTACCTGGTGCCGACGTTCGCCAACCCGACCGGCCGGACCTTGACCGCCGCCCGGCGGGCGGAGATCGCCGCGCTCGCCGACCGGCACGGCCTGTGGGTGGTCGAGGACGACCCGTACGGCGAGCTGCGCTACCGGGGCGAGCCGGTGCCGGCGCTGGCCACGATGAGCGACCGCGTGCTGTACGCGGGCAGCTTCTCCAAGGTCGGCGCGCCGGGCATGCGGCTGGGCTGGCTGCGCGCGCCCGCGTCGGTCATGCGCACGCTGGTGATCGTGAAGCAGGCGGCGGACCTGCACACCTCCGCCGTCGACCAGGCCGCCGGGGCGGCGTACCTGAAGGCGAACGACCTCGACGAGCACATCCGCGGGCTGTGCGCGGCCTACCGGGAGCGGCGCGACGCGATGATCGGCGCGCTGCCGTCGGCCACGCCCGCCGGGACGCGGTGGAGCGACCCGGACGGCGGCATGTTCGTGTGGGTGGCGCTGCCGGGCGGGGTGGACACCGCCGAGCTGGTCACGGCGGCGCTGGCGCGGGACGTGGCGTTCGTGCCCGGCGCGCCGTTCTACGCGACCACGCCGGACCGGTCGACGTTGCGGCTGTCGTTCACCACGAACACGCCCGACGAGATCGTGGAGGGCATGGGCCGGCTGGCGACCGTGCTGCGGTAGGGGACTGCACGGTCGGGCCGTGCGTTTCGCACGGGTCGGCGGTGACACCGCGGGGGTGTGGGTTGTGCGCCGCCCGCACCACCGTGGTGGTCATGAGACGTTCTTCGATCCTCTCCCTGGTGATCTCGACGGCCTTGGGCATCGCGATCGTGGCCGACGGCGACGACGGCTGGACCGGGTTCGGCACGTGGGGCCTGGTCGCGTGCGCGCTGGTCTACCTCGTCGCCGGGCTGCTGCGCGCCGAGGTGCGCCGCTCCCGGCTGATGTGGGCGCAGGTGGCGGGTGTGCTCGCGTTCGGCGGGGTGGCCGGCCTCGCGCTGCTGGTGGACCCCGGGGTCGGCCGGTACCTGGTCGCGGCGGGCTGGCTCGCGCACGCCGGGTGGGACCTCGCGCACTTCCGCGCCGACAAGGTCGTGCCGACCTGGTACGCCCTGGCGTGCGCGGTGGTCGACGCGTTCGTCGGCGTGTCGCTGGCATGGTGAGCGCATGATGCGGCGCGCGAGGGTGCTCACGCTGGTGTCGCTCGGCGTGGCGTGGGCGACCAGCCTGATCGGGCCGGGCATCGGCGTGGTGCTGGAGACCCGGCCGGGTTGGGTGGTCGCGGGGCTGGTCGGCGTGCTGCTGTTCGCCGGGGCGCACGCGGGCGCGCTGTACACGGCGGTGACGCCGGGTCGGGCGCAGTCCCGGTGGGACATGGCGCTGTTGGCGGCGTCGCTGCTGTCGGTGCTGCTGCTCGCGCCCGTGGCGGAGGGGAGGTGGGACACGTGGGCGTGGGTGGGCGCGGCGCTGGTGGGGACGGCGCCGGTGTTGGTGCGGCGGTGGTGGTGGGCGGTGGTCCCACTGGTCGTCGCGGTGGCCGCGGCGGTGTCCGCGCAACCGGTGCGCGGTGCCGTGGTCGCCGGCGGTGTCGGCGTGACGCTGCTGGTGATGCACGTGCTGCCGGTGTGGTTGTGGGACCTGGTGGTGCAGGCGCAGCAGGGGCGTGAGGCGCGGGCCCGGCTGGCGGTGATCGAGGAGCGGCTGCGGTTCGCCCGGGACGTGCACGACCTGCTCGGGCACCGGCTGACCGTGATCGCGTTGAAGGCGGAGCTCGCGTCGCGGCTGGCGGCCGTGGACGGCGCGCGGGCCGGTGCGGAAGCGGACGAGGTGCGGGCGCTGGCCGCGGCCGCGTTGGCGGAGCTGCGGGAGGCCGTGCACGGGTACCGGACCGTGGAGCTGGACGAGCAGGCGTCGGCGATCGAGCAGGTGTTGACCGCGGCCGGGGTGCGGTGCACGGTCTCGGTTCCGGCGGGGCTGCCGTCGGCGGCGCGCGAGCTGTCGTGGGCGTTGCGGGAGGCGGGGACGAACGTGCTGCGCCACAGCCGCGCGCGGTGGTGCACGATCGACGTGGTCGCCGCCGCCGACGAGGTGCGGCTGACCGTCGCGAACGACGGCGCGGCGGGCGCGCCGGGGCGGGGTTCGGGCCTGACCGGGCTGGCCGAACGGCTGGCCCGCGTGGGCGGGGTGGTGCGCACGGGGGAGGAGGACGGGGTGTTCACGTTGGTGGCGACCGTGCGGTCGTGATTCGCGTGCTGCTGGCCGACGACGAGGAGCTGATCCGCGTCGCCGTGGCGGCGCTGCTCGGGCTCGAACCCGACATCGAGGTCGTGGCGCAGGCCGCGGACGGCCGGGAGGCGGTGCGCGCGGCGTTGGCGCACCGGCCCGACGTGGCCGTGGTGGACCTGCAGATGCCCGTGCTGGACGGGTTCGAGGTGACCGCGTCCCTGGCGTCGTCGCTGCCCGGGTGCGCGGTGGTGATCCTGACCGGGCGCGGCAAGCCGCCCCACCTGCAACGGGCGCTGTCGGCCGGGGCGAAGGGGTTCCTGCCCAAGGGGTCGCCGGGCGGCACGCTGGCGGACGTGATCAGGCGGGTGCACGGCGGCGCGCGGTACGTCGACCCGGAGCTGGCCGCCGACGCGCTGACCACGCCGCCGTGCCCGTTGACGCCGCGCGAGCTGGAGGTGCTGCGGCTGACGGAGTACGACACGCCGGTCGCGGTGATCGCCCGCAGGACGCACCTGTCCGCCGGGACGGTCCGCAACTACCTGGCCGCGGCGGTGGCGAAGCTCGGCGTGGCGAGCCGGTCGGAGGCCTACCTGACCGCGCACGACAACGGCTGGCTCTGACCTCCCCGGACCGGCCCGGTCCGGGGACGCGTTTCGGTGCGGTCGCCGGCAGGTAGCGGAAGTTTCCGGTGCCCCGGGGCTTGGCCGGCGCCGCCCGGCGTCCCTACTTTCGAGGCCTCTGAAGGAAAAAAGAGGGGGCCACCATGACCGACCACGGGCTGTCGATCCCGTTACCGCCACCGTCCTCCCCGCCGTCGCCGCCGACCCGGTCGCAGACCGCCGTCGTGCTGCTCGGCCTGCTCGTCGTGGTGCTGGCGGGCGCGTCCGTGCTGGCGATCGTGCTGTTCGTCGGCGCGAAGGACGACCACGCGCTCGAAGTCCAGCGGCTGGACGCGACGAGCCACTCGCTGACCGAGGCGCAGGACCGGCTGGCCGAGACCGAGACGGCCAACGACGCCGTCGCCGGCCGCATCGCCACGCTGGAGGCGCAGAACGCCGAGCTGCACAAGTGCGCGGACCCGGCCCGTGACTCGATCATCGCGGCGCGGGACGACGATGACGCGGCCCTGGGGCCCGCCGTCGGCCGCGCCACCGACAACTGCTGAACGGGGAGCCGACATGACCACGCCAGGACCCGGCCAGGCGGTCACGCCGCCGACGCCGTTCACCCCGCCCGCGCCGACGCCGCCGAACGGCGTGCCGCTGCCGCACCCGCCGTCCGCGCCACCCGCCCGTGCCGGCCGGGCACCGCTGGTCGCCCTGACCGCGCTGGCTGCCGTGCTCGCCGTCGCGACCGGCGTGTTCACCGTGCTCTACCTGGGCGAACGCGCCGACCGCGACGCGACCGCGGCCACCCGCGCCGAGCAGGAGCGCACGCTCGCGGACGTGACCGCGAAGCAGGGGGCCGCCGACACGACCCTGGAGGGCAACCGGTCGCGGGAGTCCACCCTGACCGCCGAGCACGACCTGCTCACCCAGTGCGTGGACGCCGCCAAGGGCTACTTCGCCCTGCCGCCGGAGCAGACGCCGGAGTCCTCACGCCTGTTCCGCATCATGTACGACGTCTGCCCGCAGATCTGACTCCATCGCCGCCCGGACGCCGCGGACCGCCAGCCGGTCCGCGCGTTCGTTCTCCGGGTGCCCGGCGTGGCCCTTCACCCAGTGCCACTCGACCTGGTGGGGCGTGGCGGCGGCGTCGAGGCGCTGCCACAGGTCGACGTTCTTGACCGGCTGCCGGCCCGAGGTCAGCCAGCCGTTGGCCTTCCACTTGGCCATCCACGACAGCACGCCGTTGCGGACGTACGTGCTGTCGGTGTAGATCCGCACCGCGGACGGCCGCTTGAGGGTCTCCAACGCGCGGATCGGGGCCATCAGCTCCATGCGGTTGTTGGTGGTGGCCGTCGACTCCCCGCCGAACAGGTCGCGCTCGTGCGCCCCGTACCGCAGCACCGCGCCCCACCCGCCCGGACCGGGGTTCCCGCTGCACGCGCCGTCGGTGTAGATCTCCACCACCTGCTCCATGCCGGGCAAGATACCGACCGGTCCCCGTGCCCCCGTTTCGGCTCTGAGCGCAACCGCCGCCGCTCGCCTGGCGCCGTGGGCATCCTGTGGTCATGGCGCTGGGTTTCCGCGGTGACGTGGCCGACTTCTACCACCGCTACCGGCGGGGCTACCCGCCGGAGTCGTTCGACGTGGTGGCGGAGGTGTTCGGGCTGACGCCGGACGACGTCGCGGTGGACCTCGGGTGCGGCACGGGCCAGGTGACCGTGCCGCTCGCGGGCCGGGTCCGCGCCGTGGTCGGCGTCGACCCGGAACCGGACATGCTGGCGCGCGGTCGGCGTGCGGCGGCGGACCGCGGCGTGGCGAACGTGTCGTGGGTGGTCGGGACGGACGCGGACGTGCCCGCGTTGCGCGCCGCGCTCGGCGACGGGTCGGTCGGCGTGGTGACGATCGCCCAGGCGCTGCACTGGATGCGGCACGACGAGCTGTTCCACGCCCTGCGCCCGCTGGTGCGGCCGGGCGGCGGGGTGGCGGTGCTGACCAACGGCAGGCCGTTGTGGTCGCAGGACAACGACTGGTCGCGGGCGTTGCGGGCCTGCCTGGAGCGGTGGCTGGGCACGCCGGCCCGCAACGCGTGCGGCACCGACGAGGAGAGCCAGTCGCGGTACCGGGAAAGCCTGGGCGCGGCCGGGTTCGACGTCGACGTGCGCGCCATCGACTACACCGACACCCTCGACGTCGAGTCCGTCGTGGGCGGTGTGCTGTCGGCGTTGCCGGTGGACCGGCTCCCGTCGCCGGCGGAGCGCCCGGCCTTCGCCGAACGGGTCCGGCAGGCGCTGGAGCCCCACGCGCCGTTCACCGAGCACGTCCGCGTCACGGTGCTGACCGGCCGGCGGTGAGGCGCCGCGTTCGCCGACCGCGCACCCCGATCCCTACGCTCGGCGGCGTGGACGAGCCGAGGACGCCCGTGACCGGGATGACGATCAGCGTGCGGACCCGTCGCGACGTGGTGGTGGTCGACCCGGACCGCTTCCTGGCCGCCGCGCGGTCGGCCTACCGGGAGCTGAACCCCGGCCTCACCGACGCCGAGGTCGCCGAGGCGGTCGCCGACGTCACCGACGCCGCGTTCGCGCTGGTCGAACGCCACGGCGACCTGGCACCCGGCCCCGACCGGGCCGGCGACCCGCCCCTGCCGGGCACCCGCCTCGCGGACCGCCCGGGCGGCCTCTCCCCAGCCGGCCGGATGCGACAGGTGGTCCTGGACGAACGCCCACTCCAGGACTACGGCTGCTTCCTCCCCGACGACGTGTTCGCCCCACCGACCGACCACTGACCCGTGCCATGCTCGACGCATGGTCTCGATCGAGGTAGCCCGCGGCGACATCACCCGCGAGAACGTCGACGCCATCGTCACCGCGGCCAACGAGTCGCTGATGGGCGGCGGCGGCGTGGACGGCGCGGTGCACCGCGCGGCGGGCCCCCGGCTGGCCGAGGCGGGCGCGGCACTGGCCCCGTGCCCACCGGGCGAAGCCGTCGCCACCCCGGCGTTCAACCTGACCCCACCGATCCGCCACGTGATCCACACCGTCGGCCCGGTGTGGGAAGGCGGCGGCCACGGCGAAGCGGACGTCCTCGCCTCCTGCTACCGGCGCAGCCTCCAAGTCGCCGACGACCTGGGCCTGACCAGCATCGCGTTCCCCGCCATCGCCACCGGCATCTACGGCTACCCACCGGCCGAAGCGGCCCACATCGCCATCACCACGCTCCGCACCACACCGACCAGCCTCACCCTGGTCCGCCTGGTCGCCTTCGACGAGTCCACCGAATCCCTGCTGACCACCGAACTCTCCCGCACCGACTGATCACGACCATGCCCGCCGCCGGGCGGACGCGGTTGCGTGCCGTGTGCGCCCCTGTCCACGTAGCGCAGACCCGGTGTGCCGACGCGCGACGCGACCGCCGTGCACACAGCGACCTCACGGCGTGGAGCGCAGAACCATGACCGGCGGTCCACGCTGTCCGGTTCACCTCGGAGTTTCAGCCCTCGATGCCTCCGCCGAGTGACCATTTGCCTGTTACCCGACTTTGCCATGGGGAATCGGGTCTTCTAGCCGCAGGTTTCCACGCGTCCATAAGTTCCCCATGCCCAACCGTAGAGCATTTCGTCCCCAATGCCGAGGGCTCGGCACCCGGAGTCGGGCCCCCAGTCGATGACGACTCCGACATTCATGGCCCTGCCGCAGTTGTTGGTGACGCGGACCATGTTGCTCCCCTGGAGTTCGCGCGCGATGCATGCCGGAGCTGTTCCCGCAGCCAAGGCAGGTGCTGCCGTGGCAAAGCCGGCCCCGACCACCGCGACGACGGTGGAGAAGCCGGCAACGGCTTTCTTGAGTCCCATATTCCTCAACCTCCTGTCTTGCGCCGATTACCGGGAGCATGACGAGCAGTTGTTGAGAGAATCTGGTGCGAATCTGGGGCAGCACGATCACGCCTGCGGCAACGTCGAACGTCGCTGGCAGGCCATGCGGCGCTCACTCGCGCATGGTCCGATTTGGTGGACTGTCGAGATGATCGGCGCGCGCCCAGGCGCTTCGACGATCCCGTTGCGCGAGTGTCGCCGGCGTAGTCGCGGTTGGTGGGAGTGCGGCCGCGGTCGAGTGACCAGTTGATCACCTCGATGCGCACAACCGCGCACCTGGTGCTCGACGCGACAAGGGGCGAACCTCCTGCGTCCGATCGAGACGCGGTGCGCCGGGGCACAGCAGACGGACCGCCTGACGACTCAGGCGGCCAACTGGATCACCAGCCGCGCGAACGCCACTCGGACAGGTGAGGTCGCTCACGCCCCAGGCCTGGTGTCGTCGCCATGCCCCGGGTAGACCCAGGGGTCATCGGGTAGTTCACCGAAGATGCGCGTCTCCACGTCGTCGATCGACGACGCGAAGGTTTCGGGCGACGTGGTCTTGCCCACCCCTCCCGGGAACAGCGAGTCCCCGGTGAACAGTCCTCCAGGATTCGACAGTTCCGGCGACCATGAACTACCGGTAGTTCCTTGGGGTGACGCTACCTTCCTCGGTGTGTAAGCATTGTACGCCGGTGTATCCACCGGTGACCCGAAGGTGCTGTAACCGTCAATTTCAGACGGCTTGAACGGTTTATGGGTAATCCGTGTCGAAAAACGCCTCCCGGTCGTCGAGGCTCATCACTTCGTTCCAGTCTGTGATTACTGTCGTTCCGTCTGTTCTTTGAAGTGCTGTTCCTGGAGTGTCGTCGAGTATTCGCAGTACGTCCTCGTGAAGTCCTTCGAGTTCTCCTGATTCCGCGCGGCGGATGCGTTCTCTAAGGTTATGGCGAAGGCCGACGTGCAGGCCGAGACCCCCGAATGAAGCCATGTCCGTGAATTTATCATCCTCAGCGTCGCCGATTTCGATGGCTCGAACGAACGGGGAGTAGTAAGCGAGCATGAGGGAATCCATTGACACTCGCATCGAGATTGTCTCGATGTCATCCTCGTCGGGGTCGACCGCACTTACCTGCAAGTACCTGCCCTGCCGGGGGAAGTGGGCCACACATGCAAGGGCTACCCACGGTTGCGAGCCGTTGATGTCGCTTACGGAACGTTTTTGTGCGACCATCTTGCCTTCGAGATCGGATTCTATGCCACCGGACCTCCCTTTTGCTTCTGCGACTACCCACCCTCGTCGTGTCCGGCCGAAGAGGTCTGCCCGCCGTCGAGTCGTGCCGAAGCTTACCTTGAAGTGATTGGCATACCGGTCTACGTGCATGAGGTGGACTGTTGCCAATTTCTGCTCGCAGAATATCGCGGTCATTGCCTGCCCGAGCGCATACGACAGGGAAGTCTTCTCCGACCTGTCCAGGTCGAGGGCTAATTTGGAGCGGGTCAACCTGGGGCTTGGATGTCCGCGTCGAATATATGCCGGTATTAGGGATGTGCGGTGTAGTCACTCGTAGGCTGACGCGGCACCGTATCTTGCCCTGTCCCCAGGCGTTCGGCCGGTGGTGAATAGCGCGTGGGCTAAATCGTTGGCGTTTAATGTTAGTTGACCGGAGTTCGGAACCGTATTCGATGCAAACTTCTTGGCGTGGAATCCGACGTTTATGTCCAGTGGTTGCGGGTTGATGGTCATGGGTGCTCCGCATTTCGACGAGTTGAGCCGGCGAAGAGTCGCATGGTACCGCTCTTGGTGTATTGGCGCCAACGGGTCGTGCGAGGTCGATTCGAGTTTTCCGTCACCTGAACCGGTTCTACCACTGCGATATGGGTCGCGATCGTGCATGTGTCACTTGCTCTCATGTGATCCGTTCGCGACTCAGGGCGTCATCACCGCGAACCAGACAATGTGTGAGCGACTAACCTCCTGTGTCCGGTCGAAGCCCCGTCGCGCTGCGCCAACAGCAGACGGGGCCGCCTGACTTATCAGGCGGCCCCGTCCGGGAGATCCTTCAGCTCACCAGCCGCGCGAACGCCACTCGCCGAGCTTGGGTCGCTCTGCTCCGAGCGTGGAATCATCACCATGACCGGGATAGAACCAGGTGTCATCGGGTAGTTCCCCGAAGACCCGGGTCTCCAGGTCGTCCATCAGGCTGGTGAAGTCCTCCGGGCTTGTTGTCCGTCCAGGACCGCCGGGGAACAGCGAGTCACCGGTGAAGAGGTGGGGGTGGCCGGTTGGGTCGCGGTACAGCAGGGCGATCGAGCCCGGTGTGTGGCCGCGCAGGTGGATCACCGTCAGCGGGACTTCGCCGACGTGCACCGTGTCACCGTGCTCGACCAGCACGTCCGGGGGGATCGGCAGGACGTCCGCGTCGGCGGCGTGCGCGATGGTGTTCGAGCCGTTCGCGCCGGCGACCGCGCCCAGCGCGCCCCAGTGGTCCTGGTGCCGGTGGGTGGTCACCACGGTCTTCAGCCGAGGCCGGTCCACCGTGTGGCCGACCACGTCGGACAGCCGCTCCGGGTCGGCCGCCGCGTCGATCAGCAGACCCTCGTTCGTCGCACGGCACACCAGCAGGTACGCGTTGTTGTCCATCGGTCCCACCGAGACCTTCGTGATGGTCAGCGCGTCGAGGGTGCGCCGCGCCGCCGGGCCGCCCGGCGATACGTGCCCCGTGTAGTCCTCTAGTACGTCCACAATGGCCGACCGTATCCGACCGGACACCCTTCAGGGCGCCCACAGGTCGACCCCCTAGGGTTGTGACGACCAGTTACGTAACGATCACCAACGCTCCTCCGATGTCGTCTGATTAGGGTTCTTCTTCCTCGTGGCTACCAAACGCCGGATCAACTGGGACGTCCTGCGCATCCTCGCCGTGCTCTGCGTGCTCCTCCAGCACGCCACCCGCGTCGGGCCGGCCAACCACCCCGAGCTGAGCCGACCGGTCTTCGTCTTCGGCCTCGAGTTCGGCGCCAGCACGCTCGTGGTGATCTCCACGTTCTTCGCCTGCGCCGCGCTGGCCAAGGGCGAACCGGCCCGCTTCCTGCGCAACCGCCTGGCCCGCCTGCTGCCCGCCTACCTGGTGGCCGCCCTGGGCACCTACACCGTGCTGCGTCACGTCGCGCCGGCCGGCTGGAGCGAGCTCACCCCGCGCGACCTGCTCGTCAACGTCCTCATGCTGCAGAGCTGGTTCCCGGACGCGCGCCTGGTCGACGTCTCCTACTGGACCCTCCCGATCCAGGTCACGGGCTTCGTCGCGGGAGCACTGCTGGCCTCACGCGTCCGCGGCCGGGCGCTCAAGGCGCTGCTGTGGTCCTTGGTCGTCGTCCCCGTGGCCATCAAGGACTGGGCGATCCCCGAGGGCCTGATCAACACCGTCTACAACGGCCTGGGCGCGCACCGCGCGCAGCTGTTCGCCATCGGCGTCGCCATCTGGCTGTGGTCACGCGGGCGGCTCGGCGACCGCCACCTGTTCGCCCTGCTCACGGCCTCACTGCTGGCCCAGGCGTGGCACACCGTCGACCTCGAGTCGACCGTCGGCTTCGGCGTCCTGCTGGTCGGCGTGTGCGCCGCGGCGGGCGGCCGGGACTGGGACATCGCGCCGGTCCGCCTGCTCGCTCGCCCGATCCGGTGGCTCGCGGGCATCTCGTACGGCGTGTACCTGGTCCACCAGGAACTCGGCTACCTCGTCATGGCCCAGGTCGCGCCCGACGGGGGACCGTGGGTCGAGCTGGCGTTCTTCATCGGTTCAGCCGTGCTCCTGGGCTGGCTGCTCACCACGTTCGTGGAACGCCCGGCGCACCGGCTGCTGACGGCGAGCCGGCCGACCGTGGCCGGCCTGCTGCTCACCGCCCGCCTGCACGCCGCTCAGAGCCACCTGGGCAGCGTGGGCGCCGTCCCGTTCAGCCGCGCGCCGCTGTGGCGGCCGGTCAGCCACCCCAGCACGTCGGCCGCCGCGCCGCTCACCGCGGGCGACGCGTCGCTGTCCGCGGTCAGCCCCCAGCTGCGCTGACGACCGTCCGGGAACACCACCTCGACGCGCGCGGGCGGCACGTCGGACCGGCCGGCGAACTGGCCCACCACCTCCTCGACGTAACGCTCCAGCAGCTCCGGCGGCAGGTCCTCGAACCCCACGCCCGCGTCCAGGTCGACCAGGTGGAACCACACCTCGCGCAGCCGCAGCCACGGCACCCGGTGCGCCCGGAACGGCCCGGCCTTCGGGTGCGCGACCTCCGCCTCCCACGCACCCGGCGGCAGGTCGCGGGCGAACGCGACGAACCGCTGGCACGCCGCGTCGAGGTCCGCCCGCAGCAGCTGCGGCAGCCGGGAGGCGCCCTCGGCGATGTCGGCGTCGCGGTCGGCCGCGCTCGGGTACATCTGGTGCTCGACCCCGGTCTTCGCCCACGTCAGCAAGTTGACCAGGGCGTCGGCGTTGCGTGCGAGGTGCGTCACCACGTGCGCCCGGCTCCAGCCGGGCAGCAGGCTCGGACCGCGCAGGTCAAGGCCCTCCACGACCTCGTACAACGCCCCGGTCGCCCGTTCCACCTCGGCGAGCCCGGCGACCGCGTCCTGGACCGCGGCCGACTGCTCGCGGGGCGCGGGTACGCTCGTCTGGGCGGATCGGACCTGGGCGGCATCAGCGAAGCTCATGGGCACCTCATCCCGGCGTTGCGGCCGAACGGCCTATCACCCCAGCGTAGGGGCGTTCACTACCGACCGGTAGAGCCGTTGGCGCACGATCGAGGGACTGTGCCCGTCACGAATTGTCGGTGCCCGCCCCTAGCATGGTTGTCGCCCTCCCCGACAGGGCCGACGCAGTGGTCCGATACGCTTTTCGAACGTCTGTTCGGGGGAAGGTCAAGAACCGAAGGGAACCGTTGTGGCCGACCGGCTTGTCGTTCGCGGGGCGCGCGAGCACAACCTGCGAGGGGTGGACCTCGACCTGCCGAGGGACAGCCTCATCGTGTTCACCGGGCTGTCCGGCTCGGGCAAGTCCAGCCTCGCCTTCGACACGATCTTCGCCGAGGGCCAACGCCGCTACGTCGAATCGCTGTCGGCCTACGCGCGGCAGTTCCTCGGCCAGATGGACAAGCCGGACGTCGACTTCATCGAGGGCCTGTCGCCCGCGGTGTCGATCGACCAGAAGTCGACCAGCCGCAACCCGCGGTCGACCGTGGGCACCATCACCGAGGTGTACGACTACCTGCGGCTGCTGTACGCGCGCGCCGGCAAGGCGCACTGCCCGAAGTGCGGCGAGGCGATCAGCAAGCAGACGCCCCAGCAGATCGTGGACCAGGTGCTGGCCATGGAGTCCGGCACCAAGTTCCAGGTGCTCGCGCCGGTCATCCGCGGCCGCAAGGGCGAGTACCTCGACCTGTTCTCCACCCTGCAGTCGCAGGGCTACTCGCGCGCCAAGGTCGACGGCGTGGTGTACGCCCTCGGCGAGGTGCCCAAGCTGAAGAAGCAGGAGAAGCACGACATCGCGGTCGTCATCGACCGGCTGAGCGTGAAGGCGAGCGCCAAGCAGCGGCTCACCGACTCCGTCGAAACCGCGTTGCGCCTGGCCGACGGCCTGGTCGAGCTGGAGTTCGTGGACGTCCCGGAGACCGACCCGGGCCGCGTGCGCGGCTTCTCCGAGAACCTGGCCTGCCCGAACGGCCACCCGCTGGCGATCGAGGACCTGGAGCCGCGGTCTTTCTCGTTCAACTCGCCCTACGGCGCGTGCCCCGCGTGCACCGGCATCGGCGTGCGCAAGGAGGTCGACCCGGAGCTGGTCGTGCCGGACGACGAGCTGTCGCTGGCCGAGGGCGCGATCGCGCCGTGGGCGTCGGGCCAGACCGCCGAGTACTTCACCCGCCTGCTGGAGTCGCTGGGCCTCGCGATCGGGTTCCGGATGGACACGCCGTGGCGGCAGCTGCCCGCCAAGGCGCAGAAGGCCGTGCTGCACGGCGTCGACGAGCAGGTCAACGTCCGCTACAAGAACCGCTACGGCCGTGAGCGCTCCTACTACGCCAACTTCGAGGGCGTGATCCCGTTCCTGGAGCGGCGGCAGGAGCAGACCGAGTCCGAGTACATGCGGGAGAAGTACGAGGGCTACATGCGGGAGGTGCCGTGCCCCACGTGCCAGGGCACCCGCCTCAAGCCGGAGATCCTCGCCGTCACGCTGCACCACGGCCGCAAGGGCGACAAGTCCATCGCCGAGGTGTGCGCGATGTCGGTCGCGGAGTGCTCGGAGTTCCTCGACGGGCTCAAGCTGGGCAAGCGCGAGTCGATGATCGCGGGCGCGGTGCTCAAGGAGATCCAGGCCCGGCTGCACTTCCTGCTCGACGTGGGCCTCAACTACCTGTCACTGGACCGTGCGTCCGGCACACTTTCGGGTGGAGAAGCTCAGCGGATCAGGTTGGCCACGCAGATCGGCTCCGGCCTGGTCGGCGTGCTCTACGTGTTGGACGAGCCCTCGATCGGGTTGCACCAGCGTGACAACCACAAGCTGATCGAGACCCTGACCCGGCTGCGCGACCTCGGCAACACGCTGATCGTGGTCGAGCACGACGAGGACACCATCCGCACGTCCGACTGGGTGGTCGACATCGGCCCCGGCGCGGGCGAGCACGGCGGCAAGGTCGTGCACAGCGGCCCGTACAAGGAGCTGCTGAAGAACAAGGAGTCGATCACCGGCGCGTACCTGGCGGGGCGCAAAGAGATCGCCATGCCCGCCACCCGCCGCAAGGTCGACAAGAAGCGGCAGCTCACCGTGGTCGGCGCGCGGGAGCACAACCTGCGCGGCATCGACGTGTCGTTCCCGCTCGGCTGCCTGGTCTCGGTCACCGGCGTGTCCGGCTCCGGCAAGTCCACGCTGGTCAACGACATCCTGGCGACCGTGCTGGCGAACAAGCTCAACGGCGCGCGCCAGGTCCCGGGCCGGCACACGCGCGTGCGCGGGCTGGAGCAGGTCGACAAGCTCGTGCAGGTCGACCAGTCCCCGATCGGCCGCACGCCGCGGTCCAACCCGGCCACCTACACGGGCGTGTTCGACCACATCCGCAAGCTGTTCGCGGCCACCACCGAGGCGAAGGTGCGCGGCTACCAGCCGGGCCGGTTCTCGTTCAACGTCAAGGGCGGGCGCTGCGAGGCGTGCGCGGGCGACGGCACGATCAAGATCGAGATGAACTTCCTGCCGGACGTCTACGTGCCGTGCGAGGTCTGCAAGGGCGCGCGGTACAACCGCGAGACGCTGGAAGTGCACTACAAGGGCAAGACGATCTCCGAGGTCCTCGACATGCCGATCGAGGAGGCGGCGACGTTCTTCGAGCCGATCAACGCCATCCACCGGCACCTGCGCACGCTGGTCGACGTCGGCCTGGGGTACGTGCGGCTCGGTCAACCCGCGCCGACGCTGTCCGGCGGTGAGGCGCAGCGCGTGAAGCTGGCGGCCGAGCTGCAGAAGCGGTCCACCGGCAAGACGGTGTACATCCTCGACGAGCCGACGACCGGCCTGCACTTCGAGGACATCCGCAAGCTGCTCGGCGTGATCAACGGGCTGGTCGACAAGGGCAACACGGTGATCGTGATCGAGCACAACCTCGACGTGATCAAGACGTCGGACTGGCTGGTCGACATGGGCCCGGAGGGCGGCTCGGGCGGCGGCACGGTGGTGGCCGAGGGCACGCCGGAACAGGTCGCCGAGGTCGCCGAGAGCTACACGGGCCAGTTCCTGCGCCAGGTCCTGCCCGCCGAGGCGGCCGCCGGCTGACCCAAGATCACCCAAAGGCGTTACGGCCTCCGGGTATGAATGGAAACGCGCAAAGCGTTGCCGGAAATGAAGGAGGCGCGCGGCCAGGCACATCATCATCCCCACAACCGCCCTAGCTCCACCAACCCCCGCCCTCCACCCGCCACTGACCACACACGCCCCACCCGCGCCCGGGCTCAGCCCGCCACCGACCGCGCTGCTTGGCCCACCAACCGCGCTGCTCGGCCAGTCAGTCACGGTGCTCGACCCGCCGGTCACCCCGGTCGCCTGGCTCGTCGGTCGCGGTGCCCGGTCAGCCGGTCACCTGGCCGGTCGGTCGCCTGGCCGGTCGGTCGCCTGGCCGGTCGGTCGCCTGGCCGGTCGGTCGCGGGGGCCGTCGGTTGCCTGGCCAGTCGGGCGCGGTTCGCCTGGCCGGTCGGCCGCTGGGCCGGTCGGTCGCGGGGCGCGGTCGCCGGTCGCCTGGCCCAACGGTCGTTCGGTCCGCCGGTCGCGGTGCTCAGTTGGCCATCGACCGCGCTCGCCCGGCCGGCGGTGGTTCTCGGCCCGGACGCAGCCGTGCTGAGTCCGCTGTCAGCAGTCGCACTGTCAGCAGCCGCACCGATCCGCTGGCGGCGGCACCGTGGTTGGTCGGTGGCGGAGGTGCGTGGTGGGCGGGTGGTCGCGCTCGCTTGCTCGGCCGACAGGCCCGGTCGGTCGGCTGGTGATCGCGGTTGGTCGGCTGATGGCCGCGGTTGGTCGGGTTCGATGTGAGCGCGGTCGGTCGGGCTTCGGTCGCCGTGGTTGGTCGCACGCACGATCGATGTGGGTGACCATGGTGGTATGCCGCTGAACTCGTACCGCTTCCGCAGCGTCTGGTCGGTGGACACCACGCCCGAGAGGGCGTTCGAGGTGCTCGCCGATCTGGGCAGCTACCCGAGCTGGTGGCGTGAGGTGCGCCATGCCCGTCAGGTCGCCGAGGACGCGGCTGAGCTGCGGTGTCGGTCGGTGTTGCCCTACGACCTCGTGTTCCAGGCGCACCACAACGCCCGTGAGCCGGAGGCGGGGTTGCTGCGTGCCGACCTGGTCGGCGACCTCGACGGGACGGTGAGCTGGCGCGTCTTCGGCGAGGGCAGCCGGTCGCGGTTGGTGTATGAGCAGGAAGTGGTGGTGCGCAAGCCGTTGTTGCGCCGCCTCGCCCTGCCCGCCCGGCCGTTGTTGAAGGCCAACCACGAGCTGATGATGCGCAGCGGGCAGCGGGGGCTGCGCACCTACCTCGCCGGGTTCGAGGCGGCGCTGGGCAACGGCTAGAGGGCCCTGGGGCCAGGTTTCGCGGGGACCAGGTCTCGCGGGGACCAGGACTCGCGGGTACCGACCAGGTCCAGCGGCTGGGTCCAGGGGCTAGGTGAAGTGCCGCACCAACCGGGCCAGTTGTTCGGCGTAGTGCTCGGCGAACTCGTCGGTGTCGGGATCCTGGCCGGTGATCCGGTGCGCCATCCGCGGCATGAAGAGGGTGGCGCTCGCTGCTGCGGTCAGGGCCAGGAGCAGGCACGCCGGGTCCAGGTCGGGTGGGATCTCGCCGGCTTCCTGCCGGGCCCGCAGTGCTTCGACCTGGGCCCGCAGGAAGTCCGCGTCACCCTCGTCCGGCATGTCGTCGCCGGACACGTTCTGCCACACCATCAGCCGCGCCCAGTCGCGCTGCTCCCGGGTGGACCGCACGAACCCGCGCACGACCTCGGCCAGCGGACCCTCGGTGAGCTGACCGCCCTGCTGCCGCCAGCGGCCCGACAGTTCGCGGTAGAGGCCCTCTTTGCCGCCGAAGTAGTACGAGATCAGTTGCTTGTTCACGCCCGCGCGGTCGGCGATGGCGCTCACCCGGGCCGCGGCGTAGCCCTTGGCGGCGAACTCGGCCGTCGCCGCTTCCAGGATGCGGGCCTTGGTGCGCTCGGGGTCGCGCTTGCGTTCGGTGGCGTCGGGGGAGCGGCGGGGCACGCGGTCAACCCTAGCCCGTCGACACGTATCACCCGCACGGTTGACTTAATCATCCGCACGGTTGATAGTGGTCGGCATGAGTCTTCACGTGGCGGTCGTAGGTGGCGGTGTGGGCGGGTTGTGCCTGGCCCAGGGGTTGGTCCGGAACGGGGTCAGTGTGTCGGTGCACGAGCGGGACGCGACGCCGACCGACCGGTTGCAGGGGTACCGGCTGCACATCAGCCCGGTCGGCGCGCGCGCCCTGCACGAGTGCCTGCCGCCGGAGCTGTGGGAGCGGTTCGTCGCCACCACGGGACGCGGCGGCAGCGGCTTCGGCTTCGTCGACGAGCGGCTGCGCCGGCTGCTCACCGTCGAGAACCCGGCCGACGTCCCCGCCCGCGCCCACCACTCGGTCAGCCGGATCACGCTGCGGGACATCCTGCTGACCGGCTTGGACGACGTGGTGGAGTTCGGCAGGCGGTTCACCCGCTACGAGCACGAGGACGGCCGCGTCACGGTCCACTTCGCCGACGGCACGAGCACCCGCTGCGACGTGCTGGTCGGCGCGGACGGCGCGAACTCGGCGGTGCGCGCCCAGTACCTGCCGCACGCGCGGCGCGTCGACACCGGCATCACAGCGATCGCGGGCAAGCTGCCGTTGACCCCGGCCACGCGCGCCTGGCTGCCGCCGGAACTGGTCGCGCACGCCCACTCGGTGGTCCCGCGCGCCGCCGCGGGGATGTTCCTCGCGCCCCACGAGCTGGCCGAGGACGGCTACCTGATGTGGGCCTACGCGGCGGACGGCCTGGTGACGCCGCCGGACCGGCCGCTGCGCGACGTGGTGGCCGACGCGATCGCCGGCTGGCACCCCGACCTGGTCCGGGTCGTGCGCGAGTCACCGCACGACTCGGTGTCGCACTGGCCGATCCGCACGTCCGTGCCGGTGGACCCGTGGCCGACGACGGCCGTGACGCTGCTCGGCGACGCGATCCACAGCATGACGCCGATGCGCGGGATCGGCGCGAACACCGCCCTGAGGGACGCCATGACGTTGTCGCGCAACCTGGTCGAGCGGGAGCCGTTGGACGCGATCGCGGACTACGAGCGGCGCATGCGGGAGTACGGGTTCGCCGCGGTGACGGCGTCGTTGCGCAGCGCCCGGCAGTTCGTGTCGGGCAACGCGGTCGGCCGGGTGGCGTTCAAGTCGGTGCTGCGGCTGTTCGAGGCCGTCCCGCCGCTCAAGCGCGCCGCGTTCCGCGACCACGGCGTCGACTGACCAAGGCGTAGACCGACCGGGCGGGTGCCCCGCGACCGAGGGGCACCCGCCTGCCCGCCCTACACCACCAGGCTGAGCAGCGCGGCCACGGCGAAGCCGACCACGGACAGGATGGTCTCCAGCACGGTCCACGTCTGGAGCGTTTCCTTGACCGACAGGCCGAAGTAGCGCGACACGATCCAGAACCCGCCGTCGTTGACGTGGGAGGCGATGATCGAGCCGGCGGCGATGGCCATGACGATCAGCGCGAGCTGCGGCTGCGAGTAGTGCAGGTCGGCCACGACGGGCACGACGATGCCGGTCGTGGTCACGATCGCGACGGTGGCCGAGCCCTGCGCGATGCGCATCCCGCAGCTGATCACGTACGACAGCGCGATCACCGGCAGCCCGACGTCGGCCAGGGACGTGGCCAGCACCTTGCCGACGCCGGTCGCGGAGAGCACCGCGCCGAAGAACCCGCCCGCGCCGACGACCAGCAGGATCATCGCCACCGGCCGCAGCGACGCGGCGGACAGCTCGGTGACCTGCTCGCGGGTCATGCCCCGGCGGAAACCCAGCAGCCAGAACGCCAGCAGCACCGCGATGGTCAACGCCACCGCGGGCGTGCCGAAGAACGTGAACACGCCGAGCACGGTGGAACCCTTGGGCAGCAGGATGCTGCCGAACGTGCCGGCCAGGATCAGCACCAGCGGCACCGCGATGATGCCCAGCACCAGCGACAGCGGCGGCTCGCCCTTGGTCTGCTCGCCGCGCATCTTCTCGGCCGCGGCCAGCATCTCCTCCGGCACGGGCACGTGCAGCCGCTTGCCGATCCACGCGGAGAACAGCACGCCGCCGATGAACCACGACGGCAGCGCCACGGCCAGCGCCATGATGATGATCCAGCCGAGCTCGACGCCGAGCATCCCGGCCGCCGCGACCGGGCCGGGGTGCGGCGGCATGAACGCGTGCATCACCGACAGGCCGGCCAACAGCGGCATCGCGTACAGCACGATCGACCGGCCGCTGCGCTTCGCGGCCACGTACACCAGGGGCGCGAGCACGAAGATGCCGATGTCGAAGAACACCGGCACGCCGAAGATCAACCCGGCCAGGCCCATGGCCAGCGGCGCGCGGTTCTCGCCGAACGCCCGCAGCAGCGACCGGGTGAGCACCTCCGCGCCGCCGGAGGCTTCCAGGATCGAGCCGAGCAGCGTGCCCAGGCCGATGATCGCGGCGACGTGGCCGAGGATGCTGCCGAAGCCCTTCTCCACCAGGGACTCCGACGCCTTCTGCGCCGAGCCGACCAGCGTCTCCACCGGCAGGCCCGCGGCCAGCGCCACGAGCAGGCCGACGACGAGCAGTGCGATGAACGGCTCGACCTTCCACCTGATGATCATCGCCAGGAGGAGGGCGATGCTGAGCGCGGACAGGGTCAGCAGACCTCCGGTGGTGTGCTGCAACCAGTCGATCACGTGCGGCTCCCGGGGTTTCGCAGGGCACGGCCGGGCAGGGCGTCGGTGCGCCGGCCGTCGTCGAGCACGGCGACGCCGTTGACCAGGACGTGGGTGATGCCCGCGGCGGCCTGCCGGGGCTGCTCGAAGGTCGCGGTGTCGGCGACCGCGTCGGGGTCGAAGAGGACGAGGTCGGCGGCGTGGCCCTCGCGCACGAGGCCGCGGTCGGCCAGCCGCAGCCGCCGCGCGGCCCGCCCGGTCAGGTGGGCGACGCACTCCTCCAGGCTCAGCACGCCCAGCTCGCGCACGTACCGGGCGAGGTAGCGGGGGAACGTGCCCCACGCGCGGGGGTGGGGCCGGTCGCCGACGAGCAGGCCGTCGCTGCCGCCGGTGTGGGCGGGGTGCCGCATGATCGCGCGGACGTTGTCCTCGTGGCCGACGTGCATGAGGCACGAGGTACCCAGTCGCTCGGACAGCAGAACGTCGAAGTACAGCTCGGCGGGCGGGCGCCCGGCGCGTCGCGCCGACTCGGCGACCGAGAGGCCGACCAGGTGGGCGTTGCGGGCGTCGCGCACGCCGTTGACCTCGATGGCGTCCCAGTCGACCGGCACGCCGTGGCAGCCGTCGGAGCCGGTCTGTTCGATCTCGACCCGGATCCGCTCGCGGGTGGCCGGGTCGGCGAGCCGGGCCAGCGTCGCCTCCGGGCCGCCCTCGCCCGCCCAGCTCGGCAGCAGCGCCGACAGGTAGGTCGCGCCGGGCAGGTACGGGTAGGTGTCGAGGGTGATGTCGGCGCCGTCGGCGACGGCCCGGTCGAGCAGGTCCAGCAGCTCGCCCGCCCGACCCCGGTTGATTTCGAAGTTCATCGTGGCGTGCGCGAGGTGCAGCGGGCAGCCGGAGTCGCGCGACACGCGCACCATCTCCGCGTACGCCTCCAGCGCGCCCGCGCCGTAGCTGCGGTGGTGCGGGCTGTAGAACCCGCCCAGCTCGCCGACCACCCGGCACAGCTCGGTCAGCTCGGCGGTGTCGGCGTACATGCCGGGGGTGTAGGTCAGGCCGGACGACATGCCCATCGCGCCCTCGCGCAACGACCGGGCCAGCAGGTCCCGCATCCGGTCCAGCTCGGCGTCGGTGGCGGGCCGGTCGTCGTAGCCGACGCACAGCATCCGCAGCGTGCCCTGCGGCACGAGGTAGGCGGCGTTGACCGCGATGCCCCGGTCGAGGCGGTCGAGGTACTCGCCGACCGAGCGCCAGTCCCAGTCGAAGCCGGGCGGGTCGTCGTTCCACCCGGCGAGCTGGGCGCGCAGCACGGCGAGCACATCGTCGTCCACGGGCGCGTAGGACAGCCCGTCCTGGCCCAGGACCTCGGTGGTGACGCCCTGGGACACCTTGGCCAGGTGGTCGGGGTTGGCGAGCACCTGGAGGTCGGAGTGGGAGTGCATGTCGATGAAGCCGGGCGCGAGGACGCGGCCGTCGGCCTCGACCACCCGGCGGCCGTCGACCCGGTCGCCGATCTCGGCGACGCGCCCGTCGCGCACGCCCACGTCGGCGCGGTAGGCGGGCGCGCCCGTGCCGTCCACGACCCGTGCGCCCCTGAAGACGATGTCCACGCCGCTGCCCCTCTCAGAAGTAGGTGCGGATCAGGTCGACCACGGTGGTGCCCTCGACCACCGGGATGAGCGGCCACTTGTCGAACACCGTGCAGGGGTGGGACAGGCCGAGGCCGACCCAGTCGCCGACCTCCACGTCGTCGCCGGACAGCCGCACGAACGCGTGCTGGTCGTTGAGCGCGGTGACCTCGGCGGCGAACGGCCGCTCCACGCCGTCACGGCCGCGCACGACCTGCGGCTCGGGCAGCCCTTCGTCGAACGACGCGTCACGCTTGCCCAGCGTCAGCAGCGCGAGGTCCGGCTGCGGCTTGGAGGTGACCTGCGCCCAGGCGCGCAGCGCGCTGCGGAACGGTTGCGCGCCGGGCGTGCGGCCCAACGGCGAGATGCCGCGGTAGAACCCGTCGTCGTGGGTGATGTACGCGCCGCTGCGCAGCACCGGCCGCACCGGGAACGGCCACGGTTCGGTCAGCGCCGCCGCCACCTGGTCGAAGTACGCGCTGCCGCCCGCGGTGACGATCGGCTCGTCCACGTCGAACAGCTCCCGCAGCCCGATCGCCAACTCCCTCAGGGAGGCCAGGTAGCCGTCCACGACGGACCGCGCTCCGGGTGAGGCGTCGTGCGCCAGCGCGCCCTCGTAACCGCCGACGCCGACCAGTCGCAGCGCGGGGCTCGCGGCCGCGGCACGGGCCACCTCCACCGCCGTGGCCCGGTCCCGCGCCCCGGTCCGCCCACCGTGCGCACCCAGCTCGACCAGCACGTCGACCGGCCGTTCGACCGCGCCCAGGGCCTCGGTCATCCGCGCCACGCCCGCGACGGAATCCACCCAACAGGTGAACTCGAACCCCTCGTCGGCGGCCAGTTCCCCCGCCAGCCACCGCAGCCCGGCCGGGTCCACGAGCTGGTTGGCCAGCAGCACCCGGCTCACCCCGAACGCCCGGTAGACCCGCAGTTGGCTGGTGTTGGCCGCGGTGATGCCCCACGCGCCGTGCGCCAACTGGCGGGCGAACAGCTGAGGGGCCATGGTCGTCTTGCCGTGCGGGGCCAGCAGCACGCCCCGGTCGGCGCACCAGCGGGCCATGGTGGCGAGGTTGTGCTCCAGCGCGGCGGCGTCCAGCACGACCAGCGGGCCGACGAACCCGTCGGCGAACAGGTCGAGCCGTCGGCCGGCCACGTCGCCGATCGTCGCGCCGAACACGTCGGACGGCAGGCCCTTGAACCGCCAGTCGACCCGCTCGTCGCGGATGGCGGCCACAGCGTCGAGGTCCACGTTCTCGCTCCTCACGTTGCATATAACGCAACGGCTATTGCGCGATGTGATGCTGGAGTGTGTAACATTCGGTGGCCCAGCCGTCAATCAGCCCACCCCGGCGCACCCCGTCCACCGAGCGACACCGTCGAGCGAGGAGTCCCGATGCGGTTCGACCTGCCGGGTGACGTGGTGTGCCTCGGCGAGACCATGGCCGTGCTCGTGCCCGCCGAACCCGGCCCGGTGCGCGCGGCCCGTACGTGGACCAGGGCGATCGGCGGCGCCGAGTCCAACGTGGCCATCCACCTCGCCCGGCTCGGCGTGCGCAGCCGCTGGGTGAGCGCGGTGGGCGACGACGCGTTCGGCGGCGCGATCCTCGACGCGGTCGGCGGCGCGGGCGTGGACGTCACCGGCGTGCGCGTCGACCCCGACCGGCCCACCGGCCTCTACGTCAAGGAAGCCGACGCCGCCGGCAGCCCCGTGCGCTACTACCGGCGCGGCTCGGCGGCGTCCGCGATGGGCCCCGACGCGCTGGACCGGCTGCGTTGGGACGACGTGGCCCTCCTGCACGTCAGCGGCATCACGGCCGCGCTGTCGGACAGCTGCCTCGACCTGCTGCGCGCCGTGCTGCGCCGACCCCGCACCACCCCCGTGTCGTTCGACCTCAACTGGCGGCCCGCGCTGTGGCGCGACCGCGACCCGTCCGTGCTGCGCGACCTCGCCGACGCCGCCGACGTCGTGCTCGCCGGCTCCGACGAGGCCCACGCCGTGTGGGGCGTCGGCGACCCGGCCGACCTGCGGGCCCTGCTGCCCGGCCCCACCACGCTCGTGGTCAAGCACGGCGCACGCGGCGCGACCGTGGTCGAAGACGGCCGGACGACGTTCCAGCCGGGACTGCGCGTGGACGTGGTGGAACCCGTCGGCGCGGGCGACGCGTTCGCCGCCGGCTACCTCGCCGCCCACCTCGCCCGGCAGCCACCGGCGCGCCGGCTGCGCGCCGGGCACCTCCAAGCCGCCTCCGCGCTGCTCACCAGGGAGGATGTCGGCGAACCGCTGCCGCCCGCGGTGACCGCGCCACTGCTGGACGCCGACTCCCGCACGTGGGCCGCCGCACACCTGAGGAGACGTCGATGAGCCAAAGCCTGGACCGGGCGCTGACCCTGGTGGGTGAACTGGCCACCGGGCCGAAGACGCTGGAGGAGCTGTCCGGCGTCATCGAGGTGCACAAGTCGACCACCATGAGGCTGCTGCGCACCCTGGAGTCCCACCGGTTCGTGCAACGCGAGGGCGTGCACCACTACCGGCTCGGCACCGCGCTGTTCGACCTGGCCAACCGGGCCCTGGAAGAACGCGACGTGCGGCGCAGCGCCGAGACCGCCCTGCGCGACCTCAACGCCCGCACCGGCTACACCGTCCACCTCGCGTCCTACGAGGACGGCGAGGTCATCTACATCGACAAGTACGACAGCACCCACCCCATGCGGATGTACTCGCGCATCGGCAGACGCGCCCCGCTGCACTGCACCGCCGTGGCCAAGGTGCTGCTGTCCGACCTGCCCGAACCACGCCGCCGCGAGGTCGCCAAGACCATCGACTACGTGCCGCTCACCGCGAACACCATCACCACCCCCGAGGCGTACCTGGCCGAGCTCGACCGCGTCCGTTCCGCCGGGTACGCCGTCGACAACGCCGAGCACGAGGACTTCATCCACTGCATCGCCGCACCCATCCGCGGGGCGCGCGGCGAGACCGTCGCCGCCGTGTCGATGTCCGTGCCCAAGGTCCTGCTCGACTACGACGGCCTGCTCGGCCACCTGCCCGACCTGCTCGCCACCGCGCGGGCCGCCTCCGTCGAGTGCGGCTGGACGCCGCGCGACTGAAGAACCACCAGAGAGGAAACGCACACCCCATGGCGAAGACCGAGATCAGGACCGCCGACGCGCCCACCCCCGTGGCCGCGTTCTCCCAGGGCGTCCGCAAGGGCCCCGTGCTCCAGGTGGCGGGCCAGGTCGCGTTCGACCCGGCCACCGGCGACATCGTCGGCGACACCGTGGCCGAGCAGACCCGGCAGGCGATGCGCAACGTCATCGCCGTGCTCGCGGCGGGCGGCGCGTCCCTCGCCGACGTCGTGATGCTGCGCGTCTACCTCACCGACACCGCCCACTTCGCCGAGATGAACGCCGCCTACGGCGAGTTCGTCACCGAGACCCCGTTCCCCGCCCGCACCACCGTCTACGTCGGCCTGCCCGACAAGCTGCTGGTCGAGATCGACGCCCTCGCCGTCGTCGACTGACCGCCGCACACCCGACCGGCAGGACCACGAACGGGCGACGCGCGTACTTCTGCCGGTTGTTCTGCGTGGTGTCGGGCGCGCGCGGGCGATTGACTGGGACCACCCCCGAAAGCAGCACGTAGGGAAGGACCCGGCGATGGCTAGGAACGCATCACCGATCGGCTGACTCCACGGCCGCGGCCCGGTCGCGGGACACCCCAGCCTCGACCGGGTCGCCCAGGGCCTCGTGGACCTCGGCCAACGCGCCCAGCACCACCGCCAGCCGGGGGTGCCGGTGCTCCTCGGCCACCGCCGCCGCCCGCACCAGCTCCGCCCGCGCCGCCACCGGATCACCCAGCCGGTGCAACGCCAACCCCCGCAGGTACAGCGCGTCGCACAGGCTCGACGGCGCCGTCGTCACCCGCAACAGCTCCAACGCCTCGTCCGCCGCCGACAGCACCTCCGGCCACCGCGCCAACCGGCCCAGGCTGTCCGCCGTGCGCACCAGCAACGTCGCCGACATCTCGGTCGCCATCACCGGCGCCAGCTCCAACCTCCCCGACCGCACGTTCGCCAGCAGCTCCCGGTGCACCCGCACCGCGTCCTCGTACCGTGCCAACCCGTCCAGCACCAGCGCCAGGCACGACAACGAGATCTGCTCACCCAACGGGTACCCGGCCCGCCGGAACAGCTCCTGCGCCCGCCGCGCGCTGACCTGCGCCTCCTCCAACCGCCCCGTCCGCAACTCCGACACCGACCGGTAGTGCAGCGCCCAACCCTGCTCCGTCACGTCACCCGCGGCCACCGACGCCCGCCACGCCTGCTCGTGCAACGCCAACGCCTCCGCGTACCGGCGCATCAACACCGACAACGTCCACGTCAGGAAGTTCAGCTGCACGGCCTCGTCGCGCACGCTGCCCAACGCCCGCGCCGCCGCCACCCCCGCGGTGAACACCTCCACCCACGTCTCGGCCCGCCCCCGCTGGTCGGAGTACCAGTGCATCGCCGTCGCCAGCCGCAACACCTCCGCCTGCGACCCGTCGGCGGCCGCCCACCGCATCGCGCCCAACCAGTTCCCGGCCTCCGCGGTCAGCCACGCGTCCGCGTCCTCCTGGCTGCTCAACGGCCCCGACGGCGTGCTGCGCGCGTCCGGCCCGAAGAACCCGGCCGCCGCCACCGCCGTGCCCAACAACCAGTCCACCACCCGCCGCCGCGCCTGCCCCACCACCGGCGCGGGCTCCTCGTCGGCCAACCGCTCACCGGCGAACACCCGGATCAGGTCGTGGAACACGTACCGGCCGGGCACCTCCGCGGTGTCCAGCAGGCTCATGTCCACCAGCTCCTCCAACGTGTCCTCGGCCGCGAACCGGTCGGTGTCGGCCAGCACCGCGGCCACGTCCGGCCCGAAATCCGCCCCCGGCACCAGCGACAACCGCCGGAACAACACCGCCGCCTTCGCACCCAGCTGCCGGTACGACATCTCGAACGCCGTGCGCACCCGCAGGTCACCCGCCGTCAACGCGGACAACCGCCGCCGTTCGTCCACCAGCTGCCCGGCCAGGTGCCCGATCGTCCACTTCGGACGGCTCGCCAACCGGTTGCCCGCGATCCGCAACGCCAGCGGCAGGTGCCCGCACAGCTTCGCCACCCGCGCCGCCGCCACCGGCTCCGCGCCCACCCGCGCCCGCCCCGCGATCGCGCCCAGCAGCTCGAACGACTCACCCGGGTCCAGCACGTCCAACCCCAACCGCAGGCCCGCCTCCAACCCGCCCAGCACCAACCGCGACGTCACCACCACCAACGATCCCGACCCCGTCGCCAACAACGGCCGCACCTGCGCCTCGTCCGACGCGTTGTCCAGCACCAACAACGTCGACCGCGCGCGCAACAGCGCCCGGTACAGGTCCGAGCGCTCCGCCTCGCCCGCCGGGATCTCCTTCTCCGGCACCCCCAACGCCGACAACATCCGGTGCACCACCTCCGACGGGTGCACCGGCCGCACGTCCATCCCGCGCAGGTTGAAGAAGAAGCACCCGTCCGCGAAACGAGACGCCAACCGGTACGCCGCCCGCACCGCCAACGCCGTCTTCCCCGCACCCGGCGGACCGTGCACCACCACCAACGACGTCGTCCGCGTCCGCTCCGCCACCGCCTCCAACGCGGCCAGCTCACCCTCGCGACCGGTCAGGTCGGCCACGTCCGGCGGCAACGCCGACGGCGTCGCGGGCGACGGAACCCGCCGCGCCCGACCCTGCTTGGCCGCGTCCAACAACTCGCGGATCTCCTGCTCCGCCAACGACAGCACACCCGCCAGCGCCTCCACCGTGCGCCGCTGGGGCCCCTTCGCGCGACCGCGCTCCATGTCGCTGATCGCCCGCACGCTGACCCCGGAACCCTCCGCCAGCTCCTCCTGCGTCAACCGGACCCGCAACCGGTGCGCGCGGAGCAGCTCACCGAACGTCATCCCCACGCTTCGACAGTAGTGCCACCCGAGGCGAGGACGGCTCACGCGCGCGACGCGACGACCGTCACGTCGGCCACCGGTAACGTCGAGGTGGTAAGACCACACCTCATGAAGTGGTACGCGGATCGACCGCCCCGGCTGGTGTGGCAAGTCCTCGCCGACCTGCTCGCCGTCGCCTGGACGTGGACCTGGGTGAAGGTCGCCACGGCGGTGGGCGACGCGGTCCGCGCCCTGCGCGCACCCGGCGACGGCCTGTCCCACGCCGGGCAGAGCCTCACCGACACCTTCGGCGACGCCGCCGCCAGGGCCCGCGACGTGCCGCTGGTCGGCGGGAAGCTCGCCGACGCGCTGGAACGCGGCCGGTCCGCGGGCGGCACCCTGACCGACGCCGGGCAGGCCCAGGTCCAGGCGGTCGAGACCACCGCGCTGTGGCTCACCATCGCGCTGATCGCCGTGCCGCTGGCGTTCCTGCTGATCACGTGGCTGCCGCTGCGGCTGCGGTTCGCCCGCCGCGCCGGCGTGGCCCGGCGGCTGCGCGACCAGGGCCGCCTCGACCTGCTCGCGCTGCACGCGCTGAACACGCTGTCCCTGCACGACCTCGCGACCTTCCCCGGCGACCCCGTGGAGGGCTGGCGGCGCCAGGACCCGGAGATCATCAGGGCGTTGGCCGCCCGCAGGCTGCGGTCCAGCGGCGTCCGGCCCTGACCTCGCCGCGACCGGCCGTCACGCCAGGCGGTGCCAGAAGACCTGGCCGCTCGGGCCGTAGAGCACCAGGTTCGAGTCGTTCTGCACGATCAGCCGGTCAGCCGCCGTGCCCCACGTGTTCGTGTGCCACTTCGCCACACCGGCGGCCGTGTAGACCACCAGGTTGCCGTCCTGCTGGAGGATGGCGTAGGTCGCACCGGTGCCCCAGGTGTTCGTGTGCCACAGCGCCTGACCCGCCGCCGTGTACAGCACCAGGTTGCCGTCACCCTGCATGACCAGCGTGAACCGGCCGTCCTGCGACACCTTGCTCTGCCCCGCTTGCAGGCTCTCGCCCCGCACCAGCGTGTCCGCACCCGGCTGCGGCGGCGGACCGGCGTTGGTGAACAGCAGCGCGTTCGGCGAACCCGAACCCGGGTTGCCCACCTTGTTCGGCGTCGCCGCCGACACCAGCGCGTCGCGCACCTGCTGCGGCGACGCGCCCGGGCTGCCCGCCAGCACCAGCGCCGCGGCGCCCGCCACGTGCGGCGACGCCATCGACGTCCCGCTGATCGAGTTCGTGGCGGTGTCGCCGGTGTTCCACGCCGACGTGATGCCCACACCGGGCGCGAACACGTCCGTGCACGTGCCCCAGTTCGAGAACGACGCCCGGCCGTCACCGCTGTCGGTCGCGTTGACCGTGATCGCCTCCGCCACCCGGGCGGGGGAGAAGCCGCACGCGTCGGCGTTGGAGTTGCCCGACGCGACGGCGTACGTGACGCCCGACCCGATCGACCGGCGCACCGCCGCGTCCAGCGCGTCGTTCGCGCCGCCGCCGAGGCTCATGTTCGCCACCGCCGGCTTCTGCGCGTTCGCCGTGACCCAGTCCACGCCGGCCACGACGCCCGCGATCGTGCCCGAGCCCGAGCACGACAGCACCTTCACCGCGTGCAGCCGGACGCCCTTCGCCACGCCGTGCGCCGCGCCACCGACCGTGCCGGCCACGTGCGTGCCGTGACCGTTGCAGTCGGTGTTGTTGCCGTCACCGGTGGTGTTGGCGTCGAAGCTGGCCCGACCGCCGAAGTCCGCGTGCGTGGTCCGGATGCCGGTGTCGATGATGTAGGCGTGCACGTTGCCCGCCGTGGTCGCGTAGCCGTACCGGGCGTTCAGCGGCAGGTCCCGCTGGTCGACGCGGTCCAGGCCCCACGACGGCGGGTTCACCTGGTCGGCCAGCGCCTGGACCCGCTGGTCCTGGCTCACGAACGCCACCGCCGGGTCGGCCGCCAACCGCTTGGCCGCCCGCTCGGACATCGTCGCGGCGAAACCGTGCAACGCAGCCCGGTAGCGGTGCGTGACGCGGGCGTCGACCTTCGCGGCGACGGCGTCCGCACCGACGCCGTCCTTCAGCACCACGATATAACTGTCCGTGATGGCCGTGGGGCTGCCGGCGTCACGGATCACCCCCTCCGGAGCGGCCTGGGCGGGT
This sequence comes from Saccharothrix sp. S26, assembly GCF_021390395.1. Lineage (GTDB taxonomy): Bacteria > Actinomycetota > Actinomycetes > Mycobacteriales > Pseudonocardiaceae > Actinosynnema. The sequence continues at coordinate 446,940 of NZ_JAJUWT010000002.1, forward strand.
GCCACGGCCAACGCCGCCGCCACCACCGCCGCCACGCCGACACCGACCGTTCGGCTTGATCTGATCCAGGGCGCGCGGAACTCTCCCATGTCGGGTTCTCCTCGTGCAGGGTCGAAGGACCAGGGAGTTCGCGCGAACACCTCCGACCCTGGCACGCCCGCGAGCCGAACGCCCCCACCCCTCGCCCCGACCCTTCGGACCCCCGCTTCCCCCCGCGCGTGTCCTACGCCCAGAACGCGAGAGTCCTACGTTCAGAACGCGAGAGTCCTACGTTCAGGACCCCCGAGTTCAACGCTCAGTACACGGGGCCGGTGTACTTCTCGCCCGGCCCCTGGCCCGGCTCGTCCGGGTACGCCGACGCCTCGCGGAACGCCCGTTGCACCGACTGCAACCCCTCGCGCAGCGGCCCGGCGTGCGGGCCCAGGTACTCGGCCGACGCGGTGACCAGGCCGGCCAGCGCGGTGATCAGGCGGCGCGCCTCGTCGAGGTCGCGGCGGGGGCTGTGCTCGGGGTCCTCGTCGGCCAGGCCCAAGCGTTCGGCGGCAGACGAGAGCAGCATGATCGCCGCCTTGCTGATCACCTCGACGCTGGGAACATCGGACAGGTCGCGGACGTTGTTCGAAGGCAGGTCGGTCACGGGAGCCATTCTCGCAACCACACCGGACCGGTCGCCGATTCGGGGGTTGACAAGGCCGTCTGCTACTATTCTCCGCGCGACCAGTCCCCGCACCAGTGGGGACGGCAAGTGGAGCCCCGCTCCCACCCGAGTCTGCCGCTTCGAGCAGGTGGCCGGGTCCGGTCCCTCGAGGGGTGGACTGCGCCCTTCGTTGTGCGATCGGTCGGAAGCGGGCCTCACACCGGGCAGGTGTGGGGCCTCTTGTCTTTGGCGCACAACGAGTCACAAAGGACGTGAATGACAAGTCCCTCGAACCGAGGTGCTCCCGCGAGCACCGAGCCGCGCATCAACGACCGCATCCGCGTGCCCGAGGTTCGTCTGGTCGGGCCGAACGGCGAGCAGGTCGGGATCGTTCGCATCGAGGACGCGCTCCGACTCGCCCAGGAATCGGATCTCGACCTCGTCGAGGTCGCCGCGCAGGCTCGGCCGCCGGTCTGCAAGCTCATGGACTACGGCAAGTTCAAGTACGAGAGCGCGCAGAAGGCCCGCGAGTCTCGCCGCAACCAGCAGTTGACGGTCATCAAGGAGCAGAAGCTCCGGCCGAAGATCGACCCGCACGACTACCAGACGAAGAAGGGCCACGTCGCCCGCTTCCTGTCGCACGGGAACAAGGTCAAGGTGACCATCATGTTCCGGGGCCGTGAGCAGTCCCGGCCGGAGCTGGGTTACCGCCTGCTGCAGAGGCTCGCCGAGGACGTCGCGGAGCTGGGGTTCGTCGAGTCCAACCCGAAGCAGGACGGCCGCAACATGATCATGGTGCTGGCCCCGCACAAGACCACGAAGACCCGACCGATCAAGCACGACAGCGCCGACGAGGCGCCGGCTGAGTCGGACTCGGAGTCTGTCGAGGAGTGATCTCCCGGCCTCCGGGCCGGGAGCAAGCATGGCCGCCCCCAACCCCGGTGGCTGCACGAGACTGAGGACGGAAATGCCCAAGAACAAGAGCCACAGCGGGACCTCCAAGCGCGTGAAGGTCACCGGCAGCGGCAAGCTCGTCCGCGAGAAGGCCGGCAAGCGCCACCTGCTGGAGAAGAAGTCCAGCAAGCTGACGCGCCGCCTCTCCGGCACGACCGAGGTCGCGAAGAACGACGTGCCGCGGCTGAAGAAGCTGCTCGGCCTCTGAGGCCTTAAGACCTTCACCCCCTTGAACACCGGGGCCGGCCCCCACCGGCCCCACGAGATCGACAGGATGGACCCGTGGCACGCGTCAAAAGGGCAGTGAACGCCCAGAAGAAGCGCCGTACCACCCTTGAGCTCGCCAGCGGCTACCGCGGCCAGCGTTCGAGGCTGTACCGCAAGGCCAAGGAGCAGGTGCTCCACTCGCTCAACTACGCCTACCGGGACCGCCGCGCCCGCAAGGGTGATTTCCGGAAGCTGTGGATCCAGCGCATCAACGCCGGTGTCCGCGCCAACGGCATGACGTACAACCGCTTCATCCAGGGCCTGCGGCTCGCCGGCATCGAGGTCGACCGCAAGATCCTCGCCGAGCTGGCCGTCAGCGACCCCGGCGCGTTCACCGCGCTGGTCGAGGCTGCTCGCGCCGCCCTGCCGAGCGACGTCAACGCGCCCGTCGAGGACAAGGCCTGAGCGCGGACAATCGCGCACCACGACCCGGGGAAGCTCCGTTCACCGAACGGACTCCCCGGGTCGTTGCCGCTAGGCGGCTGACCAGGCGCTCCGGCCGCGACCGCGCCGAGCGCTTCCTGGCCGAGGGCGCGCAGGCCGTGCGCGAGGCCCTGGCCTGGGCCGCCGCCGGCCGCGGCCGGGTGCACGAACTCTTCCTCACCACCGACGCCACCACCCGCCACCGTGAACTGGTGCGCGCGGCCGTGGACGCGGGCGTGCCGATCAGCACCGTGACCGAGAAGGCCGCCGCGGCGCTGTCGGAGACCGTGACGCCGCAGGGCCTGGTCGCCGTGTGCTCGCTGGTCGACGTGCCGCTGGCGACGGCCCTCGCGCCGGGCGTGCGGCTGGTGGCCGTGCTGCACGGCGTGGCCGACCCCGGCAACGCGGGCACGGTGGTGCGCGTGGCGGACGCGGCCGGTGCCGACGCGGTGATCTTCGCGGGCGACACGGTCGACCCGCACAACGGCAAGTGCGTGCGCGCGTCCACGGGCAGCGTGTTCCACCTGCCGATCGCCAGGGTGCGGGACGCGGGCGAGGCGTTCGCGGCGTGCCGGGACGCGGGGCTGCGGCTGGTCGCGGCGGACGGGTACGCGCCCGAGGACCTGGTGACGGCCGACCTGCGCGGGGATCTCGCGGTGCCGACCGGGTGGGTGTTCGGCAGCGAGGCGCACGGGCTGCCGGACGAGGTGGTGGCCGGGTTGGACGCGGCGTTGAAGGTGCCGATCTACGGCGGGGCCGAGAGCCTCAACCTGGCGACCGCGGCGGCGGTGTGTCTTTACGCTTCGGCTCGGGCCCAGCGGGCTTGACGGGCTGCTTGGCCGGCGGCGGGGTCGAGCGGCTGATGGCGGTGCGGGGGCGGGCGCGGCTTGTGCCGGGGTAGGGCGGCGGCTCTGTGGCGGCAGTTCTGCGAGCGTGGCTCAGGGCTCAGGGCTCAGGGCTCAGGGCTCAGGGCTCGGTGGCTGCGGGCGGCGGGGCTGGGCGGTGGCGGCCGGCGGCGAGGGCTGGGCGGTGCGCCAGCGGCGGGGCTGGGTGGCTGTTGGGCCGGGCGGTTGTTGGGTTGGCTGGTGATGGCGGGTGTCGGTGGCTGCGTAGTGGGTCTGCTGGCGGTTGGCCGCTGAGGTCGGGTGGCTGAGTTGCCGGCGGCTGAGGGCTGGTCGTTGAGGGCCGTGGCTGGGGGCCGGGCCGGTGAGGGCCGGTGGGGTTGGTGCCTGAGCCGGCCTCCTTGCTTGTTCTAGGCGACGCGCGAAGTTGGTTTTGGTTCTGGGTCGGGTGCGCATTCGCTCGATGTGGTGATCAAGGTTGACAGTGGTCGAGGTGGCTGGATGGCGTGCTGACCTTTGGTTTTCTGGTCGGCACGCCGCCCAGGTCAGGCTTCCAGTTGGTGGTTGAGGGTGCGGAGCAGTGGGTCGCTCGCGGTGGGTTTGGATTGGGTGCGGAGGGATTCCTCGAGGACGTTGGCCAGGTCGCCGAGGATCTGTGGTGGGGTTTCGTCGTTGACCAAGCCGCCGGCGCGACGCGCTTCGGCTTCGGCGTTGGCAGGGTCGCCCGAGTCCAGCAGGAAGCGCGCGCCGCGGACCACGAGGAACGTTTGCCAGTCCTGGTCGCCCAGTTGGGCGGCCAGTTCCTCGGCGATGCCGTTCTGCTCGATGGCGGCCGCGTGGTCGCCCGCCTGGATGTGCAGGAACGCGCGGATCGCGGCGATCCTGGCGGTGAGGTGGGTGCGGTGGTCCGGGTCGGCCACGGCCGGCAGCAGGGCTTCCGCGGCGGTCAGGGTGGTGGCGCACTCGGCGGCTTCGTCGTTCGGCAGGGCGGCGGCGGCTTCGACCAGGGAGCCGGCGGCTTCGGCCGGTTCGTCGACCTCCTGCCACGCGGCGGCCGCGCCCTGGTAAGCGGAGGCGGCCTCCAGCGGCAGGTCGAGGCGGCGCAGGACGCCGGCCAGGACGTCCAGCACCATGGCGCGTCGCCACGGCTCGTCGGCCGGGACCAGGCCCAGGGCCACTTCCAGGTGGCGGCGGGCGGCTTCGGTCTCGTCCAGCCGCGCGCACACCTGACCCAGGCGGTAGCGGACGGGGACGACGACGTCCGGGTCGACCTCGCCGCCCTCGATCACGCGGACGGCTTCCTCCAGGGCTTCGGCGGCCTCGACGAAACGGCCCGCCTTGAGGTAGCCGCCGGCCAGCGCGTAGCACGCCTTGGCCACGTCGTCCGGCACACCGACTTCGTGCCCGGCGGTCACCGCGTCACGCAGCTCCGCCAGGTGCTCGGCCTCCGCGCCGAGCCGTTCGATCGACGCCACCCGCTGCCGGTGCGCCTCGGCGGTCCACGGGCCGCGCGGCGTGCCGAACGCGGACACGAACTCCGCGGCCGTCCGCACCGCCTGCTCGTCCCCGCGCACGGTCTGGATCTTCAGCAGCAGCCGCAACGCGTCGAACCGCACCGACGCGGACGGCCCGTCCGACAGGACGTCCACCACCTCGGCGTGGGCCTCGTCCAGCCGACCGGTGGTGGCCAGGTACTGGGCACGGTCGCAGCGCGTCCGCGACACCAGCTCCGGCACCTCCGCGCGGGCCAGCTCCAGCGCCTCCTCGGTCAACGCGCCCTGCTCGTCGACCTCGTCCGCGTCCGCCAGCAGGTCCGCCAGCAACACCCTCACCAGCACCCGCGTGTACGGGGTGCCGGTCGCGTCCGCCTCGGCCAGGCAGGTGCGCGCGATCGCCGTGGACTCCGCCGGCCCGCTGTCCTCCGCGCGCAGCCCCGCACCCCGCGCCCGGTACCGGTTGGCCAGGTCGTGCTCGCCGCACGCCTCCAGCCGCTCGATCGCCGCGTCCAGCTCGGCCAGCACCTCTTCCTTCGGCCGCGAATGCCCGCCCACGATCGCCCGCCGCGCCGCGACCATCGCGCCCAACGCCTCGGGCAGCAACGGGTCCATGTCCGGCGGCAACGACCGCAGCAGCCGCATGCCGACGATGAACTCGCCGCTGTCGAACGCCTCGCACAGCCGCTGCGCCAGCTCGACCGGGTCGCCGACCGACACCGGCTCCTCCTCCACGACCGGCGGGGGAGCGGCCGCGACCGGCACGGCCAGCGGCACGGGGATCGTGTCCGGCGCGGCCAACGTCGCCCGGATCCGGGTGCTCACCGCGTCACTGCCGTTGCGCCGGTCGAACCGGGACGCGAGCTCCAACGCCTGCGACTCCAACAGCTCCCTCAGCTCCGGCGCGGACAGCACGGTCGTCCGCCCGTCACGCGGCACGGCGAACTCCTCGTCCGGAGACACGCGGCTGAGCAGCAGCGCCGCCCCCGCCGCGAAGTGCATCGCCCGGGACGGGCTGGTCGAGTGGTGCACCCGGTGCAGGTGGCCGCGCAGCAGCTCCACGCCGCGGCGCACGTTGCCCGACGTCGCGCAGAACTCCAGGTGGTCGTCCAGGTAGCCGCCGACCAGGTCGTCGCGCACCAGCCGGTACGCCACCACGTGCGCCTCCCGCGCCCGGTCCACGTCGCCCAGCGCCACGAACGCGGGCGTCAGCGTGGTCAGGATGCCCTGCGGCTGGGTCGCGCAGCCGGTGTCCTGCGCCAACTGGTGCTCGGCGTGCGCGACGGCCTCGGCGTGCCTGCCCTGCCGGATCAGGTGACCGGCCTGCTCCTCGACGACGCACGCCTCGCAGTCGCTCATCGGGCCGCGGTCCATCGCCAGGTAACGCGCGAAGTGCTCCCGGTACGCCTCGTCGTCGCCGACGTGCGCGGCGAGGTCGGCCCGCGCGCCGTGCACCGGCTGCATCGAGTACCCGAGCCGCTGGTAGCGCTCGGCGAGCTGGTCCACGAACGAGCCGATCTGCTCCAGCGTGAACCGCGGATCCGCGATCAGGCCGCTGACGATCCACTTGTGCGCCCAGTCGTAGCTGTGCGTCTCCCACTCGTCGAACGCGGTGGGGTCGCGCTGCTCGGCCGCGCCGCACCACGCGAACGGGGCCAGCATCAGGTCGTAGCGGCCCAGGTCGTAGGCGGAGCGGATCAACGCGATCCGGCAGCTCACCGCGAGCGGCAGGTGGTCGAGGGCGTCGGCGGCACGGGCCGCGCGCTCCAGCGCCTCGTGCCGGGGCATGCCCTCCGGCATGTGGTATGCCTCGACGAACTGCCGTTCGGCGGCTTCCTTGTCCTCGTTCACGGGTGATCCCCCACAGCGCGGTCCAGCAGTTCCAGGAACGAACGGTTCAGCGCCGCGGTGTCCTTCGGGCGCATCGGACGTCGTGCCTGCAGCAAGGCGTGCACGTACAGCGACTCCACGGTCAGCTCCACCAGCGCCGGGTCGGTCAGTTGCGCGAGCCGCCGCACCAGCGGGTTGCGGCAGTTGAGCACGAGCCGCTGCGCCGCGTCCGACGTCGACTCGACCAGGCTGCCCAGCAGTTCCGCCCACAGCGGGTCGGCCTGCTCACCGACCTGCTGGGCGTCGCGCCTGCGCTCGGCCTCGACGTTGGTGACCAGCAGCGCGGGCAGCGAGCCCGGGTCGAAGTCACGCGGCACGGCCTCGCAGTCGTGCCGCTCCAGCACCTCCTTGGCCGTGGTGAACCGCTCGCGCAACGCGCGCTCCAGCTCCGGGTCCGGGTCGCCCAACGCGGCCAGCACCTCGCTCGGCGCGACGCGGCGCGCGGCGGCGGGCCCGTCCAGCGCGACCAGCCGCTCCATGATCTCCGCGTCGTAGGCGTAGCCCGCGTTGACCAGGCCCATGCCCTGGGCGTGCGCGACCGGCGCGAGCTGGCGGAACTCGTCCACGTCCGGCACGTGCGCGATGACGCCGTGCTTGCGGCGGAACTGGCGCAGCGACTGCGGGCCGTCGGTGGTCTCGAACGGCAGCCACCGCTCGACCAGCCGCAGCATCTCGTCGTCGACCCGGGCCAGGGACTTGATGCCCAGGTGGTGGGCGTCGAGCAGGGCACGGGTGCGCTCGGGGTCGGTCGCGTCGAGCCGGACCAGCCAGTCGCGGACCTGGCGACCCAGCTCCTCCCGCACGGCCAGCAGCGTCTCGTCCTGGTAGAGCGACTCACGGCTCGCGGTGGGCCGCAACGACGTCGAGTCGACCACGCAGCGCACGAAGTACGCCCACTCCGGGAGCAGGCCCTCGATGGCGTCACCGACGAGCATCCGCTTCAGGTACACGCGGTGCGACTGGCGGGCGCCGGGGTGCACGCCGCGCGGCAGCACGTACGCGACGCCGCGCAGGCCGACCGTCGGCACCTCCACTGCGATCGCGTCGAACGGCCGCACGCCCAGCACGCGCTCGCCGTAGGACAACGCGTCCTCCACCCACGGCAGCTCGCCGTGCGTGACGACCTCGTCGCCGACCCTCACCGTGACCGGCAGCAGCTCGCCGTACTCGGTGACCAGTGCCTTGACCACGTCGTGCTCGAGCCAGTGCTCCGAGTCGCGGTGCGGCACCAGCTCGATGGTGGTGCCGACGTCGGCGCGCGCGTCATCGTCCATTTCGACCTCGTAGTTGCCCGCCGCGTCGGCCGTCCAGCGCACCGCCGGGCCGCCCCGGACGGACCGCGTGACGAGCCGGATGCGGTCGGCGACCAGGAACGCCGACAGCAAACCGACGCCGAACTGGCCGAGGAAGCCCTGGCGGGCGAAGCCGAGGTCGTCGCGCTTGGACGTGCGGCCGAGCGTGGACAGCAGGTCGTGCACCTCGCGCTCGGTGAGGCCGATGCCGGTGTCGGAGATGCGGAAGGTGCCGCCGGGGGACCCGACCGGCTCGATCACGACCTCGCCCGGCGCGTCCGGTTGCAGCGCGCGGCGGGCGGTGATCGCGTCCACCGCGTTCTGCAGCAGTTCGCGCGCGTACACCCGCGGGCTGCTGTAGAGGTGGTGGCTGAGCAGGTCGATGATCCCGCGCAGGTCGACACCGAAGGTGTGTGCCATGGGAGTGGAGTTCACCTCGGTCAGGTCACGGGGGAGGGACGATTCTAAGGGCGTGCCGGCGGCTTGTGACCCGGTTTTCCGCTGATCGCCCGCCGGGGTCCTGCCCGCGCGGTAGAGACTGCCACGCCCCACCGACAATTCCGGTCGCCGCCGGGTGGGACTTCTTCGTCTCGCAGGACGACCGCGCCTGGGCCGAGTGGTGGCCTGGGAACTGGAGGAAGCCGGTACCGCGTGCTGGTTCAGGCGTGGGACGTGGTGCCGGGCAGCGACTGGGTCAACGGCATGGACGCGGGCGTGCGGGGTGCTTCGTGCGCAGCGCGAGCGGCTGGTGCTGCGCGTGGAGGACTGCGAACGGCCCGGGTTGTCGGGGTCGGTGGTGTCGGTGGACTTGTCCGGCGTGCCGGAAGCCGAGTCCCGGGAACGGCTGCACCGCGCCGTCCGGGGTGCGGTCGACGGGCGGGGTCGGCGAGTCGCGTACCCGGGGCCGACCGCGCGCCTGAGCACCTCGGTGCCGAGCTGGGACGTGCTGCCGAGGCTCGACTGCTGCTCGAACGCGCCGAGGGGATTCGCGCCAAGGACATCCCCGCCTAGCTCCGCGTTCACTCGAACGGGTGGGGAACGCCTGGTCGGACGGCGGTGAGGGTGGTGGATGGCGGATCACCTAGGATCGGACCGCCCCTCCGCGTGCCTCGTGGAGGGCTGACCACCAGTTGTCCGTGACGGGAGCTGTCCACCAACCATGTCCGGAGCCAACGACCCGTACGACCCCAAGCAGGTCGCGGCGCTCTCACCCGAGGCGCTCGGTGCGGCGGTCGAGCAGGCTCGGGAGGCGTTCGCGAAGGCGGCCGACCTCGACGAGCTCGCCGCCGTGAAGCCGAGCCACCTGGGTGACCGCTCGCCCGTCCTGCTGGCCCGCCGCGAGATCGGCGCGCTGCCGCCGGCGGCGAAGGCCGAGGCGGGCAAGCGGGTGAACGAGGCGCAGAACGCGGTCAAGGTCGCGTTCGAGGAGCGCCGCGCCCGGTTGCAGGCCGAGCGCGACGAACGGGTGCTGCGCGAGGAGACGGTCGACGTCACGCTGCCGTGGGACCGGGTGCCGCGTGGCGCCCGCCACCCCATCTCCACCCTGGCCGAACGCATCGCCGACGTGTTCGTGGCCATGGGCTACGAGGTCGCCGAGGGCCCGGAGCTGGAGACCGAGTGGTTCAACTTCGACGCGTTGAACTTCGGCAAGGACCACCCGGCGCGCACCATGCAGGACACCTTCTACGTCGCGCCCGCCGACTCCGGCCTGGTGCTGCGCACGCACACCAGCCCGGTGCAGGCCCGCACCCTGCTGGACCGCGAGCTGCCCGTCTACGTGGTGTGCCCCGGCCGCACGTTCCGCACCGACGAGCTGGACGCCACCCACACCCCGGTCTTCCACCAGGTCGAGGGCCTGGCCGTGGACAAGGGCCTGACCATGGCGCACCTGAAGGGCACGCTCGACGCGTTCGCCCGCGCCATGTTCGGCGAGGACTCCAAGACCCGCCTTCGGCCGAGCTTCTTCCCGTTCACCGAGCCGTCCGCCGAGGTGGACGTGTGGTTCCCGGAGAAGAAGGGCGGCGCGGGCTGGGTCGAGTGGGGCGGCTGCGGCATGGTCAACCCCAACGTGCTGCGCAACTGCGGCGTGGACCCCGACGTGTACTCCGGGTTCGCGTTCGGCATGGGCCTGGAGCGCACGCTGCAGTTCCGCAACGGCCTGCCCGACATGCGCGACATGGTCGAAGGCGATGTCCGCTTCACCCAGCCATTCGGAACGGAGGCCTGACCGGTGCGCATTCCGGTTACCTGGCTGGTCGAGAACCTCGAGTTCGCCGAGACGCCCACGCCCGAGCAGCTCGCCGAGGCGTTCGTCCGCATCGGCATCGAGGTCGAGGACGTCCACAAGCTCGACTCCGTCACCGGTCCGCTCGTCGCGGGCCGCGTGGTGGAGATCGAGGAGCTGACGGAGTTCAAGAAGCCGATCCGCTACTGCCAGGTCGAGGTCGGCCCGGACCAGGTCAACGGCATCGTCTGCGGCGCGTCGAACTTCCAGGAGGGCGACACGGTCGTGGTGGCGCTGCCCGGCGCGGTGCTGCCCGGCGACTTCACCATCTCCGCCCGCAAGACCTACGGCCGCACCAGCAACGGCATGATCTGCTCGGCCGCCGAGCTGGGCTTGGGCGACGACCACTCGGGCATCATGGTGCTGCCCAGCGGCACGGCGCAGCCCGGTGACGACGCGCTGGAGCTGCTCGGCCTGAGCGACACCGTGATCGAGGTCGCGCCGACCCCCGACCGGGGCTACGCCTTCTCGGTGCGCGGCCTGGCCCGCGAGATCGCGTGCGCGTTCGACGTGCCCTACCGCGACCCCGGCACGGCCGAGGTGCCCGAGGGCGAGGGCGAGGTGCTGCCGGTCACCGTCGAGGACGCGGCCGCGTGCCCCCGGTTCGTGGCCCGGCGGGTCAGCGGCGTCGACCCGACCGCGCCGACGCCGTGGTGGATGCGCCGCAGGCTGATGCTGGCGGGCATCCGGTCGATCTCGCTGCCGGTGGACGTCACCAACTACGTGATGCTGGAGCTGGGCCAGCCGCTGCACGCGTTCGACGCGGCGAAGGTCCAGGGCGGCCTGGTGGTGCGGCGCGCGGCGGCCGGCGAGAAGCTGACCACGCTGGACGAGCAGGTCCGCGCGCTGGACCCGGACGACATCGTGATCGCCGACGACAGCGGCGTGATCTCGCTGGCCGGCGTGATGGGCGGCGCGAGCACCGAGGTGTCGTCGACCAGCTCGGACATCCTGCTGGAGGCGGCGAACTGGGACCCGGCGTCCATCGCCCGCACGGTGCGCAGGCACAAGCTGCCCAGCGAGGCGGCGAAGCGGTTCGAGCGCACGGTGGACCCGGCGCTGGCCCCGGTCGCGCTGGAGCGCGCGGCCCGGCTGCTGGACATGTTCGGCGACGGCAGCATCAAGCCGGGCCGCACGGACGTGGGCGCGCCGCCGGTGCCGAAGCCGGTGTCGATGCCGATCAACCTGCCCGACCGGGTCGCCGGGGTGAACTACGCCCGCGGCGTGACCGCGCGCCGGCTCGGCCAGATCGGCTGCCAGGTCGAGGTCACCACCGGTGACGACGGCACGACCATGGTCACCGCGATCCCGCCGACGTGGCGCGCGGACCTGACCCAGCCCGCGGACCTGGTGGAGGAGGTGCTGCGGCTGGAGGGCTACGACACGATCCCGTCCACGCTGCCGCCCGCGCCCGCCGGTCGGGGGTTGACCGAGCAGCAGCGCCGTCGCCGCACGGTGTCGCGCGCGTTGGCGGAGAACGGGTTCGTCGAGGTCAAGCCGTTCCCGTTCGTCGCGCCGTCGGTGTTCGGCGCGCTCGGCCTGCCCGAGGGCGACGTGCGGCGCAACACGGTGAGCGTGCTCAACCCGCTGGAGGCCGACAAGCACGCGCTGGCCACCACCCTGGTGCCGGGCCTGCTGGAGGCCGTGCAGCGGAACCTGGCGCGCGGCCAGAAGGACCTCGCGGTCTACACGATCGCGCAGGTGACGCTGCCGCGTTCGCAGCAGGTCCCGGTGCCGCAGGTCGGGGTGGGCGAACGGCCGTCGGACGCGCAGGTGGCGTCGTTGCTGGCGGCGCTGCCGCAGCAGCCGGTGCACGTGGCGGCCGTGCTGGCGGGCCACCGCGAGCAGGCGGGCTGGTGGGGCAAGGGCAGGCAGGCGGACTGGGCGGACGCGGTGCAGGCCGCGCGGCTGGTCGGCCAGGCCTACGGGGTGGAGCTGACCGTGGTCGCCTCCGACCTCGCGCCGTGGCACCCGGGCCGGTGCGCGGAGCTGCGGGTCGGCGACTGGCCGGTGGGCCACGCGGGCGAGCTGCACCCGAAGGTCGTGGAGGCGCTGGGCCTGCCGAAGCGGACCGTGGCGATGGAGCTGGACCTCGACGCGCTGCCGTTGAGCGACCACCGGCCCGCGCCGGTGGTGTCGGCGTACCCGCCGGTGCTGCTGGACGTGGCCGTGGTCGTGCCGGTGGACGTGCCCGCCGAGCAGGTGGGGCGGGTGCTGCGCGGCGGCGGTGGCGCGTTGCTGGAGGACATCCGGCTGTTCGACGTCTACACCGGTGACCAGGTCGGCGAGGGCAAGCGGTCGCTGGCGTACTCGCTGCGGTTCCGGGCGCCGGACCGCACGTTGACCGTGGAGGAGGCGACGGCGGCGCGGGACGCGGCCGTGGCCGCCGCGGCGGAGCGCTTCGGCGCGGTGCTGAGAGGCTGACGCGGGGGCCCGGATCCGCACTGGTGCGGGTCCGGGTCTACGCCTCCCGGGTGAATCACCTGGGGGTGCGGGCAGGGTGAACGTGCAGTTCACGCGGTGTCGCGTGGCGTGTCAAGAGGTCCAAAGGCCCTAGTTTCCGGGTCGGCCAGATCCTTGCGCACAGGTTGAACGTTCTCCAAGATTGGCTTCGCGGCCCGCTGGGCCGAGGGGCGAAGCGATGAACCGCCGGGCGAGTCTGGTCGCCGGTCCGACGGGGAGCTAGCGGCGAACCCACCGCCTGGAGCAGCAATCCTAGTGAGGTTGCCTCATGCGCAGCTTGGGCCCGCGGATGGAAGTCGCCGTCGCCATGACCATCCTCGGCGTGGGCGCCGCCGTGGTGGCGGCCATGCACCTGACCTGGCCGGAACCGGAGCTGCCAGTCATGGCGTACTCGGTGAGCGGCGGCGAGGTGACCGAGCTGGAGGCGTTCGAGATCACCGACGTCAGCGGCGGCGCGGTCGAGCTGACGCCGGGCAGCGAGGGCGTGCGCGTGGTGCGGCTGTCCAACCCGAACAGCGTCGACATCGTGGTGCTGACGTTGCAGGCCGAGCCGGGCCAGCCGTTGGACGCGGCGCAGCACCGGGTGCCGGGGTGCCCGTCCAGCGTGCTGACCGTGGCGCCGATGGCGGAGCCGGTGACGATCCCGCCGTCCGGGTCGGTCGAGGTGGAGATGGTCGTGCAGATCGCGCACGACGTGCCGAGCGCGTGCACGGACCTGGTGTTCCCGCTGACGTACTCGGGCCGGGCCGCCCGCGCCTAGAGGTGCTTGAGCGCCTCGCGCTTCGACAGCCCCGACAGCTCCGGGTGCGACTCGACGAAGGCCCGCACCCAGTCCGGGTCGACGCGGGAGTGCTGCCGCAACGCCCAGCCGATGCCCTTGCGCAGGAAGAAGTCCCGGTCCTCGGCGTTGGCCTCGATGGCGTCGGTGAGCAGGTCGAGGTCCGTCGCCGACTTCGACCCGAGCTGGCAGATCACCGAGACGCGTCGCCGCCACCGGTCGTCGTCCCGCGCCCAAGCGCGCATCACGGGCGTGACCTCGGCCGGGAACGCGCGCAGCAGGGGACCGACCAGCCGTGACGCGATCTCGTCCACGAAGTCCCACCACGCGCCGGTGACCACCAGCTCGTCGTACACCGGCAGCAGGTCCACGCCCCGCCACCTCGGGTGGCGCCCGGCGAGGTCCAGTGCCGCGTACCGCTCCTCCCGGAACTCCGCGCCGCGCCACACCTCCAGCACCGCCGCGACCCACTCCTCGCGCGAGGTGAACGGGTGGGCGGCGAACACGTCCTCCAGCGCCCGCGCGCGCACCGGCTTGGGCACGCCGAGGAACGGCATGTCCGACTTCATGTACCGCCGCATCGCCGGGGCCTTCGCCGGGTCGGCGACCTCGGTCAACGCCCGCCGGATCGACGTCACGAGTCCGTCCACGGAAGCCACCGTAGAGCGGCGACAACCCCTCTGCGGCGCTGTTGTGTGCGATTCTCTTGGCCATGAGCGAGTTCGAGTACGACCTGCTGGTGATCGGCTCGGGCCCGGGTGGGCAGAAGGCCGCCATCGCGGGCGCGAAGCTCGGCAAGCGGGTCGCGATCGTGGACCGCGCCGACATGGTGGGCGGTGTGTGCGTGAACACCGGCACCATCCCGTCGAAGACGCTGCGCGAGGCGGTGCTGTACCTGACCGGGATGAGCCAGCGCGACCTGTACGGCGCGAGCTACCGGGTCAAGAACGACATCACGATCTCCGACCTGCTCGCCCGCACGCGGCACGTGATCGGCCGCGAGGTCCAGGTCGTGCGCGCGCAGCTGCACCGCAACCACATCGACCTGCTCCAGGGCACGGCCCGCTTCCTCGACCCGCACACGATCGCGGTGGACGGCGCGCACCGCGGCGAGCACCAGTCGGTCACCGCCGAGCACGTCGTGATCGCCACCGGCACCCGTCCCGCCCGGCCCGACCAGGTCGACTTCGACGAGGTCCGGGTGCTGGACTCCGACGAGGTGCTGGCCCTGGAGGAGATCCCGTCGTCGCTGGTCGTGGTGGGCGCGGGCGTGATCGGCATCGAGTACGCGTCGATGTTCGCCGCGCTGGGCAGCCGGGTGACGGTGGTCGAGCAGCGCGACCGGATGCTCGACTTCTGCGACCCGGAGATCGTGGAGTCGCTGAAGTTCCACCTGCGCGACCTCGCGGTGACGTTCCGGTTCGGGGAGAAGGTCGTCAACGTCGACGTGTCGGAGACCGGCACGGTCACCACGCTGGCCAGCGGCAAGCGCATCCCGGCCGACGCGGTGATGTACTCGGCCGGTCGGCAGGGCAACACCGAGGCGCTGGACCTGGACAAGGCGGGCTTGCAGGCCGACCACCGCGGCCGGCTCGCCGTGGACGAGCACTACCGCACGCCCGTGCCGCACATCTACGCGGTCGGTGACGTGATCGGCTTCCCGGCGCTGGCCGCCACGTCGATGGACCAGGGCCGCCTCGCCGCCTACCACGCGTTCGGCGAACGGGCGCGCGAGCTGTCGGCGTTGCAGCCGATCGGGATCTACACCATCCCGGAGATCTCCTACTGCGGCGCGACGGAGGCCGAGCTGACGTCGTCCGCGGTGCCGTACGAGGTGGGCCTGGCGCGGTACCGCGAGCTGGCGCGCGGCTCGATCGTCGGCGACGCCTACGGCATGCTCAAGCTGCTGGTGTCCACTGTGGACCGCAAGTTGCTGGGCGTGCACCTGTTCGGCACGGGTGCGACCGACCTCGTCCACATCGGCCAGGCGGTCATGGCGTGCGGCGGCACGGTGGACTACCTGGTGGACACCGTTTTCAACTACCCGACGCTGTCCGAGGCGTACAAGGTGGCCGCGCTGGACGCCACGAACAAGATGCGCGCCCTGGAGCGCTTCGCCGGGGCCTGATCAGCGGAACAGGTTCGTCACCAGGTGCAGGCGGGCGTCGTTCACGTCGCGCAGCGGTGGGACGAGCAGCGTGGGCAGGCCGGCCTCCACGCCCGCGCCGTCGTGCGTCGAGCGGTCGCCGACCATCAGCGCCTCGCCGGGCTCGACGCCGAGCCCGTCCAGCGCGATGCGGAAGATCGCCGGGTCGGGCTTGACCACGCCGTGCTCGAACGACAGCACGAACGCCTCGACCGGCAGGTCGCCGAACGCGGGCCGGATGTCGAAGTGGATGTCGCTGAGCACGCCGATCCGCACGCCCGCGTCGCGCAGCTGCCACAGCGTCGGCCCGGCGTCCACCGCGAAGGGGTTGAACGCCGGGTCGGACTCGATCGCGTACAGCGAGTCGGCCAGCTCCGGGTCGAACCCGGCGTCCCGGAACGCCCCGTAGTACGCCTCCCGGTGCAGCGCGGCGTCCGCGTCCACGCCGGGCGCGTCCAACCGGCGCACGTCCAGCGCCGCGATCACCTCCGCGGCCTGCCCGGGGTCGCGGCCGATCCGGCGCAGCGCCTCCGCCACCCATCCCCGGAACGTCGGCGTGAGCACCAACGTCCCCCGCCAGTCGAAGATCACGGCCCGAAGCCGCATCGGCGCACACTCCCTCGTGGTCACGTTCGGTAGTCACCGACTCACTCGGGCGAAGGCTGCCGCACCACTCCGCCGCGTGGCTACGTTTTTTCGCAAGACCCCGACAGGGCTGGAGGCGGCATGGCCGCGACGCCTGCGACACCCCTCTACATGCGCCGGGCCGGGTTCGACCCCGACGCCGAGCTCTCGGCCGTGCGCGACCGCGACGGCGTCACCCGGGTCGAGTCGCCGCTGATGGGCATCCCGGTGTGGCTGGTGACCCGGATCGAGGACGTCCGGCAGGTCTACGGCGACGCGCGGCGGTTCGCCCAGTCCGCGCGCCACCTGGTGCCGGGCGCGCCGGCGCTGACCGACGAGGAGCTGGCCGCCGCCCGGCCGGGCAACATGCTGGCCTACGACCCGCCCGAGCACACCCGCCTGCGCCGGCTGGTGGCGCGGGAGTTCACCGGCCGCCGGATGCGACGGCTCGAACCCCGCGTGCGCGCCATCGTGGACGACCGCCTGGACGCGATCGAGCGCGGGGGCCCGCCGGCCGACCTGGTGCGCGACTTCGCGCTGCCGATCCCGGCGCTGGTGATCTGCGAGCTGCTCGGCGTGCCCTACGCCGACCGCGACGCCTTCCAGGACCGGTACGCGCGGTACTTCGACGCGTCGCTGTCGTTCGACGAGCGCCTGGCCCTGCAGCTCGAGTCCCGGGCCTACCTGACCGAGCTCGTCGCCCGGGCCAGGGTCGAGCCGGGCGACGACCTGCTGGGCGTGCTCGTGCGCGACGAGTCCGCCGGCCTGGAGGACCGCGAGCTGGTCGGCATGGCGGACCTGCTGCTCCTGGCGGGTCACGAGACCACGGCCAACATGCTCGGGCTGGGCGCGTACGCCCTGCTGCGCCACCCCGACCAGCTGCGGCTGCTGCGCGAGGAGCCCGACCGCGCCGACACCGCGGTGGAGGAGCTGCTGCGGTGGCTGACCGTCGTGCACACCGGTGTGCCGCGGCTGACGACCACCGAGGTGGAGCTGGGCGGCCACACGATCGGCCCCGGTGAGGTGGTCGTCTGCGCGTTGGCCGCGGCGAACCGCGACCCGGCGCTCGTGCCCGACCCGGACCGGCTGGACATCACCCGGGACGCGGGCAGCCACGTCGCGTTCGGCCACGGGGTGCACCACTGCCTGGGCGCGCCGCTGGCCAGGATGGAGATGCGGATCGCGTTCCCCGCCCTGGCCCGCCGGTTCCCCGGGCTGCGCGTCGTGGACGAGGAGCCGTCGTTCCGCGCGCAGCAGATCGTCTACGGTCTCGCGGCGCTGCCGGTGACCTGGTGACGGCGGCGACGGGCGTGCGCCAAGCCCGCGACGGCGGCGAGCGCGAGGCCCGTGACCAGCAGCGCGATCCCCAAGCCCGCGTCGCCCGACCGCGCCGGCCGCCCCCGGGTCGCGGTCGCCGTGGAGACGTCGAACCGGTCGTCACCCCGGATCGACGCGCCCGGGAACGGGTCGCGGCCCGGGAAGCCGTCGGCGCTCACGGCGGCGGGGTCGGGGCGCGGCGCGGAGTCGCACACCACGTCCAGCCCGATCACGGTGAGCCCCACGATCGCGGCGAGCACACCGACCCAGACCAGTGCCTTCGCCCAGGGCGGCGCGGTCGGCCGGTCCGGTCCGCCGGCGCGCCGGTCCCGTCGGCCGGATGAGGATTGCCCCCGAACGCGGTCGTGCGAAGCGTGCATCACGATGAACCCCCCAGTTCCCCTACAGGAAAGCACGACTTCGGGGAACCGCGCCCCGGTATTCGCGGAACGCCGAAAGGGATTTGAGTGACTTTGCATCAGCGTGCATACTTATCCGCATGACGGTACGGATCGCGGTCGCCGGGGCCAGCGGGTACGCCGGGGGAGAGGTGCTGCGCCTCCTGCTCGGTCACCCGGACGTGGAGATCGGCGCGCTCACCGCCGGCGGCAACGCGGGCTCGACCCTGTTCGCCCACCAGCCGCACCTGCTGCCGCTGGCCGACCGCGTGCTGGAGGAGACGACCGCCGACACCCTCGAAGGCCACGACGTCGTCTTCCTCGCCCTCCCGCACGGCCGCTCGGCCGAGATCGCCGCGCAGCTGGGCGAGGACGTCCTCGTGATCGACTGCGGCGCGGACCACCGGCTCACCGACCCCACCGCCTGGGACCGCTGGTACGGCGGCACGCACGCGGGCAGTTGGCCGTACGGCCTGCCCGAGCTGCCCGGTCACCGCGACCGGCTGCGCGGCACGCGCCGCGTCGCCGTGCCCGGCTGCTACCCGACCGTGTCGTCCCTGGCCCTGGCCCCCGCCATGGGCCTGGTCGAGCCCGAGGTGACGGTCGTCGCGGTGTCCGGCACGTCCGGCGCGGGCAAGTCGCTCAAGCCGAACCTCCTCGGCTCCGAGGTGATGGGCTCGCTCAGCGCCTACGGCGTCGGCGGCACGCACCGGCACACCCCCGAGATCGCCCAGAACCTGTCCCAGGTCGCCGGCGGGCCGGTGAAGGTGTCGTTCACGCCCGTGCTCGCGCCGTTGCCGCGCGGCATCCTGGCGACCTGCACGGCCACCCTCGTGGACGGTGACGCGGACGTCCGCGCCGCCTACGAGAAGGCCTACGCCGACGAGCCGTTCGTGCACCTGCTGCCGGAAGGCCACTGGCCGACCACGGGCGCGGTGCTCGGCTCGAACGCCGTCCAGCTCCAGGTGGCCGTCGACCGCGACGCGAACCGGCTGGTCGTGGTCGCCGCGATCGACAACCTGGCGAAGGGCACCGCGGGCGCGGCGGTGCAGTGCATGAACCTGGCGCTCGGCCTGCCGGAGACCACCGGCCTGTCCACCGTGGGAGTAGCTCCGTGAACCGCAACAAGGGCGTGACCGGACCGTCCGGCTTCAAGGCCGCGGGTGTCGCCGCCGGCATCAAGGAGTCCGGCGCGCTGGACCTGGCGCTGGTCGTCAACGAGGGGCCGGGCCAGGCCGCCGCGGGCGTCTTCACCACCAACCAGGTGAAGGCCGCGCCCGTGCTGTGGTCGCAGCAGGTGCTCAAGGAGCGCAAGCTGCACGCCGTCGTGCTCAACTCCGGCGGCGCGAACGCGTGCACCGGCCCCGAGGGCTTCCAGGACACCCACGCCACCGCGGAGAAGGTCGCCGAGGTGCTGGGCGTCGGCGCGATCGAGGTCGCGGTGTGCTCCACCGGCCTGATCGGCGAGCGCCTGCCGATGGACAACGTCAAGGCGGGCGTGGAGAAGGCGGCCGGGCAGCTCGCCGCGGGCGACCGGGCCGACCTCGACGCCGCCACCGCCGTGATGACCACCGACAGCCATCCCAAGCAGTGCTGGCAGGACCACCCCGACGGCTGGTCGGTTGGCGGGTTCGTCAAGGGCGCGGGCATGCTCTCGCCGAACATGGCCACGATGCTCAGCGTCATCACCACCGACGCGGTGATCGACGGCGACGCCCTCGACGCCGCCCTGCGCGCGGTCACCGCCAAGACCTACGACCGGCTCGACGTGGACGGCGGCACGTCCACCAACGACACCGTGCTGGTCCTCGCCTCCGGCGCCTCCGGCGTCACGCCGACCGCCGAGCAGTTCGCCGACGTGCTCACCGCCGTGGCGAAGGACCTGGTCAAGCAGCTCCAGGGGGACGCGGAAGGCGTGACCAAGGAGGTCTCCATCACGGTCAACGGCGCGCTCACCGAAGCCGAGGCCGTCGTGGTCGCCAAGACCGTCGCCGAGGACAACCTGGTCAAGACCGCCCTGTTCGGCTCCGACCCGAACTGGGGCCGGATCGCGATGGCCGTCGGCCGCTCGCAGGCCACCGTGGACCAGCACAGGCTGGGCATCGCGATCAACGGCGTGACGCTGTTCGCCGACGGCCACAAGGCCGCCGACCGCGGCGAGGCCGACCTGTCCGGCCGCGACGTCGAGATCGTGGTCGACCTGAACCTGGGCGACGGCACCGCGACCGTGCTGACCACGGACCTGTCGCACGCCTACGTCGAAGAGAACAGCGCGTACAGCTCGTGATCACGCCACAGGTCAAAGCCGGGATCCTGATCGAGGCGCTGCCCTGGTTGCAGCGGTTCCGGGGCGCGATCGTCGTCGTCAAGTACGGCGGCAACGCCATGGTGGACGGCGAGCTGAAGCGCGCGTTCGCGCAGGACATGGTGTTCCTCAAGCTGGCCGGCCTGCACCCGGTCGTGGTGCACGGCGGCGGCCCGCAGATCGCCGCCATGCTCAAGCGGTTGGGCATCGAGAGCGAGTTCCGCGGCGGCCTGCGCGTCACCACGCCCGAGGCGATGGACGTGGTGCGCATGGTGCTGGTCGGCCAGGTGCAGCGCGAGCTGGTCGGCCTGATCAACTCCCACGGCCCGCTGGCGGTCGGGCTGTCCGGCGAGGACGCCCACCTGCTCACCGCCGCCCGCCGACCGGCCGTGGTGGACGGCGAGCCGGTCGACATCGGCCTGGTCGGCGACATCGTCGACGTCAACCCCGACGCGGTGCTGGACATCGTGCGCGCGGGCCGCATCCCGGTCGTGTCCACGGTCGCGCCGGACGTCGACGGCGTGGTGCACAACGTCAACGCCGACACCGCGGCGGGCGCGGTGGCCGTGGCGCTGAAGGCCGAGAAGCTGGTCGTGCTGACCGACGTCGAGGGCCTGTACGCGGACTGGCCCGACAAGGGCTCGCTGCTGCACCGGGTGCACGCCGACCAGTTGGAGAAGATGCTGCCGGACCTCGACAGCGGCATGGTGCCGAAGATGGAGGCGTGCCTGCGCGCGGTGCGCGGCGGCGTCCCCGAGGCGCACGTGATCGACGGCAGGCTGGCCCACTCGGTGCTGCTGGAGGTCTTCACGTCCGAAGGCGTCGGAACGATGGTGACCGCCGGCGAGGTCGGCGACCGGTCTGGGGAGGACGAGGCATGAGCGAGCACCAGCGGCGGTGGCAGGCCGCCATGATGAACAACTACGGCACGCCCGGCCTCACGCTGACCCGCGGCGAGGGCGCGTACGTGTGGGACGCCGACGGCAACCGGTACCTGGACCTGCTGACCGGGATCGCGGTCAACGCCCTCGGTCACGCCCACCCGGCGATCGTGGCCGCGGTGACCGAGCAGATCGGCCGGATCGGCCACACGTCCAACCTCTACATCAACGAGCCCGCGCTGAAGCTCGCCGAACGGCTGCTCGACCTGTCCGGGGTGGACGGTGACGGGCGGGTGCTGTTCTGCAACTCCGGCGCGGAGGCCAACGAGGCCGCGTTCAAGCTCAGCCGCCGCACCGGCCGCACCAAGGTCGTGGCGACCGACGGCGGCTTCCACGGCCGCACCATGGGCGCGCTGGCGCTGACCGGCCAGCCCGGCAAGCGCGAGCCGTTCGAACCGCTGGTGCCCGGCGTGGTGCACGTCCCGTTCGGCGACGTGGCCGCGCTGGAAGCGGCGATCGACGACGACACCGCCGCGTTCTTCGTGGAGCCGATCCAGGGCGAGAACGGCGTGGTCGTGCCGCCCGAGGGCTACCTCCAGGCGGCCCGCCGGATCACCGCGGAGCACGGCGCGCTGCTCGTCCTCGACGAGGTGCAGACCGGCGTCGGCCGGCTGGGCACCTGGTTCGCGTTCCAGCAGGCGGGCGTCGTGCCCGACGTGTTCACGCTGGCCAAGGGCCTGGGTGGCGGGCTGCCGCTGGGCGCGTGCGTCGCGGTCGGCGCGGCCAAGGACCTGTTCGAGCCCGGCCAGCACGGCACCACGTTCGGCGGCAACCCGGTGTGCTGCGCCGCCGCGCTCGCGGTGCTGGACACGATCGCCGCCGACGGCCTGCTGGAGCACACCTCCGCGGTCGGCAAGGAGATCGCGACCGGTGTCGAGGCGTTGGACCACCCGCTCATCTCCGGTGTGCGGGGCGCCGGCCTGCTGCTCGGCATCACGCTGCGCGAGGCGGTCTCGGCGAAGGCCGCGGCGGCCGCGCAGCAGGCCGGTTACTTGATCAACCCCATTCAGCCCGACGTCATCCGCCTGGCGCCGCCGCTGGTGCTGGACGAGGCGGACGCCCACCGGTTGGTGGCCGACCTGCCGTCGTTCCTCCCCTCCCCAGGCCAGGAGCCGTGATGGTGCGCCACTTCCTGCGTGACGACGACCTGACCCCCGACGAGCAGGCGGCGGTCCTCGACCTCGCCGACGACTACAAGGCCGACCGGATGACGGCCAAGCCGCTGGCCGGGCCCAAGTCCGTGGCGGTCATCTTCGAGAAGAACTCCACCCGCACCCGGCTGTCGTTCGAGGTGGGCATCGCCCAGCTCGGCGGCAACCCGGTGATCATCGACGGCCGGTCCATGCAGCTGGGCCGCGAGGAGACCATCGAGGACACCTCCCGCATCCTGTCCGGCTACGTCGAGGCGGTGGTGTGGCGGACGTTCGCGCAGAAGCGCATCGACGCGATGGCGTCGGTGTCCCGCATCCCGGTGATCAACGCGCTGACCGACGAGTTCCACCCGTGCCAGGTGCTGGCCGACCTGCAGACCATCCGGCGCGTGCACGGCAAGCTCGCCGGCCTCACCGTCACCTACCTCGGCGACGGCGCGAACAACATGTCCCACTCGATGCTGCTCGGCGGCGTCACGGCGGGCATGCACGTCCGGATCGCCGCGCCGGCGCTGTTCCAGCCGCTGCCGTGGGTGCTCGACGACGCCCGCAAGCGCGCCGCGGACACCGGCGGCTCCGTGACCGTGATCGAGGACCCGCGTGAGGCGGTGGACGGCGCGGACGTGCTGGTCACCGACACGTGGACGTCGATGGGCCAGGAGAACGACGGCCGCGACCGGACGCGCCCGTTCCGGCCCTACCAGCTCAACGCCGACCTGGTGGCCGCGACCGGCGTGAAGTCGACCGTGCTGCACTGCCTGCCCGCGCACCGCGGCCAGGAGATCACCGACGACGTGCTGGACGGCCCGAACAGCGCCGTGTGGGACGAGGCCGAGAACCGGCTGCACGCCCAGAAAGCGCTGCTGGTGTGGCTGCTGGAGCAGTCGCGATGACCAGGACCGCGCGCCAGGCCCGCATCGTCGAGCTGATCTCGCAACGCGCCATCCGCAGCCAGTCGGAGCTGGCGAAGACGCTCGCGGTGGAGGGCATCGAGGTCACCCAGGCCACGCTGTCGCGCGACCTGGACGAGCTGGGCGCGGTCAAGCTGCGCGGACCCGACGGCGGCGCGCCCGTCTACGTCATCCCCGAGGACGGCAGCCCGGTGCGCGGCGTGCAGGGCGGCACGTCCCGCCTGACCCGGCTGCTCGGCGAACTGCTGGTGTCGGTGGACCACTCGGGCAACCTGGCCGTGCTGCGCACCCCGCCGGGCGCGGCCCAGTTCCTGGCCAGCGCGCTGGACCGGGCGGCGTTGCACGACATCGTCGGCACCATCGCCGGTGACGACACCATCCTCGCCGTGGCGCGGGAACCGCTCACCGGCGCGGACCTGGCCGTCCGCGTGACCGCGCTGGCCGCGGGTGAGGACCAGCAGCGGCAGGCCGAGCCCCATGAGTGAGCGGGTCGTCCTGGCCTGCTCCGACGGGTCGGACGCGCTGCGCCTGCTGGCCGGGCGGGCCGAGGTCGTCGCGGTCGTGGTGGACCCCGGTCGGGGCGAGGACCCGGAGGAGCTGCGCCGCCGGGCGCTGGACGGCGGCGCGGTCGACGCGGTGGTCGCCGAGGCCCGCGACGAGTTCGCCGACCGCTACTGCCTGCCCGCGCTGCGCGCGAACGCGTTGCGGTCGGCGTCGGCGCTGTTCGCGCCGCTGGTCGCCGAGCACGTGGTCGAGACCGCCCGCAGGTTCGGCGTGACGACCGTGGCGCACGACCGCGCCGGCGCCGACCGCACCCGCTTCGAGGCCGGAGTCGCCGCCCTCGCACCCGACCTGACGGTCCTCACCGTCGCACCGGCCGACGAGCGGGCGGACCACCGACCGGTCGGCCGGATCGAGCCGGGCGACCCGGACGAGCTCGTCGTCACGTTCGACCGGGGCAGGCCGGTCGCCATCGACGGCGAGACCGTGACCATGCCGCAGGCCGTCCGGGAGCTGAACCGGAGGGCGGGCGTGTCGGGGGTCGGCCGGCTGACCGGCGTCCCCGCCTACGACACGCCCGGCGCGAGCGCGTTGACCACCGCTCACCAACAGTTGGAGGACGTCACCCTGGAGCCCGACCTGGTCCGCTTCAAGCGGCAGGTCGAGCGGCGCTGGGGTGCACTGGTGCACGAAGGCCTGTGGTTCTCGCCGCTCAAGCAGGCGTTGGACAGCTTCATCGACGACACCCAGCGGCACGTGTCCGGCGAGGTCCGGCTCGTGCTGCATGGTGGCCGCGCGGTCGTCGCCGCCCGGCGCGGCGAGGAGCCGCCGGCCCCGGGCTGCGCGCCACCGCGCGGCCTGCCGACCAAGATCGCCGCGAAGAGGGATTCGATCACGTGAGCTCATTGTGGGGTGGCCGGTTCGCCGGAGGACCGGCGGAGGCGATGGCGCGGCTGTCCGCGTCGACGCACTTCGACTGGCGACTCGCCCCGTACGACATCAGGGGTTCCCGCGCGCACGCCCGCGTGCTGCACCGGGCCGGCCTGCTGGCCGACGACGAGCTGGACCGCATGCTGGCGGCGCTGGACGCCCTGGAAGCCGACGTGGCGTCCGGCGCGTTCACCCCGACGCCCGCCGACGAGGACGTGCACACCGCGCTGGAACGCGGCCTGATCGAACGCGCCGGACCGGAGCTGGGCGGCAAGCTGCGCGCCGGCCGGTCCCGCAACGACCAGGTCGCCACGCTGTTCCGGATGTGGCTGCGCGACGCCGCCCGCCGGGTCGCCGCGGGCGTGCTGGACGTCGTCGAGGCGCTGGCCGACCAGGCGTCCGCGCACGCCACCGCGGTCATGCCCGGCCGCACGCACCTGCAGTCCGCGCAGCCCGTGCTGCTCGCGCACCACCTGCTGGCGCACGGCCAGGCGCTGCTGCGCGACGTCGACCGGCTGCACGACTGGGACAAGCGCACCGCCCTGTCGCCGTACGGCTCGGGCGCGCTGGCCGGCTCGTCGCTGGGCCTGGACCCGGCCGCGGTGGCCGCCGAGCTGGGCTTCGACGGGCCGGTGGAGAACTCCATCGACGGCACCGCGTCGCGCGACTTCGCCGCCGAGATCGCGTTCGTGCTCGCCATGATCGGCGTCGACCTGTCCCGCATCGCCGAAGAGGTGATCATCTGGACGACCGCGGAGTTCCGCTTCGCCGTGCTGGACGACGCCTGGGCCACCGGCAGCTCGATCATGCCGCAGAAGAAGAACCCCGACGTCGCCGAGCTGACCCGCGGCAAGTCCGGCCGGCTCATCGGCAACCTGACCGGCCTGCTGGCCACGCTGAAGGCCCAGCCGCTGGCCTACAACCGCGACCTGCAGGAGGACAAGGAGCCGCTGTTCGACTCGGTCGAGCAACTGGACCTGCTGCTGCCCGCCCTGGCCGGGATGATCGCCACCATGCGGTTCGACACCGAGCGCATGGCGGCGGCGGCCCCCGCCGGGTTCACCCTGGCCACCGACATCGCCGAGTGGCTGGTGCGGCAGGGCGTGCCGTTCCGGGTGGCGCACGAGGCGGCGGGCGAGTGCGTCCGGGTCGCCGAGGGGCGCGGCGTCGGGCTGGAGGAGCTCACCGATGAGGAGTTCGCCACGATCTCGCCCGCGTTGACGCCCGAAGTGCGTAGCGTGTTGACCGTGGAAGGGTCCATCGCGTCACGGGACGCGCACGGCGGCACCGCACCCGACCGGGTCGCCGAGCAGTTGAAGAGGTTGCGCGACAAGGTCTCCGTTGCCCGCAACGCCTAGGCAGTTCACCGAGCAGGAGCTCGCCGTCGACCCGGTCGACGCCGCGCGGCTCCTGCTCGGCGGCGTCATCGAGTCGACCACCGACGAGGGCGTGGTCGGCGTGCGGATCGTCGAGGTCGAGGCGTACCGGGGCGGCGACGACCCGGCGTCGCACTGCTACCGCGGCCGCACCCCGCGCAACGACGTCATGTTCGGCCCGGCCGGACGCCTCTACGTCTACTTCGTCTACGGCATGCACTTCTGCGCCAACGTGGTGACGCTGACCGACGGCGTGCCCGGCGCGGTGCTGCTGCGGGCCGGCGAGGTGGTCACCGGGTCGGCGCTGGCGCACGCCCGCCGACCCGCCGCGCGCAGCACCGCCGAACTGGCCAAGGGCCCGGCCCGCCTGACCAGCGTCCTCGGCCTGGACCGCGGCCACAACGGGGTCGACCTGACCGCGCCGGGCGCGACCGTGCGGCTGCTCGCGGGCGACCCGGTGGACCACTCCGACATCCGCACCGGCCCGCGCGTCGGCGTCGCCGTGGCGGTGGACGTGCCGTGGCGCTTCTGGATCGACTCGCCCGCCGTCAGCACCTACCGCCGGGGCACCCGCCGCACCCGCGTCGTCGCCTCGGCCCCCGAACCCCGCTAGACCTCGCCGAAGACGTGGGTGCCGGGCGCGTCCGCGTCGTCGCCCGCCCAGAACTCCACCCAGTGCCGGACGAACTCGGACTTCGACATCGAGCCGTCGCCGTCGAGGTCCAGCCGGGCGAACGCCTCGTCGGTCGGCGCGTCGTCGCCGGTCCAGGCGTGGATCATCCGACCGTACTCGGCCGCGGAGATCTCGCCGTCGCCGTCCTCGTCGACCGCCTCGAACATCGACTCCGCCGTGGCCACCACCAGGTCGAGCATCGTGCCCAGGTCGCTGACCACGGACAGCACCTCGTCCACGGTGACCTTGTCGTCGCGGTCGTGGTCCGACGCCGACCGCAGCGTCTCCCACCACCCCATCATGATCTCCCGCAACCGACCGTCGTCGGCCCCGCCCCGGATGTGCGCCCACCGGTCGGTCAACGCCTCGAAATCGGCCCGCTCGAGGAACCCGTCACCGTTCGAGTCCATGGCGGTGAACACGATGGAGGTCTTCTTCCGCTGCAAGTCGCTGGCCACGGAAGCAAACTTCGTCGCCGAACGGCACGAGGACAATTGGCCAGCCGGGGCAAACCCCTGCGCGCCCGAGTGACACTTCCGTGACGGTCGGTAGTGCCAGGATGGGCCCATGGGGAAGATCGACGCGTTCGCCACCGTGATCGCCGCCCACCTGCCCGCCGTGGCGGACCGCATCCCGCCCACGCCCGCCGCCACCCTGGGCCGCCTCGGACCCACGCCGGAACCGACGACGACGGCGGCGGAGGCGCTGCGCCGGCTCGGGCCGCTGCTCGCCGAACGGGTACTGGGCGCGCTGGAACTGCGGCTGGCCGACCTGCCGACCCACTCCCACGGCCTGGTGCGGGCGCCCGCCCCTGTCACCGGGGCGTTCGCCGTGGTCGGCACCGGTGGTGACAGCGAGACGTCGACCGCGGTGACGATGCTGGACGCGCTGCGGCCCGGCGTCGCCCACGAGATCGCCACCCTGGTCGACCGCCTGCGCCACCACCCCGCCCTGTCCGCCCACTTCGACCCCCGCGCGCTCACCGCCGACGTGGACAAGGCCGCGGCCCCGAGCCCGCACCCCAGCCCCGAAGCCCGAGCCGAAAGCGCGCTCGCCGCCCGGCACGCCACACCCCACCTCGCCCTGGCCCTCGTCACCGCGCACGCCGTCCTGCACGAACTCGACGCGGCCACCCCGGCAGCCGTCGTCGGGGTCGCGCTCGGCGTCACCGCCCTGCACCTGTCGCGCACGCCCCGACCCGCCGCGCTGACCGAGGCCAGCCGAGCCCGGCACCGCGCCGACTACCGCTTCCCCGTGGTGTCCCACGGCCACGTGCCGGTCCGCGACCACCACTTCACCCTGACCGAAGCCGAAGCGGGCACCCCGGTCGCGCCCGACTTCTCCGCCAACGGCCTCGTCACCACCACGCCCGGCGGCATCGCCGTCCGCACCGCCGCCGACCACCCGGTCGACGTCCAGCTCAGCGTCCTGACCGGCCCACCCGACGAAGACCTCGAGTGGTGGGACGAGGTGGTCGAGCTGAGCTGGCGCGCCGAGCGCGGCGACGCGCGCATCCCGGGCCGACCGGGACGCCGGCAACGCCACCACGCCGCCACCCCGCCGTGGCCGGGCGACTACCGCGTCCGCGTGCACGCCCGCGGCCGTGACGGCAACGACGCCGAGGCCTACCACCTGGCCGTGTGGGAGGCCCCGCCCGCGCCCGAGCACGTGATCAAGCGCCTCGACACCACCGAACCGCCCCATGCCGCGCACCGGTGGGTCGAACGCAGCCCGATCAGCGACGCCGCCACCGTCACCGTGATCACCGGCTCGACCGTCGACCGCGTCCTGGCCGCCTTCGACGCCACCGGCACCGCCTCACTGCGCGACCTGCTGCTCGGCCACGACCCGCGACCGTGGGTGGCCGTCCACGAGGTCGACGGCACGGTCGTCACCGTCGAGCACAACGGCTACCGGGGCGCGAACGCCCAGGTCCTGGCCGCGCTGTCGGAGCACGGGCGGGCCGCGAGCATGTTCTGGAACGTCAACGCGGTCACCAAGCTCTCCTTCGCCGAACGCGGCCGCCTCCTGGCCGCGTTCGAGCCGTGGGCGACCCACCACGTGCCGGACGCCATCGCCGACCTCGTCGCCGACCTGCACGGCGCCCGGCACAAGAAGGCGCGCGGCCTCACCGCCGTCGCCCGCTTCACCGGCCGCGGCTTCACCCCGGACGACCTGCGGGCGATCGAGGAGGCCGCCGTCGCCCACCTCATCGGGCGGTGACTAGCGCACCGTCCGCCGGTACCACACGCGCCGCTCGTGCGCGGGCAGCGCGACCCGGGTGATCACGTTGGTCAGCACCGCGCCGATCAGCAGCCACAGCAACGCGGCCAGACCGTCGTTCAGCAACGTCCGCAGCCCGGCGCTCGCGGGCGTGAACAGGTCGCGCAGGCCCAACGACACCCCCGCCGACCACGAGTCGATCATCTGCGCGAACCCGTTCGCCGGGTTGGCCCCGCCGATCACCAGGAAGATGTGGATCGCCAGCACGATCGCGAACAACCAGCACAGCAGGTCGATCACGGCGCACACCACGCGCACCGCGCGCACCCGGCCGTCACCGCGCTCGACGACCTCTTCCTCCCGCGAGTACACCGGCTCGGCCGGGGTCACGAACTCGGTCGGACGGTCAGCGGGACGTCGGTCGTGGTTCGGGTAGGTCATCGCCGCGGTCCTCTCACTAGAGCCCTCAGGGCGACTACCCGGCGCGGACACCGCCTCAAACCGCTTTGACCAGGTGGAGGAGAATGGCCTCCCGTGAGCGAGCACATCCTCGATGAGCTGTCCTGGCGCGGCCTGATCGCGCAGTCCACCGACCTCGACGCCCTGCGCGGGGACCTCGACGCGGGCCCGCTCACCCTCTATGCCGGGTTCGACCCGACCGCGCCCAGCCTGCACGCCGGCAACCTCGTCCCGCTGCTCATGCTGCGCCGCTTCCAGCGCGCCGGGCACCGGCCGATCGTCCTGGCGGGCGGCGCCACGGGCATGATCGGCGACCCGCGCGACACGGCGGAGCGCACGCTCAACTCGCTGGACACCGTCGCGGAGTGGGCCGGGCGCATCCGCGGCCAGCTCGAGCGGTTCGTCGAGTTCGACGACGGCCCCACCGGCGCGATCGTGGTCAACAACCTGGACTGGACCGGGAACGTCTCGGTGCTGGAGTTCCTGCGCGACGTCGGCAAGCACTTCTCGATCAACGTCATGCTCGCCCGCGAGACGGTCAAGCGCCGCCTCGA
This sequence comes from Saccharothrix sp. S26, assembly GCF_021390395.1. Taxonomy (GTDB): domain Bacteria; phylum Actinomycetota; class Actinomycetes; order Mycobacteriales; family Pseudonocardiaceae; genus Actinosynnema. The sequence continues at coordinate 476,772 of NZ_JAJUWT010000002.1, forward strand.
AGGCGACGGCATGTCCTACACCGAGTTCAGCTACCTGCTCCTGCAGTCGCACGACTACCTCCAGCTCAACCGGAAGTACGGCACCACGCTCCAGGTGGGCGGCTCCGACCAGTGGGGCAACATCATCGGCGGCGTCGACCTGGTCCGGAAGGTCGACGGCAAGTCCGTGCACGCGCTGACCGCGCCGCTGGTGACCGACGCCGAGGGCCGCAAGTTCGGCAAGTCCACCGGCGGCGGCAACGTGTGGCTCGACCCCGAGATGACCTCGCCGTACGCCTGGTACCAGTACTTCGTGAACGTGGGCGACGCCGACGTGCTGCGCTACCTGCGGCTGTTCACCTTCCTGTCCCAGGAGGAGATCGCCGAGCTGGAGCGGCAGACCGCCGAGGCGCCGCACCTGCGGGCCGCGCAGAAGAAGCTGGCGGAGGAGTTCACCAACCTGGTGCACGGCGAGCACGAGACCCGGCAGGTCATCGCGGCGAGCCAGGCCTTGTTCGGCCGGGGCGAGCTGCGCGAGCTGGACCTGTCGACGCTGGAGGCCGCGATGGCCGAGGCACCGACCGGCGAGGTTCGCTTGGCCGACGGGCCGACCATCGTTGACCTGCTCGTCAGCTCCGGGCTGGCGGAGAGCAAGGGCGCGGCGCGGCGCACCGTGAAGGAGGGCGGCGCGTACGTGAACAACTCGAAGGTCACCGACGAGGAGTGGGTGCCCGCCAAGGAGGACCTGCTCCACGGGGCGTGGCTGGTCGTCCGGCGCGGCAAGCGCAACACCGCCGGGGTGCGGGTGCAGGTCTGACCTGCGCGAACCGCTCGTACGCGGCGTGACGTCGAAGGCCGTCGGTCCCACCTGGACCGGCGGCCTTCGCCTTGTTCGAGTGTGATCGCGGTCACACTGTTGCGCGTGGACCGGGTCGGATAGCGTGGGGTGGACTGCGGCACGGGCTGCTGACCTGCGGTTTCAGCCTGTGGCGTGGTGCTGCGCCCCCGATTTGACCTCTGGTTCGGGTGCGTGTAACTTTCTCCATGTCAGCACGGAACGGGCCGGGAACACCGGAACGGAGTGCGGCAGGTCACGAACCAAGCTCCCGCTAACGTGGTAGAGTGGGTGACCTCGGAACGGAAGACCCAGTCCAGGCTCGTCTGAGCCGTTGCGACCGGGGCGTCTGGTTTCCACTACAAGCTTTAGCTGAATCACAAGCCTCGGATCGAGCCGCGCGAGCGGTGCGTGATGATGTGCGCGTGTTCTTTGAGAACTCAACAGCGTGCCGAATAGCCAGTAAATTTATGAACCTCGTCAAGAGGTTTCCTTTGAGATTGTTACTGGACAACTGACATTACTTGTCAGTGTTGTTCGGAGCGATC